>JADGNZ010000023.1 GCA_017883205.1 Thermoanaerobaculia bacterium | reverse complement strand
GATGCTTCCAGGGCGTCTGCCTAATCGACGCCTGAGGCGGTTCCCGACTGTCACCTATGTTCCCGGGCCGATCTGTTACCTATGTTCCCGGTCCGTACCGGCACACCTCCCCTCGAAAAGCACGAGGGGAGAAGGCGCTCGATTGACGGTTGTCGCGGAAGGCAAACGGGGCGGGGCGAAACCGAAAGTGACGACACCTGGCTACGAACATTCCGCTCGATGACTTGTCGCTTCACGGCGGCGAGACGCCGCCGGGCCAGCCGGCGAGGACGCCAGCGTTCCATCCGCATGTGGCATGGCCATCCGCAGGTGTGATCACCGTGCTTCTCAGGTCATCCTCAGGTGGCACTCTTGTGCCGGCGGAACGCTGGCGTCCCGCCGGCTGGCCAGGCGGCGTCTCGCCGCCTCCAGCATGGCAGCGGGGTGGCTCACGATTGACCACGACGACATCGACGTTCTCGACATTGATGTCCAGATTTCTAACTGCGATGTCCAGATTTTCCACATCGATGTCTCGATTGACCACATCGATGTCCAGATTTCTAACTGCGATGTCCAGATCTCTAACTGCGATGTCCAGATTTTCCACATCGATGTCGAGATTTTCCACATCGATGTCGAGATTTTCCACATCGAAGTGTCGATTGACCACATCGATGGCAAGATTTTCCACATCGATGTCTCGATTGACCACATCGAAGTCGAGATTCGACACATCGATGTCTCGATTGATGACATTGAAGTCGAGACTCGACACATCGATGTCCAGATTTTCCACATTGATGTCTCGATTCGGCACATCGGCTGTGCGAGCGGACAGCTCACCGTGTGGGCGTGGATGACAGCAGCGTGAAATGCCGGCTCGTCAGATCCCCAGCACGGCCATCGCGATGCCGAGGGTGATGATCACGGCGCCGGCGACGGCGTGGCTGTGGCGGTCGATCCAGGGCATGCGCAGCGCGCGGACGCCGGCGTGGGCGGCGGTGACGAGGATGACCATCGTCCCGATCGTCGCCAGTTCGTACGAGGCGACGACGGCTCCGGTCGTTCGCCAGCCCACTCCCGCCGCAGCCATGACCATCGGCACGACGGCGACGCATGGGTCGGCCGAGAAGAGAAGGAACAGCGACCACTCGGTGAGGCCGTGGTCGTGATCGTTGCGGCCGGGCACGTGACGATGATCGTGGGCGTGTGTCGGCGCGAGCGGATCGCGGCGCAGGCTGCGGCGGATCCCCCAGATCATGTAGACCGTTCCGAACGCGATCAGCAACGCGTTGCCGATCGATTGAAACTTCCCGCCGAGGAGGTGTATCACGCTCAGACCGGCGAAGGCCGCGGCGATGCCGAGTGCGGCAGACACCGTCACGTGTCCGAGCCCGCAGAGAATCGTCGTTCGTGCGGTGCGCGCCGGACTCCAGCCTCGCGCCCGCGCCAGCGCCGCGAACGGCATCCAGTGATCGGGCGCCGTCGTGTGCAGCGACCCCACCGTTGCCGCGGCGAGGACGAGCGTCCAAGTGACTCCGTTCACGCGGAAACCACCTCATGAACTTGCGCTGCCCGCCGCTCGCGCAGCCAGGCAACCCATCCATCCACTCCAGCGTCGTCCTGCGCCGACATGCGAATGATGTGGGGATCGGGCATGACCTTGGCGATCGCGTTGCGGATCGCGGTCATGTCCACATTCGGCAGATGCGGCAGGAGATCGAGCTTGGTCAGGAGCACCAGATCGGCCTTCGCAAACATCGTCGGGTATTTGAGCGGCTTATCCTCTCCCTCGGTCACCGAAAGAGCAACGACGTTGACGCTTTGGCCGAGGTCGTAGACGGCCGGGCAGACGAGATTGCCCACGTTCTCGATGAAGAGAAACTCGACGCCTTCGAGATCGAGGTGATGCAGCTCGTGATGGACCATCTCCGCATCGAGGTGGCAGGCCTGTCCGGTCTCGATCGCGCACGAGCGGATGCCCGCACGCACGAGGCGCGCGGCGTCGTTGTCGGTGGCCAGATCGCCGGCGATTGCGGCAAGGCGGCGTCCGTTCTTGAACATGCGGGCGGTCGCTTCGAGCACCGCGGTCTTTCCCGAACCGGGCGAGCCCATCAGGTTGACGGTGAAGATGCCGCGCTCGCGAAAATGCTGGCGATTGTGCTCGGCCGTGCTGTCATTGCGCGCGAGAATGCGCGTCTGCAGCTCCAGCGGCACGAGGTTGGTGTCTCCACATCCGCAGTCCTGACACATCAAGCCACCTCCAGTTCAACGCGTTGCAGAATGATCTCGTCGCCTGCCGCCATGAACGCCGGCTCGTGGCATTGCGGACATTGAAGGACCGCTCCGCGCGGGATGGCGGCGCCGCAGAGCGGGCACTCCCAGCGCGCCGGAATGCGATCGATCGTCATCGCGGCGTTCTCGCAAAGCGTGCCGGCGCGAAACACTTCGTAGGCGGTGGTCAGAAGACCGCAGTCGACTCCGGCAACCTCACCGATGCTGACGCGCACACTGCGAACGACCGCATCCGTGCGCGTTCCGACAGCTGCGGCAACGGAATCGACGAGCGACTGGACGATGGAGTATTCGTGCATCACGACACTCCGAATTTCGGCTGCCGTTTGGCGAAGAAGGCGTCGATGCCTTCCGCGAAATCGGCTCCGTCGGCGATGCGCGCAAGGTGGTCGATCTCGCGGTCGAGGTGAACGTCGAGCCGGTCCATCCCCGCAGCCTGGTTGATCAGCTCTTTCGCGATCCCCATCGCCTCCGTCGGTCCCTCGGCGATCTTGTGCGCGATGGCATCGACCTCGGCGTCGAACGTCGCAGCCGGGTAGACCGCTGTGATCAAACCGATCTCGAGCGCGCGCTCCGGCGTGATGCGCGGATTGAGAAAGAGGAGCTCGAAGGCGCGGCGAAGACCGACGAGGCGCGGCAGCATGAACGTCGAGCTCTCCGCGCCGGTCAGGCCCGTCTTGGCATACGCCCACTCGAACATCGCGCGATCGGAGGCGATGACGAGATCGCAGGACATGGCCAGACCAAACCCGCCCGCGGCAGCGATGCCGTCGACCGCGGCGATGAACGGCTTCGGCGCGCGGCGGATCTCGGAGATGGTGCTGTGGATGTATTCGAGGATCTGTTTGAAGACATCGCCGTAGTGGTTTTCTCCGCCTCTCCGCGGCTCCGCGGGAGAAACGGTTTCACGCGGAGGCGCGGAGGACGCGGAGTGGGGCTGAAGGTAGCCGAGGCCTTTGGCGTCGCCGCCGCCGCGAATGTATTTGAGGTCGGCGCCGCTGCAGAAAACGCCGCCGTTGCCGCGCAGCACCACCGCGCGAATCGAATTGTCGCGCGCGAGCTGCAGGCCGGCTTTGCGCAGGTCGCGCGCGGTCTCGACGTCGAGCGAGTTGAACCGCTCGCGGCGGTCGATCGTGATCGTGCCGACCGCGCCGTCAACATCGATGCGGATCGATTTCACGCGGCCACCTTCTGCGGAATCAGGCGCCCGAGGGCCTCGCTGGCGAGCGCGCCCCAGGTGCTGCGCATCATCCACTCGCGCTGCGCATAGGCATATGCACGCACGATGTCCTGCTCGCCGCGCACCGCGGCCACGCTCACGAATGGGGCAACGGGAAACGCGTTGCTGCGCGCGAGGACGGGACCGGCGTCGAGGTGCCTGGTGACGAGGTGCACGCAGCTGCGCGTCTCATGCTCGCCGGCGTTGATTGCGTCGCACGTGGCGTGCAGACCCGGATAACGCGGGCTGCCGTCGTCGTTGCGCAGCGTGAGATCGGAATCGTGGACGTTGAGGATGCGCCCCGGAAACGTCTCCAGCATCGGGTCGGTGAGGATGTAGAGATAGCCGAGGAGGATGACGGCGTCGACGTCGTACGGGAGAAGCAACGAGGCGGTCGCGGCATCGAAGTCCTCGCGATCGTGGCCGCGCGGAAGCTGGCGGTCGAGGACGCAGGCAACGTGGACACGCTCGCGCAAGGCCTCGAGGCCCGGCGCGCGTTTCGAGCAGAGAACGGCGACGTTCAACATATGCGTGGTAACGGCTCGCCTTCTGGTTCAGCGAGCAGCCTCTTTCCGAATCCGGTGTTGAGAATGACGCCGCCGGGCCGCTCGGCGACACACGTGCCGATCACCGCGGCATTGCGGCCGAGTGAATGCGCGCGAAGGATCTCGAGAACGCGGTCGGCGGCATCGGCACGGACGCCGATGAGCGCTTTTCCTTCATTCGCGACGTGAAGAGGATCGATGCCGAGCAGCTCGCCGACGGCGCGGACTGCGGCAGTGACCGGAATGACGCGCTCATCTATCAATATGCCGACGCCGCTCTTTGACGCCATCTCGTGCAATGCGCTGGAAACGCCGCCGCGCGTTGGGTCTTTCATCGCCGTGACTGCGCCGGGAGCTCCGGAGAGAACGGATGCGACGAGGTCATTGAGCGGAGCAACGTCGGAGACGAGATCGCCTTCGATCCCGATCTCGTGCCGCTTCGCCATCACCGCGAGGCCATGCTCCGCGATCGAGCCGGTGACGATGATGCGGTCGCCGAGGGAGAGCCCGTTGTCGCGCACGAGCGTACGCGTGAGGCCGATGCCGCACGTGTTGATGACGATGCCGTCGAGCTCGCGCTTGCCCATCACCTTCGTGTCGCCGGTGACGACGGGAGCGCCGGCCTCGCGGCACGCTGCAATCATCGAGCTCTGGATCGCTTCGAGCGAGTCGAGCGCGAATCCCTCTTCGAGAATGACGCTGCACGTCAGGCCGAGGACGGTCGTGGCGCCCATCATGGCCAGGTCGTTCACGGTGCCGCAGATGGAGAGGCGGCCGATGTCGCCGCCGGGAAAGAAGATGGGATGGATGACGTGCGAGTCGGTGGTGATGACGAGCCATTCGTCACCGATGCGGATGGCCGCGCCGTCGTCCATCGCGCCGACGCCGACGCTGAAATCGGGATTGTGCAGCGGCATCGTGGCAAAGTCGCGCACGAAGAGTTTTTCGATGAGAGCGCGCATGGCCCGACCGCCGCCGCCCTGCTTGAGCGTGACGCGGCCGCTCGTTGCCGTGAGGACTGCGGTCATGCTGTCGCCTCCAGATCGGGGACGCCGCCGTAGAGATGCCAGATCTTGCACGTGCCTTCGTTCGACACCATGCAGGCGCCTACCGGGTTCTCGGGAACACACTCGCGGTTGAAGAGGCGGCAGTCGCGCGGGTTGCGGATGCCGGCCATGATGTCGCCACAGATGCACTGCCCGGCCAGCGCCGGCGGCGCGTAGTCCCACAGCGAGGGAAGATCGATCGTGAACCGTTTGCGCGCGTCGACGTGCGCGAATTCGTCGCGCAAACGGAGGTTGCCGTTCGGCACATGCGCGATGCCGCGCCACTTCCCGCCGACCGGTTTGAAAACCCGCCACAGTTGTTTCTGCGCCGGAATGTTGCCCTCGGCAGACACGCACCGCGGAAACATGTTCGCCACGCGCGGCGTCTTGTTGCGGATCAGCTCGAGCAGCTCGACCAGTCCGGCCAGAATGTCCATCGGCTCGAAGCCGGCCACGACGACAGGCACCTGGTGCCGCTCGACGAATGGTTCGAAGACCGCGGAGCCGGTGATCGCCGCGGCGTGACCGGCGGCGAGAAATCCTTCCACGCGCGATCCCGGCATCTCCGCGACGATCTCCATGACCGGCGGGATGTATTTGTGCGCGGAAAGAACGGAAAAGTTCTTCGGCGGATTGTCGAGGATCACCGCGGCGGTGGCGACGGCGGTTGTCTCGAATCCGGTGGCGAAGAGAACGACCTCCTCATCAGTCTCGCGTGCGATCTCGATCGCCTGGCGCGGGCTGTAGATTACTTCGATGTTCGCGCCACTGGCCTGCGCGTCGGCGAGCGATTGCACGGTGCCGGGCACGCGCAGCATGTCGCCGAAAGTGACGATGCGCACGCCTTGACGAGCGAGCACGACGCCTTCGTCGACCTCCGGCACATCGGTGACGCAGACAGGACAACCGGGGCCCATGATCACATCGAGCGCCTTCGGGAAAAGCGAACGGAGGCCGAAGCGTGCGATGGCCTGCTCGTGACTGCCGCAGACGTGCATGACCGCGACCGGCCGTCCGATCTCATCGACCAGACGGGCCAGCGTCGCTGCGAGCGAGCGCGCAAGCGCCGGATCGCGGAACTGCAGCTCGTTGGTCACGAAGCCCCCGCGATCTCGCCGCGAACGTCGAGCGCCATCAGGTCGTCCTCGCCGCCGGCATTCTCGCGCAGCAGCATTTCGTAGAGCTCCAGCGTCTCGGCCACCGACTCGGGGGCGATTCGCCGAATGGCGAAGCCGACGTGGTTGAGGATGTAGTCGCCCGGCACCACCGGCTCATCGACGATGTCGAGGCGCACGTCTTTGCGAACGCCCCAGAAGTCGACGACCGCGGTGTAGTCGTGAATCGAAATGACACGTCCCGGTACACCTAGGCACATACGAGCTCCTCTTCATCGACGCTCACCGAAGTTTCCGCGCGAAGCCGTGCGTCGGCGATGAACGCCTGGCCGAGCGCGATGCCGCCGTCGCCGGCGGGAACGTTGCGATTCATGACGACGCGCACGGATGGACGCAGCGTGTCGATGATCGACTCCGCCAATCGTCTGTTTTGAAAGCAGCCGCCGCTGAGAACGACCGGCATGCGCCCGCGGCTGATGAGGGCGGCGCGCGCGACTTCCGCGGTGGCCGCAGCCAGCGTGTTGTGGAAGCGCGCCGAGATCGTGGCCGCGGAACGGCCGGCCAGCAGATCGGTGACCGCCGCTTTCACCATCGGCCGGGGATCGATCTGCCATGGCTGGATGCCGTCGTGAATGACGACCGGATAGCGTCCGCGCTCGTTTTCGTCGGCGACCATGTTCCAGCGGAAGGCCACTTCGCCTTCGTAGTGCGCTTCGGCGAGCCCGAGGATGATCGCGCCGAAAGCATCGAACCAGCGTCCGACGCCGCGGGCGGGAGTCGTGTTCAGGTTGCGATCGATCATCAGCCGCACCTGCGTAATCATCAGCAGAGAGATCTCGCGGAAGAGGGGAAGCGATGCCAGCGGCGAGTCACCGGCGTACGTGTCGTCCAATAGCGCGAGAGCGATGCGCCACGGCTGGCGAATGGCCTGGTCGCCGCCGGCGAGCGGAATGGGACGAAACGTCGCGAAGCGCTCGTAGTCTTCGAAATCGGCGATGAGAATCTCGCCGCCCCACGCCGTGCCATCGGTACCGAAGCCGGTGCCGTCGTACGCAATCCCGATCACCGGACCTTCGATCCGGTCCTCGGCCATCGCGCTTGCGATATGCGCGTGATGATGCTGCACGCCGATCGTGCGCACGCCTTGCTGCGCGAGCGCGTAGCGCGTGGAGAAGTAGTCGGGATGAAGGTCGTGCACGAGCACGCGCGGCGAAACGCCGATGAACGATTTCATCCGCTCGATTGCGGACTCGTACGCGCGCAGCGTCTCGACGCTCTCAAGGTCGCCGATGTGCGGCCCGAGGAACGCGCTCGATCCCGAAGCGATGCAGAAGGTGTTCTTGAGATGCGCGCCGCACGCGAGAATCGGTTCGGAGAACGTGCGGCTGCCAGTGATTGACGTCTCGATCGATCGCGGCACGTAACCACGCGCGCGGCGGAGAAGCGCAGGCGCGCCGTCGATGATGGTGGCGATGGAGTCGTCGACACGCGTGACGATCTCGCGGTCGTGCAGGAGGAAGACGTCGGCGACGTTGCGAAGTTGTTCCAGCGCCTCCGGGTTGGTCGTGATCATCGGCTCGTCCGCGAGGTTGCCCGAGGTCATCACGAGTGGAATAGCGACATCGCGAAGAAGGAGATGATGCAGCGGCGTGTACGGGAGGAAGACGCCGGTGATGACGATTCCTGCGCCGCACACTTCCTGCGCGAGCGGTGAGCCCTCGCGGCTGCGCGCGAGCACGATCGGCCGCTCGATCGACATCAGCAGCTCTCTCTCCGTCTCGCTCAGTTCCACCAACTCCTCGGCCATCGCCAGATCGCGCACCATCACGGCCAGCGGCTTGTGCTCGCGCTGTTTGCGGTCGCGCAGCCGTTGCACGGCCTGCGATGAGGTGGCATCACAGGCGAGTTGGAATCCGCCGAGGCCTTTGAGCGCGACGGTCATGCCGGCGCGGATGGTGCGGGCGGCGAAGCGGATCGCGTCGGGCGTCACGATCCGCTCGTGCCGGCTTCCCATGGCCGTCAGCCGCGGCCCGCAATCGGGACAGGCGTTCGGTTGCGCATGGAAGCGCCGGTCGGAGGGTGATTCGTATTCGGCGAGACAACGCGCGCACATGCGGAACGGCGCCATCGATGTCTTCGGCCGGTCGTACGGCGCGTCACGGACGATGGAGTAACGCGGGCCGCAATTCGTGCAGTTGATGAACGGATAGCGGAATCGCCGGTCCGTCGGATCGAGAAGCTCGCGCACGCAGTCATCGCACGTGGCAAGGTCGGAGGGAATCGAGACATGACGCTCCGCCGACGCAACACTGTCGGTTATCGCGAACGCGGAGTGCTCAACGAATGGGATCACCGCGGAATGGAAGGACTGCACGCGCGCGGCGGGAGGAGTACCTCCGCGCAGAGCAGCAACGAATTGGTCAAGCGCATCTGCGGTGCCGAACGCGTCGATCGACACCCCAGCCGAGTCGTTACGAACGACCCCGCGGATCCCGGCGCGCTGCGCCAGTTGAAACACCCACGGCCTGTACCCAACCCCCTGTACCGTCCCACGGATCTCGATATGAAGTCCACCAGTTGTCATGTCCCGATTCCCGTGCGCTCAAGGTAGGCGCAGCCCGAACGCGGAGCGATGTTTGAGGACACAGGAGGTGGTGATGGGTGTCACGCGGAGGGTCATCCTCATCGACGGATCCGACACCAAAACAGCATCCGACCTTTCCACACGGAGTAGAACTTCGCGGGTTATCGCAAGGCCACTGCTACCATGTTTTCGTGGCGAAGGAACACAACGAATTCCGTGATCCGATCCATGGGTTCATCGTACTCACCTCCGATGAGCGAAAGGTCGTCAACTCGAGGCCGTTTCAACGACTCCGTCACATTCATCAACTCGCGCTGACGTGGCTGGTCTATCCCGCTGCCACGCACAAACGCTTCGAGCACTGTCTCGGAGTCATGGATCTCGCGGGTAGAGTCTTCGACGTTCTGACGGACCCCGAGAACCGCCGGACGACTGGACGCCTCAAGGCCATCTTCCCGTCGACCGACCCCACTGATGGCAAACATCGGTATTGGCGTTCCGTGGTGCGGATGGCGGCGTTGTGTCACGACCTGGGACACATCCCGTTTTCCCACGGAGCTGAAGAGCTGCTCCCCAAAGACACGCATCACGAGAATCTCTCCGTCGAGGTCATTCGATCGCCATTGATGCAGCAGCTGTGGAGCTCGATGACGCCTCCGCTCAACGCCGACCACATCGCCAAAATCGCTGTCGGCGTTGAAAAGTGGAACGGCGAGACCTTCACCGAGTGGGAGGAGTTGATGACCGAGATCGTAACCGGCGACCCGTTTGGCGTCGACCGAATCGACTACCTTCTTCGCGATTCGCTCCACGCAGGAGTCGCGTACGGCCGGTTCGATCATCGTCGGGTCATCGACACGCTTCGAATTCTGTGGGATGACGAACGGCAGAAGGCGGTGGTGGGCATCGAAGCGGGCGGCCTTCACGCCGCCGAGGGATTACAACTCGCGCGGTACTTCATGTTTGAACAGCTCTACTTCCACAAAGTACGCCGCGCTCTGGACGTTCACCTCAAACAGTACCTTCGCGCTTTCCTTCCGAATGGGACGTATCCGGTCACTGTCGATGACCACCTGCGCCTCACCGACGATCACGTACTTGCGGCAATGCAGGATGATGTTGCCGATACCCATTCGACACGTCATGAAATCGCCTCGAGGATTTTGCAACGGCGGTTCTTTCGAGTCCTATACGAGATCCGCTCCGAAGATCTGAGGAAGAATATCGACGCCCTCGGCCTCGTGTATCGTGCGGTGCGCGAACGCTACGGGTCAGATCAGGTCGCACGCGATACCAATATCAATCCACAGGAGCCCGAATCAGCGTCAGGAAAGCCGCTGCGGATAGCCGTCGAACGTGATGACGGAGCAGTTGTGTCTTCAATTCAGATGTCGCAGATCCTCGGTAAACTGCCGAAAGCCGTTTTTGACTATGTTTTCATCGCACCTGAGCTTCTCGAAGAAGCCCGTACCTGGTTGTACGAAAACCTCGAACAGATTCTTGCCGAGAAGGAGGCATCATGAGCTCGGAGTATCTGAAACAAGCCGCGATTCTGGCCGCATTCATTGAGAAAGTCCGCGAGTCGGGACATGCATGCGGCGAGACGCTGATGCAGAAGGCCGCGTACGTGATGAAGGAACTCTTCGACGTCCCGCTTTCGGACGAATTCCGAATTCATTATTATGGTCCGTTCTCGTTTCAGCTCGAAAACCGGCTTTCACTGATGGAAGCGGAAGATTTCGTTCGCGTCTCGCCGCGCGAAATGGGTGTGACGTACGACGTTGGCGGGCGATTTCACCAACTTCGCGAGCAGTTTCCCCAGACGTTGGCGAAATACCAGCGAGCAATTGATTTCGCCGCGGAACAGCTCGCAGCGCTGCGTGTGAAAGAACTGGAGCCGCTGACGACGGCACTCTTCGTGACGCGCCAGCAACCGCGTGCAACCAGCAACAGTCGTTCCTCGAAGCTGATGGAAATCAAGCCGCATGTGAAACCAGCGGAGGCGGCGGCTGCGATCGCGACGGTGGACGTCTGGATAGCGTCGACGGCCGAATGACCCTCGCGGCACGCAACTGTTCCCTTCGGGTGTCGCTAAGTTCCTAGAATCTCCTACATGAAAGCGAGAGCGACGTGACAAACGCGGAAAAGATGAAGGCTGTCATCGACCGAGCCACCCGCAACAACGATTCCGAATGGGTGAAGCGTCTTGAAAGCACGCTGTCTCCGGTGCCTTCTCAACGAACGTCGACGATGCAACCGAAGCACGAGACTCCGAAACAGCGTTGATGGCTCGTGCGCGTCACGCGCGGATTCGAGAACGAAAGGAGTTCCTCATCTCTTCAAGGGATACCGATCACGCGAAGTCGCGAAGAGATCTTTTCCCGCGGTCTCCGCGGCTCCGCGTGAAACGGTTTTGGCCAGCCCAGTTAACTGGCGAGCGCGTGGGCAAGCATCGCTGCGCGCGGAATTGCTTTGCCGACCGCCGGTGACAGGTTCATCCCGTTTTCCAGCGTGTGCGGCACGATGCCGATGAGAACGACGTCCCGCGGAGCGCCACCTGCAAAGTCGAGCACGATCAGGGCGTCGTTGATCGTCGGCTCGTGCGGGCTGATGCGGATGCCGGGCGGAGCAGCGATGATCTCTTCGCGCGAGAAGAGGCGGATCGTTCCGGGCGGGGCATCGACAGCAACGGCATCGATGAAGATGACGCGATCGAAGCCGGTGAGGTAGTTCGGCAGGTCGAGCGACGGCGTGCCGAGGTCTTCGAGTGTGACGTCGTCGCCCAGGATGTTGTTGGCAAAGAGATAGTTCACGACCGCCGGCCCGATGCCGTCATCACCGAGAAGAATGTTGCCGATGCCATAGATGGCGGTCTTCATCGTTCACTGTCCACTTGCACGTCGTCATCAATCGACACGCACAAGTCCCAATCGAGCCCCTTCTCCCCATCGCTTTTCAGATGGGGAGAAGGTGGCCGAAGGCCGGATGAGGGGTCGTCCGAGAAACGCAGTCCCCTCACAGCACTTTCACTTTGGCAACATTGTTTCCTGCGGGATCGAACATGTGAACCGCGCAGGCCATGCACGGATCGAACGAGTGCACCGTGCGCAAAACCTCGAGCGGATGTTGCGGGTCGGCGATCGGATTGCCGATGAGCGAGGCTTCGTAGGGGCCGACCGCGCCGCTAGCGTCGCGCGGGCTCGCGTTCCACGTCGTCGGAACGACGGCCTGGTAGTTCTTGATCTTGCCGTCGTCGATGACGACCCAGTGCGACAGCGTGCCGCGCGGCGCTTCGTGGAAACCGACGCCGGAAATCTCGCCTTTCGGGAACGTGGGCGGGTTGAAGATCGTCGTGTCGCCTTTGACGATGTTGTCGGTCAGAAGCTGCCAATGCTTGACGGCGAGCTCGGAGAGCACAGCGGTGCGGACGGCGCGCGCGCCGTGACGGCCGAGTGTGGAGTGCAGCATCGCCGGCGTCGCCTGAACCTTCGCGATCGATGAGATCTTGCCGAGCGCGGCATCGGTCCACTTCACCATCAGCGGATTGCCGGCAGCGTATCCGACCAGCACGTTCGCCAGCGGACCAACCTGCGCGGGCTGTCCATTGAAGCGCGGCGCTTTGACCCAGGAGTACTTGGCGTCTTCCTTCCAGTCGGTGAGCTGAGGATCGGTCTCCCCTTTCCACGGATGCAGCGCCCCGCCGCTCTTGTACCAGGCGTGCTCGCTATCCTCGGTCACCGCCTTACGCCAGTACTCATCTTTCTGGCCGGTGATGGCGTGGAACTTCGAGAGATCGCCGTTCGGAATGAAGCCGCCCGGCAGATCGAACTTCGTGCTCTTCTCGTCGAGCGGCAGATCGGGAACGGAGAGGTAGTTCGTGACGCCTTTTCCGTAGCCGAACCATTCGGGATAGAAGCCGGCCACGGCGCAGACATCGGGAACGTAGACGTTCTGGACGAAGGAGACGACTTTGTCGAGCAGCCCTTTCATCTGATAGAGCCGGTCGATATTGAGCGTCGCTTCGCTATCGAGATTGATGGCGTTCTGCACGCCGCCGACTGCGACGTTCTGGATGTGCGGCGTCTTGCCGCCGAGCATGCCGACGATCTGGTTCGCATAACGCTGGTACTCGAGCGCCTGCAGATAGTGCGCGACGGCGATGAGGTTCACTTCCGGCGCAAGCTTCATGGCCGGATGTCCCCAGTATCCATGCGCGAACGGCCCGAGCTGGCCGCTGTCGACGAGCGCCTTCACCTTCGTCTTCACCGCGGCCATCTCTTTGGTCGAGTTGTTCGGCCAGTCGGAGAGGCTTTCGGCGATCGATGACGCCTTCGCCGGATCCGCTTTCAGCACCTGCGTGACGTCCACCCAGTCGAGCGCGGAGAGGTGGTAGAAGTGAACGATGTGATCGTGCAGCGCGTGCGCGATCAGCGTGAGGTTGCGGACGTACTGCGCATTGATCGGAATGGGCAGATCGAGCGCGTCTTCGACCGCGCGGACCGAGGCCAGCGCGTGAACGGTCGTGCAGACGCCGCAGAAGCGCTGCGTGAACAGCCACGCTTCGCGCGGATCGCGCCCGAGGAGAATGCGCTCGATGCCGCGGAACATCGTTGAGGAAGCCCACGCCTTATTGACTTTCCCCTGATCGACTTCGACGTCGATGCGAAGGTGTCCTTCGATGCGTGTGATCGGGTCGATCGTGACTCTGGTCATTGTCTTTCTCCTAACGCGCGGGCGCCATGCCGGCGATAATCGGGAACCGCTTCACCACCGCCACGTAAATGGCCAGCTCGATCGCAACGAAGCCAATGGTGATGAACATCTCCGGAACAGACGGGAAGTAATGCCAGCCCGGCCCGGGCTGGAAAGCGACGAGGTAGGTGTCGAATCGATAGAGCGCGCCGGCCAGGGCCACCACAATCGCTCCGCGAAAGAGGCTTCCCAACGTCGGCCGCGGGAATGCCAGCATCATCACCAGCGGAAGAATCCACAGCACCGTCTCGATCCAGAACATCGTCCCGTAGAGATCGAGCCGCGCCGCGTAACGCAGATTGCCGCTGTACGCCAGGTCTGCCACGCGCACGGCGATGAATACCAATCCACCCCATGCGGCGATTTTCTGCAGGTTGATCAGCATCGGTATTTCGGGATTGCGTCCAAAGGCAACCGATGAGAACACCGACTCGAACACGACGATCGCGTATCCCATGGCCAGACAGGCCATGAGGAACAGGAGCGGCAGCCAGCCGGTGAGCCAGAGCGGATGGAGTTTCGGGCCGGCCAGCATCATCAGCGAGCCGAGCGATGACTGGTGCATCGTCGGAAGCAACATGCCGAGAGCGATGATCCAGATGAGGGCTTTGTTGACGATGGGAAGTATCCGTTTCGACCATTTCTGGAGGAGAGGCGGGCCGTCAACACTCCACTTCTCCATGAACGCCGGCGACAACTCAATCCAGAGCACGAAGACATAGGCCATGATGCAAAGGGCCACTTCGAGCAGGGACGAATTGAGATTCCAGTTCCAGACATAGGTCGGAATCTTCCACATGTTCCAGGGCCGGCCAAGATCGACCGCCACCGACGCACCGGCAATCGTGTAGCCCAATGCGCTCGTGAGGATGGCCGGCCGGATGAGCGGGTGATAGTTCCCTTTGTTGAAGATGTAAACCACGAGTGCGACGGCATAACCGCCGCAGGCGAGCGCGGTTCCGGTAACGACGTCCAGCGCGATCCAGATGCCCAGCGGATATCCGTCGTTCAGTCCGGTGGAGACGCCGAGTCCGACTGCAAAGCGCCAGATCATCAGCGCCACTCCGATGCCTGCCAGAGCGAGAAGAACCATGTAGCCGCGCGTGAAGAGCGGACCGCCAATCGGTTGTGCTTGCGTGTGCATCAGCTCTCCTTCTCAGAATTTCCGCGATTGCGGAACAGAACTGCGCCCAACAGCCCATAAAGAGCGATCGGACCGACAAAACCCTTATAGATGCCGTGACTGACGGTCTGCTGCAGGTGCGGGACGGACTCTTCCTGTTTGAAGCGGAAGCCGAGTTTCTCGAACTCGATGCCGGACAGATAGAGCACCTGCGTTCCGCCGAGCTCGTGCTCGCCATAGACCTTGGGCACATACTTCTTGGCCGTGTCGTTCGTCAGACGGCGATGCGCTTCGTCAAGCAGGTCGGCGTACGTGCCGAAGATCACCGCCTTGCGCGGGCAAACTTCGGTACAGGCCGGCTCTTTTCCTTCGGCCAGACGATCTTTGCAGAATTCGCACTTGACGATTTTCGGCGCGGCCTTGGCCCATTCGAATTTCGGGACGTTGAACGGGCAGACGGTCTCACAATACCGGCAGCCGACGCATTTGCTGACGTCGTAAGAGACGACGCCGAACTTCCCTTTTTGCAGCGCGCCGAGCATGCAGGCGCCGACACATGCGGGGTCGACACAGTGCATACACTGTTTCTTGACGAACGATTGCTCGTCACCTTCCTTGTAGAGTTGGATGACGTTCTTGGTGTACTGATTCAGTGAATCGGGCGAGTCATAAAGACCGCGTCCATAGCCGGACGTGTCCGGCGGCATCTTGTTCGCGACTTTGCAGGCCGCGACACAGGCCTTGCAGCCGATGCACTTGGTTGTGTCATAGAGCATCCCGACCGCATCCGATGGCGCGATTTTCTTCTGCCGCGCCAGGGCTGCCGTCGGCACGGCGGTCAGCGTAACCGCTGCCGCGATGCCTTTGAAGAACGCTCGCCGGTCCGTGCCCATCGCCTACTCCTTCGGCTGTTCGCCGCTGGTGCTGTCGAGTTTTCGTGACGCGATGAGGCCGGCACCTACCAGCGCACCGCCAACCAGTCCCGCGACACCGGTCGCGATCGGACTTATGCCCTTGTGCTCGGGCGAAACCTCGGGATAGAAAGCAGGTGGCGCCTGTCCCTTCATGTCCGCAGTCTGGAAAATGGGGACGTTGAAGGCGATCTCCTTTTCGGTACATCCGACGCAGGGAGCGCCGATGCCGATCGGCCAGCAGTCCACCACTTCATTGAAGTGACGCGTCGAGCATGGCGCGTGCGTCACGGGGCCTTTGCAACCGAGTTTGTAGAGGCAATAGCCCTGAAGGTGACCGGCATCGCCGAATTGCGCGGCGAAGCGGCCATTGTCGAAGTGCGCGCGGCGCGGACAATGGTCGTGAATGACGCGGTCGTACGCGAATTCCGGCCGTCCCAGCGCATCAAGCTTCGGCACCTTCCCCGCCGTTGCATACTCGAGCACCGTGGCAAGGAAAACGTACGGATTGGGCGGACAGCCCGGGAGATTGATGACCGGCTTGTCTTTGATGATCGAGTCGACACCGGTTGCGCCGGTGGGATTCGGGCCGCTCGACGGTATACCACCCCACGAAGAGCACGAACCGATGGCGATCACTGCTGCGGAGTGGCTGGCCACGTCCTTCAGCATGTCGATGCCATTGCGTCCGGCGATCTTCAGGTAGTTGCCGTTCTCTTTGGTCGGAATGGATCCCTCGACCACGAGCACGTACTTGCCGTCGTTCTGCGTCATCGCGTCGTGCAGCGCCGCTTCGGCATCTGTGCCCGAGGCTGCCATCACAGTCTCGTGATAATCGAGCGAGATGATGTCGAAGAGGAGCGTGTCGAGTGCGGGCTCCGAGGTGCGCAGGAGCGTCTCCGTGCATCCGGTGCAGTCCTGCATGTGCAACCAGATGACAGAGGGGCGCCTGGCGCGCCCGATGACGGCCGCCATGGCCGCGGGACTACTGAAATTCGTCAGGGCTAATCCGAATGGTGCGGCAACCATCAATTTGCCGCAAAACGTCATAAAGTCGCGCCGGCTGGTTCCCGACCGCTTCATTTGTTGCGCGATAGTAGGTGGCAAGCTCAATGCGCCCTCCTTCGGGCTCACGGCACTCTGTGAGCACGGGGTGGAATGTAGGCGTCCCGCTCGCTTGCCGATGTGCGCTGGGGTACGAGCCGATGTGCGACTGCGCACAAGTTGATGTGTGATGAGAGAGGGTTGCAGCCGCGGAGGAATTGCCGCATCGCGATGAGCGGCCAGCGCAACTGTGGCGATCACAACCTCGTGTGACGCGAGCCACCGCGACGCGTGGCACCTGCCTGTTGAATGCGCCAGCGACGATGGATTCGCGGGTCGGGAGTCGGAAGTCGTAGGCGCTGAACTGCTACATCCGATTCGAGAGGCGCGAAGACTGACTGCTGTACTCCGAACAAGAATGTTGCATTGAACATCGAACATCGAACACTTAACATTGAAGTTCCGGGCACTACCGAACAACACCTGGATCGGGGCGGTGGCCGCACGGCCATCTCCGACTCCCGACTCCCGAACCGCGACTCCCGCAAAAGAGGCAAGCGCACATGGACGACGAGACTCCCTTCTTCCCACGCGGTGCAGTGGCGTTCTTTGCCGCGATGGTCCTGTTCTACGCCGCGTTCTGGCTGCTGCTCATGTTCGTCATGGTGTCGAGAGGTTGAGCGATGAGCACAGCGACCATCGGCATCGAGAAGCGCATCGTCATCACCGCGGCGCTGTTCGTCCTGACGCTCACCGGCGTCATCGCCATGTCGGTCAAGGTCTTCGGCTTCGGACTGCCGACCTGCCTGACCGACGTGCGTCCCTTTCGCGACGGCAAAGTCATCACGCAGGCGCCGAAGCGTTACGAGATTCACTATCTGGCCCGTATGTGGCGATTCGAGCCGGCCGATATTTCGATACCGCCGGGATCGACTGCGGACATCTATCTGAGCACTGCCGACGTCACGCACGGCATGCAGATCGTCGGCACGAACATCAATCTGATGGCAGTCCCCGGCGCCGTGAATTACGCGCGCGTGAAGTTCGATCAGCCGGGCGAGTATCTCGTCGTCTGCAATGAGTATTGCGGAATCGAGCATCACCAGATGGCGGCGCGCATCCACGTCACCGATCGAGCCGCGGCGCCTCCTCCGCTACCTGTCACCGCCGCCGCAGCACCGTTGGGCGGACAGGAGCTTCTCGACAAATACGCCTGTACCGCCTGTCATTCACTCGACGGCAGCCCGATGCCGGGACCGACGTTCAAAGGTCTCTACGGCAGCAAGCGCACATTGGCCGACGGAACGGCGGCCGTTGCCGACGAAGCTTACCTGCTCGAATCGATCGAGAAACCAAACGCGAAGACGGTCAAAGGCTTCGATCCGGTGATGCCCGAGACGACGATCCCTCCCGCGGAGATGCGCGCCATCGTCCAATTCATCAAGACAGTCAAGTAACTGCCGAGGAATGAAATGAAATCAGCAGTGCAGCCGTATTCGCGAACTGATGTCGAGCCAGGCCTGACGAAGATCATCCTTTTCGAGATCGTGTTTCCGATGATTCTCCTCATCCTCGGCATCACGATGGGTCTTCTGCAGGTGCTCTTTCGCGCCGGCATCATCCGGTCGCAGAGTTTTCTCGGCATCAACTATTACCAGGGCTTGACGCTGCACGGCGCGATCAATGCGATCGTTTTCACGACCTTCTTCGCGGTTGCGTTCGGCCACGCGATCATTCGTTTCTACACCGGCAAGCCGCTCCTCCTCGGTGCCGCCTGCTGGTCGCTAATTCTGATGACCGTGGGCACGGTCATGGCCGCGATTCCGATGCTGACCGGCAGCGCCAGCGTGCTCTACACGTTCTATCCGCCGCTGAAAGCACATCCCGCGTTCTACATCGGGCTCGTCCTGCTCGTGATCGGATCGTGGGTGGCCTTCTTCAGTTGGATTCCCGTTTTTCAGCAATGGAAGCGCGAGAATCCGAACACGAAAATGCCGCTGGCGGTGCTCGGCGTCTTCGCTACGTTCATCGTCTGGTTCATCGCCACGATCCCCGTCGCGATCGAGATCATTGCTCTCCTCATTCCCTGGTCCCTCGGCTGGACGCCGACCGTGAACGTGCCGCTGGCGCGCATGCTCTTCTGGTTCTTCGGCCATCCGCTCGTTTACTTCTGGCTCCTGCCGGCGTACGTCATGTACTACACGATGCTGCCGAAGCTGACGGGCGGGAAGCTCTACTCCGATTTCGCGGGGCGCTTCACCTTCATGTGGCTGATCGCGTTCTCGGCGCCGATCGGCATTCATCATCAATACACGGAGCCGGGCATCAGCACGACGTGGAAATTCGTCCACGCGTTTTTCACGATGCTCGTAGCGATTCCGAGCCTCGTCACCGCATTCACGCTAGCTGCATCGATGGAACATGGCGCGCGGAAGAGTGGAGGCACAGGGCTGTTCGGCTGGTGGAAGAAGCTTCCGTGGCTCGATACCGATCGCTGGCTGTTCGGCTATCTCTTCTGCGGCCTCTTCATCTTCATCTTCGGCGGCATCACCGGCATCATCAACGCGTCATACAGCCTCGACAACGTCGTGCACAACACAGCGTGGATGCCTGCGCACTTTCACCAGACGGTTGCCGGGCCGGTGTTTCTCGCGTTCATCGGCGGAAGTCTGCTCCTGCTCTCGACCTTGGGCGGAAAAGAAATCGCGCTCAAACGGCTGAACGTCTGGATTCCGTATCTCTGGACGATCGGGATCATGGTCTTCTCGACCGGCCTGTTCATCGGCGGCATCGCAGGCGAGCCGCGCCGGACGAACATGGGCCTGTCGTACACGAACCCCGCATCGCCGCTTTATCAACCGTCATGGAATGTGGCGCGGGTGGCCGGCACGATCGGCGGCGTAATCATGTTTCTGACGATGCTGCTCTACTTCGTCATTTTCTTCGGCACGCTGCTGCGAAAGAAAACGTCGGAAGGCGCTCTCGAGTTTCCGGTGACGACGGTTTATCACGATGAAGACGTCGTCGCCTTGCAGAGTCTCCGGCCGTGGCTCGTGGCAACGGTGATTCTGCTGATCGTCGCGTACACGATGCCGTTCGTCGAGCTCGCGAAAGCGCGCTACGAAGGCGCGCCGCGATACTCACCTGCCAGTCCTGTCGCACTGCGAAAATGAGACGCTCGCTTGCAATCGCCGTCCTGCTCGCAGGCGTGGCCGTGGCGCTGCGCGCGGCCGAACGTGTAAGCGCTGCGCCCGAGTTTCCTGTCGGCGCGGCCATTCCGACGATCGATCTGATCGACGACACCGGCCGCACGCGCTCAACCGCCGAGTGGCGCGGAACGCCGACAATCCTCGCGCCGATGTATGCGCGCTGTCCGGTTGCCTGTCCTCTGATCGTGCAGGGCTTGAAAACCGGCACGGGCGAATCATCGACAGATCCGTCGACCTATCGCGTCGTCATCTTCTCGTTCGATGCGCGCGACACACCCGCCGATCTGCACCGCTTTCGCGTGCGGCACAATCTCCCGCTGGCCTGGACGGTCGTGACGGCGAAGCCGGCGGATACACGACGGTTGCTCGATGCGATCGGATACCGCGTTGGCGACGCGAACGCACTCCTGGCTCATCCCAACGTCGTAGTCGCACTGACACCGGATCTGAAGACGGCGAAGTACCTCGCCGGCACGACCTACCGCGGACGCGACATTGATGAAGCGCTCAACATCGCCCGCGGCGGCCGCGACTGGATCGCGCAATTGGGCGGCTGGGTGCTGGCCGTCCTTCTCCTCGTCTGTGCGCTCTCCGCGGTCTATCTCTTTACGCTTTTCAGAATTCGTCCAGCCGATGCGGCAGCGCCGCCGGCCATCACAACGCCGCCGCAACATCACTATAACGGGTGACGCGCGTCATTCCCAAGCGTAGTGCATCGCATCGCCCGAGGGGATTTCGGGACGCAAGATCGGGACCTAAGGAGACCAGTCATGCGTAAAACACTCTTCTGGGCCAGTTGGGTATTGTTGCTCGCGCTGCCGGTAATCTACGGAATCCAGATCTACATCACGCAGGATCTTCCCGAGATTCAGCCGTGGAAATGGGCGATTCTCTTCGGCTCCGTGGTGATCATCTACTTCTCACGGAACACGGATGACGTGCTGAAACACCACCTGGCCTGAGTGTCAGTCTCCTCCGGTGCAAGGAAAAGCGTTTCACGCGGAGACGCGGAGAGCGCGGGGAAATCCTCTGCGCTCTCCGCTCCTTCGCGTGAAACGCTTTGTTCATGCAACGCGACGAGCGCACACATTGCCGCGTTGCACATCACGCCGGTGGTGCGACATACGAACGCATAGCCCGGTGACCGCTGACCATTGCCTTATCCCATTACCGACTTATCTTCTGATTGCCGCAGTACGCGGCAATGAAAAACAGGAGGTACACCATGAATTTCCTCACCAGGTTTGAGCGATGGGATCCCTTCGAGGAGCTGCAGACGCTCCGCGGGCGGACGGATCGTCTCTGGGCACAGCTCACCCAGGACAAGACGCCGCTGGCGGATTGGGCTCCGAAGACCGACGTCATCGAAACCACGAATGACATCGTGCTTCGCGCGGAGCTTCCCGGCATGAACGAGAAGGATGTCGACATCCAGATCGAGAACGGTGTTCTCACCATCAAGGGTGAACGGACCGCCGAAAAGGAACTGGAAGAGAAAGGCTACCGGCGCATCGAGCGCGACTACGGCACGTTCTTCCGCTCCTTCACGCTGCCGGTGAACATCGACGCCGAGAAGGCCGCGGCGACGTTCGCCAACGGACTGCTCGAAGTGCAGCTGCCGAAGAAGGAAGGAGCAAAACCGAAGACCATCAAGGTCGAGCCGAAGAAGCTCCTCACCAAAGCCGCATGAAGCACTGCGGCAGTTCCCGGAGAGACGCGGCAGCGTTTGCTGCCGCGTCTTTCTTTCACGGAAGGGGTCAGACCGAAAGTGAAAGTGACGAAGTTCGGTTGTCTTGCTAGCCGGCAGCATTTTCTCGTCACTTTCACTTTCGGTCTGACCCCTTCCGCGCCAACGCCTGCTCGAGCTGAAGCAGCAGCTCCGCGAATCGCGCGTCCGCTCGAACTCGCATCTCGCTCGATCGGATTAGGTGAAGCACTCCCGGTCCCGTGACGCCGAGAAGGCGGCCGATCTCTGCGCGGGACGATTGGGCGTACCGCGCGGCGAGCAACGCAACGAGCAACCGCGCATCCGAGCCAGGAGGCGGTGGCCAGCAACCGGCGATATCAATCGACTCGACTGCCTGCCGGACGGATTCGATCGTGCACGGGGTCAGATCGAAAGTGGAAGTGACAGAAATTGTATTTCGCGGAAGACCACAGACGTTTCCCGTCACTTTCACTTTCGACCTGACCCCTTCCACGAACTCGCGGCCGCCGAGAAACATCCCTGCACGCAAGCTCTCCCACGGCGAGGCGTCCTTTCCGATCGCCGCGGCTACGAACTCGCGATATCCGTGCATTGCCTTGTTCCAGTCGTCTGCATTGAATGCATCGAGAATCGGCCCGGGATCGAGCCAGTGAGGCACCGACGCAAGGCCCGCCGTTGCCCGGTAGCTGCTCCAGCGCCATTCGCCCGGCGTCTCCACCATCCGAGCCCTGACCGGATTGAGAACGATGTAGCGGGAGAGTGAGAGGAGATACGCCTCGCTGTCGACGAGATGCCCTTTGAACCGTCCCTGGAACAGATGTCCCACGCGCCGGTGCCGCACGTTGAAGAACGACGCATACTGACCGTCCAGATCCTGCATCCCTCGCGACAGATTGGTAATCGGCGTTCGGAAAAACAGATGGTAGTGATTCGACATCAGCACGTACGCGCGCAGTTGCCAGCAGTAGTCGTCGATCACCTTCTCCAGCAGGTGTAGAAAATGAAGTCGATCGCAGTCGTCGGCGTAGATCGATCGCTTTTCGACACCGCGATTGGTCACATGCCAGACAGCACCCGGGAATTCGAGTCGCAGAGGACGAGGCACAGCGCGTCGGAGCAGAGCAATTCCGTCTTGACCGAGGACCGGTCGGGCGCGTGGGAGGCGTAGAGCATAGCGCAACCGGAATCCGATCGAAAGCGTGAAAAATGGAAGGGGTCAGACCGAAAGTGAAAGTGACGAAAAACGGCATTTGGACTTGCCGCAACGCAATTCTCGTCACTTTCACTTTCGGTCTGACCCCACGTAGTACAGGATCGGCACCGTCATGCGCGACAGGAGTAACGAGGCTACCTCGCCGGCCATGAGCGAGATCGCCAGGCCTTGAAAGATCGGGTCGAAAAGAATCACGCCCGCTCCCACGATCACGGCCGCCGCCGTCAGCATCATCGGCCGGAAGCGGACGGCACCTGCGTCGATGACCGCCTGATCGAGCGGCATTCCCTGCTTCAGACGCAGCTCGATGAAGTCGACGAGGATGATCGAGTTGCGCACGACGATTCCCGCGCCTGCGATGAATCCGATCATCGATGTGGCCGTGAAGAACGCGCCCATCATCGCGTGCGCCGGAATGATGCCGACGAGCGAGAACGGGATCGCGGCCATGATCATCAGCGGCGTCTTGAACGACTGGAACCAGCCGACGACGAGGATGTAGATCAGCGCGAGCACGACGGCGAAGGCCAGGCCGAGGTCGCGGAAGACTTCGTAGGTGATGTGCCATTCGCCATCCCACTTCATGGCGAATCGTTCCGTCGATGACGGCAGATGCGATACGAGCCGCTCCATGGCATAGCCTTCCGGAAGCTGAAGCTGGTCAATCGCATGATTCAGTTTCTGGATGGCGTAGACCGGACTCTCTTCACGTCCGGCCACATCGGCGGTGACATAGACGACCGGCATCAGATTCTTGTGGTAGATACTTTTCGGCGCGATCGTTTCGTCGATGGTGACGAGCGTACCGAGGGGAATGAGCTTGCCGCCGGTGCCAGAGACGGGCAGCGAGCGGAGTGCTTCGATCGATGACCGCTGCGCGCGCGGGACCTCGACGCGCACGACCACATCCTCGGCTTCCCGCTCATCGTGCAACAGTCCGGCGTTCATGCCCGACAGCGCCAGTCGCAACGTCGCGTCGATCTCCGATTGCGAAACGCCGCTGAGCGCAGCCTTCTCACGGTTGATGGCGAAGCGGTATTGCACCTGATCGTCTTCGATGTAGGTGTCGGTGTCGGTCACCCCTGGCGTCTTGTCGAAGATCGCCTTCACGTTCTTCGCGATGGCCATCTGGCGCTCGTAGTTCGGTCCATAGATCTCCGCGACCAGCGTCTCCAGCACGGGCGGTCCGGGCGGCACCTCCGCGATCTTGATGCGGGCGTGATTGCGGTTCGCCACTCCGAGAACTTTCGTGCGAATGCTCTTGGCGATGTCGTGGCTCTGCGCGCTGCGCTCGCCCTTCGGCAGGAGGTTCACCTGGATGTCGGCCACGTTCGCGCCGCGGCGCAGAAAGTAGTGACGCACCAGTCCATTGAAGTTGTAGGGCGATGCGGTTCCTGCGTACATCTGCCAGTTCGCAACCTCGGGCACATCGCCGATGACGGCACCGATCTCCCGCGCCACCGCGGCCGTCCGCTCCAGCGTCGTCCCCTCGGGCATATCGATGATGACCTGCAGTTCGCTCTTGTTGTCGAACGGCAGCATCTTGACCTTCACGACTTTGAATGCGACGAGCGACATCGCTGCGATCAGCAGCAGTGCCACCATCGCCAGGAATGCGATGCGCAATCGCGTTTCATGAATGATCCTGCCCATCAGCCGGCGGTACATCCGCGTCGACCATCCTTCCGTAACGGCGTGTGCCGAGCTCCCGCGCGACAGCAGCCGCCGCGCCGCCCACGGCGTGACGACGAATGCAATGACGAGCGAGAAGAGCATCGCCGCGGAAGCGCCCACAGGAATCGGCCGCATGTACGGGCCCATCAGTCCGCGCACAAAGCCCATCGGCAGAATGGCCGCGATCACGGCGAAGGTGGCGAGGATGGTGGGGTTCCCGACTTCGGCCACCGCCTCGACGGCGATCGCTCGCAACGGACGGCCGTCATTCTCCGGCAGACGGTAATGGCGCACGATGTTCTCGACGATGACGATGGCGTCGTCGACAAGAATGCCGATCGAGAAGATCAGTGCGAAGAGCGTCACGCGATTGAGCGTGTAGCCGAACAGCAGGAAGACCGCGAGCGTCAGCGCCAGCGTGACGGGAATGGCGATGGCGACGATTCCGGACTCGCGCCACCCGAGGGTCAGGCCGATCAGGACGGCGACGGACAGCACGGCCAGCAGCATGTGAAACAGAAGCTCGTTCGATTTCTCCGCCGCTGTCTCGCCGTAGTTGCGAGTAACCGTGACGTCGATGCCGGATGGAATCACAACACCGCGGAGCTCTTCGACCTTTCGCTCGACCAACCGCGTCAGCTCGGTTGCGTTCGCGCCTTTGCGTTTGGCGACCGAGATCGTCACGGCGGGGCGGATTGCATCGCGGGTCCCCGAGAAGACGTAGTCGGCCGGCTCTTCGGGGCCGTCGGCGATCGTCGCCACGTCACCGAGGTAGACGGGATGGTTGTTGCTCACAGCGACGACGATTCGCTTCGCGTCATTGGCATCGCGCAGGAAGCCGCTCGTGTGCACGAGGACTTCGCGATCGCCTGATGAGAATGCGCCGCTGCTGCTCTCACCGTTTGACTGCTGCAGCGTGGCCGCGAGTCCAGCAGACGAAATGCCGTAGCCGGCCAGCCTTGCGGGATCGATCATCACGCGCAGTTGCCGGCGCGATCCACCGATGATCGTGACTTCCGAGACGTTCTCGACCTGTTTGATGGCGGTCTGCAATTCGGCGGCGACGCGCCGCAACGCGAAATGGTCGTAGCGGTCGCTCGCCAGCGTGAACGCGAGCACGGGAACGTCGTCGATCGAGCGCGCCTTGATCAGCGGACCGCTTGCGTTTGCCGGGATTCGATCTGTGTTCGCGTGCAGTTTTTCATTGAGCCGGACGAGCGCCGCTTCTTCGTTCTCGCCAACCTTGAAACGGACGACGACCATCGACGCTCCCGCCGATGACGTCGAATAGATGTACTCGACGCCCGGGATCTCCCAGAGTAGTTTCTCCATCGGCGCGGTGACGCGCTGCTCGATCTCTTTCGGCGACGATCCCGGCATCTCGACGAAGACATCGACCATCGGCACGACGATCTGCGGCTCTTCTTCGCGCGGAAGGAGCATCACGGCGCCGAGCCCGATGAGAATCGACGCGCCGATGACGAGCGGCGTCAGCTTCGACTCGATGAACGCTCCTGCCAGTCTGCCGGCGATGCCGCCTTGGGCGTTGCTCATGGGCCGCTCCGCACGATCATTCCTTCGCGAATGCGCGCGGGCGCCGTCACGATCACGTCGCCTTCATCGAGACCGGAAAGCACTTCGACTTTCGTGCCGTCGCCGGCGCCGAGCGTGACCAGCCGCATCCGCGCGATGCCGTCTGATCCGGCAACGAAGACGCTCGTCAGTTGACCGCGCCGCACCAGCGCGTCCGCTGGCACGGTGATGGCCGGGTGCATCCCGGTTGCGAAGGAAACTCGCACGAGAGATCCCGCACGCAGCGGTGTCTCCATCGCGAGCTGCACGAGCGCCGAGCGCGTGTTGCGGTCGACGGACGGCTGCACGCGAATCACGTTTGCGGCGATCCGCTGCGATCCCGAGTCGACGAAGGCACGATCGCCTGCATGCACGACGACGCCTTCCGGCACGCTGGCATCGACGCGCGTGGCCTGCTCCTCCTCGATCGTCAGCAGCGCGACGCCGGGCGCGGCCTGCGCTCCCGGATCGACGAACCGCGCTGCAATCACGCCGTCGATCGGCGCACGAACGCTGCTGTAGGCAAGCACGGCGTCCGCCTGCGTCGCGGCCGCGCGCGCTTCCGCACGCTGCGCGATCAGCCGCGCAAGCTCTGCCTGCGCCGTGCTGCGCCGGTTGGTCGCTTCCTCGAGCTCCTGCTTGCTGGCCGAGCCTCGCGCGTGCAGCGCGTCGTAGCGGCGCCAGGTGGCTTCGGCGAGCTGCGCGTTCGATGTCGCGGCGTCGATGGCCCGCTCGACTTCGTCGCGTCCTGCCCGTGCCCGATCCGCTTGCGCGCGCGGTTCACGCGCATCGATCGACACCAGCACGTCGCCTTTGCGCACGCGGTCGCCCTCGGACACCGATACCCGCACCACCGTTCCGACCACATTTGCGGCCAGCGTGCTCGTCGTCTGCGAGCGAACCGTTCCGGCGACGACTTGAAATGTAGGAAGACTCGTACGCGACACCACGAGCAGCGGAGCCGTGACGGTGTCGCGAGGTTGTGTTGCTTTCGGCTGCGCGCAACCAGCCAGCAGGAGCGCGGCCACGAACGTGATGGATGTCTTCTGATCAAAGAAAGGATTGAACATCGTCGAGGTCTCCGGTGGCGCGCAACAACTCAGCTTTGGCAATGACGGTCTCGTAGCGCGCGGCGAGCAATTCGAATCGGGCGGTCGCCACCGCGCTTTGCGCATTCAGTTGTTCGGTAATTGTGGTGAGACCTTGCTCGTAGCGGTCGCCCACGATTCGAGCCGCAGCCTCGGCCTGCGTCACAGCACGTTCAGCGACCGCGGCCGACTCCCTGGCCGCGTGCAGCCGATGCCAGAGCGTGACGGCTTCGATCGTGGCGGCGTCGCGCGCGATCGCTTCGGCAGCGCGAGCCGCATCGAGGTCCGCACGTGCTGCGGCAACGCGCGCAGGTCTGGCTCGATCGAAGAGCTCGAGCGTTACGGCGATCCCCACTGTGTGGTCGCTATTGCGCCGCCCGAGCTCGGAGCCGCTCGCACCGAGCGTCCCGAATGCATCGACGCGCGGCAGCGCGGTCGCGCGTTGCGCCACAACGTGCAGCTCAGAATCGGACGTCGAACGCGCTGCGGTCTTGACCGCCGAGGCACGCGCAACGGCGCGAGCGACCGAGGTATCGAGATCGGGCTCGGTGATGGGAGAGATCGGAAGCGATCCGGTGATGACGATGGGATCGCTCCACGGACGTTGGAGCAACATTGCCAGGGCCGCGCGGGCGACGGCCACATCGCCTTCCGCAGCGATCACACGCTGCCGGAACGACGCGAGTTGCACGTCCGCCGAGAGCGCATCCGATTCGACGAGCAATCCCTGCTCGAAGCGGTCGCGCACCTTCTTCGCACCGGCCTCCGCGCTACGCACCGCTTCGCGCGCGGTCGCTGCTTTTTCATCGGCAAGCACCACACCGTAAAACCGGGCGATGACCTCGGCCAGCACGCGCTGCCTTTCGGCGGCGGCTTCAATGGACGCCCGCTCCTCGGCGTTCTCGCTTCGCCTCACATCCGTGCGGGCGCGAAACTGATCGAAGAGCGCAAAGCGTGCCGCGATTGCCGTGCGGTAATTCGTCAGCGCATCGGGCGCATTCAGAAATGCGGGATCGAAGCGCTGCGCCGTGAACCTTCCCTGCTCGAGTAGCGACCCGAAGACGAAGACCGGATTATTGCCGTGCGTCACGCTTTCGCTGACATCGACGCGCGGAAGCCACGCCGAGCGTGCGGCACGGAGCCGCGCCGCGGCAGCAACCTGCTGCGAACCGGCAGCAGCGATGGCCGGATTCCGAGCAAGCGCCTCGGCTGCAGCGGCCGGCAGCGTGAGGCTCTGCGCCGATGCTCCCAGCGCCCCGGCGAGGACGAACCCAACTGCGGCAACCTTCCGGAAGACGATCATGCCGCGCGCGGTACCTGCCTCGTCGCGCAGCACGCCGGACGTTCCACACCGGCGTAGCGAAGAATCGTCATCATCGGACACCAGTTCGTGAGACCGGACTGGAAGAGGTTGAGGCCGACGAATGCGGTGAACAGAAAGAACCACGGGCTGACCCAGTAGCCAAGGGCTACGGAGGCCAGGACGAAGGCTCCGGCGATGAGGCGAAGGTAGCGTTCAACGGTCATGATGATGTTCTCCTAGTTCGTAAGTATGAGCATATAGTCATATAATGGTGTGACTGTCAACACCTGATCCGGTGATAACCCACGTTCGTGATGAATCCACGGCGGGCTCCACTTGAATCAGATCCACCAGGATCCGGCATGTGACGCCGCGCAGTCAGGGCTGTAAGGCGGCGGTGGGTATTCGCGGCCGCTTTCGGAGCGAAAGTGGAAGGGGTCAGACCGGAAGTGGAAGTGACCGAGGGCATACGCAGGTACGCAGGGGGTCTACGCAGGGGGTCAGACCGAAAGTGAAAGTGACGAAAAACGTCTGCTGACGATCTGCGAAGAGCAATTTCCGTCACTTTCACTTTCGGTCTGACCCCGGCCCTGTCCGGCGTCTGCTCGAGCCTGAGCACCAACTCTCCGAATCGCGCGTCCATTCGCCGCCGCGCTTTGCCCGACCGGATCAAGTGCAGCACAGCGCGTCGGAGCAGAGCAATTCCGTCTTGACCGAGGACCGGTCGGGCGCGTGGGAGGCGTGGAGGAACCTGATCCGAAAGCGTGAAAAATGGTAGGGGTCAGACCGAAAGTGAAAGTGACGAAAAACGGCGTTGGACTTGCCGCAACGCAATTCTCGTCACTTTCACTTTCGGTCTGACCCCTTCCCTGCCAACGCCTGCTCGAGCTGAAGAAGCAGCTCCGCGAAGCCCGCGTCCGCTCGAGCACGCGTTTCGCCCGACCGGATCAAGTGCAGTGCTCCCGGCCCCGTGACGCCGAGAAGGCGGCCGATCTCTGCGCGGGACGATTGGGCGTACCGCGCCGCGAGCAACGCAGCAATCAACCGCGCATCGGAGCCAGGAGGAGGTGGCCAGCTACCGACCATACCCATCGACACAACCGCTTGCCTGATGGACTCGATCGCGCAAGGGATCAGATCGAAAGCAGGAGTGACAGAAATTGCATTGCACGAAAGACCACAGACGTTTCCTGTCACTTTCACTTTCGATTTGACCCCTTCCACGAACTCGCGGCCGCCGAGAAAGATCCCTGCACGCAAGCCCTCCCACGGCGAGGCATCCTTTCCGATCGCCGCAGCCACGAACTCACGATACCCATGCAAGGCCTTGTTCCAGTCGTCTGCATTGAATGCATCAAGAATCGGCGCGGGATCAAGCCAGCGAGGGACTGCCGCGAGGCCGGCGGTTGCACGGTAGCTGCTCCAGCGCCACTCGCCCGGCGTCTCCACCATCCGAGCCCGAACCGGATTGAGAACGATGTAACGGGAGAGTGAGAGGAGATACGCCTCGCTGTCGACGAGATGACCCTTGAACCGTCCCTGGAACAGATGTCCCACCCGCTGGTGCCGCGCGTTAAAGAACGACGCATAGTGACCGTCGAGGTCCTGCATCCCTCGCGACAGATTGGTAATCGGCGTTCGGAAAAAGAGATGGTAGTGATTCGACATCAGCACGTACGCGCGCAGTTGCCAGCGGTAGTCGTCGATCACCTTCTCCAGCAGGTGCAGAAAGTGAATTCGATCGCAATCGTCGGCGTAGATCGATCGCTTTTCGACACCGCGATTGGTCACATGCCAGACAGCACCAGGGAACTCGAGTCGGAGAGGACGAGGCACAGCGCGTCGGAGCAGAGCAATTCCGTCTTGACCGAGGACCGGTCTGCGCGTGAGAGCTGTGGAGCATAGCGCAACCGGAATCCAATCGAAAGCGTGAAAAATGGAAGGGGTCAGACCGAAAGTGAAAGTGACAGAAAAGGGCTCCTGACCTCCGCGCAACGCAATTCTCGTCACTTTCACTTTCGGTCTGACCCCTTCGATGTGACGTAGACCAGCAACAGCTGTGACGTACGCGATGGGCATTCGCCTCCGCTTCAGGCAAATTCGCGTTTCATGAGCGAACACGTCATCGACACTGTCCTGCGCGTGCGTGTCGAGCATCGTGCCGGTCAGCTCGCGCGCCTCGCCAACACCATCGCCGAAGCGGGAGGATTGATCGGCGACGTCTCCACGGTCCAGGTCGGTGAGACCGCCACCCTGCGCGACGTCACTATCGAGACCATCGACGAAGCCCAGACGATTCATGTAGTCCGCTGCATCGGCGAGATCGACGGCGTCGACGTCGTCGAGTCCACCGACCGCGTCTTCGAAGCGCACCGCGGGGGCAAGCTCCACTCAACCAGCCGCGTTCATCTCGATCAGCTCGCCGACATGCGCAGCATCTACACGCCCGGCGTCGCCCGCGTGTCGCAAGCCATCGTCAAAGATCCGAACCGGGCCTGGGATCTCACGTCGGTCGGAAACTCGGTCGGCATCTTCACCAACGGTTCCCGCGTCCTCGGGCTCGGCAACATCGGCCCGCTGGCCAGCATGCCGGTGATGGAAGGGAAGGCGGTGATCTACGACGAGCTCGCGGGCATCAGCGCCACGCCGATTCTGATCGACACGCTCGATCCGTTCGAGTTCGTCGAGACCGTGATGCGCGTGTCGCCGACGTTCGGAGGCATTCACCTCGAGGACATCCGCATCCCCGATTGCTACATCATCGAAGACGAGCTGCGCCGGCGACTCTGCAAACCGGTCATGCACGATGACCAGCACGGCACGGCAACCGTCACGCTGGCCGCGGTCATCAACGCCTGCAAGATCACCGGCCGCGATCTGAAACGCTCGCGCGTCGGCATGATCGGACTCGGGGCGGCCGGCAGCGCCATCGCCATGCTCGCCGTCTCGTACGGTGTCGGCGAGGTTCTCGTCAGCGATATCAATGCCGACGCCGTCAGCCGCGTGCAGCGCGCCGGCGCCATCGCATCCGATGCCGCCACGATCATGGCCACCGCGGACATCGTCATCGCCGCCACCGGACGGCCCGGCCTCATCGCTGCCAGCAGCATTCGAAGAGGCCAGGTGATCTTCGCGCTGACGAATCCGAAGCCGGAGATCTTGCCTTCCGAGGCAAGGGCGGCGGGGGCGGCGTTCGCGGGGGATGGAAGATCGATCAACAACGCGCTGGCGTTCCCGGGACTCTTCCGCGGCGCCCTCGAAGCGCGAAGCTGCGCGATTACGACCGAGATGTTGATCGCTGCAGCAGAAGTGATCGCGTCGCTTGCCAAGCCCGGCGACGTCGTGCCTTCGTGTCTCGATCGCAATGTTCATCAGGCCGTCGCAGCGACGGTCGCAGAAACTGCAAGAAATGCCGGCCTTGCCGGAACGGCGAAGTTGTAACCATCAACAATCGAAAGGAGAGAGGTTCATGAGCACCGCCACGCTGTTGTTGAAGGGAAAAGAATACGAGCTCCCGGTGATGGAGGGATCGGAGGGTGAGACCGCGATCGACATCACCTCGCTACGCGCGAAGACAGGCGCGGTCACGTTCGATCCGGGCTATGGCAATACCGGTTCGTGCGCGAGCGCCATCACGTTCATCGATGGCGAGAAGGGCATTCTTCGCTATCGCGGCTATCCGATCGAAGAGCTGGCAAAGAGCGCCACCTTCGTCGAAGTCTGCTATCTGCTGATTCACGGGAACATGCCCTCGATTCCGGAGCTGGACGCGTTCAATGAAAAGCTGACGCGGCACAGCCTCATTCACGAAGACATGAAGAAGTTCTTCGAAGGCTTCCCGCCGTCCGCGCATCCGATGGCGATTCTCTCGGCGATGATCGCGTCGCTCTCCGCCTACTACCCGGAGAACGACAACGAGCTGAACATCATCCGCCTGCTCTCGAAGGCGAAGACGATCGCCGCGTTCTCGTACAAGAAATCGATCGGCCAGCCGTTCATCTATCCGCGCAATGACCTCAGCTACACGCAGAACTTCATGCACATGATGTTCGCGGTGCCGGCGGAAGGCTACAAAGTGACCGCGGCCATCGACCGCGCGCTCAACCTTCTGCTGATCCTCCACGCGGATCACGAGCAGAATTGCAGCACGTCCACCGTGCGCATGGTCGGCAGCAGCGGCGCGAATCTTTTCGCGTCGATCTCCGCAGGAATCTGCGCGTTGTGGGGACCGCTGCACGGCGGCGCCAACCAGCAGGTCATCGAGATGCTGCAGCAGATCCGCGAGTCGGGTCAGAGCGCGAAGACGTTCGTGGAGCGCGCCAAGCAGAAAGACTCCGGCTTCAAGCTGATGGGATTCGGCCACCGCGTCTACAAGAATTTCGATCCGCGCGCCACGATCCTCAAACGCGCCGCCGACGACGTTCTCTCCGCCCTCGGCAAGCGCGATCCTCTCCTGCAGACCGCGACGGAGCTGGAGCAGATCGCGCTGTCGGATCCGTACTTCATCGAGCGCAAGCTCTATCCCAACGTCGACTTCTACAGCGGCATCCTCTACCGCGCCATGGGCATCCCCACGAACATGTTCACCGTCATGTTCGCCCTCGGACGCCTGCCGGGCTGGATCGCACAGTGGAAAGAAATGGTCGACGACGACAAGACCAGGATCAACCGCCCGCGCCAGGTGTACGTCGGCAGCAAAGTCCGCGAGCTGAGCGAAGTCGACGAAGCGCTTGCGCTGACGATCGCGTAACTTCTCCGTGTAAGACAGCCCCCTCATCCGCCTTCGGCACCTTCTCCCCCACAAAAAAACGTGGGGGAGAAGGACGCTCGATGGGAGCGTGTGGCATGGGCGCCGTCATCCTCGCTGTGTGTCATCGGGCCGTTCTCACGCGAGACACTCATGGACGTGTTCATGCATACAACATCAGCGTGACGCCTCTCCTTGTTCGCAGCCGCGCACGGACGTATTCAGATGACAGGTCCCAAATGGAGGTACCTCTCATGTTGGTCAAAGATGTCATGACACCCGCTCCCGTCTGCTGCACTCCCGATACGAAGATCGATCAGGTCGCCACACTGATGCTCGACCACGACTGCGGCATCGTCCCCGTCTGCAAAGACTCAAAGCTCGTCGGTGTGATCACCGACCGCGACATCACCTGCCGCGCCGTGGCGAAAGGCATGTACCCCGCCGCCGTTCCGGTCCGCGACGTGATGACGAAAACCGTCCACACGATCCATCAGGATGAGGAAGTCGACGCAGCGATCCAGTTGATGGAAGCGAAGCAGGTCCGCCGCCTTCCCGTCGTCGACGACGCCTTCCACGTCGTCGGAATCGTCGCCCCGTCCGACCTCGCCCCAACCTTTGCCTCCACCAACGTCGCCGATTTCCTCCTCGCGGTGTCGTACTGGAGCCGCAGGCCGGCGGCCGCGGCAGCGGTGTCGTAGAAGCGGTTGAACCACAGAGACGCAGAGGTCACGGAGATCACTCTGCGATCTCAGTGTCTCTGTGGTTCATTGCTTTCGGTCACGATGATCTGCCCCGACATGGCCGGCTGATGCATCGTGCAGTAGAACGGGAAAACGCCATCGTCGTGAAACGTCATCACGAACGATGTCTTCGACAACGGCGGAAACTTCGTCTGCAACAGCACCTTGTTCGACTGATCGGTGAGCATGAAGTCGTGCTCGTCGTCCGGCTGCAGGTTCCAGAACACGATCTCCGTCGGTTGATCGCGCCGCACTGCAAACACCTCGGGCGAAAAGGCGTACACCTCACCGAACTGCTTCACCGTCTCCGCCGGCCCCGTCTCCTTGATGGCCACGCCGATCGTCAGCACGACCACGCGCGCCGCGGCCTTCCCGCTCCGCGCGATCGTCACACCGTGCTGGTGCGTATCGCGACAGGCGAACAGAAGAAGTGAGAAGAGCGCGATTCGTTTCATCACAGCCATGGTAACGCCGGTACTCCGCGTCCTCCGCGTCTCCGCGTGAACCATTTCCGCCAATCGATGAAGACCGTCTCCGACGCCGGCGGCAAAGTCCTCGGCGATCCGATGAGAGTCGTGAGCGCCGGGCCTCTCTTTTTGCAGTGAGGGTTGTTGACGCGGGTGCCTCTCATTCGAGCGCCTTCTCCCCCACGTCTTTTTTGTGGGGGAGAAGGTGGCCGAAGGCCGGATGAGGGGGTTTCCTCTCGCGGCATGTTGCGAACCGGAGAGTTCTCGACGCTGTTCTTGAGGCCCGCTCTCACCATGGAAAGAGCGCGAGCTTCGTTTCGAACCTCGTGAGCATCGTTTTGCAGCGCACACTCTTACCGTGGAAAGAGTGCGGGCAACGTTTCGATGCTTGCGATCTGCGTTTGGTTGCTCGCGAGGATCGTTTCGAACCTCGCGAGCATCGTTTTGAAGCGCGCGCTCTTACCATGGAAGAACGTGAGCAACGTTTCGAACCTCGCGAGCATCGTTTTGAAGCGCACGCTCTTACCGTGGAAAGAGTGCGGGCTACGTTTCGATGCCCGCGAGCTGCGTTTGGTTGCTCGCGAGAATCGTTTCGAACCTCGCGAGCGTCGTTTTGATGCTTCAGTTCTTATCTTGGAAAGAGTGCGAGCATCGTTTCGAATCTCGCCAGCAGCGTCTTGAAGTGCACGCTCTTACCATGGAAGAACGTGAGCAACGCTTCGAAGCTCGCACGCAGCGTTTGGTTCCTCGCGAGAATCGTTGCGAACCTCGCGAGCATCGTTTTGATGCTCCAGTTCTTACCCTGGAAATAGTGCGAGCATCGTTTCGAACGTCGCGAGCATCGTTTTGAAGCGCACGCTCTTACCGTGGAAGAACGTGAGCAACGTTTCGAAGCTCGCGAGCAGCGTTTGGTTGCTCGCGAGAACCGTTTCGGAACTCACGAGCATCGCTTCGTTGCCCCCGAGCAGCGTTTGGTTGGTCGCGAGCTTCGTTTCGTTACTCGTGGGCATCGTTTCGCTGCTCTTCCGCTCCCCGACGTTGTGTGGATCGCCAGAAAGCGTGCCCCCACGATTCGTGGCGATTCGAGGTCACGCGGAAATCGGCGTGATGCGCGTTTGCGATGCCAGCGGACGGAGCGCCGTCCAGACCGCGGCGTCGCTCTCGCCGTGTGAGGCAACGTTCCAGATCACCGATCGATGGTTGGACCCCGGTACAGCGACACCAACGGCTCAGCCAAATAGTTTAATTAATCATTGGTGCCGAATTAGGCATCGCGGGTTAAAATCGGCCGATCCAAGGACTCCTGAGTTTTCGAGCGGGTTCCAAGCATGGGCCTGTGATGAAGCGTTGCGTGGTGGCGAGAGAGCGTGGAGATGAGCCGAAGCCGCGGATTCGTATCAACGATGATCCAAATGGAGCGCGCAGCACGACGGGCGCAGGCCGCTCATGCCCGTGCCTTGGTGCGTGCGCAGCGCGCGGAGGCACGTTTTCGCTTAGCTGAGGCAAAAGAACAAAAACGTCACTACATTGAGTCGCAGTTGACTGAAGTTGAGGATCAAAACGCCGAGCTCCTCCACACGGTCGAGAGTCTCGAATCGGTTCTTTCTCATGGCTTAGCGGCCGACTCCCACCTCGACTTGGAGTTCCTCAAAGAGCCACAAGTAGACGATCCCTTCAAACCGGGCCACCTCGCGTACCCGATACCTTTGCCGGAGATCGGCGACTATCTGCCTCCTCCTCCGGGTTGGTTCTTGCAGCTAATACCTGGAACCAAAGCGAGGCACGAACGGCGAAGTGCGGAGGCGTTGCAGCGCTTCGAGTCTGATGTGGCGGAGCACACCGAGGGCGAGAGACAGCGACAACAAAAGCTCGAAGAGGCGCGGGCCGCGCACGAATGCAAGGCCCTCGAAAACCGCCGTCGAGTCGAGGCGCAGCACGCCGAAGTGGACGAACTGAAGCGTGGCTTTCAGGCTCGCACCGAAGAAGCTGTAGCGGCGTTTTTTACACTCGTCCTGAGCAGGAGTGAGTACCCCGAAGGATTTCCGAGCTTGTCAGAAGTGGCATACGAGCCTCGGTCCAAGGTGCTCGCCGTAGACATGGAGCTTCCATCCTTTGACATCGTGCCGGGGGTGGGAAGTTTCAAGTACGTCAAGAGCAAGGACGAGATCATTGAGACTCCCCGGTCGGCCAAAGAGCGGCGAACCCTCTACGCCTCTGTGATTGCACAGACGGCTCTCCGGACCCTATGCGAAATCTTCTCGGCCGATAAAGAGTCTCACGCGGTCGACACGGTGGCCTTTACTGGCTACGTGAGCGGCATTGATCGCGGGACAGGCCAACCCGCCAAGCCCTGCCTTGTTAGCGTTAGAGCGTCCCCGGACATTCTCACCGACTTTGACTTGCGACGCGTCGATCCGGCCGCCTGCCTTCGGACGCTTCACGCCGCTCTGTCGAAAAAACCAGAGGAACTAGCGCCAGTGGAACCAATCTTCGAATTCAACGTCGCGAATCCAAGCAATAAGAGGAAAGCGTAGGAACGCAACAACGCACAGGCCACAAAGGAACATTGCATGTCCATCGTACTCGCAGCTCTGGGGATCATCGCCGCCGGACTCGCTGTCGGCTTAGCTGTTCTAGTTCGGAAGCTCCGGCGCGTACAAGCAGAGTACGCCGGAATTGCCAGCGTCGAAGTAGAGATCAAGCGTTTGAAGGCCGAAGCTGAGACATCGCTTGCTCGCGAGAGGAGCGATGCCATGACGGCAATCGAGCGCCAGAAGAGCGAGACGGCAAGTGAGGTTGAGCAGCTCGAAAAAGAGGCCGCGAACCTTCGCCAGGAAGGAGTGGACCTGGCCACTACTACCAAGAGCCGGCGGGATGCTCTTGACGTTGACTACACAAACGCCAAGAGTACCTACGACCGCCTGTATGCGCAGGTGACTTTGCTTGAAGAAAACTTGGAAGACATCTCCTTCGGCCTCTACAAACCGCACTTCAACTTCGACACGCCGGATGAATATAAAGCGCGAGTGGAGACCGTACGCGAGAAGCAGAAAGCTCTGCTGAAGAATGGCGAGGCCGCGAAATTCGCGATCGCATGGTCCGTCGGAGGAAGCCGCCGAGACGGCGAACGGATGCAGAAGCAGTACATGAAACTCCTACTGCGCGCCTTCAACGGAGAGTGTGATGCTGCGGTCGCGCGGGTCTCGTGGAACAACGTTACCAAGATGGAGGAACGGATACAGAAATCTTTCGAAGTCGTCAACGATCTCGGCGGCGTCATGCAGGTCTCGATTACCCGGCTTTATCTGGAGCTGAAGATCGAGGAACTGCGACTCGAATACGAGTTGGAGGAGAAGAAGCATCAGATCGCCGAAGAGCAGCGCAGGATCCGAGAGCAGATGCGCGACGAGGAGAAGGCGCGCCGGGAGGCAGAGCAGGTGCACGCGGAGACACAGGCCGAGGAGACTCGTTACGAACGCGCACTGGAGAAAGCGCGAGTCGAGCTTGCGAAGTCACAAGGGGAAGAACACAACCGCCTGAATGTTCGAATTCTCGAGTTGCAACAGCAGCTTGAGCAAGCGCGCACCAAAGGCCGACGGGCCAAGGCTCTCGCTGAACTTACAAAGGCCGGTTACGTCTATGTAATTTCGAACGTGGGTTCGTTCGGCGAAGGCGTCTTCAAGATCGGAATGACGAGGCGTTTAGATCCAATGGACCGCGTGAAGGACCTTAGCGACGCCTCGGTGCCTTTCCCGTTCGATGTGCACGCAATGGCCTACTCGGAAGACGCGCCCGCTTTGGAATGGGAGATTCAGCATTACTTCGCCGACCGAAGCGTAAACCTCGTCAACATGCGGAAAGAATTCTTTCGCGTTTCCATAGAAGAACTTGAGACCCTGGCCAAAGAGAAAGGACTAAAGATCTACTTCACGCGTTTGGCAGAAGCTCGCGAGTACCGAGAAACGGTGACGATGCGCGCTTCAAAAGCGGCACCGGAAGCGGCAAAACTTGCAATTGCCTTCCCGGCGCGGCTGCCCCTCAGTGACGCCGTGACGGAGGACGTACCGCCCCCGCTTCCGGCTTTCGTAGCGGAGCCGGTCCGGCCGCTAACGTGAGCGTCCAGGCCGGACATATCACTCCGCGTCTCCGCGTGAACCCGTCTCTCACACGCAGACACGTCGATCACCCCTATCGGTGACGTTCCCCCGACACCAACACCCGTGATTTTCCGTACGTGGGTACCGTGACCGTCTCGACTGCTTTTCGGACGCTCAGAGCCGAGAGTGTCTCCATCGATGCGCGACGGCGTATGCCCTCATGGCCCGCTGTGATCGCCATCCTCCGGAACTGAACAAAAGGAGAAGGTCATGGAGACAGGGAAACATCGTCATCAGCGGATTTTGCTCGTATTGCTGGCGGGGATTCTGATTCTGGGTGTCGCAGGCGCCGCCTGGGCCGCCGCACCCGTTACCGTCACGACTGCGGTCACCGGCGATCCGGTGCCTGGAGCGACGGTTACGGCCAAGGCCACCGTCGCTATCACCGACGGATCATCGCTCATCAGCATCAAATGGACACAGAACGGCGGTCCGGCGGCGACGCTCAGCAACACCGGCACCGACACGGTCACCATCGCGCTTCCGGCCCGAAATGTGTTTCGCGAACAATTGATGACGGTGCTCGAGGAGCAGCCGGTCGCCAATTCGCTGCTGCCCGCCTACATACCGCCGAGCACCGACTACACAGGCGGTTTGCAGAATCGCTACATGGTCGCCGGCGTCTCCAATGAAGCACTCGCCGAAGCGATCGGGATCAAGTTCGACATCGCCGTGACCACCTCTTCCGGCACGTACCACACCGCCGCCACGGTCACCGGCAATCTGCCGTGGGAGACCTCGACGGGCGTTCGCAACGTTCCGACGCTTCTGCCGGTGCTCGTGCACGGCAAGACGCAGGCGCAGTACAACTGGTCGCTCTCCGGTCCGACGGGATCGACCGCAACACTGCTCGATCCGACGTCGCAGAACCCTGAGTTCACACCTGACGTCGCCGGCACCTATCAGCTCACCGTGCTCGACCTGGCCACCGCCAAGCCGGTCACGCTCACCGTTCACGCCGGCACTTGGAAGGGCATCATCACCGGACAGGATGCGACAGGCCGTCCCGTGGCCGATGCCACGTGCATGGGATGCCACGTCAAGAACACGCCGCACTTCGATCTCTTCACGCCTTGGGCCCAGTCAGGCCACGCCGAGATCTTCACGCAGAACGTCACCACGCCGGCAGGCCACTACTCCTCTGCGTGTCTCTCCTGTCATACCGTCGGCTTCAACGCCAAAGCGGTGAAGAACAACGGCATCGACGACCAGATCGACTGGACTGCATTCCTGAGCACTACTCTGCTCACGCACGGCGATGCCTCGAACTGGACCAACATCCTCGCGCAATTCCCAGCTACCGCACGGATGGCGAATATCCAATGCGAGAACTGCCACGGTCCGCAGGACAGCGCGGCCCACATGGCGAAGGACGGCTCGCGCATGTCGCTCTCGTCCGACGTCTGCGGAAGCTGCCATGGCGAGCCCACCCGCCACGGACGCTACCAGCAGTGGCAGATGTCGGCGCATGCGAACTACACCACCGCCATTTCCGAGGGGACTGACCCCACCTGCGCCAAGTGTCACAGCGCGCAGGGATTCATCGCCTGGCAGGACAGCGCATTCAGCACGAACAATCTCAACGTCACCTGGACAGCCGATCAGGTCGACCCACAGACGTGCGTAGCCTGCCATGACCCGCACAACCCAGGCACGACGTCCAGCGACAACAACACGAACGCCACGGTCCGGGTGATGAACACGACTCCGCTGCTGATGGCCGGCTTCACGGCAACCAACGTCGGCAAAGGCGCGACCTGCATGACCTGCCACAACGGCCGGCGCGGACTCAAGAACGACGCGAATTACCTCGCCTCGGACGCCTCACGCGCACCACACGAGGGAACGCAGGCCGACATCATCATGGGCCAGAACCTGTTCTTCACGAACGTCGGCACGCGCGGCCTGCACTCCATGATTCAGGACTCCTGCGTTGCCTGCCACATGGAATCGACCAATCCTCCGGCCGCGGTTGCGCTCCAGAATGCCGACGGCAGTTGGGTCGGCACGAACCACACGTTCTACGCCAGCAACACCATCTGCAACAAGTGTCACACCAACATCACCAAAGAGACCGTTCAGACGCCGGTACAGGCGAAACTGGACGCGCTCAAGGCGCAGATGGAGACCGCCATCAAGAACGTGATGCAGGCGCAGCTTCGGGCCGGCAAATCGATCGACCTCAATGGCCTCAAGACCGTCAAGAACGCCTCCGACATCTCGGCGATCGAATTCATCTCCGCCTCGGGTCGCCAGGGCATCAATGTCACGCTTGCAGACGGCTCCAAGGTCAACAATCTCGCCCTCAACACAGTGAAGGTCACCCCGCCCGCCGGCACGGCCGTCGAGCTCTATGCCGCCGCCGATCCCGCGATCGCGAAGGCCGGCTGGAACTACTTCATGGTGATCAACGACAGGAGCAAGGGCGTCCACAACCCGGCTTTCGTCAATTCCGCGCTCGACGTCTCGACCTTCGCGGTGAGCTCGATCAACGCCGCTGCAACGGTAACTCCAGGTGCCGGCAGTGTGACCAACAACGCAATCGGCGGCGGACTCGGCAACGGTGCCGGGGCCGTCTCCTGCACCAGCAAGTACGTCTACTGGAGCGAGATGGTCGGCCACACGGCAGGCCAGGCCAACAGCCAGTGGCGCACCGATCTCGTGGCGCGTAATCTCGATTCGTCCACCGCGTCGCTTCGTTTCATCCTTCACCAGGCCAGCGGCGATCTCGAAGCTACCGGCACGGTCATCGGCAATTCGCAGAAGGCCTTTGAAGACCTGACTGCGATCATGGGACCGAGCAACATCGGCGCGCTGGAAGTCTGCTCCGACCGTCCGCTGCTCGTGACCACGCGCATCTTCAACCAGGCTGACAACGGCACCTACGGCCAGAGCTACGACGGCCGCGTTGCCGACCTCGGCTACACCGTCGGCCAGACCATCAGCCTGATTGGACTCCGCCAGAAAACGGACGCCTGGCGCTCGAATCTCGTCGTGACCAACGGCGGGACGACCGAGGCGCAGGTCTCGATCAATCTGTTCGATGCGAATGGCAAGTCCTTGACGAGCTACACCCTGACCGTCCCAGCGGGCAAAGGCTTGCAGGATCTCGAGCCGTTCAAGAACCGGGCGAACGCGCCGGACCTCGATTGGGGCTTTGCGACGGTTACCGTGCTGAAGGGGACGAACGTTCTCTCCTCGGCATCGCTGATCGACATGAAGACCAACGATCCGACCACGATCCCGTCCAAGCAGTAGACATAACGCATCATCCGCAAAGGGTGGCGGCTTCGGCTGCCACCCTTTTTTTTGTTGCTTTGCGCTGCCTGGCACTCAGGCGGCATATAGTCACCTGAACTGAAGGAGAAACATATGAATCGAAAACTACTGTCCATCATGACCCTCGCCCTCCTCGTCGCCTCGGTGTCGTTCGCTGCCGCGCCCGGCGCCGCGGACACGTACAAATCAAAGTGCGCAACGTGCCACGGCCCCGACGGCAAAGGCGCGACCGCGATCGGCAAGTCGATGAAAATCCGCGATCTGAGTTCGGCCGAAGTGCAGAAACAGTCCGACGCCGACCTGGAGAAGATCATCTCGGACGGCAAGGGCAAAATGCCCGCGTACAAAACCAAGCTGAGCGTCGCCGACGTCAGCTCGCTGGTCGCGTTCATCCGCGGCCTGGCCAAGCACTAAGTAGAAGCAATCCACCACAGAGACACAGAGAGCACAGAGAAAGAAATCTCTGTGTCCTTTGTGTCTCTGTGGTGATTCTTTTTGTCAGCCCGTGCGCGGCATCACACTGCCATGTGTTGCCCGACATGCGCGGCCGTAGCACCCCGACACGATCATTCTTCGCATGGCGAACAAAGCGAAGCGTCTGCACACCAAGGCAATTCATGGCGGGCTCGATCCGGCGGCGCATCGCGGTGCGGTATCGGTGCCGATCTATCAGAGCTCGACCTTCGCCTTTCCCACCGCCGAAGAAGGCGCCGCGCGGTTTGACGGTACCTCGGATGGTCCGATCTACACGCGGATGGGAAATCCCACCGTGCATGCTCTCCAAGAATGCGTCGCCGATCTCGAAGGCGGATGCGGCGCGATCGCCACGGCCACAGGCATGGCCGCCATCAGCACCGTCTTTCTCGCTCTGCTGCGAAGCGGCGATCACGTCGTAGCCACCGATCCTCTTTACGGCGCTTCCCGCGGGTTGCTCACGCGCTACTTCTCCCGCCTCGGCGTTACCTCAACCTTCGTGCCTGCTGTCGACGCCGCCGCACTGACCGCGGCCATCCGTCCCGAAACGCGTCTCATCTATGTCGAGACGCCTGCCAATCCGACGCTGGATCTCGTCGACCTCATCGCCGCCTCGGCCACCGCGCACAGCGCAGGCATTCCGCTCATCGTCGACAACACCTTCGCCGGACCGTACCTGCAGCGTCCGATCGAGCTCGGCGCAGACGTCGTTCTGCACTCGGCCACGAAATCGCTCAACGGCCACAGCGACGTCATCGCCGGAATCGTCGTCGCGCGCGATCCCTCCATGCTCGCAACCTTGCGCGACGCAGCGATCATGTTCGGTCTCACCATCGACCCACACCAATCCTGGCTCCTCCTGCGCGGCATCCGCACCCTTGGCATGCGCGTCGAGCGCGCGCAGACGAACGCGATGACCATCGCCCGCTGGCTCGAAGATCACGACCAGGTGGCCTGGGTGCGCTACCCGGGACTGCCATCGCATCCGCAGTTCAAGCTCGCGCAGCAACAGATGGACGGACCGGGATCGATCATCGCGTTCGAAATGCGCGGCGGCGTCACCGCGGGCAGCATCCTGATGAACAGCGTCCGCATGATCACGCTCGCGGTTTCGGTCGGCGGGGTCGAATCGCTCATCGAGCATCCCGCATCGATGACGCACAAGAGCGTGCCTGAGTCCGAACAACGACGGCAGGGGATTACGGCCGGCCTCGTGCGGCTCTCGGCCGGCTGCGAAGACCTCGACGATCTGCTGGCCGACCTCACGCAGGCGATGGCGCACGTGACCGCGGCCATCGGCTAACCATCTTGTCCATCTGCGTCATCTGCGGGTGCAGGCTTTTTTGTTCGCAGATCAGACGCGTCACATCGCCGTGAGACAGGCATCACGCATCGCTGGATCACTGTACGCGTTATCGAGTCGAGCCCGTCTTCTCTTCGAAACAGAGAGAAAACCGAAAGGAAGAACGATGAACAAACGATGGATTCCACTCATGGCAATCGCGCTGCTCGTCGCAGCGATGGCTTCGGCACAATTGGCAGGCGCGCCACCGCAACGCGGCGGACGGATCGGCGCCCTGCTCGTGCAGGTTCTGCAGCCGACGCCTGATCAGCTCGCAACCTGGAAGCAGTTGCGGGAAGCGCAGACGACGGCGATGAAGCCTCTCGTGCAGAACGCGCACGACCTTCGCGGCCAGCTCGACACCGCGCTGAAGGCCACACCTCCTGATCCCGCAACGGTCGGCAAACTGACGCTGTCACTTCGCGCGGCTCGCCAGGCCATCCGCGCACTGGCTGACGATTCGATGGCGAAATTCGAGGCCACGCTGACGCCCGAGCAGAAGACGAAATTCGAAGCGCTGCAGGCCGCCGGCAAGGCGTTCCGTGGCCCGCATATCATGGGCGGGATGGGGCAGCGGTAGCATCTGTGTAGATCTGCGCCATCTGCGGATGAAGGCCTTTGTCCGCAGATGGAACGGCATCAATGCTTCAAATAGACACGGCCACCGTTTGACGCCCCTACGCGTTCGCAACAGGTGGCGAGTTGCGACATCACCGGTGCGTCATCGGGAACATGCCAGAGGAAGACGTAGGGCACGCGGGCGAGGTACGAGGCGAGATCGATTTCGTTCACCTTCGGGCCGGCGGTGCTGGTGTCGGGCGGCAAGATGCCGGGTCGGAATCGGATGGGAAAGAATCCGGCTGCAGCTTCATAGTTGGCGATGTCGACGGAGCCTTTCTCGATCGCCGCGTAGTCGATAGCGTGCATCTGTGCGGCAACGAACGATCCGCGCGGACGGACATCGCGAATGAGGGGAACGAATGCCGTGCCGGGCCCGATCGCATCCGCGCTGCGTACGAGCTCCGCCACGCGCCGCGAGAGTCCGCGGTAGCGCCGAACAAGATATCCGGTGTATGCGACGGAAACTGCGGAGAGCAGGATGACCAGTACGATCGTGGCTCGCCGCGGCAGACGTGGTGCCAGCCAGACGATTGGCGAAAGGACGACGAAGAGCGCCATCCGCTCCATGATCATCGTCCCGCCCGACGATGCTGCCGGAGCGCGCGCGTAGACGAAAACAAGGGCCAGCGTGACGAGGATGAAAGCATCCCCTTCGCTCCATCGCCATCGGCGGCGGATCAGCGTAATGATGATCAACGCGGCCAGCGCGAGGAAAAGCGCGAAGCCGAGCTTTGCCTGAAACTCATCGAACGTGAGCAGCACCCACATCCTCATGATGTAGCTGAAGAGACCGGCCGCGCTGACTGGCGCCCGCGCCAGCGAAACACCTTGCACGCGAAAGAACCATGCCAGCAGCGGCAGAACCGGAAGCAGCGAAACGAGATGTCGTGCGTGGATCGCGAGCGGCCGGCCGGGCAACGTCGCCAGCCAGAGAATGCCGATCGACCCGATCGCGAGGATCGTCGACATCGGATGCGAAAAGTAGCAAAGGAGCAGCAGGACGGCCACGATGGCGATCGTGCGAGCGTCCGGCGTGTCGCGGCGCTTCCACCAGACGGCGAGCACGAGAAAGTAGAGTGCGGCACTGATGCAGAAGTTGTAGAAGCCCTGCTGCAGAAGAAGGTTGTACGCGAACGGGAACGCGAGGAAGGCAAACACCTGACGCGACTCATCGACCGCGCCGGCGTATCTCCAGATCGCGTAGAGAAAGAGAAGCACGATGCCGCTGACGAGGAGCTTTTCGGCGATCAGCGGCGGTACGACAATCATCAATAGCGCCATTACACCGTGTCCGAGCCAGTTCGGAAGCGGCCTCCAGTCGATGGCATACCAATCCGCGACTGGGCTATGACTTCCCCTCACGAGCTGATGCAGAACCCACGAGTTGTAAAGGTGCGAAGGGCCATCCGAGGTCGGCAGGTATGACGCGCTCCAGATCGGGGTCAGAGCTAGAAGCGCGAGACCGAAGTAGAGCCGGCGCAGCATTCCGCCTCTCATCGCTCCGGCAGCGCCTTCGTCGCCTTCTCGATCACCGTCTTCAGGATTGAACGGTGACAGTTACTCTCATCCTCGCAGAAGCAACCGATGGAGATCGCCGTCTGTTGCGCCAATGCCGCGAGCAGCTGAACCGACTGGCGCGCCGCGGGATCGCTCTCCAACTCGCGCGCGTAGCGCTCCTGAAACGCGCGCTTCGACGCCGCATCGTTGGCGATGTCGTGTTTCTTCACCCAGGCCAGCAGCGGGCGCGACGGCGCGACGACCGGAAACCACACATCGAAGAAGTCGAGCCGCGCGTAGTCTTCCTTGTGCACGCCCCGAGGCGGGAAGCGGACGGTGCCGATTCGAAGCCCTTCGCCCGGCTTTCGCGGCGAGCCTGCCTGATACGTCCGCAATGACATGGCGGGAAACTAGCACAGCTCCGATTGGTGATCGAGCGCACCGTCCAACGTGGCGCGTGACGCCGCGACGATCTGCGTCCGCATCAATCATCAGTGAAGGGGAAAATTTCTATGAGCACCACCTTTGCGGCCGAAGAAGAAGTCATCCGAACGAAGCACGTCGAAACGATGCGTGCTGCGGTGTTTCACGGCGTCGATGACATCCGGGTCGAGGATGTTTTGCGGCCCCGTGCCGGAGTGGGAGAAGCGGTCATCCGCGTCACCATGACCACCATCTGCGGCACCGATCTGCATATCCTGCGCGGCGAATATCCGGTCAAACCGGGCCTCATCGTCGGGCACGAACCGGTCGGCGTGATCGAAGAGCTCGGCGCCGGCGTGAGCGGCTACAGAGTCGGCGATCGCGTCATCGTTGGAGCCATCACTCCCTGCGGCCAATGCAACGCCTGCCTCTCCGGCAACCTGTCCCAGTGCGGACACGGCAACGGATACGAAGCAATCGGCGGCTGGCGCTTCGGCAACACGATCAACGGCGCGCAGGCCGAGTATCTCCTCGTGCCGAGCGCGCAAGCCAATCTCGCGAAGATCCCCGAGGGTGTGACCGACGAGCAGGTCGTTCTACTGACCGACATCGCCTCCACCGGCATCAGCGGCGCGGAATCAGGCGGAGTCAGAATCGGCGATTCGGTCGCCGTCTTCGCCCAAGGTCCGATCGGCCTCTGCGCTTCCCTCGGCGCAAAGCTGATGGGCGCTGCACTCGTCATCGGCATCGACGGCGACGACCATCGCATCGCCATAGCCCGCAAGATGGGCGTCGACGTCGTTCTCGACTATCGCACTACCGACGTAATCGCCGAGGTACGCAAACTCTCGGGCGGGAGCGGGGTCGACGTAGCCATCGAAGCCCTCGGCACGCAGGACACGTTCGAGAAGGCACTGCGCGTGCTCCGTCCCGGCGGAACGCTCTCATCGCTTGGCGTCTATGCGCACAATCTGAACATCCCCTACGACGCCTACGCCGCCGGCCTCGGCGACCACCGCATCGTCACCACCCTCTGCCCGGGCGGCAAAGAGCGCATGCGCCGGCTCATCGAGATGGTCCGCCGCGGCAAACTCGACCTCACGCCACTGTTGACTCACCGCTTCAAACTGGCGGACATCAACGAGGCCTACAAACTCTTCGGCAACCGTGCGGATGGAGTCATGAAGGTTGCGATCACGCCGTAAGTTCTTTTCACTCCAGTAATCGATAGTGTGTTTTGCACCGTCGATGCTGGGTTCTGAACTTCGCAGTGTGACATTCGATTCGTTCGCCATTGACGGGGCGCACGCTGTGTTTGATCGCCCGCCAGTTCGCTGGATCCTGGGCCGCCGCTTGCATTGAAGGCCTGCATACGACCTGCGCGCGGCGCAATCCTGCATCGCCCAGGGCCGCTGAATCGGAGGCAACACCCATGAAACGAATTGGATTGACCGGCGCAATGCTTGCGCTTCTGCTTTTTGGCACGTCTGCCGGTGCCTATGCACAGCAGGACAATCAGGGCAAAGACCAGGGCAAGCAGGACAAACAGAGCAAAGATGAGAAGGACAAGGCGAAGGGTAACAAAGGAAAAGGCGACGCCGACGCGGTGAGCAAACAGCAGGCGGCTCAGGCGCAGCAACAGCAACAGGCGTTGCAAGCGCAACAGGCACAGGCAGCGCAGGCGGCACAGGCAGCACAGGCGGCGCAGGCGGCGCAGCAGCATCCAGCGCAGGCACAGAAGGCGGTTCCTCCGGGAAGGCAGCGCGCGCAGAATGGCGCAACGAGCCAGCCAAACGCGCAGCAGGCTGCGCAGCAAGCACAGCAGCAGGCGTTGCAAGCGCAACAAGCACGGGCAGCACAGGCAGCGCAGCAGCATCCAGCGCAGGCACAGAAGGCGGTTCCTCCGGGAAAGCAGCGCGCGCAGAATGGCGCAACGAGCCAGCCAAACACGCAGCAGGCCGCGCAGCAGCAACTCGCACAGCAACAGCAGCAACAGATCGCCATCGAGCAGCAGCGCGCCAGTCAGTATCAAAATAATCTAGATCAGCAATTACGTGCCATCCAGGCGCAGAACGCACAACTGCAGCAGCAGAAGCGCCAGTCGCAGTATCAGATCCAGCAGCAGTATGCGCAGGCTCTGCAAGCGCAGCAGCAGCGGCTCCGGAACGAACAGAATTACAACTACAACGGCGACCCCTTCTACCGCACGGCGTCCACGTACACCTATACGATCAGCGGGCAGACGCGCCGTACGAACCGTTATGGCGCCGACATTCTGCGCCAGGCAATCAACTATGGGTATGACCAGGGATATCGCGCCGGCGAGGCAGACCGGATGGATCACTGGGGATACAAATACCAGGACGCATTTGCCTATCGTGACGCCAACTACGGCTACTCGGGACGGTATGTCTCGCAGAGCGATTACAACTACTATTTCCGCCAAGGCTTCCAACGTGGCTACGAAGATGCCTACTACACGCGAGCGAAATACGGCCGCCGGTCAAACGGCAAGACCACGATTTTCTCGCTGACCATTTCGGGGATACTCAATCTTCGGGTGATTCAGTAGTTTGCGTAGACCGCGGGAGTCGGGGGTCGGGAGTCGGGGGCAAGTGCCGAACTGCTCCGACACCCGACTCCCGAAATCCGACTCCCTCACTTCGCGACCACAAACTCCGCGCGGCAGCCGTCCGTCACCCAGATCCCGTCGCGGCCGTAGCCCCAGCTCCGATTGAGGACGCAGTCGGTTTCGCTGATCTGGCGCAGCAGGCCCACGCCGTGTGAAGCGTCGACCTCGCAAATCTTTTTCTGGCCGTCGGCGGACTCGCAGATGAGCTTCATCGCCGTTGGAGGAAGCTTGGTAGCCGGCGGAGGCGGTAGCCGCCGAGGGCGAATTGGGCGCGGCAGCTTTCAGCGACCCAGACGCCTTTGTCGTCGAAGCCCCAGCTCTTGCCGAGCACGCATTCGCTCTCGCCGGTGTTGCGTACGAGCGCGACTCCGTATCTCGTCTCCGCCGGGCAGGCCACACGAACGTTGTTGTGCGACTCGCACGTCACGGCCTGGATGGTCGGCTTGACGACGCCGCGGATCGCGAACTCGGCGCGGCAGCCGCCGCTGACCCAGATGCTCCTCTCGTCGTAACCCCACTGCTTTCCGAAGCCGCATGTGGTGTCGTTCAGCGTGCGGATAATGCGCACGCCGGCCCCGGTATCCGCCGCACATTGCACTTTCCCGCGGTTGGGTGTCTCGCAGATGACTTTGGCGTCGAGCGCCTCCACGGCTTTCGACGGATTGGCGTGACCGATCATGAATTCGCCGCGGCATCCCTTATCGACCCAGACCTGATCGCGCTCGATGTCGTAACCCCACCCCTCGCCCTCGACGCACGCTTTTTCGCCGAGCTGGCGGACGAGCGATACGCCGGCCTTCGGATCGGGGGCGTTGTTCAATTCGGCGGGGCACCATTCGAGCGTCCCTTTCTGCGACTCGCAGATGATGCGCCGGTTGCCGGTGAGGCTGCCGCCACGAAACGAAAAGCGGCCGCGGCAACCGCGATCGACCCACACCACGCCTTCCATGCGCGTTCCGTAGGTGGTGCCCTCGATGCAGCGGTTGTCGCTGAGCTCCATCGTCAGTTCGGCCTTGCCGGCAGATCCGCCGCGGCATTCGCGGTAGGCCCCCTCCGGCGATTCGCACGTGATCGATTGCGCCAACGCCGGCGCCGCACACGACAAGAGAACCACACACGTGACGAACCATCTGCGCATCGCTGCCTCCGAAGTGCGGATCATCTGCGCTTCGGGGCTGGGGTCTAGTACTGATTGGTGTTGGCGGCGAGGACGCCGCCAGGCCAGCCGGCGGGACGCCAGCGTTCCGCCGGCACAAAGCGCGGCCAATGCGGATGGAACGCTGGCGTCCTCGCCGGCTGGCTCGGAGGCGTCTCGCCTCCGGTGATTCAACAACCGTGTCATAGACTCCCGCCACGAAGGAGAAACCATGTCCGAGCACTACTACGAATCGAAACATCTTGGCGCGTTTGGCGACATCGCCGAGGGTGCTCCCGATCTCGCGAAGAAATTCTTCGAGTACTACAACGCCGTGTTCGCGGCGGGCGCGCTCACGGAACGTGAGAAGGCGCTGATCGCGCTGGCGGTCGCGCATGCGGTGCAGTGTCCGTACTGCATCGACGCCTACACGACCACCAGTCTCGAGAAAGGCGCTGACCTCGAGCAGATGACCGAGGCTGTTCATGTGGCGTGTGCAATCCGAGGAGGAGCGTCGCTTGTTCATGGGATGCAGATGAAGGAACACGCGAAGAAAGCGGGGATGTGAGAAGAGTGAAGGGATCCACGATCTTGGACTCGACTGAGGAGTTGGCTGCGTCTTCGATCGATGGTCCGCGTGCGGCGCAATCGCTGCGCGCGCGGCATTCGACCCTTGCGGCACCCGCCGAGCAGTTGCGTCAACTCGCCAACGTCGTGATCGAAGGTCAGCCGCTCGACTTCGAGCGCGCGATTGCCGCCGCCGGTTTTCCCGGCCTCCACCCCGCGTCCCTCGAGATCTTTCAAATCAACCTCGGCAAGCTTTGCAACATGACCTGCCGTCACTGCCACGTCGATGCAGGGCCCGACCGCACCGACGCGATGATGAGTCTCGACACGATTGAGGCCTGTCTGCGGGCGCTCGACCAGACGGCGGCTCATACGGTCGATCTCACCGGCGGCGCGCCGGAGCTGCATCCGCACTTTCGCTATGTCGTCGAGGAAGCGGTGCGCCGAGGGAAGCACGTCATCGATCGATGCAACCTGTCGGTCCTTCTACTCCCGCGCAACAAGGGACTCGTGGAGTGGCTGGGAGAGCGCGGCGTGGAGATCGTGGCCTCGCTGCCGCACTATCGGAAGCGCAACACCGACGCGCAGCGCGGCGATGGCGCGTTCGACAAATCGATCGAGGCGCTCCATCTTCTGAACGAAGCCGGCTACGGCACTGGCGACCCGCGGCGGCGCCTGACTCTGATGAGTAATCCTGCCGGGGCGTTTCTCTCCGCGAATCAGGCCAGCATCGAGAACGAATGGAAGGACGGCCTGCAGCGCAATTTCGCGATCTCGTTCGATCGACTCTTCACGCTCAACAACATGCCGATCTCGCGGTTTCTCGAGTGGCTCGTCGACAGCGAGAACCTCGATCCGTACATGGAGCGGTTGGCGAAGTCGTTCAATCCCGCCGCGGTCAACGGATTGATGTGCCGCAACACGATCTCGATCTCCTGGGACGGGCGGCTCTACGATTGCGATTTCAACCAGATGCTCGATCTCGATGCGCTGCCCGGCGATGCCGCCATGCACGTCACCGCGTTCGACCTCGCCAAATGGCAAAGCCGCCGCATTGTCACCCGCCGCCACTGCTTCGGCTGCACGGCAGGATCGGGCAGCTCGTGCGGGGGAGCGACGGTGTAATCTGACAAAGACATTTCACGCGGAGGCGCGGAGATGCGGAGAAAGAACCTCCGTGTTCTCCGCGTCTCCGCGTGAAATGGTTTTTCCAGAACGTTAGAGCACCTTCTCGACCGTGATCGGCAACCCTTGTCGCTGATCCCCGAGCAGCTGTGCTTCACGCGAGCGAGATTTCAACCTCCGCCCTACTGCACTCGGGCGAGGACGCCCGAGTGCCCGCGGTCGAGACGACCGCACTCCTAGAGGCGGCGCAGTGCAATCAGCGCCATCATCGCTGCGAGGATGCTCAGTACGACGAAGCCCATCGCCGGAATGTCGTCCGGGTTGAGGATCGGCGTCGGAGTGTTGTTGTTGGTCGGGTCGTTGTCATGATCGGGGTCAGGATCGCAGCCATCCTGTGAGTTGTCGGTCAGCGGTTTGCCGCCCAGACTCGTCGCCGTGACGGTGCTGGTCAGCAGGAACGGGCCGGGGACGTGCGTGAGCGATTGCGCGCGAATCACGAGGTGGATCATGCCGCTGGCACCGGCTGCCAGCGTCGCGCCCGGCGCGAGCAGGTTCGTGTCGGCGTTCCCGTTATACCCGGGGTTAACAGTGAACGCCGTGCTCGTGAGCGACAGCACCGAGTAGCTGACGTTCGCTCCGAACAGCGCCGCGAGCGGCGTCTTGACCTGCAACGCAAAGTCCGTCACGTCGCCGTAGTTCTGCAGACGGACGTCGATCGTGGCGTCCCAGTGACCGAGGACTACCGTGTCGGTGCTGAGCGTGGCGCAGGTGCCGATGCCGATCGACGGATGCTCGTTGACGATCGTGGTCAGGTGATCTTCGACTTCGCCGTCCGGGGCCTCGCCGACGGGCGTGAGGCCCGTAAGCGTGGAGATGCGGCAGCGGGTGAACGTGTTTCCAACGGCCGCCGTGAGGGGAACCGTGAACGTGAACGACTGGCTGGTGTTGGCGGGCATCGAAACATCGCTGATCACTTTTTCGCCGGCGTCGAGCCAACTGCCGTTCGCGTTGAAATCGACCCAGCAACTGACGTTGCCGCCGGTGGCTCCGGTGCGGACGGTCATGCTGCTCGGGGCGCCGAGGACGAGCGGGAACGGGAACGTCACGCCATCTTCGTCGTCCGGAACGCCGGAGGTGTCATCGCCCGTGGCAGTGGCATTGGGCTGACCGTCAGCCTCGGTATCGACGAACGTTCCGAGCGTCGGGTTGCCGGACGGCAGTACGCGATGGCGAGCACCATTGTTCGCGAGCAGAGTCGGATAGGGAGCGGGCGCGTCGCCGTAGTCGAGAGCCTCGACGACGACGGCATAGTCCTCGACTTCACCGTTGAGCGCGACGCCGCCGGGCGTGGCGATGCCCGACGACGACAGGCGGAAGCGCGCGTAGGTGTTCGAAGTTCGCGCGTTGCAGGGCGCATTTACGGTGAGGATGTTGCTGCCAGAGACGAGCGCAAGGCCGGTAGCCACGCGGTCGCGCGGATCGTCGAAGTGACCATCGCCGTCGAAGTCGATCCAGGCGTCGAGTTTCGGCGTGGGTTGGGCGGCGGTGTTCGTCAGATTGATCGTGAGCGTGTTGGCCGCGCAGGTCTTGATGATTGCACCTGCCGGGAGGATCACGCCATCCTCATCGGCTCCGTCACCGTTCGCGCCTGCGGACGGTTGTCCGTTCGGCTCGGCGTCGATGGTGGCGCCAAGCGAGAATCCGGGGACGACGATGTGGCGCGCTCCATCGGGGGCGAGCGTCGTTTTGTAGGTGTCGGGGGCGTCGCCGAAATCGAGCCCGGCGATGTTGACCGCGTAATCTTCCACTTCGCCGTCGGCGGCCGTTCCTGTCGGCCCGAGGTTACCGGCTGACGAGAGGCGGAACCGTGCGTAGGAGAGGCCAACTGACGCCGTGCAGGGCACGTTGAATGTCAGCGTGTTCGTTCCAGCCACGACGGACTGGTTGGTGAAGATCTGATCCGATGGGTCGAAGGTGCCGTTGCGGCCGAAATCAAGCCAGGCGTCGAGTTTGCCTGCCGCGCTGGCGACGACGGAAACGCTCGATGTGCCGCACGTGTAGATCGGAGACGTGAAGGTCACGCCGTCTTCGTCGTTGAGACAGTCGCCGACCCGGCTCAGGCCGGCGTTTCCGTCATCGCCGCGGGCGTCGGCGCTCGGTTGTCCGTCGAGCTCCGTGTCGACGCACTGGCCGAGAACGAGTGGTGCATTGGAAACGACGAGGTGCCGCGCGGCGCCAGCACCCGATGTGCCGTAGCTGGCCGGTGCATCGCCATAGTCGTAGCCGATGACGCCGACCGCGTAGTCTTCGACTTCGCCGTCGGCCGCGGGACCGGTGGGTGGCAGGTTGCCGGCGCTCGAGCAGCGGAAGCGTGCGTACGTTGTCCCCGGAATCGCGTTGGCGGGAACGGTCGGTGTCAGCACGGTCGCCGGTCCGAGTGGGACGATGAGATTGGTCGCAATCTGTTCGCCGGGGCTGTTTCCGAAGATGCCGTCCTGATTCCAGTCGACCCAGGCGTCGAGATGGCATTGGGTCGGGCCGCCGCCAGCCGTGACATTGAATGTGGCCGTGCTGCCCGGAGTGAACGGTCCGGTGAATGTGACGCCGTCTTCGTCGCTGCTGCCGGCGCACGTTCCGACTACCAGAGTGTGCTCGCCGTTGTCGTCGGCGTCCGCTGTGATGTTCTGCAGGAGACCGCTGTCTGCGTCGACACAAGCACCGAGGTACGGTGCATTCGGCACTCCGAGGCGGTGACTGGGACCGTTGTCGAGGGCCGTCGTGTTGTAGTTGCCCCTGGACGTTCCGAAGCCGACGTCGGGCGCGTCGCCATAGTCGTAATACTCAATGGTCGACGGGGTTGCCGTGAAGCCGAAGTCGACGGTGAGGTTGGTGTTTGGGTCGCCGTCTTCGCTGGTCGGTTCGCCTCCGACGCTGAGCGTGACGGGATGGCTGGCAATGAGCGCTCCGACATTGGTACCGTTGTCGTCTCCGTCAACATCGTCGTCAGGATCGGGCGCCGGATCGTTGCCCGTGCTGGTGCTCAGTCCGAAGAGCGCGCCGGTGCCGAGGAAGTTGTTCGAGTTGACGACGACGATGTAGTTGCCGGCGGCCAGCTTGTCGAACAGGTAGCGGCCGGGAAAACCGTTGATGGTCTGGGTGAGCGTCGTGCCGACGTACTCATCGAGCGACGGCGCGCCGTCGTTGTTTGCGTCGCGGTAAAGATCGAGACGGACATTGTCGATGCCCACCTCCCCGCTCTGCGGCTCGAAGATCCCGTTGTTGTTCGTGTCGTTCCAGACCTGATTGCCGAGGGCCAGCGTGCCACCGGGGACGATCAGACCGGCGTCAACCGTGCGGTTCACTTCATTCGGAGCGAGCGTGACGATTTGCGAGGTGCCGTCGACGAGCGACGCGTCGGAGTCGAGCGTGTCGTCGCTGCCTGTGTCGCGCGACGTGAACGCGGTCGCGACCGATGGCCGGACGAACTGCACGTAGTAGGGCAGGCCCGGGATGAGGCCATCGAAGAGGTAGTAGCCGGGACGAGCGAAGGTATCGTCAGCGGTGATCGTCGTGGCCACCTGGAGATCGCCCCCGCTGGGGACGCCGTCGCCGTCGTCGACGAAGAGCTTCACCGTGACGCCGTTCACGCCATCGAACGGCGACTCGTCCTGAATGCCGTTGGCGTTGCGGTCGAACCAGACGTAGTCGCCCAGCGCTGCCTTCTGCGTCGCGAACAGACCGAAGTCGAGGTTCGGGTTGTCTTCGTTCGCGGCCAGGGTCACAACGCGCGTCGCGCCGGTCGACGTGTTTCCATCCGAGTCGAGCGCGTCGGTCGTCGCCCCTTGGGTCGTGAGAATGAACGTCGGCGGCGGGATGACTTTCGTGTAGTAGCTGCCCGGCGCGAGACCGGGGAAGCGGTACCAGCCGGCGGTGTTGGTGGGACTGGCCGCGGTCAGGGTCGAGGCCAGGTGAACGTCGTCATTCGTGTTCTGAATGCCGTCGACTCCCGGCGTCCAGAGCTCGACGCGGACGTTATTGAGTCCCGTCGGGCCATCGTTCTGGATTCCGTCGTGATTCGTGTCGACCCACACGAAATCGCCGAGACTTGCGGCGGGACAGCCTCCGAGGGTGAGCCCCACTTTCTGCGGTTCCGCGGCCAAGGCACCCAGCCCATCAGCGCGATCCGCCTGATACGCGAACGAGTTGTATGCCGTCGTCGCCGGAGCGACGGTGCCCGGCGTGATCATGTAGTAGGTGAAATCGATCCCATCAGAGGGAAGGACGACGCGGGCTCCGAACTCGATCTTGAAGGAGCGGACGCTGGTGATCGGATCGGGCGCGACCGTTGTCCAATTCGGCGCTGTACAGCCCGACGTAGGCCCTCCCACCTCTCCTCGGCACGGATTCCCCGCCGTCGAGTAGTAGATGACGGTGCCGGCCGGAGGGGTAATCGGCGCGGCCAGCAGCGGCGTCCATTGCGAGCCGCGCGGGCTCGTGTCGCGAACGCCGGTGTCGCCAACGAACGGGAGGATGTCGATGAGCACGAAGTTCTGCATCGGGACGGTGCCGGGATTCGTCACGGTGAGGTGATATTCGATCGCGCCGCCGGTCAAGGTGCCGGCTGAGGTAGTGACCGCTCCGCCGTCGCACGTGGCCTTGATCTTTTTCGATGAGACCAATTGCGCGATCGGCGCAACGTTGAGGGAGCCCGATGCCGTGCAGAGAGTGTCGGAGGTGCTGCCGTCGTTGTCGAGATCGAGAGCGTCCGTGGTGGAGCCGCCGCTGCAGCGCTGGGCCAGGCCCGGAGCGTTGATGGCCAGGTCCATCGTGTTGGAAAGGCTTCCGAACTGAGCGCCGACCCGGATGGTCGTGGCGATGTTGATGAAAACCTGCTGATTCACGCCGAGGTTTCCGCTGCCGGCGTTCCAGTGCCAGCGCAGGAGCACCCTTCCCGTGTTCTTGTAGTTCGGGATGTTCTCGAAGACCTGCGGCGCGGGCAGGCCGGTGCCTTGATCGTCGAACGTCCACGACGAGAAGATGAGATCGACCGGGAGAAGGTCAGAAGCGACGATGTCCTCGAGCGGCCCGGGATCGCTCGATTGCGCCGCGCTCCGCACGCGCAAGCGGAAGTTGACCGTTTGCCCGGGATTGAACGGTCCACTGCCGGAGAGGTTGTCCTTTGCAGGATTGAGCTGCACGAATGGCCCGCTGAGCGTGAATGCCGGACAGGTGTTGCGATTAACGTTGGTCGGACCGGCCGTGTAGACCGCGGAAAGGTCGAGGCAGTTGGTGATGGTATCGCCGAAGCCGACCGGAGCGCCCGCGTTGCTCGGGTTGATGATCTTTCCGGTGACGGCTGCCTTCGTCGCCGTACTCATCCCCGGCTGGGTCTGGCCGAATTCCCATTTGATCTTCGTGACGTACTCGCCGGCACCGAGGCCTGGCGGTGGTGCCGTGAGCGTCGTGTTCGTCGTTGCGTTGGGCGACGAGCCCCAGAGCGTGAAGACGCCGGGGGCGGTATTCTTCTCGTAGGAAACCCGCACGCCAACACCTGCTGCGAAGTCTGCCGCGCCGTTGTAGGAGCCCGTGGTCACTGATGACATTTGAAACTGGATCGGTAGCGTGTCGATGACTGTCGTGCCGTCGAGCGCGACGTTGCCGTTGTTCCCGTTCGAAACGTCGTAGCTGAAGGTCTGGTTAAGCGTCGGCGGATTCGGACTGTTGCCGTTGACGCTCTTCCCCAGCGACGCGTTCGGCGCAGGAACGAAGGTCGTCACCGAATGAGTCACCTGCCCAATGCCAAGGTTCGTCGGAGACTGGCCGAGCGGCGTGCCGGTCGCGGTGAAGCTGTTCGTCACGTTCGTACCCGAGGTGAACGTGGCGCTCGGAAAGGTCACGTTGACGCTGACGTCGCAGTTGCTGCCAGGCGTCAATGGAAGGGAACAAGGCGAAGTCCAGGTGACCGTCGCCGGCGTCGTCCCGACGCAGCCCGGCTGACAGTCTGCGGCAGGTGTTGATCCGTTGAACACAACGCCGGTTGGGAGGGTGTCGGTTACTGGTCCGATCGCGGTCAGATTGAGGGAGCCGCTCGAGTTGCTCGTGTTCGAGATCCGCAGCCGGTACGACTCCGGCAAGTCGAGATTGGCAGGCGACGACGTGAGAGTTTTCGACAACGAGACTTGCAGCGAGGCAATGGCAGTCACGTTGACGGGAGGCGTCGTGAAAGTGCCCGGTGAGGCGCCGAGGTTGATGCCATCCGCCGTATTCGTGGCGACGGTTCCGTCAGGCGTGGAGCCGTTCGGGAACTTGACGTCGATCAGCAAATCGCCGCTGTTTCCCGCGGGCAGTGGGTTGATCAAGACGAACTGCACGCGCGTCCTGCCTGATCCGCTGAAGTTGTTCGTCACGTTGATGGCGGCAACATCACCTGTCGGACTCGCCGGCACTGTATCGACGAACGCCACCGCGGCTGGAAGAAGGTCGATTACCTGAGCACCGAGACAGGGGCCGGAAGTGCTGCTGCAGTTGTACGTGAGCCGGTAACCGAAGGTCTGGCCCGCCTGTTTGGTGTTGCCCGCGCCGACCTGAATCGCTGATTTCGCGAGCGGCTGGGCCTGCAAGGAAACGGAGAGCGCCGCTGCCAGAAGGATACCCAACACACCCAGAATGATTCTGTTCATGACCACTCCTTCGAAGCGCTGACCGTGATTACAGACGTCGCGAAACTATCAAGGAGGAAGCGTCAAGCGGAGAGACACGCCGCGAGAATTCCGCGTAAATTCTGCAATTCCGGGCCTGGCCCCAAGGGTCGGCCTGCGGCACTGACGGCCGCACGGCGTCACAGAAGGACTCGCTGCACAGTCCAGAACAGGCCGACGGCGGCAATCACCAGCGACGCAGGAATCACAAACCGAGATCGATACCACGGCTTCTTGCGAATCCAGTACACGACGAGGACGAAGGCGGCAGCGATGACGGTCAACTGCCCGAGCTCGACTCCGACATTGAACGTGATCAGCGCCGTCAGGAACTCGGAGCGCGGCAGGCCCATCTCTTTCAGCACGCCGGCGAAGCCCATGCCGTGCAGGAGTCCGAACGCGAAGACGATAGCCACGCGCCACGGTTTGAGCTCACTCGTGACGAGGTTCTCGACGGCGACGTAGACGATCGACAGCGCGATCATCGGCTCGACGATCCGCGGCGACAACGACACGAGGCCGTAGATCGTCAGACCGAGCGTGATGGAGTGCGCGATCGTGAACGCCGTGACCTGGGCCAGGATGGCCCGGATGCGCGTCGTCAGGAGAAAGATGCCCAGGACGAAGAGGATGTGGTCGAGGCCGTGGGGAACGATGTGCGTGAAGCCGAGCTTCAGATACTGCTTCATGACCTCGAGGCGCGTCGGCGGCAGGATGTCCCGCGCCAGCGGAAACGGCGCGCTGCGCTGATCGCCCTCCAGCCACTGGTGCGCAGGAGCACCATGTCCTTCGTTCTGCAGCGTGAGCGCGTACGCCGCATAGGTGAGCGCGTACTGCCAGGTGAAGTCGCTGGCGCGCAGGGGAATGTCGCCGGTGAACCGTACGACAACGTACGAAGCCTGCCGCGGATCGGCCGGAGCGACGATCGGCTGAACCTCCACGTTCGGCACCGCGGTCTCCCCGCCGAACCGGATGCTTGCCGCGTCCGCGAGCTGCGGCGCCAGCGACTGCAATCGCTGCTGCAGTTGCGCCGGATTCAACTTCGACGATCGCGGCAGGTGCGTCCGCGCCTCGATCTTGTTCAGCAGCGCCTGCGGCGCCGTGACGACATCGATCGAGAAGGTGTGATCCTTCCGAAACAGCGCACGTACCTGCGTGGTGCCGATCTCGTGTGCGCGCGCGGGCAGCGCGAGCGAGACCGCGGTCAGGACGGCGCTGATCACCACGCGCGTGAGACGGCGGTTGCGATTGTGGCTGTTCGATCTCTCGCAAAAATTCATGTGCTACGGGATCTACGCGCCTGATCCTCTGTGGGTCGTATCGCGATTCCAGCCCCACCAAACCGATCACCACAGGGACACAAAGGTCACCGAGTTGGCTCTCCGTGATCTCTGCGTCTCTGTGGTTCATGATTCTCCTCGCGCAAGGTCCGCGATAAGCTTTCCGCCATGAAGCGACAATGCGCCGTCCTCCTCATGGTTTCTCTGATGACCATTTCCGCACACGCAGCCGATGAAGTTGTCCGTCTTCACGCGCTCTTCGATCGCACGTGGGAGACGAACCTCAAGGAGAGTCCGATGTTCGCGACGTCGGTCGGGCGGCATGAGTACGACGACCGGCTGGGGTCGTCGACGATGGCCGATCTCGAGCGGCGCAACGCGCAGGAGAAAGCGACGCTGGCCGAGCTTAAGGCAATCGACCGGTCGAAGCTGCCGCCCGAGGAGATGGTCAACTACGACATCTTCCAGGAACAGATCGAGAACGGTATCGCCAGTTTCGAGCTCGGCGAGTACCAGATGCCCTTCAATGCCGACTCGGGATTCCACTCCGGATTCTCTCGGCTCGCTCAGAACATGCCGATGGCGACGGTGAAGGATTACGAGAACTACATCAGCCGCCTGAACCAGTGGCCGCGCCACGTACGCGAGGAGATCGCGCTGATGCGCATCGGCATCGCGCGCGGCATGACGGTTGCGCGCGCGACGCTCGATGGGTACGACTCGACGATCACGGCTCATATCGTCGACGATCCCGAGAAGAGCGTCTTCTGGAAGCCATTCGCGAAGTTCCCGTCGACGGTCCCCGAGGGCGATCGCGAGCGGTTGCGGCAGGCGGGGCGCAAGGCGGTCATGGAAGGCGCGGTCGTTGGCTACCGCGAGTTCCTCGATTTCTTCCGCAACGAGTACCTCCCCCACGCCCGCACCACCCTCGGCGCGTCCGAGCTTCCCAACGGGCGGGCCTACTACGCGCAGCAGATTCGCGAGTACACGACGCTCGATCTGACTCCGGAACAGATTCACCAGATCGGCCTAAGCGAAGTGGAGCGCATCTCAGGGGAGATGAATGCGGTGATGAAGGAGGTCGGCTTCAAGGGCGACTTCCCGGCGTTCCTCGTCTTCCTGCGCACCGATCCGCGCTTCTACGCGAAGACTCCCGAAGAGCTGCTGATGCGCGCATCGCGCATCGCCAAACGCATCGACGGAAAACTTCCCTCGCTTTTCAAGACGCTCCCCCGCTTGCCGTACACGGTCGAGCCCGTTCCGGCGGACATCGCCCCGAAGTACACGAGCGGCCGCTACGTCGGCGCACCGGAAGGGAGCACGCAGCCGGGCATCTACTGGGTGAATACGTACATGCTCGAAAGCCGTCCGCTCTACAACCTCGAGGCACTCACGCTTCACGAAGCAGTGCCGGGCCATCACCTGCAGATCGCGCTGAGCCGCGAGCTGACCGGCCTGCCGAACTTCCGCCGCTTCTCGTACATCTCCGCGTTCGGAGAAGGTTGGGGCCTCTATTGCGAATGGCTGGGCCTCGAAGCAGGGATCTATTCGGATCCGTACTCGAACTTCGGACGCTTGACGTATGAGATGTGGCGCGCCTGCCGGCTGGTCGTCGATACCGGCATTCATTCGATGGGATGGACGCGCAAACAGGCCATCGACTACCTGGCCAGCCACACGGCGTTGCCGCTGCACGAAGTCGAGACCGAAGTCGATCGCTACATCTCCTGGCCGGGCCAGGCGCTCTCGTACAAACTGGGGGAGCTGAAGATCAAAGAGCTCCGCAAACGAGCCGAGGGAGCATTGGGGCCGCGTTTCGACTTACGCGCTTTTCACGACGTCGTCCTCGGCAGCGGCGCAGTGCCATTGAAGGTGCTCGAAGCGAATGTCGATCGATGGATTGAGACGCAGAAGACACATTGAAGGCTTGCGATCAAGAGCGGGCGAGACGCCCGCGCTCCCAGGAGAAACTCAGGAGAATTTGATGAAGAAGCTCGCGGCTGCGGTCATATTTCTGCTCCTCGCCGGATGTGCGACGTCGAAGCCGGCGGATATCGTCTTTCTGGGCCGCGGCCTCGACCTGCAGCCGATCCCCGGAAGCCGTTCGATGCGCGCCTGGGCCAGCCGGCCTGGCGCGCTCGACAACTATCACGCGTTTCTCTTCGAGCCGGTGGTGGTCATCCTGGGGAAAACGGAGCCTGACAAACAGGTCAGCGTGGAGGAGATGAAGGACCTCGGCGCGCACCTTCGCGATGCCTTCACCGCCGAGCTCCGGCGCGGAGGGTATTCCGTCGTCGATGTTCCGGGCGCCGGCGTTCTTCGCGTTCGCGCAGCACTCACCGAGCTCGTGCCTGTCGATCCGGCAAAGAACGCCGTCGCGAAGGTCGTTGGAGCGGCCATTCCGGGAGGCCTGTTCCTGCCCACGGTCGATATCGGTCACGCAGCGATCGAAGTCGATATGCGGGACTGCATGACCAACGCGCGTGTCGCCGCATTCGCCGACCGCAAAGCCGGCCGCGCTTACTTCAACGGTCTGCGCCCGTACCGCCGGTGGGGTGACGTCGAGAACGCGTTTGCCTCATGGGCCAGCGAGTTTCGGATTCGCCTCGATCAGATTCATACGGGGAAGTAGGGGGTGGGGTGTGGGGAGTCGGGGGTGGACTGGGAGAGAGCATGCTCCCCCCAGCGTGACCGGCAAATATTACGAGCTGGTCGCCCGTGTTGCTGCGCGGCTGGACGGATGATCGCGACAATCCCGAGTAGGAACGCGATTTTCGGCTGAAAAACGCGACAGCACCCCCGATGAACACGATTTTCGACCGAAAAACGCGACAGCACGGCGGGTGGACGCGACAACACGCCCGCAAAACGCGCCAGCACGGCGGGTGGACGCGACAGCATGCCCGTAAATCGCGACGGCACGGCCCGTGGACGCGACAACACGCCCGTAAAACGCGACAGCACGGCGGGTGAACGCAACGGCGCGCCCGTAAATCGCGCCGGCACGGCAGATGAACGCGACAGCATGCCCGTAAAAACGCGACAGCACGGCGGGTGGACGTGACAGCATGCCCGTAAATTGCGACGGCACGGCGTGTGGACGCGACAACACGCCCGTAAAACGCGACCGCACGGCCGGTGGACGCGACAGCACGCCCCTTAAATCGCGACGGCACGGCGGGTGGACGCGACAACACGCCCGCAAAACGCGACCGCACGGCGGGTGGACGCGACAGCACGCCCGCAAAACGCGACCGCACGGCGGGTGGACGCGACAGCACGCCCCTTAAATCGCGACGGCACGGCGGGTGGACGCGACAACATGCCCGCAAAACGCGACCGCACGGCGGGTGGACGCGACAGCATGCCCGTAAGTCGCGACGGCACGGCGGGTGAACCCGACAGCACGCCGGATGAACGCGTTTCCCCGCGGATAAACGCGTTTTTCGGCCGACAAACGCGACGGCAAGCCAGGTGAACGCGAATGCAGGAGAGAACACCAAAGTCGCAGGCGAGCCGCCCGCGGTACAGCCGCCGAGCCGGCGGCGCTACTCCTCTACCTTCACGCCGAGGTTCTCTTAGATGAACGTCCACATCGGAAGAGCGTAGCGCCAGCGGCCCGCTGGCTGGACCGCCCGCCGGCTCGGCGGCGACTCTCATACGCCGACAGAAGCATCATTCCCGCGCTACCACGCCCTACCCCCCCACACCTCCCCCCACACCCCACCCCCCACTCCCCACACCCTCACCGTTCAAACGTCAGCGAAGCCCACAAACTCTCCCACTCCGCATTCGAGCCGGCAGGCGCCGGAATCATCTGCACAGACTTGATCAACCAGACACCGCGCTTCGGGAGGTGGAAGGTAACGCGGCCTTTCGCGTCGGAGCGGAGGCGGATTCGCAGCGACGAGTCTTCCTGGTGCATGGCCACGACCAGTGCGTTCGGCAGCGGCTTCCCTTCATAGAGAACGGCCACCTGCATCTCGTCGCTCTTCATCTGGTACGGATTGGTCCTCGGGACGATCTCGTAACGGAACGACAGAGGAGCGTCGGCGCGCGCGCCTGTTCCGCTGCCGTCAGCGAGGATCAGCGCTTTGGCGCAGCGCGAGAAGATCTCTCGCGAAGGCTTCAGGGAGTCGCCCCGCTTCGCGCGTGCGGCGATGATCGATTCGAGCCCTTCGTCTTTGAGGTACTGCTCGAACTTATCCGGCGGCATCTCCAGATATTTCGGACGGCTCCGATACCCGATGACTGCGATGCCGGGATGTTCGACAGACAGAAAGCCCGCGGGGTCCCGGCGCTCGATGCCGGCGATGTCGTGCTCACCGTCGCCATCGCGAAGAATGAACCGCTCGATCATCGACGAGTCGCGCGCCACAGGATCGCCGACGAATTCCTGACCGACTCGGAGCGTCGTCAGCAGAGTCGTCCCGACCTGCGGACGAAACGTCGAGGGCTCGATCCAGAAATCGTGAGCGAATGCGGTACCGGCGACAAAAGCCAGGGCAAGTGTAAGAATGGTTCGCATAAGGTTGCTTGCAAAACGGCACCACAGAGACACAGTGACACAGAGCTGAGCTCTGTGACCTCTGTGCCTCTGTGGTTCAACTGATTCTGAAAGATTACGGCCGGTACTCCGAAGCCATGACGAACCGCCCATCATTGGAGCTGTTGTCGACGACGACGGCATAGCAAACCGCGGAGTCAGACGGATCGAATTGGACGGTGCCGTTGCTGACGATCGTCGTGACCGCGGTCTGTCCCCAGGCGTTTGCGCCGAGATTGAGCGTGACTGTGCCGAGGGTCTGCGTGCCAGTGCTGTCCAGGACCGTCGCTTTGATCGAGTTTGCGCTGCCGGACTGATCGAAGCATCCGATGTTCGTCCGCGATGCCGCGCCAACGGTCACTCCCGGGCTGAACGACCGCGAGCTCGTCCCCGCGAACTCGAGTGCCGGAACCGACGTGCCGAATCGCGTGCTGCTCGTGCGAACCTCGGTATCGATGATGAAGCGGTTGTTACGCGTGCCGCCCGCGGAGTCGGGACTCCTGAACGTCACCGCGCCGCCGCCGACATAACCCTGAAAAACGGCATCGAGAAAGTTCGGATAGGTCTTCAACTCGCCGGCGGCGAGCGTGATCACGGCGTCGTGCCTGACGCCCGCCGCGTCAAAGAGTGAAGCCTGGATCGAGTACGCCGACGCTGTCGGATTCAGTATTGCCACGTACGTCTGAAACGTCGAGCCGATTCCGGGCACGTTGCCCATGACCGGTACTGTTTGAAAATCGGATGCAAAACCCAGCGCATGCGGAACGCGCGATTGCGCAAGGACCGGCATCGCGATGACGGCCATTGTGATGGCGAGGAGAGATGCAAGTCTCTTCATGATGATCTCCTATTGATGGTTGGCTGCGCGTTGCTACTGCGGATTGTTCGGATCCGGGATGTTCGGGACGGTTACGGCATTTGTGCCGCCGTGTCCCTGGAGCAAGCCCTGATGAGGCGGCGCCAGGAACGGGAACCGGTCAAGATAGTTCTTATCGTTCACTTCGACACCTTTGGCCAGACCTGCACCCGGGTCTCCGGCGACGATCAGACTGATCAACACGCTGTTGACGTTGACCTGATTGCGATTGGGAGCCGATCCGCCGCCGATCCGCCGTCCGTTCGGGAACATCGAATCGATTGCCGCGTCGAGGGTGATGACGTCACCGGTGGACCCATCAGCGATAGGAATCGGCCGCCCCAGGTTGATGGCGTTGATGATGTCCAGCCGCGGTCCTTTCAGCGTGGTAACAGCCGACGCGGGAACGCCCAATGCCTTATAAATACCCAGGGCCTCCGCGTCGCGTACAAGAACGGGGAACAGAATGTCATTACCGAATCGGGTCACGTCCTTCATCGGGTCCGTGTGCAGATAGAGCGTTTGCCGCTGCGTACCTACCAGCCCGGCGTTGAAGAGCGGGAGCGCATTACGCCCCACTTGGACGTAGTTCCCGGAACCGCGAAGGCCAGTGATGATGTTGGTGGAATCGACGGTCTGCGTTGCCTGACGGCTGATGCTGGCCCATATTCGCAGAAGGCTGTCGGTGGATGTTGCATTGAGAACGCCATTGTGCGGGATGCCGTTCGGGAACAGGTCGGCGGTCGGAATTTCCAGGGCGATCGCAGAGACATTGAAGCCTGCGAAGACGTCCTTGATGGGCGTGCTCCTCGCTCCCTGGATTCCTCCAAGATCGCTCTTGCCCAGATTGACGAGGTCGAAGATGCCCTTCTCGTCGAGTTGATACGGATCGTCGAAATCGCCAGCGATGACACGGCCCCCGCCGGCGAGATTGTGGATGAATGTGTCGACGAACGGCTGGTCATAGAGACCGTTTTGGCGGCTGGCTGGATCGCCGGAATCGTAACCTTTGAAGGCCCCGAGTCCGTAAACGAGCCGGTCGGTCTGCGGACCGTTGTTGTTCGGAAGAACGGTCATGGCCTCGCCTAAGACGACAGGGTTAGGGTTGCCGGGGGCCATGATCCGGGTGACGGTCATCGTCTCGGTGCCGCCGGTCAGTTGCCAGAGAAGCTCATTGCCTCCGCCCAGCGCATCCGTCGGCCCCGGAGCCGGCGAGGGAGTCAGCGAATTCTTGAACTCGATGCGATAGACCGCCTCGTCCTTGAGGCTTGTTCCTTTCCCGATGTGGAACTCGTATCGGTAGCCGTTGCAGGCACGAAAGCCCTGGTTGCCCTGACCAGGCTCGTGGAGCGGGTTGTAGTCCATGACCAGGTACAGCTTGTCGTGCGTCGCGTTCGAGACCCACGCGTACGTGTCGGTGTTGTCCGCGCACGGCTCGTTGAGAATGGCCAGCGCTTCGCGATGGCTGGAAGCGTGTGCCAGCGGAACGATCAATACAGCAGCGGCGAGAATGAGTGCACCAGCCAGCCGGTGCGAGAGCGAGAGTTTCATCGGTTCTCCTTTGCTCCACGGATCCCTTTCCGTGGTTCGAGAAGGTCTACGTTGCGAAACGCAAAGCAGACGTATCGAGCAAAGCAAAAAGGTGCGGAACCATCAGAAACGTCGCGTGACGGGACGGAGAACGGTTTCACGCGGAGACGCGGAGGACGCGGGGGTTTTCTCCGTGAGCTCCGCGCCTCCGCGTGAAGCATTTTTCTTTCCGCAGTACGCTGCGCGCTTCCGGATTGGAACGGGGCAGTGCTAAGGTAGCTACCCATCAACAAAGGAGGGCACTCCCATGATCAAGAAGAAAGACGTTCAGAAGGCTGCAAAGAAAGCAGCGGACACAGTCGTCGAGGCCGGCGGACAGGCGTACAAAAAGGTAAGCAAAGCCGCGGCTCCGAAGCTGAAGGCGATGAAGAAGGCGGCTGCGCCGAAGGTCGAGCAGGCCAAGAAGGCCGTCAAGAAGCAGGTCGCCAAAGGCGTGAAGCAGGCCAAGTCGATGACCAAAGACGCGCTCATGGCCGGCTCGAAATCGCTGAAGCGCGCCGCAAAGAAGATCTGACCACTCCACAGCGGAACGACCCATCGGGGCGCGCGTTTGCCGCGCCCCCTTCGGGTCTTGACCTCATCCCGCGCCAATGAAAACCGAGCGCGGAACCGCGCTTCTCCCGATCATCGCGCTCCTGGCCATCGCCGCCCGGTTACTGCAACTACAGGGACTCCATCCGCTCGTCTGGGATGAGATCGAGTTCTTCCGCGCGACGGACTGGGTGTGGCGTGGCCTGGTGCCGTATCGCGATTTCTGGGAGCACCACACACCGCTGCAGTGGTTCCTCTTCGCTCCAGTGACGGCGCTTACGAACAGCCCCGGAGCGAGCGCGATCATCCTGATGCGCTGGGCGCAACTGCCGCTCTGGATCGCTGCGTTCGTCCTGCTTTGGGGCTGGATGCGCCGCGCGGGCACTTCCAGTTTCGCCACATGGAGTGCGGCGACGCTCGTCCTCTGCAGCACGCTCTTCATGCTGCCCGCGGTCGAGTACCGCGTCGACGTTCTCGGGTGCGTTGTCTACATCGCCGCCATCGCCTGTCTCCAGCGCCTCGGCGACGGACGCCGCTTCGCCTTCCTCGGCGGCGCTTTCCTCTGCCTGGCCGGTCTCGCCAATCTTCGACTCGGCCCGCTGGCCGTCGTGACGCTGCTGCTCGTGCGCGTCGTGCGCACCCGCGAGCGCACCTGGGGCGGCAACACCCGCGCGAACTGGAGCTTCGTCGGCGCTGCTGCGGCCTTCGTCCCGGCCGCGGTCTACTTCGCGGCAACCCATTCCGCGCGCATCGCCTGGCAGCGGCTCTGGATCGACAACTTTCTCGCCGATCGATTCGCGCCCGGTGTCGAGTGGATGTTCGTTCATCGCATCGCCGCGCCGTTCGGCATCCGGCTCATCGATGCCGTTCCGAATTTTCAACTCTCCCTCGCCGATCCGGGCGGCATCGCCATCCTCGTAATCGGAGGAATTGGCGTCGTCCGCGCGCTCTATCGCGGCTTCCGTGCGCCGGGCGACGAGCTCTTCCTGGCCTTTCTCCAGGTCACGAACCTCCTCTTCATCGCTGCGATGAAGTACGTCTACAACTACCACCTCGAGATCGTCGCACTGCTGATGGTTCCACTCGCCGCCATCGAGATCGATCGGCTGGTCACGTCGACGGCGCGGCGTCGCGCTCTTGTCGCCCTCATCATCGTCGCCGCCGCGGTCAACATCGCGGCCGCGGTCTTCCGCGGCAAAGAGGCCGACATGCAGTACGAGGACTTCATCATGCGCGAGGCCGATCGCCGCATCCCCGCTGGCGCCAAAGTGTGGGACGGTGCCGGCTGGGTGCTGCACCACGAGCCGTCCTATCGCTACTGGTTCTTGCGCGCGAACGTGTTCGTCATGGAGGCGCACGGCTACTTCGAGCCGTACCGAATCGAGGATGTTCTCCGCGATCCGCCCGCCGAGGTCATCGCCGACTACACCGTCGACAACTGGCTGACGCTGCACCGTCCGTTCGCCGGATTCATCCTCACGCATTACTTGCCGCTCTGGCGCGAGATCTGGTTGCCGGGCATGAGCGCCCGCGTCGCGCCGGCAACTCCCGCGGCGCGTTGGATCGTTCTTGCCGACGGCACGTACGACGTCTACGCGTCGGCGCGCCTGGCATCGCATCCCTGGTTTCGGGATCCGTTCCATTTCGATGGCCCTTCGTGGTCGGGCATCCATCCGCCGTCGGCCGCCGATCGCGGCGCGCGTGTCGACTGGCTCGTCGACGGTGCGCCTATCGCGCCATCCAACACGCTCATGCTTCGCCGAGGGCAGCGCCTCGACGCGATCTCACACGAACCGCAACCGCTCGGCATCATGCTCATCGGCGCGCAGAACGACGTCGCGTTTTGTCAGCCGGTACGCGGCGTCAAGCTCGAAGCGTCCGAACCGCCGCAGTGGCACGTCCCCGACCTCGCCGTGCTGCGCCAGATCGCGAGAGGAACGGATGCGATGCAAACGCGCGAGCCGTGCCGGCGATGAGGCATAACCGCGTCCGCTACAATACGCGGCCCGGCACCTCATGACCCATCACTCCATCGGCATCCTCGGCGGCGGCATCTCCGGCGTCTCCCTTGCGGCACACCTCGGCGAAGACGTCGAGGTCGTCGAGAAACGATCGCGCATCGGCGGGCTGTGCGGCACGATCGTCGAAGACGGCTTCACGTTCGACGCTGCCGGGCCGCACATCATGTTCAGCAAGAACAAAGAGGTGCTAAACCTGATGGTCGCCACGCTCGGCGAGAACGTTCATCAGCGCCGCCGCGAGAACAAGATCTGGTTCAAGGGACGGCTGGTGAAGTATCCATTCGAGAACGACCTGGCCGCGCTGCCGCCGCAGGACAACTTCGAATGTATCTACGGCTACATCGTCAATCCGCACGCCGATAACGTGCCGGCAAACCTCGCCGAGTGGTCGTACAAGACCTTCGGCGCCGGCATCTCGGAGAAGTACTTCATCCCGTACAACGAGAAGATCTGGAACTATCCCGCGACAAAGCTCGGACTGGAGTTCGTCGAACGTATCCCGAAGCCGCCGATGGAGGACGTGCTCAAGTCGTCGATCGGTATTTCGACCGAGGGGTATTTGCACCAGTTGCATTTCTACTATCCAGTCGATGGCGGGTACGAATCGCTGGTTCATGCATTCGCTTCAAAGGTGCGCGGCCAACTGCGCACAAACTGGCGCGTGGCCGCGGTCGCGCGCGACGGCAAACAGTGGCGCGTGACTTCCTCAGACGGCGAAGAGCGAACGTACGACACGCTCGTCTCCACGCTGCCGATTCATGAATTGTTGAAGGTGTGGACTGATGCGCCCGACGAGGTGCACCGTCTCGTCGCGTCGCTGCGTTACAACTCGCTGATCAATGTTCTCATCGGCTGCAATGAGGACCGCGGCTATCCCTACACGGCGCTCTACGTCCCCGATCCCGACCTCCTCTTTCACCGCCTCTCGTTTCCGAAAGCCTTCAGCGAGCATTGCGTTCCGGCCGGCTCCTCGTCCGTCATGGCCGAAATTACGACCAATGAAGGACGCGACGGCATATGGGAGATGCCGGACGAGCAGATCATCGAACGGACGATCGCCGAGCTCGCCCGCACCGGCCTCGTCGATCCATCGACGATCGTCTACCAAAAGGCGGTGCGTTTTCAGTACGGCTACCCGGTCTACGATCTCGATTACCGCGCCAACGTCACCGCCATGCGCAACACTGTCGCCGCAACCGGCTTGCATCTGCTCGGGCGATTTGCACAGTTCGATTACATCAATAGCGATGTCTGCATTGAGCGAGCGATTGCGCTGGCGTCCCATCTGCGTTCATCTGCGTCATCTGCGGATAAAAGCTGGTCCGCAGATGACGCAGATCCAACCAGATAAAACCAATGTACGAATCAGAAACCTACCAGTACTTCGAGGACGTTAACTGGGGCTTATTGCGCCTATGGGACAGCCGCAAGGACCTCGAAGTACTCGATGTCGGTTGCGGCTTTGCCACAACTTCGCAGCACATCGCCGCGCTCGGCAACCGCGTGACGGGGATCGAGTCGAGCGCTGAGGCCGTGGCGGTCGCGCGTACGCGCGTGAGCGACATCGTCCACGCCGACCTACAGCAACTCGACGCCGTAAAGAACGCGCTCGCAGACCGCCGCTTCGACGTCATCATCTTCGCCGACGTCCTCGAACATCTGGCCTGGCCCATCGGCATCCTGCGCGGCTATCTCGATCTGTTGAAGGAAGGCGGTAGCGTCATCGTCTCGTTGCCAAACGTCGGCCTCTGGTCCGTGCGGCTCAATTTACTCGCCGGACGGTTTCGCTATGAAGAGACCGGCGTCCTCGATCACACTCACCTTCGATTCTTCACGCGGCGTTCAGCAAGGGAGATGATCGAGCAAGCCGGACTGAAAATCGTCCGTCGAACATACAATCCCGGCCTCGTGCGCCCTTTCGTCCCTCTGGTAAAGAAGCTCCTCGGCGGCGGCGCAGCGTCGTCGCACGATCCGTCGTCGCTTCTCGAATCGAAACCGTACAAACTCTATCTACGAACGATCTACCCGATCGAGCGGGCGGCGGCCAGCGTCTGGCCCGGCGCGCTGGCGTTTCAGATGATTTTCGAGGGGGAGCGGAGAGATCAGTGATAAGAGATCAGCGATCAGGAGGTTTCTGATCTGATCTTTGATCTCTCGTCTCTTGTCTCTGATTTGACATGAAACTCACCATCTCCATGATCACGCTCAACGAGGAGCGCGCCGTCGCGAAGGTCGTTCAGGACATTCGACGCGTCGCGCCCGACGCGGAGATCTTTCTCGTCGACTCGAGCCGCGACCGTACCGCCGAAATTGCCACGGAGATGGGCTGCCGCGTGTTCAAGCAATTCCCGCCGAAGGGCTACGGCCCGGCCATGGACCGCGCCGTTCGCGATGCCGCCGGCGACATCGTCATCACCCTCGATTGCGATGACACCTATCCCGTCGAGACGATTCCAACGCTCGTCGCGCTGATCGATGAAGGCTACGACCTCGTCAACGCCACTCGGCTGGCCACGCGTCCGAAAGCGATGCCGTTCGCGAACTACCTCGCCAACCGCGTATTCGCCTGGACCGCGCGGCTGCTGCATGGCATCCGCACCACCGACGTCCACAGCGGCATGCGCGCATACCGCAAATCGATGATCGAGAAAGTGCAGTGGAATCCGAACGGCCCTGCGTTGCCTGTGGACATGCTCGTCATCCCATACCGGATGGGCTTCCGCATCAAAGAGATCCCGATTGAATACCGCGACCGGATCGGCGCGTCGACGTTGCAACGCTGGAACTCGACGAAATGGACGTTTAAGAGACTGTGGCGTGCGCGCCGAGTTGGCAAATGATGAGTTTTTCACCACAGAGACACAGAGAGCACAGAGAAATCCTCTGTGTTCTCTGTGTCTCTGTGGTGATTTTGAATGAAGATCTATGAACCGCCACGTCACAATCGCCATCCTCGCCGGAGGCTTCGGCACGCGTCTCGGAGACCTCACCCGGGACGTTCCCAAGCCAATGATCAATATCGCCGGCCGGCCGTATCTCGAGCGCGTGATCGATTCGTTTGCGCGATGCGGATTGCGCGACATCGTGCTCCTCACCGGTTATCGCGCGGACGCGGTCGAAGCGCACTTTGGTGACGGCACTGCGTTCGGCGTTCGTATCGCCTACAGCCGCGAGACCGAGCCGCTCGGCACCGGTGGGGCCATTCGCGACGCCCGCGCACTCCTCGGCGAGCACTTCGTGATGACGTACGGCGATGTCCTTCGCTACTTTGACTACGACCGTTTCGTGGCCGCGCACGACGAGCCATGCCTGGCCGTCTATCCGCGCCAGAACGTCGGGAACGCCGAGGTCGAAGGGGGACGGGTGATCCGCTTCGACAAGAAAGCGCCCGAACTACCCTTTATCGACGCCGGCTTTTCGATCATGCCGTCGAGCGTGATCGATCTCCTTCCTCAGCACGGGGCCTGCTCTTTCGAGGAGACGATCTTTCCGCTGCTTGCCGCGGAACGCCGTCTCGCCGCCGAGATCGTAGATCTCGACTTCTTCGACATCGGCACGCCGGAGGAGCTTGCGCGGACGCGGGCGGCGTTGGAGAAGCAGAGATCAGTGGATTAGAGATTAGTGGATCAGGCCGACGACGTGCGCCACGTTGTCGATGATGCCCTGAACGCGAGTGTCTTCGGCGGGCAGGATCTGCGGTTGGTGCTCCGTCGCGGGTAACGGCGGCGAGACAACGCCAAGCCAGCCGGCGGGACGCCAGCGTTCCGCTGGCACTTGAACGTCATTCATCGCGGATGGAACGCTGGCGTCCTCGCCGGCTGGCCCGGCGGCGTCCCGCCGCCGTCAGCGCGACGACTGACGAATCTCTGATCTCTAGCACGCCAATCGGCTAATCTACGTTCACTACACCATGAGAATCGTCGTCACCGGCGCGGCCGGCTTCATCGCTACGAACCTTCTCGAGCGCCTTCTTGCCGAAGGGCACGAGGTGCATGGCATCGACAACTTTTTCCTCGGCAAGCGCGAATACGTCGCCCGGTCGCTGGCAAAGCCCGGCTTCACGTTCCATGAGTTCGATCTGCTCGACCGCGACCGCGTCGTCTCGCTCTTCCAGCGGTTGCGCCCCGAGCTCGTCTGGCATCTCGCCGCCAACAGCGACATCAGTTTCGGCACGAGCTACACCGACTTCGATCTCAAGGGAGGGACGCTCGTCACGTACAACCTGCTCGAAGCGATGCGCGTCGCCGGCTCGAAGCAGCTCATCTTCTCCAGCAGCGGCTCGATCTACGGCGAGCCGACCGTGCTGCCGACGCCCGAAAACTACGGCCCGCTCTTCCCGATCTCGTTCTACGCGGCCAGCAAGATCGCCTGCGAGACGCTGATCACGGCCTTTGCCGCCGGCTATCAGATGCGCTGCTGGATCTTCCGGTTCGGAAATATCGTCGGCGGCTATCCGACCCATGGCGTGATTCACGATTTCGTCCTGAAGCTGCGGCGCGATCCGACGCGTCTCGAGATCCTCGGCGACGGCACGCAGTCGAAGCCGTACGTGCACGTCCAGGACTGTCTCGACGGCATGATGTTCGGTCATCGCACCGCGACGGACCTCGTCAACTGCTACAACCTCGCCGTCTCCGACTGGACCTCGGTGAATCAGATCGCCGAATGGACGATCGAAGCGATGGGCATCGACCCGAAGAGCGTCGCCATCACCCGTACCGGCGGCTCCCGCGGCTGGCCCGGCGACGTACCGAAAGTCCGCCTCGACACATCCCGCATGACCGCGCTGGGTTGGACCCCGAAGATGGGAAGCGACGAAGCCGTGAGGCGCTCGATCCGGGAGACGGTTGCGCAGCTCGCGTGAGTCAGAGAATTGGTAGGCCCTAGCGGACTCGAACCGCTGACCCCCACCGTGTCAAGGTGGTGCTCTAACCAACTGAGCTAAGGGCCTGTGAAAGACTCGCTAACCAGCCCACGAACAGGGCCGATCCCGTGATGATTCCCCTCGACGGGAGAGGGAAGATAGCCCGAATCCCGCCTCCGATGCAACGGGGTTTCGATCCGCAGATGACGCAGATGAACGCAGATGTTCTCGTCATCTGCGAACATCTGTGTCATCTGCGGATAGAACTTCCTCTAGACTTCCGATCAATGACCGACACCGCTACCTCGCCGAAACCGTGCACGAATTGCGGCGCGGACGCCGCGGACATCTACTGCGCACGCTGCGGCGAGCGCCAGCCCGGCCATCACGACCTCGGCGTCGCTCACTTCGCGCACGAGGTCTTCCACGAGATCGCTCACGTCGACTCGAAGCTCTTCCTGACGTTGCGCGATCTGGTCGCCAAACCCGGCTTTCTCACGCAGGAGTATTTCGCTGGGCGCAAGTCGCGGTACATTCCGGCGTTGCGGCTGTTCCTCGTCCTCTTCGCATTGCAGTTCGTCGCCTTCACGGCCTACTCACCGGTGGCGCTTTACTCAGTGAAGTCGATGAAGAAGTTCGACAGGGGGCCGTTGCACAAGCTTCTCGATAACAAAGCAAAACGGATTCACGTCAGCGCCGACGAGCTCGAGCAGAAGATCGACGAACGGTGGCACAAGAACTACTCGCTCCTGCAACTCGTGAACATCGCCGGTCTCGGTCTCGTGCTGAAGGTGCTGTATCACCGGCGGTATCTCGCCGAGCACCTCGTTTTCGCGGCGCATTATCTAGCCTTCTCGTATATTCTCAGCCTCGTTCTCGTCTGGCCCATCTTCGCTGTCGCCGGTTTCCAGCCCGGGCTGACGTACAAGGTGACAATCGCAGCCACAAACGGCATCTCGCTCGTCTATCTCTTCCTCGCGCAACGCCGCTTCTACGGCGACAGCCCGGCATCGACCGCGTTCAAGACCGTGCTCCTGATGGGCGGGCGCGTAGGCATCATGGCGCTGCTCCTCGGCGGCTCGCTCGTCGCAGCGATCGTGATGGTGCATTGAGAGCAGAGAATCAGAGATCTGAGACAAGAGATCAGAGATGAGGGCATACCCCTGATCTCTTATCTCTCGTCTCTGATCTTTGGTCCTTATCTCTTGTCCCTGATCTCTGACTTAACCAATCCCGCGACGCACAGGAAGCTCCCGAGAATTGTGATCGCGACACCGGCGATCAGACCGGGTGGGCGATAGACGAAGCGGATCGCATGCACGCCGGACGGCACTTCCACGGCGCGGAACGCGTAGTTCGCGGCCATGATCGGCACGGGCTGGCGGTCGATCGTTGCGGTCCATCCGTTCATGTTGCTCTCCGAGCAGACCAGCAGGCCCGGACGCGGAGTGTCGACGATGATCGCGACCTCGTTCAGCGCGAATTTGACCAGACGCGGATGCACATCCGCGGGCGACGCAGGCAACGCCGCGAACGATGGCTTCTGTTCGAGCAGCACACTGCCACGCGGAAGCGCAGACAGCGCGGCCAGCGCCTCAGCCGGCGACCGCATCACCTGATAACTCGACGTGAAGGAGTAGCGCGCATCCGAGGGTCGTCGCATCAGATGAACCCAATCGTCTGCGTAGATCGTCTCGTACCCGCGTCCGGACGCTTCCGCAATGTGTCCGGGATCGAGCGACGTGATGGTGAGGTATTCGATGTTCGCCGCGTCGAGCACGCGCTCGGGCGGAATCCGATGGGTCTCGCGGAGGATCACATCATTCAGCGGACCGAAATAGGCGCGGTAAAGCTCGTACATCCGCGTCGAGACAGTGAGGATCACGTCGATGGTGGGCTGACGGAACACCGACTCGGTGTTCGCCGGAAACACAGGCATCGGCAGAATGCGTCCGCCGCTGTTGCGCTCCATCAGCACTTCGATGTAACGCGGCGGATGCGCCCAGATGTCCCACCGCCTCGGACGCGGATACCTGGCATTCGACACGCCTTCGAATGCGAGAACGGCGATGACGAGCATCACCGCGAGAGTCCGGCGTTGCACGCGGCTGCTGATCCACGCGGAGACAGCGGCGAGCACACCGAGGACGACGAGCCGGTTGAAATCCGCGATCCAGCGCCAGCCCTGCGGACGGAGAGGAATGCCATGCCGCGTAGCTAGAACGCGTAGGACGATGAGCGCGATGGCCATCAGTCCGGCGCTGGCAATGACGTTCCATGCTCGGACACGGCCACCGATCAGCGCATCGACGCCGAGCGCGGCAAGGAGCGCCGCGGAGAACGCGACCAGCATTCCGAAATACGCGGCGTAGTGAAAATTGCGAAGGAACGGAACGAGCGCAATCCATTGCAGGGGAGGCACACCGAAGATCTTCGCCAGCGCGAGCGGTGCGCAGATCATCGCCGTGATCTTGATTGATCGCGCGGCGGAGGTGGCTGGGGCAAAGAGTCCAATCCCCGCGAGCAGCAGTGCGACGATGCCCGAGTAGTAAAGATGAACGGCCGTCTCGCCGACAGCAGGATGCGCGTAGACGAGTGGCCCTCCCATGATCGTCGGCGAAAGAATCTGCCCCACCCGCTGCAAAGCCAGCGTCTCCTCGGCGGCGTGCGCGTAGTGCTCGCTGACCTGCGGCATCTCGTTCTGCCACATCACCGCAGGCACATAGGCGAAACCGACCATCGTCAGGCTAACCGCCGCCCCCGCCGCGAACCACGCCGCGATCGCTGATCGCAGTCCTGGTTTTCGCAGCAGAGCGACCAGCACGTAGACGACGCTCATCCCGAAAATCTGCAGAAGAACGGGCGGGAACGTGGCCAGGGCAACGAATGCGAATGCCAGCGCCAGTTGGGCGGCACGGCGGGCACTGGGCCCGCCGACCAGACGCGCCGTGACGATCAGCGGCAGCGCGAAGAACGGCACCGGCTGTCCGTAACTCGATGGCGCCATCTGCACGACGGCTCCTGAGAAACTGAACGCGATCGCGCCTGCCAGCGCCGCCGGCCAGCTCAATCCATGTTGTCTCAGGAAGAAATAGGTCAGCACGCCGGCCGTGACGATCAATAGCAGGATGTAGCCGTTCATCAAGCCACTTCCGTTGCCCAGCAGCACAACGATCAGCGACAGAGGAAACGCGTACGCCGGAGTAAGCGACGCGAACGACGGCCCACCGCCGCCGAGGTATGGATCCCAGAAAGGAAACTCCCCGCGCAGAAGACTGCGTCGAAGGAACTCGCGCGACGGATCGGACTGCATGATCGCGGCGGTGATGTCGCGGAAGTTGGGATACGGAAGGAGATCCCGCCGCCGCCATTCATCGTCCGGCACAAACCCAGGCCCGCGCAAACGCACCTCGGGCCGCGAATCGAGAGGATTGAGATTCTCGGACGGGATGAGCGACTTCCCGCCGAAGACGACGTTCGCGAATGCAATCACCACGAGCAGCGCGAGCAAGCCGATAGCAATCCAATCCTCGCGCCGCGCCAGCGCACGCTCACTGTCATCACGTTGCATTAGCGAAGGATTACCTCGGAGGACGCCAATTGTGACACGGGCACGCGGCCCCCGAGAGAAGGTACCGAAGGCGGAGAAGGAGCCGTCCAAACATCGAACCGCGCCTTTGACATCAGATGCCTCGCTCCTTAGCATCACGCATCATGCCGCGCACCACGATCAATCTTGACGGCCCTGTGCTCGCTGACCTGAAGCGGCTCCAGCGCAAGGAAGGCAAGGCGCTCGGCGACCTGGCCTCCGAGCTTCTGGCATCGGCGCTCGCGGACCGCAAGCTCGCAACCGCGCCGGCAGTACATCTGCAATGGACCTCACGTCCGATGGGAGCACTGGTCGATCTCGACGACAAAGAGGCGCTCTTCGCCGCGCTCGACGAGCGTCCCAAGAAACCGCGCCGCCGGTCGTGAGCTACGCGATCGATCTCAACATCCTCCTCCTGGCCTCGAACGCCGAGGCCGCGGAGCATAAGGAAGCATGATCGTTTCTCGAGCTGCGCAAACCCTTCTGACTCGTCTCCTGCAGTCTCGTTTGACGGAAACGCCTGGCTGTTCGTTCTGGGCCGGCGATTATTCGGTCACAGCGCGGCGCATACCTCCCGACGGAACCTGAATCGATGCAGCGCCGTTGACAGTCGGTCCCTTGAGAGCAGCGTAAAACTAGCGGTCGCCTCGAACAGCAATGGCTTCTCTGCTTTTTCCGCCTCCCCGGGTAGGGATTCCCCCCTCCCAATCACTCCCATATTGGTACCCCCACTCCAAACCAGTCAGGAGACAACCATGTACCGTGCCCTTCTCGCCCTCGCGATTGCTCTTCCTCTGTTCGCGCAGTCGCCGGATCCCGACTGCAGCAAGCCGGGCCGGCCTCCCGTCAACGACAGGCTTTGTAAGCATTCGAACTTCTTCGATCCGGCGCAGATTTGGGATCTGCAGACGGATGCGCGGCTGGCGAAATACAAGCCGGCCGGGTTGAAGTACGACGCGTATCTGCCGGTCGGGTATGACCTGGCCAACTCCATCGTGCTCGTCAACAGGGCCACGAAAGAGGTCGTGATTGCGGATACGCTCGGGGACTACGAGTCGGCACAGGATGTGATCGGGAAGCTGGCGGCGAAGGGGGTCTTTGCGTCCGCGTCCGACGTTCCGTTCCGGGCGTTGATTTACACCCATAACCACATCGATCACACCGGCGGCGTGCAGGGGTATCTGCACGCGGCGAAGGGGAAACCGTGCCGGCCGGAGAATCCTGACAAGGCGGGGCGAGATGGCGTGTATGACGCGGACGCCGAGGATTCCGGGTGTGTGCCGGTGATCGGGCAGGCCCAGATCGTCGATAGCGTCATCAACACTGGCACGGTCGTCGGCACGATCATCAATCAGCGCTCGGCGTACATGTACGGCAGCTATCTCTTTCCCGACGGCGTGATTAACGACGGGATCGGGCCGCAGGTGAACAAGGGGCATGCCGGTTTCTGCATGCCGTCGCGGACCTTCACGAACGAGTTGCATGTTCACGCCGCCGGGCTGTGGATGGAGCTGGTCTACGTGCCGAGCGAGACGAACGACGAGCTGGCGGTCTTCCTGCCGGACAAGCTCAATCGCATCGATGGCCCCGCATCTCCCTCCGATCCCGAAAGCTGGAAGGGGCCGGGCCTTCTCCTGTCGGCCGAGGTGATTCAGGGACCGTCGTTTCCTAACCTGTACTCGCTGCGCGGCACCAGCTATCGCAATCCCGCAACGTGGTTCCGCAGCGTCGACAAGCTGCGCACGTATGAGTCGTGGTGCATGCTGCCGAGCCACGGAACGCCGCTTTGCGGTGCCGACAATATCCAGACGGTGCTGCGCAACTTCCGCGACGCCGTGCAATACACGCACGACCAGACTGTGCGGAATCTCAACAAGGGAAAAACAATCGAGGAGTTGCCTCAAATCATTCACATGCCGCAGTACCTGATCGACGATCTCGCGCCGGTGCAGACGGCGAAGCCGCCCGAGATCACCGATCCGCGCGACTACCTCACGTTCTTCTACGGCTCCGTCCCGCAAGCCGTTCGCGAGGTCTACTTCGGCTACCTCGGCTGGTTCGAAGGCGACCCGGTCGCGCTCGATCCTCTGCCGCCGGTCGAGAACGCGAAGCGAACCGTGGCGTTGATGGGTGGCGCGGCGAAAGTCGTGGCCGAGGCGGATGCGGCGCTCAAGAAGGGAACGATGAAAGAGGAGCAGTGGGCCGCGCAACTGGCCACACTCGTCCTCCGCGCCGACGCCGCGAACACGGACGCGAAGCGGATCAAGGCTGCGTCCTATCGCAAGCTCGCCTCACCGCAGACGAATCCGAACTGGCGCAACTGGTACATCACCTCGGAGCGGGAGCTTCACGGTCTCATGCCCCATGCCGCGATCAACGGCGGCCTCACATCGACCGACATCGTCATCAATCTTCCGTACTACGCCTGGGTGAACGAATGGACGATGCGGCTCAAAGCCGACGACACGATCGCCAAGAACACCCACAGCAACCTCGGCATCTGGATCGAAGGCACGAACGACGGCTTCGGCCCCGAGGGTTACTTGCTGCGGCTGCGCCGCGCGGTATGCGAGTTCATCGACACGAAGGCCGATCGCAAAGCGGTGGACGCCGGCTCCGACCTGACGCTGTCGATGGACCGCGACACAATGCGCGATCTGATCGCCGCCGATCATCCGAACGCGCCGGACGCGTTCATGGAGGAGCTCACGAAGCTGATCGACGAGAAACGGATTCGCGTTCGCGGAGGGGGAGCACCCGAGGCTCGTGCGTTCTTCGATAACTTCGATCGGGCGCCGGATAAGGCGATTCCGTTGAGTTTGCGGTAGGCGTCAGAGATTGTAGTCAGGCACCCGTCCGCAGATGGCGCCGACGGCGCAGATCGATCGGGCTTTGATCTGCGTTCATCTGCGTCATCTGCGGATAAGGTCCTGTAAATCCTGCCAGGCAACCCCGCCTTGTGACCTGGAACACGGAAACAGCCGAGCTTGCGACCGATTAATGACGGACACGCGGGCGATCGGGGCATCCGCCCAACCTCGCGTATTTCGATTTTCCCTTAACCAATAAAGGAGTCAACTCATGAAACGACCAATCGTCGCTCTCTCTGTTCTCTTCGCTCTGGCTGCCGCCCTGCAGCCATTCACAGCCGCCGCGAGCGAGGCGTGGATTCTCAACATTCCGGTGCGCGGGATACCCAACCAGGAATCGGGCATGGTGCGCGCCACCCTCGAGCTCGACTCTGCTCCCGCCGGCTCGCAGCTCGTCGTCAACGGGAGCACCACCCTCAACCTCGGCGATACCCAGATCGTCGCGGGCGATTCGGTGACCTACGAGGCGCTCACCGGCAACAACGTCCGCATCACCTACGTGCCGCTCTCCAACTTCGGAGCGGACTTCTGCGCCGGATTCGGCGCCTCGGATAAGAACATCCCGATGCGATTCGTCGGCGCGCAGGACGTCGTCGCCTACCGGATGTCGACCTACATCGTCGCCGCGCCGATGGCGGAGTGCTCGCAGGTGTCGAAGCACACCGGAGACACGCCGGCCAGCCTGATCCCAAACGATGACGGCGTGGCACAGCCGCTCGATGCGATCTACAAAGGCCGCAACACGTTCGACGTCGCGCTCGTCCTCGACAAGTCCGGCAGCATGGCCGATCTCCCTCCCGGCGCGAACGCAGGCCCGAAAAAGTTCGAGATTCTCAAGACCGCCGTGCAGAACTTCGTCGGCCAGTGGGAGCTGCTCGACGCGCCTCCGGGCGGCGGACCGGAATGGTCGGGCGACCGCATCGGGCTCGTGTTCTTCGACTCCACCGCGCATCCGCAGACGCTCGTCGGCGCCGATCCGCCCGCGAACTTCTTCCTCCAGCGGGGCAACGCCAACGCCTGGGATGAAGTCATCAACGCGGCCAATGCGCTGGCGCCGGGAAGCTCGACGTCGATCGGCGGCGGGGTCAACGAAGGGATGAGCCAGTGGAAGACCGACCCGAAGAACGACCTGAACATGATCGTCGTTACCGACGGGATGCAGAACACGGCGCCCCTGATCACGCCCACCGGCAGCGGCTTCCTCGGCCTGACGCCGGTGGCCGGATTGCCGCAGGAGCTGCGCAAGCGCTTCATCCCCATCCAGACCATTGCCTTCGGTACGCCGGCGCAGGTAGACGCGACTCTGCTCACCAACATGTCGCTCGAGACCTCCGGCGTTTCCTTCCAGGCCATCAGCGCCACGACGATCTTCGATCTCTGGGCGAAGACGCTGGTGGCCATCCTCAAAGGGAACACCGCGTCGATGGCGGTGTCGCGGTTGGACACACTGAATGGACAAGGACCGAGTGCGGCCGTTCCGGTCGTCGTCGATCGCTCGGCGCAGCGCGCGGTCTTCTCCGTGCAATGGGCGCCTCCGTCGCGCGAACTGCTTGACCTCGACGTCTATCCGCCGGGAGCCATCGTCCCCGCGGTGCCGACGTCGTCGAAGAAGACGGCACAGGCGTCCATCCAGGCCTTCGAAATGGGCCGGTCGTTCGGCCCTGGCGTCTGGAGCGTGCGAGTGAAGCGCGACATCAAGAGCGCCGCGCCCGTGCCGTACGCGCTCAATGTCATCTTCCTCGAGAAACACCTCGACTATCAGTTCTCGCTCGACAACCTCCACGCGGTAGCCGGCGACCCGCTCGGCATCCACGTGCTGGTGGACTGGGACGGCAAGCCGCTCACCGGCCTGCCCGACGGCGCCATCCGCGTCCGCGTGCTGCGGCAGCCCGAGGGTATGGGCACGATCCTTCATCAGACGCAGCGCGTGGTGCAGCGCGGAAATACGATCACGCCCACCGGCGACATCCTGACGCCGCTCGACGCCAAGATCGCATCCTTCAACGGACAGTCCCTTCTCGAACGCATCACCCCTCGGGAAGTCGCCGTCCTCACCCTCAAGGATCAGGGCAGAGGGATCTACGCCGCGACGTTCCCCGATAGCACCGTGCCCGGCAGGTACGTATTCGAAGCATCACTCGACTGGAACACTGAGCTCACCGGCCACGTAGTCCGCGAAGAAACCATCGAAGAGAACGTGAAGCTCCGCGCCGACCCGGCCAAAACCGACATCACGTTGACCACCAACGCAACGGGCATCACGACGCTCACCGTCACTCCGCGTGACCGCTTCGGCAACTACTTCGGACCCGGCTACGCATCGCTGATCCAGGCGCGCGTCCGCGGCGGCGAACTGCGGAGTCTCGTTCCCGAAGATCAGGATCAAACCGGCAGGTACACCTTCACCATCGCCGGCTCCCCCGACGTAACCCCGAGCATCGACGTCATCGTCGACGGTGTCTTCGTCCTGGGCGGCGACAACCGATAAGTGATTGAACGTGCAGCGGTGCCCGACGTTGGGCATCGCTGCACGGCTCAGCGCAATTACCAGACCTTGCAGATCTTCTTTCGCACCATCGCCTTATCGTCGCTGCATTGGAACGCCTTCTGGAACTGCGGGAGGTTTGAGACGATCCCGTTGATGCGATATTTCGCCAGTGAGTGTGAGTTCGTGACCGCGTTCATGCGGGCGTTCTCGGGGCGCTCGTTCGTGCAGGCCCACTGCGCGAATCCGATGAAGAAGCGCTGATCGGGAGTGAATCCGTCAACCGGCTTCAGATCCTCGCTCTCCGTCTCTTCCTTCCACGCGACATACGCGAGCAGCGTGCCGCCAAGATCGGCGACGTCTTCCCCGGAGGTCAGCTTCGAGTTGATCTTGATGTCGTCGATGATCGTGTATTGCGCGTACTGATCGCGGATACATTGGATGCGCTCTTCGAACGCCTTGGCATCGTCGGGCGTCCACCAGTCCTTGAGATTCCCCGCGGCGTCGAACTGGCGCCCCTCGTCGTCGAAGGCGTGCGTCAACTCGTGGCCGATCGTCGATCCGGTGTTGCCGTAGTTCGGCGCATCGTCCATCCTCGGGTCGTAGAGCGGCGGCTGGAGCACACCGGCCGGGAAGTTGATGTCGTTGAGCTGCGCGTTGTACCAGGCGTTGACGGTCGGCGCCGACAGGAACCACTCCTCCCGGTTGACCGGCTTGCCGATCTTCTCGAAGTCGCGATCGCTCGCCCACCCCGCGGAGCGCGCAACGTTGCCGTAGAAATCCTGGTGTTTAAAGAGAATAGATGAGTAGTCGCGCCACTTCTCCGGATACCCGACCTTGTTCGCGATCGCGTGCAGCTTTTCGAGGGCATGCTTCTTCGTCGCGTCCGTCATCCAGTCGAGCGACGCGATCTCCTGCGCCATCGCCTTCTCGATCTGGACGGTCATCTCGATCGTCTTCTGGCGCGTTTGCGCAGTGAACGTGCGGCGGACGAACTCCTGCCCGAGGGCGTCGGCGAGATCGTGATCGACGAGGCGGACGCAAGTCTTCCACCGCGGCGGCATCTCCGTCACGCCCCGCAGCGTCTTCCGATAGAAGTTGAAATCCTCGGCCACGAACTTCGACGACAGGTACTGCGCGTGGGCGTGAACCGCATGCCAGCGAAGGTACGTCTTCCAGTCGGCGAGCGGAACGTTCTTGATCTCCGTCTCGACCGCCGCGAAGAACTTCGGCTGCGCGACATTGAGCGAATCGACTTTCGGAAGCCCGAGAATCGAGAAGTAGTGCGGCCAGTCGAACGATGGGGCGATCTTCGCGAGATCCGCGAGCGTCATCTTGTGATCGAGATTGTGCGGATCCCTCTTCTCCACCCGTGTGAGCGCCGCCTCGGCGAGCGCTGTCTCAATCGTCAGCACCGTCTTCGCGTCCTCCGCGGCCTCGGGCCTCTTCTCCCCGATCAACTCGAACATCGCCGCGACGTGATTCGCATACTTCTCGCGGATCGCCTTCGACTTGTCATCCGTCTTCGTGTAGTAGTCGCGGTCGGGAAGCCCGAGGCCTCCGGCGTCGATTTCGGCGATGACCTTGCTTGCGTCGGCGAGATCCTGTGTCGAACCAGACCGGAAAAGCCAGTTCGTTCCGAAGTAGTAAGGAGACGAGTCGCGCTTCGCCTCCGCAAGCATCATCGCCAGTTCGCCCGACGACTTCATCCCGTCGATCTTCTTCAGCAGCGGCTCGATCGGCGCGCTGCCGAGCTTGTCGATCGTGCCCTCATCCATACACGACGCGAAGTAATCGCCAATCTCAGCCTGCGTCTTCGTCCGCCCCGCCGAAGGCTTCGCCGCCTCCTCCAGGATGCCCCAAAGGTAGTGAGCATTGTCGTCCCCAACCTTCCCGTAAACACTCCACGAAGCCTGATCCGGAGGGATCGGATTCATCACCATCCAGTTCCCACAGGAGTACTGGTAGAAGTCAGCACACGGCTCAACCGACCGGTCCATCGCTCTGATATCGAGGCTCGGCGTGTACGGAAGCTGGGTGAGAGGCTTGTCCGCCTTGCTCGGCGCCTTCTGGGCCGCGAGTGCGAACGCCGAGAGCAGAACGAGGATTGTGACGATGAAACGATGCATGGGAATCTCCTGGCTGGGACGATCGAGTGTCCGAAAGACTGGGGGTCATTCTGTCATGAGGGTCTTCAACCGGCGTTCAGCGAGCGTCATGAAAGCACTCCTCAATTCGTGACGGCCAAAAACTGCGTTGTGGATTGTCGAAAGAAACCCTCCTACTATGTTGCCGAGTCACCCACACACATGAATTCTCGGAGATGGCATCCTCGCCTCGGATGGCTGGCCACTGCTGTGACGGCGAGTGTGTTGATCGGCGCAGCTTTCCTGATCTTCACTCCCAAGACGTCGTTGGAGAGGCTGATCCGTTCGGCAGAGTCCGAGCGGTGGCGACCGATCGAGGGCCGGTTGAGCGCCTTCGGCCATGCTCCCCGATCGACTCGTTCCGGTTCCCGAGTCACTGATGGGACGTTGCGATCTGTAGCGAGGTCGATTCTGAGCGAGCCCCGTCGTGAGGCACACACCACCGCCGTGGCCTCGTTGTTGAGCGGTCAGCCGGGACAGGCAGTGTCAACGCTCGAAGCACTCGTTGTCAGCGAGCCGACGAATCCCGACGACTGGAACGATCTCGCGGTCGCGCGACTAGAGGACGGTGAGGCCAACGACGACGTTCGCGAGATCGCAAAATCGCTCGCGGCTGCGGATCACGCGCTCGCGGTGCAACCGACGCATGCAGCAGCGCTCTTCAATCGTGGCCTTGCGCTCGACGCGCTGGGCCTTCGCTTTGCCGCCGCGGATGCCTGGCGCCAGTATCTGAGCATCGACGCGACGTCGGCATGGGCAGTCGAAGCGCGCGAGAGACTGGCAACTTCCGAGGCACCGACGCGCGATCAGGAGTGGAAGCGCGAGGAGGTCGCTCTCGATCACGCGCTGGATCGCGGAGATGCGGCGACGGTTGACCGAATCGTCGCGCGTTTCCCGCAGCAGGCACGGACGGCGGTCGAAACCTCACATCTTCCCGCATGGGCCGATGCTCTCCTCGCAGGCAACGTTACGCTCGCGGAGAAATCACTCGCGCGCGCCAGATTGATTGCGGCTGCACTCAAGAAGTGCAACGGGGACGGACTGCTTGAGCAAGCCGCGTCAAAGGCCACCGAGACCTTCGCGCAGGCATTCCACGCCTACGGCCAGGGCAGAGCTGACAACACGGCAAGAAGGGTCAAAGAGTCACTCGAACGATTCATTGAAGCCGAGCGAGGCTTCGCCGCGGCCGGAAATCCGATGGAACTGAGCGCGGCCTACTTTCGCGCCAACGCGCTGGTGGACCTCGGCAGGCCGGAGGAGTCGGAGGCTATCGCCGCACAGATCGAGCCGCGCCTCGATCCATCGTACCGCTCGCTTCGCGCGCATCTCTTCTGGCTTCGGGGGAGACAAACAAACGACGCTGCACACGATTACGAGTCGCTCATTGCAAACCGTGATGCGCGCGAGTCGTTCGAGCAGCTGGGAGAGGTTGATTACGCGGCGCGTCTGCGCACGCCAGAAGCGGCGATGCTGGGACGGCTGGGACGCGATCGCGAGGCTTGGCAAAGCCGCCGTGCCGCCCTTGCGGGAGCAGCGGGTTCGGGGAAGTGGAACTTGGTGGAAGTGGCCATTGAAGCCATCGCCCGCGAGGAGGTGGACGGACCTGATCGCGACATCGCCCGCTCACTTTTCAACGTCCAGGTGGCCGCTCCTTCAGCGTTGCCGCTCATGAGGTTCAATGGTCTTTTGTGGAACGCGGTCCTCGATGCGCGTACCACCAGACGCGCCCCCGACCTCGCCGCGGCGCGAACTGCTGCTACGAACATCCCGGACACGAAGCAGCGGGACGACTCAATGGATGAGCTTCGCCTTGCCGAAGGACTGGCCATCCGCGAGTTGCAACCACTCACCGCAGAGCGTCTGTTTTCCGATGTGATCGACTATCGAACCCGCGCCGGTCTTCCAGCCTTTTTGCCGTCGATCTTCATGCAACGTGCACGCGTCCGTCGGACGTTGCGAAATCTCACCGGTGCCCAAGAGGACCTCCGTCACGCGGTTGAGCTGATTGAATCCCGACGTGAACGAATCGCCGGCGACACTCTCCGCGACGCATTCCTGGGGCGTTCCGAGGATGTCTACGAAGAGCTCGGCGACCTCTTGCTCTCGCGGGGAGATTGGATGGGAGCTTTCGAGACCTCCGAGCGGGCGCGCTCACGAGTGCTGCTCGACAAGGCCGGACGCGGCGCCATGTCGCTGCCAGAGATCATTGCAGGCACGCCGCCGTCCGTCGTCGGGGCGCACTTCACGAGCTTCCGTTCGCGCACGTTGCTTGTTGTCCTCGAGCATGGCCAGGCCACGCATCATGTAGTCGACATCGATCGAGCGGAGCTGGTCCGATTGCGCGATCGGTTTGTGGCGAACCCGGAGTTGGAACCGGAGTCGCGCCGTCTGTACGACCTGCTGATCGCACCGCTTCAGGACCGATTGGCGGCAGGCCGCGTGCTCGTGATCGCTCCAGATGAGATCACGTACGGAATCCCGTTCGCAGCTCTGCGCAATTCCAGCGGCCGCTTCCTGATCGACGAAACTGCGATCGCCATCGCGCCGGCCGGCGCCGCGTTGACCGGCGATCGTCAGACGCTCATCCCGAAGCGGTCCTACGTCACCATCGTCGGCGATCCTGCATTCTCGACGAAGCTCTTCCCAAGCCTCAACCGGCTCCCCGCCGCCCACTACGATGCCAGATCAGTGGCTTCGATGTTCGGGCATACGACCGCGCTGATCGGCGACGATGCCACGCTTCGAGCAGTGAAGTCCGCCGCTGTCGATTGCGACGTACTCCACGTCGCCGCGCACGCCTTCTCCAGCGCCCGTGACGCGTCGCTCTCACTGATCGCGCTCACCCCCGAGCCCGGCAACGAAGGTCTCCTCTACCTCGGCGACATCGTATCGCTCTCGCTGGTCAGCCGGCCTCTGGTCGTGCTGGCCGCTTGTCAAACCGGCTCCTTCGGCGGAGGAACCGGCAGCATGCGCAGCCTCGCCAACGCCTTTCTCGCTGCCGGAAGCCGCGCCGTGCTGGCCACGCTCTGGAACGTCGACGATGATCGCACGAGCGAGCTGACGACCCGCTTCTACCGCAGTCTTGCGAGTGGTGCGAACCTACCCGAAGCGCTGCGCGAGGCGCAGATGCAGGCGAGACAAACCGAACCGCCGCGAGAGTGGGCGGCGTTTCAAATTCATCTGGGTGTGAAACCGAGTGTGCAGAAGAGTGCCAAAACGTCCGTCATTCATTGAGAGAGAGAAGGAGGCTTCTGATGGCAATGCCACAGATACTGGCCGCAACGTTCACGATCGCGTTTGAAGGGTTGATGATGTTTCAGAACGACGGCAACGGTGGTCGCAAGCATGTTGCCATCGTCGACGCCACGACCGAGTTTCACAAGAATCCACGCATCACGATTTGCCACAAGGGCCCACTCAACAACTATCCGCTCACCGAATGCGGAACACCTGTCCCGCTCAAGCCGGGCGACGAGGTCTCATTCGGCACTCCAGGATCCGCCACACCCTCAAAAGAGTACCTATTAGGGAACGTTCCCAACATTAAAGACTACATCGTGGCGGGTGCGGTTCACCAGAATGTCATAGACAAAAAACCGGTAAATGGCGTTCTGGCATTTATCGAACTCTCGCCGGGAGAACTGACGATATGGAGAACATTCGAAGACCCGGTGCTTCTCTCCATGTTGCACGGAGCGCAGGTGAAGTGCTTCACTAGATACGTCATTCTCAAGGCTACGACAACCTCAACACCGGCGGAAATGAAGATACGAAACGGCGGGTCCGAGGGGAACTCGGGTATCATCTTGGACGACGGTGATCTTGTTTATGTCTCCAATACTTCGACCGACGAGGATCACCAGCATTTCCCATCGTACAAGCACTTACTCAAACAACCGGGAGGTGAGTTGGGAGATTCGGAAGTTCTTCACAATATGACCTGCAAACCAATCGATGTCGCCGGCCATGTCAGCGCCGTCATCGGAATCGCGCTCGACGCTCATACCAAGAGCCAGGACCACAAAAATCCCCACGGCGACTGTGGCCCGATCGACAACCCTTGACGGCCGGCGCCGCAGCCGGCGTACCTTGACGGGACGCAGTTGCTGTCGGCGTTTCGGATGACGTTTGCGCTTTATCAGGAGAAGGAGATCAAGCCGCCGGATCCGAACAAGAAGAACGAGGTCGTGTACTTCACGGACGGGTGCACGTTGTACATGAAGACCATCTTCCGGGAATCGCCGCTGCTGCCGGGGGGAGCCGTCTTCGTTCAAAAACCACGAAGTGGAGTAGTTTGTGGTGCGCGATCCGAAGCTCAGGAACCAGTACACAGCGCGCGTCTAATGCGGAAGCGCAATCCGAAGTCGTGGGCGCTCGTGGCGGTGAACCTCGGGCCGCCACGGCAGGATCTCGTGGCCCCGGTTCAACGCAAAGCTCGCCATCCCGCCGCTTGCGGCCCCGCGTCCGAGCATTCATCTGCCGGTGGCTCCTCCATCGACTACGCCGCACGAGTGGTTCCTCATCTCAGGCACGGATAACATACTCGGCCAGACGCGAGGGGTTTGGGAGCGATCACCACCGAGCAGGCAAACCCCTCACACCTCCCAATCCACCAATCCACTCGCCCATCGCTCTGTCATCATTCGCGTCCGATGCACCCCACCGCCGCCGGCGTCATCGCCACCTTTCGCGCCGACACGATTGCGATCGTCATCGCCGTGGTGCTCTGCACGATGGGCGCGGGGATGTTGCTCCTCGGCGCGCTCAGTGCGCGCGACGCGCGGCGGCCGTTCCTCTACGCCGGGCTCTTCGCCATCGTCTACGGAGTCCGGCTGGCCTTCAACACGTCATCCTTTGCTCTGCTCTCGGGAGATCCGTACTGGCTCGCCTATGTGCGGTCCGCATTCGAGTACCTCGTGCCCCTTCCGGCGGCGCTGTTATTCAAGTCGTTCAGTCAAGGCAGGCGGACGGCGCTGCACCGGATCGTCACCATCGCGCTCGCGATCTGCGCCGCCGTGGCCATTCCGCTGGAGATTGCGCTCCGTTCGCCGTACGCGCTCAACCCGGTCATCAACGCGCTCGTCCTCGGGTTGGTTGCCGTGCTCGGGATCGATCTTCTCGCGCCCGGCACAGAGAACCGGAGTTGGGGACTGGTGCGCATCGGCGCTCTCGTATTCACCGCGTTCGTGCTCAATCAGCACCTTGGTTTCGTCCGCGATCCCTACGGCTTGACGCGCGAGCCGACCGGCTTTCTCTTCCTGATGCTGACGATCATCATCACGACGATGCGTGAAGGAACGCGCGCGCAGCAGCGGCTCGTCGCGGTCGACAGCGAGCTGGCCACTGCGCGTGCGATCCAACTTGCCGCGCTGCCACGTACGAATCCGAGTCTCGCCGGCCTCGAGGTGGCGACGGTCTACACCCCCGCCTCCGACGTCGCCGGCGATTTCTACGATTTCGTCGAGCTCGAGAACGGCACGCTCGGCCTATTCATCGCCGACGTCTCCGGCCATGGTGTGCCGGCCGCGCTGGTCGCCTCGATGCTCAAGATCGCGCTGGCAACGCAGATCGAGAATGCGTCCTCACCCGCGCGCATCCTCGCCGCACTCAACACCCTCTTCTGCGGCCGGCTCGAGCGGCAATTCATCACCGCCGCCTACGTCCACATCGATCCTGCCGCAGGCACGCTCGTCGTCGCATCCGCCGGACACCCGCCTCCGATTCTGCGGCACGGCGAAGCCTCCGCCGAGGTCATCGCCCCCGGCGTCGTCCTCGGCCGCTTCCGCGACGCCCGCTACGAAGAGCTCACCCGTCCCTTCACCTCGGGCGACACTCTCGTCCTCTACACCGACGGTGTGACGGAAACCGCGAACCGCGACGCCGAGATCTGGGGCGACGAGCGCCTGCGAACAACGATCACGAGCCACGCCGCCGACAACACCGCCTCGCTTGCCATGCGCATCATCAATGATGTGGCGGAATGGCGAGGAACCGACGGCGCGCCCGATGATGACGTGACGTTGATCGTGGTCAAGCGAAGGGCCTCTTCGACGGTCTCTTCTCCGAGCGCGCAGTAGTGTGTCATTTGGAAAACCGGTCACCACAGAGGCACAAAGGTCACAGAGAACTCCTCCGTGTTCTCTGCGTCTCTGTGGTTGCCTTTGCTTCGGCGACCACGATAAGTCGTCCAAGTTGACCCACGACCGTCACGTCCAGCTTGATGGCAGGCATGCCCGTCTGAGTTAATCTAATCCCGCACGATCAAGGAGGTGCTGCATGCGACATCGTGTTATGGGAATCCTTCTGGTGACCGCGCTCTGTTTGTCGGGCGCGGCGGGCTTCGGCCAGGAGAAGAAGAAAGAGGCGGAGCCGCTCAAGATCAAAGTGGGGGACGTTGCGCCCGACTTTACGCTGGTCGAGTACGACGGTCAGAAGGTCAAGCCGGTATCGCTGCACGACTTCAAGGGCAAGAAGCAGGTGGCGCTGGCGTTCTTCGTCTTCGCGTTCACCGGTGGCTGAACGCAGGAAATGAAAGCCTTCCAGGCCAGCATGGCCAAAATGGAAGGCTCCGACACCCAGGTCCTGGGTGTGAGCATCGACAGCCCCTTCGCAAACCACGCCTTCGCCATGCAGAACGGCATCACCTTCCCGATCCTCGGCGACATGGACGCCAAAGCGATCAAGGCGTACGGACTGGAAAAGGAGTATCACATCGGTGGAGCGACGATGGCGTCGGCGCGCCGGGCCACATTCCTGATCGACAAGGAAGGGAAAATCACCGCGGAACAGGTCGACAGCGAGGCAGTCGATCCGACGAAGATCGTCGACGCGTGTCAGATAAGCCAACACAAAACGAAATAGCTCTCGCGGAACACTCACGCTTCGCCATGCGTACGATCGATGCGCATGGCGAAGCAGCCGTACGTCGGAAAGCGGACGTGCAGGAATGCCGTGCCGGTCGATTGGAAGAAACGATCGACGGTCTCTTCGAGCGCCGGGGCGCTGACCATGACCGCATCGATGATCTCCTCCTCGGCTGAATAGGCGCGAATCACGAACTGTTCGCGCAGATAGTCGGTCGCGGAACCGGCCGGCGGAAGAACATCGCGCCGGACGGGTTCGCCGCCTGCGCGCGCCAGCACGAAAACCGGACCGTACTCCTTGTATGGCCCCGGCTTGCTGAATGGCGTGAAGCTGGCGAGGATCAGTTCCTCCCCTGCCCTGGCCCGGCGCAGAACGTCGCGGCAGGGCTCTCCGCCCGCGGCGATGAGACGCTTGACCGGCTGCCCGAGGTCGTCGATGCCTTCGGAGCGGACGCGGTCCAGAAACGACTGTGGAACAGGCGCGATCGTTACCTCGGTGGATGTCAGCAGATCGACTGTAGTCATGAGCTCTCCCTTTTTTCTAGAGAGAACACGCGAAAGCGACCTGGCGTTCGCGAACTTTGAGCGCCGCCCCAACATCGACGCCAGTCTGAAACCTCGGTCCATCCAATTGCACGACACCCCTCATCCGCCTTCGGCACCTTCTCCCCTCGAAAAGCACGAGGGGAGAAGGCGCTCGATTCAGGAGCATCGCGCGAGGGGAACGACCGCGTGATCGCCAACCCTCACGACGACCTTTCCGACGAGCGCCTTGTCCCTCACGCTTTTCAGTGGGAGCGCCGCTCGATTCAGGAGCATCGCGTGGCTGCACGAGCGCGACCATGCGGTTGCGCAACCAAATTACAGTCCATTTCACGACTACCTCTCCCACGAGCGCCTTCTCCCCCACGCTTTTCAGTGGGGGAGAAGGTGCCGAAGGCGGATGAGGGGGCGTTTGATGTCGCGGCAACGTTGCCAACAGGTGAGACAGCGCCGTTGGCCGCCACGCCTGCTCAAGGGTAACCTTCTCCGAGCCGGCGCAGTTATCCTACCGGCCCGTGAATCTTCGAATCGCTCTCTTCCTCGCCGGCGTCTGCGCGCTCCTCTTCGGGTGTACATCGGCATCTCATCGTCCGCGTGTCACGCCGGAGACCTTCGTGCTCGATTACGACACGCCTACCGATCGCCGTTTGCAGGCACGCATCGAGAAAATCGACGCGCGGCTGCGCGCGAAGTACGGCATGTCGACGGAGCAGACTGCCGTCGGCGTACTCGATTTGAACCGGCCGCGGTTGGCGATGATTCATCCGGACCGGATCGAGTACGCGGCCAGCGTGGCGAAGGTGGGGATTCTGCTGGCGTATTTTCAACTGCATCCTGATGCCGCGACACAGATGGATGCGGAGACCGAGCATGAGCTGGGACTGATGATCAAGGCTTCCAGCAACGAGATGGCGGCGAAGTACTCGCGGGCGATGGGCTTGCGCGAGATCCAGCAGGTGCTCAATGCGCAGGGCTTCTATGACGCGGCGCATGGCGGCGGCATCTGGGTGGGCAAACACTACGGCCCGAACAGCGAGCGGATTGGCGATCCGGTTGCCAATCACTCCCATGCGGCGACGGTGCGCCAGCTCCTGCGCTTCTACTGGCTGCTGTCGCGCGATCAACTCGTTTCGCCTGCCGCGTCGCAGAAGATGCGGGCGATTTTTCTCTCGCCCGATATTCCGAACGACGACCACAAGTTCGTGAAAGCGCTCGCGGGCCGCGGCCTCACCATCCTCCGCAAATGGGGCACGTATGAGGATTGGCTGCACGACTCCGCCATCATCGAAGGTCCAAACCGCCGCTATGTGCTCGTCGCGCTGACACATCATCCGAAAGGCGATGCCTACCTCGAGGATCTCGCGCGCGATGTCGACGACGTGATGGCGCGGCACTGAAAGAGGCGATGGGTCAGCGCAAGCACCCGGGCGGGACGCCCTGGTGCCCGCGGGCGAGACGCCCATAGGCGCTAACTTAGACCTCCGCAGAGGAGGATGGCGGCGATGCGCTGATTCTTCCGTTTTCGTGGCGGGTTGGAGAAGTG
>JADGNZ010000073.1 GCA_017883205.1 Thermoanaerobaculia bacterium | reverse complement strand
CGCCTCAGCACTTTCATCGATTGAATGGTGGGGGCCGTCCGCTCTTACATCCACTCGCCAGTTACCATTCTCTTACCACTCGATTCCCGGATGCCCCCTATTTCGACGAACCACCTTCACAGGGTGTGATGCGGGCGTTCCTTGCCGAGCTCCGCGCTGAACTGGGATGACCGAGCTCAGAACGGTCGAGGATCGGCTTCGCGCCGAGTACTTCGCGCTCATTCCAGACATGCAACGCACGCTTGTTGCGCTCGAAGCGGACGTTCGTCATAGCTTGCTGCCAGTAATGATCTCCCTAAACCGATATGAGCAGGTTCGCATCGTCGCGCGACTGAAAGAATGCGAAAGCGCCGTCGACTCGCTCCGACGACGGCAGGAAGGCCGCGTTTTTGATCCGGAAAAGCCGGAAGCCTACTCATTGTCGAGTCTTCGCGATCTTGTTGCAGTTCGAGTGCTCGTGTTTTCCAGCTACCGCAGGGAAGAGGTGCACACGGCACTGCTGCCAGTGCTGTCGGAGTGGACCTCAGATCCAGTGGCGGGAATTGAGCCGGGCGATGCACCGCTCGCGCGCAAATACTACGGCCGCTGTAGTTCCGCACACACTGTGCTAACGGCAGAGCTCCAAGTCGTGTCAAGCTTGGTCGGATCTTACTGGGATGTCGAGCACTCAGCGTTGTACAAGACAAGCCCCAACCTGCAAGGCGTCATGCGCTCCGCCAAGCATGAAAGCGCGGCAGCGCACAGTTCTATTGGCATTAAGTGACTTCGAATCCGAGTTCGAACGTCTCATTCGAGAAGCCGCGAAAATCGAAGCCTCGCGAGGCGACGGCTAAAGGTTGTGCTGCAGGAATGTTGCAAGTGAACGAGCCCTGAGCCATTAGGATCGCTCACCGCGTTTTCAGATAATCCACCGCCACGTGCGCCATCGCACGCACGCCCAGCTCCAACCCGCTCTCATCGACATAGAACAGCGGTGAGTGATTTGACGCGGCCTGCTCGGCGGTCTGGTTCTTCGGCCTCGTGCCCAGCCAGAAAAAGAGTCCCGGCACTTTCTGCTGGAAGAATGAAAAGTCCTCGGCGCCGAGGGTGGCGTTGACTACCTCGACGTTGGAAGGGCCGGCTATACGGCGCAGCGTGGGGGCCATCTGCTCGGTGATGGCGGGATCGTTGTAGGTGATCGGGTAGCCTTCTTCGATTGAGACTGTTGCGGTTCCGCCGCCGCTCCTGGCGATGTCCTCGGCGGTCCGTTTGATTCTTGCGTGGATCTCGTCGCGCATCTTGGCGTCGAGGGAGCGGATGGTGCCGATCATCTCGACGTCGTCGGGGATGATGTTGTTTCTCACGCCGCCGTGGATGGCGCCGACGGTGACGATCGACGGGGCCAGCGACGAATCGACCTGGCGGCTGGGGATGGTCTGCAGGCCGAGGACGATTTGCGCGGCGATGACGATCGGATCGACGCCGAGCCAGGGGTAGGCGCCGTGGGTTTGTTTGCCGTGGACGGTGATCTTGAACGAGTCGACCGCGGCCATCATCGAGCCGGAACGATAGGCGATCTCTCCGACCGGGTAGCGCGACGTGACGTGAAGTCCGAAGACGGCGTCGACCTTCGGATTGTCGAGCGCGCCTTCTTTCACCATCAGCTTCGCGCCCCCTTCTTCGCCTTCCGGCGCGCCTTCTTCGGCAGGCTGGAAGAGAAACTTCACGGTTCCCGGGATCTCGGCGCGAATGTCGGAGAGCACTTCGGCGACGCCGAGGAGGATGGCCACGTGCGCGTCGTGCCCGCAGGCGTGCATGACGCCGACGTCGTGTCCATTGAACGTCGTCCGCACGGTCGACTTGAATGGCACATCGACCTGCTCGACGACCGGCAGCGCATCCATGTCAGCCCGCAAGGCAACGACGCGTCCCGGCTTTCCGCCGTGCAGGATTCCGATGACTCCTGTATGCGCGATCGGTGTCTTCACCTCGATGCCGAGCTCGCGCAAGCGGTCGGCGATGATCTTCGAAGTCCGTGTCTCGCGGTTGCCGAGCTCGGGATGCTCGTGAATATCGCGGCGACAGGCGATGACTTTGGCCTCGACTTTCTTCGCGGCGTCATCGATCCGTTGATCCAGCGTAGTGGCGGCGTCGAGCGTGGCAGTCATGAGAACCTCCAGAGCGAAGAGTGCAAGCAGGCGCATGGCGCATTGTAGATCGCGGTCGCGGGCTCGCGGTTGATCACAAAAACCATCACCACAGAGACACCGAGATCACTGAGAACCCAGCTACTGCGACACGATCTCCGTCTTCAGCGCTTCCGCTTTGTGAACCAGCTCTCCGAACCATTCGGCGAAATACGTCTCGTCTTTTTCTTCCGCCAGCCCTTTGATACCCGAGGCCATGACGATGAACTGGTCGATGAAGCCGCGAAGATCGTCGGCCACACCCATCAGCATCAGCGTCGACGATTGCTCCTCGATCGCCTTGAAGGCCTGCAGCGCCTGGGCGTACTCGTTGGAGAAGTAGGCGAACGTCTCGCGAGCTTCATCGGAACGCTGGTCGTCGTCGCTCATGGTCTTGTTTGTCGGTGCGGATTTTAGGCCACGTGACCTGGAACTACTGCGCCGCGAGCGCGTGCAGATCCTCCATCGATCGCACCACCCCGCCGCGTACGACATAACGGATCTTGCGCATGTTCGCGATGTCCGCCGAGGGATCGCTGCCGACGATGACGAGATCGGCGTCCTTCCCCTTCTCGATTGTGCCGAGCTCCTTTTCGCGGCGCATCGCGCGCGCGGCGACCGCAGTCGACGACACAATCACCTGCATCGGCGTCATGCCGGCAGCCTGCATCGCTTCCATCTCCGGGTAGATTGCCGGCCCGTGCAGCGTGAGCGGATTACCGGCATCGGTGCCGGTGGCGATCGGGATGCCTGCTGCCACGAGCGCTTTCAGATTTGCCGCAGCGAGTTGCTCGAGTTTCGTCGTACGCTCGTCGCGGCGCGCCAGCGCTTCCGGCGTGACTGTCGTCGGCGCTTTCGACGTCTCCGCGAGCTTGGCAAGCGTCGCTTTGTCGACGCAGCCATTCGGATCGTCCACGCTGACCGCTGTGTGCTCGACCGCGGAACGGCTCATGCGCACGTACCCGCGCGAGACCGTCAGCGTCGGGATCAGGATCGCGCCATTGTGTTTCAACAGGTCGAGGAGCTCCTGATCGATCGGTTGGTCCCAGACGCTGTGTACGAGCAGTGTTGCGCCGCCACGCAGCGCGGCCTTTGCCTCCGCCAGCCCCGTCGCGTGAACGATGAGCGGCAGATTGTGTTTGCTGGCCTCGTCACCCGCGGCGGCAACGGCAGCCGCGGATGCTTCGACAGTGAGATCCGGCGGCCGGACGATGTACCAGACCTTGACGGCATGCGCGCCCTGCGACGCGAGGTAACGCACGCCGTCGCGCGCGGACGCTTCGTCCTTCAGCACCATGAACTGCCGTTCAGCGGGGAGATTGAGCCAGTGATCGAGCGTCGAGAGGAGCGGTCCGGCGGCGTCGACGTGCGGCACGAGCGTGTTCGGCTCGAATCGGTCGTGAAGACGAAGCGTCCAGGCGTAGCCGCCGACGTCATAGACCGCCGTCACGCCGGAACAGACATACGACCGGCCGTAACGTTCCGGATTCGCTTTCAGCTCCGCCTCAACCTGTTCGTAAGGATGCGTGGCCCTCATGTCGATCGAATCGGGACGCCCGTCGGCCCAACCGGTCTGCGAAAAGTGGACGTGCGCGTCGATGAGGCCCGGCGCGATCCACATCCCTCTCACGTTGGTGACGTCGAGTCCATCCGGAACGGGACATTGCGCCGCCGTCCCCGCACAATCGATCTTTCCGTCGCGAAGAATGACATTCGCATCCGGAACCGGCGCGCCGCCGCGTCCGTCGATTAAGGTCGCGCCCGTCAGCGCGCGCGGTGGCGCCGGTGTGCCCACCGGCGAATCGATCGCGCCGGTGAGCGCAATCTTCCAGCCTTGCGGCGTGCTCACGAAGAGACGCTCCGAGATGCCGGTGTGCTCGTCGCTACCGTAGCGAACGCGGTATCGATAGGTTCCGTAGACAAGACCAGGCTGCAGCGGCGTGAGATGAATGTCGTTCGCTTCGATGAGGTCGGGCCATTGGCTTCCCGCCCCTTTCGCAAACGAATCGAACCCGGTCGAAAAACTCTCCGGTCCGCCGAGCACAAGTCGCTCCGAATGCAGGTAGTACGAGAGGTATGCATCACGGTCCCGATGCCGGATGGCGTCGATGTTCGCCTCGAACACGGCGCGCGCTGCGGCTACATCCCGCGCATTACCACCGCCCTCGGCAGCCGCAACTCGAGAAGGAGCGGCGAGGTTGGCCACCACACAAAGAAACGAGATGAACGCGATTGTCCTGATCTGCATGCCGTCATTGTAGAAGGGCGCGTACAATCCGTGCGCCCCGTCTCACGAAAGGATGTTTCATGCGCACCTGGAGTAGCCTGCTCCTGCTGTCGATTGCCTCGGTTCCCTCGTTTGCCCAGAGCCCTGTAATTCCTCACGCGGGTGAGACGATCGAAGTTTCGATCGTCAATATCGACACCGTCGTCACAGACAGACACGGACACCGCGTTCGTGGCCTCGGCAAAGATGACTTCGAGGTCTTCGAGAACGGCGTGCGGCAGCCACTCACGAACTTTGCGGAGTACGGGACCGAGGCGAAGGCGTCATCCGCCGGAACCTTGACGGCGCCGGCAGCCGAAGCCACTCCTCGGACCGCACCGTTGCCGCCGCCGGCGCAGCCGCGAACGATCATCGTCTTCGTAGAGCGGTTCCAGCTTCCCTCGTTTCGCAGCGATCCGCTTTTTGCAGCGATGAAGAAGCTGCTTCACGAGACCGTCCGCAAAGGCGATCGCGTCATGGTCGTCACTTGGAATCGCGGCATTTTGGGGATGCGGCAGGAGTTCACCGACGATCTCGTGCGGATCGACAAGGCCATCGAGATGATCGCCGAACGCACGACGACGCTGAATCACGATGAGATCGCGGACTTGGAGCAGGAGGTCGATTCCATCCAGGCGTTCGAAAATGAATCCGCGGCGATGAACGGCGGCAGAATCGGCGTGCGCGAGATTGCGGACGAATCCGGCCTGAGCTTTTTCGTCGAACAGATGGCGCTCTTCACGGCGAAGGATGCTCTGCTCGACGAGAAGCGAAAAGTGGAGACCCTGAACGCGTTGATGCGCTCCACCGGTGGCGCGGAAGGGAAGAAAGTGTTACTGCTGGCCACCCACCGTCTGTCGATGTATGCGGGCGCCGAAGCGTTGTTTTCAGCCGGGGCGACGGTACTACCATCGGATTTCAAGAATCAATTCGATGGCAAGCTGCTCATTCGATCGCTGATCGAGGCCGCGAATCAGAACGGCTTCACGATCTATCCAATCTACGCTGAGGGGCTGGCGATGACATCGGGGGCGACGTCGGAACTGAGAGCCAGGCAGCCCAAGCCGGTCGGTTATGAGTACCTCGTTCTCAACAATGAAACACCGATGCTCGAGTACGTGGCGAAGGAGACCGGCGGCGCGGCCGCGTGGAGCAGCAACGACGCCACGAAACTCATGCCCGGCGTCGGCGAGGATCTCGATTCGTATTACTCGCTCGCCTACCGCGCCACGCCCGGCAACGCAACCGCGCGAAAAATCGAGGTGAAGGTCAAGGATCCGAAGCTGGTCGTTCGCGCACGGACGCAGTACATGCCGAAGTCGGACAGCGCGCGCATGGACGAGCGCGTGATCGCCACCCTCTTCGGCAACCAGCCGCCAGCGTCGTTCGAAGTTAAAGTCCGGCTGGCACAGCCGAAGCTCGATGAGCAGAAGCGCTACATCATCCCGGTCACGATCGAGGTGCCGATCTCCGCGCTAACGACGCTGCCCGCCGCCGGCAACGTTCACAACGGCGCCTTCACCGTCTACATGGCCTGGGGCGCAGTCCTCGGCGGCCTGAGCGAACCGCACCGCGACACGAAGCAGTTCTCGATCGCCGACGCGGATCTGGCGAAGGCGAAAGGCAACTACTTCACCTACCAGGTCGGTGTCGCCTCGGCCACTCCGTATCTGCGAATCGCGCTCGGCGTGTACGACGAAGTGTCGAAGGATTACGCGCTGAATCTGATCGACCTGCAGCCGCCGATGAAGAGGAAGTAGACCGTCGTCAATCCAGTGATCTCACCGGCCCGAGGTTCAGGTTCAAGTCGTCGTCCGCTAGGCCGAAGATCTGCTTCATTTCCGCCATCTTTTCTTCGAGCTTCATCAGTGCCGCGCCGACGCGCTCGATCTCCTCATCGGTGAGAGTGCCGGCGTCCATGCGGCGAAGGGCCTGCTTTTCGAGAAGGCGGCGGATCAGCTCGATGATCGACAGAACCAGTTTGGCGAGGCCGTTCTCGACGATGTCGGAGTCGGCGGCGATCCGGTTGGGGATCGTCGACTCGGTGAACGTCAGCGACGCGCGAAGGCGCTCTTCGTCATTCGTGATCATCGGCAAAGACCTCCAAAGGCCACGGACCCGAGAGGAGGAACGGGACGAACGCGAAGTCGCGTTTGAGCGCGGCGCCGGCGTCGTTCACCGCGGCGACGGACTCGGCTCGCACGAGCAGCGCAAACTCAAGCGATGCGTTGTCGCGATTCGACCAGCGATGCTTCACCGCCAGCGGCGTCAGATTCATCTCCACCGCCTCGCGAAAAAGCGGGTCGATGGACGCGGCGCGCGTGGCATCGTGGAGTGCGCGAAAGTACGCGGCGCCGGAATCGAAGTTGTGACGATCGGGGCGCGCCTGCGGCGAGGTCGCCGCAACTTTCAGCGTCATCTCCACCATCCCTCGGCACTCCTGCAGCGTGCGCCGCCAGCGATCGAGGTGCGCCGCGCACTTTGTCATCGCGTCGCTCGATGCATGCGCCGTGAAGCCGTAACGGATAGCGATGAACGTGCCGCGGTCGAGCAGCGAGGCGCGCGTTTGCGCTACACGAAGAAGGAGCGCGCGATCGCCAAGGGGCTGGTCGTCCGCGACCGGCATCCCGCTCAGCCAGAGATCGCCGACGGGGAGCGCCTCTGCCACCGGTTCGATATCGACTCGTTCGAGATGCGCGCCGATGACGACCAGCTTCATTTGATCCGCTTCGGCTGCGAGGTCCGGATGATGGCGTCGACGTTGGCGAGAACCACGTTGAGCCCGAGGTAGAGAAGATCGACGTCGCCGATGGAGACGACCGCCTCGCCCGCGATCACCACGCCGCGGTCGAGCAGGTGATCGAGGGTCTCGAGCAGGCCAAGTTCGTCGTTTTCGTCAGACATGGTGGGGAGATGAAGGATGAATTATGAAGGATGAAGGATGAACGCTGAACCCGGCGCATTTGCGGTTCATCCTTCATCCTTCAGGATTCATCCTTTGGCGTTTCCCTCCCCGCAAACGTATATGGCGGCCACGGTCCGGTCAACGCAAGGGTCACGCCTTCGCTGCCGTAGCGCTGCGACAAGGCCTCGCGAAGCTCGACGAGGCGTGATTCCTCATCGCGGTTGATGAGCACATTGATCTGCGGAAACGCGCCGGAGCGCTGCTGCCGCGTCTCCGCAACGGTGTCGCAGGCCAGCTTGTCGAGCACGGCGCTCTCGACCTCGGCCATGACTTGCTGCTCGGCCTCGCGCGAGGCGCGCTTCTTCTCGTCGTCGAGCTTCTTGCGCAACAGGAACGCCTTGCCCGCCGAAGCTCCGTCGATCTCCTCGGATAACGCGCGCAGCGAATCGACGCGCTTCACGAGCGCCTCGCTCCAACGCTCCGGATCAAACTCGAGGCGGAGCGTCCACTCCTGCTTTCCTTCGAGGCGGTCGAGAAGCGTCGAAAGCCGTTCGTGCTCGGTCTCGAGGTGTGCTCGAAGGGTTTCTGCCGAGGCAAAGAGAGTGAAGGCGCGCAACGGAATGATCGTGCCGCCGTGCATCAGCGCGCTCATCACGCTCTGATGGCGATAGCCGATTCCGCCCAGCCACTCGACGTCCTTTGCCCGCGCGTCGATCACGGCCTGCGAGAAATCGACGCCGTCAACGGGCGTAACAAAAGCAGCCAACGCTCCGGCAGTGACCTCCTGCAAGCGATCCGATCCATCGATCGCCTCGATCCGTTCGGGCAGCGGATGACCCGCGCGGCCGATCGCATAGACGTAGAGCACTTCAGGCATGGGGAGAGTCTGCCACAACGCAGGTCACGGCGACGTTCGACGCACTTCGTCGGAATCGATCAACGCCCGGACGACGCCGATGCGCGTCTCGCGTTTCTTGAGCGCGCTTTCGAAATAGCGCTGCCCGTCTGCGTCCGCCGGCCGAGCGAGAATTGTGGCGTATGCGAGGCGAATAAAGTCGGAGTCGTTGAGGCAGGCGGAGTTGTACGCCAATGTCTCGGCGAGCTCCGCTAGATCGACCTTTCCTCGCTCGAGCTTCGTCATCGCGGGCTGAGGATCGAAGCCGAGCCTGCCGAGGAGGAATTGGAGCTGAGGTTTTTCCAGAGATCGAGTCTTATGCGGGATGCCGACCCACGCGGCGTTCTCATCGAGCAGCTCGGCGGGTGGCTCGTTGATCCGAAACGCGCGCGTCAACTCCGGCCGTGAGTCGGCAGGTTTCGTAACGGTGCCTGCCGGCATCACCGCAATCAGATTGAACCGTCCGGCAAGCGGCCGGGTGTCTCGCGAGTTTGGGTCGACGGATGACGGCACGTTCGCGCGGGAGAAGGCGACGGTCAGGAAATTCACGCCGTCGCGCCAGCGCGCCCGAGGCACATCGAACGGATAGTCCTTCCAGTCGCGAGCGAGTGTGATCTGCGCGAGCGGAGCGCCGTTGAGCGAGATCGTCGCAACCTGCGGAGGCGCGCCGCGGAAGTCAAATGGCGCCATGCGAAGCAGCAGCCGATGATCGATCGACGCCGAGGCAATCAGCATCACTGACACCGGCTCCGGGCCCGTCCATCGCGAGAGATCGCCGCTCTCGCCTTCGGGACCGTACCAGCCGCCGCCGAGGAAGAAAGCGTTTTCCGCGCCGAGGTGCATGACGTGGGATGGGTAGCGCGCGATGAGTGCGCGCGTGTCCGCAGCAGTGAGGCGGTTGAGCAGAAGGTGCTGGATGCCGGGCGCGTAGTGCAGGCGGAACGATTCGAGCGGGCTGGCCAGCACGACCGGGAACTGGCAGCTCCAGTCGCCGATATCGCCGGGGCGGTGAAAGCCGGCGCTGACGATCCAGAGCGGCGTGTTGTGCGCGGCGACGCTGGCCGCGCGTGTTGACGATTCGCCGGCGCTGAGAAGGCGCACGCGCGGCGGCAGACGGCGAAGATAGAAATCGAGGCAGACGTACGACCAGTCATTCGTCGTCAGCACGGTGTCGTGCGCGTGCGCATGCTCGTGGATCGTCGCGGCGATGACGCGCCAGTTGAGTTTGCGATACGGCTCCGTCCGCGCGGCGGGCCATCCTTCGCGAACGATGAACCCCGCGGCGAGGATCGCGATGAAGGGAACAGCGACCGCGCTACGTCGTCGCAGGATCAGTTGGAGCACGGTGCTGATGCCGATGGCGGCGAGGAGCAGGTAGGCCGGCAGAGCGGTGGCGACGTAGCGGACGGCGTACCAGTGCCGGAGCCGCCAAAGCGCCAGCAGGCTGACCGCCACCGGCAACACTGCCATGCCGACGACGATCGCGCCGCGAACACGGTCGCGCCGCAGCAGCGCGATTGCGCCGATCAGGGCGAGCGCAGCGACAACGTAGGCAACGCGCCGGACCGTCGCTTCGCCGAGGGCGGATAGGGAGAACGACTGGAGGAGTCGAATGAAGAAGCGAGAGGTGATGGGGCGGAATCCCGCCGCGGCGGACGCTCCGAGCATGCGCCGGTAGAGCAGCGGAACCAACACTGCAGCGAGCACCGCGGCGCCCGCAAAGAACGCCAATTCCTTCCGGCGGCCCAGAAGAAACGCGATGAACGCCGTGATCGCCGCGGCGATGAGCAAGGGCGTCGCGCCCGATGTTGCGAACAGTGTAAGGAGGGGGATTGCAACGATGAGAGCAGGCGTCGCGCGGCCGGCGGAATCCTCCGCGACCGCGTCAACCCGCGACCGCGGAACCGCCCGCAGCAGCACAGCCAGCATCCCCGTCGCCAACAACATCAGCAAGGCGTACGGCCGCGCCTCGCGGCTGTAGTAAATCGCCAGTGGCGAGCCTGCGAGCAGTAGCGCGAACGTGATTGCGGTTGTCGGGAGTAGCGGGTCGGGTGTCGGAGCGAGAGCTACGTTAACTCCGACCCCCGACTCCCGACACTCGACTCCCAGTCCCGCGCACCACGCCACCACGATCGCCGCCACGCCGAAGAGCGCCGGCGCCAGCCGCGCCGCCATTTCCGGAGTCTGCGTCACGCGCCCCGCCAGCTCCGTCGCGAAAAAGAGCGGTCCGTGCTCGCTGGCGAAGCCGGTCAGCCAGCGCCAGAGCGGCTCGTGCGTCAGCTTCGTGGCGACGTCGTAATCGAGGATCTCGTCGAGCCAGAGGCTCGGCACCGCGAGCCCGCCAAAACGCAGCACGGCACCGGCGATGACGATGGCGCCGAGGAGCAGAGCATCGGCGATCCGCCGCATGCAACAAGCCTAGCACGCACATTTGACAGCGCACGCCATTGGTCAATACATTGACGTTCACACATGCCAGCCGATGCGGAACGGGACCTGGTCGCGGGCATCATCCAGCTCGCGAACCTGCTCACGCGGAGCCTTGCCCCGGTGTTCGAGAAGGCGCACGTCACGCCACAGCAATGGGCGATCCTGGCAGCACTGGAACATGCCGGCCAGCCGATGTCGCTGGCCGCGCTCGCACGCATGATGCTCGTCTCGAAACAAAACATGACCGGAATGGTCGTCCGCATCGAGCAGCTCGGACTGGTCGAGCGCGGCGACGATCCCGAGGATCTTCGCTCGTCGCGTCTGGCGCTCACGCGACGGGGACGCACCGTGATCGAGAAGCTGCGTCCCGCCTACGAGCAGTGGCGCACCGCGCTCGCCGGTGATCTGAACGAACGCGATCTGGCAACGACCGCACGAACAATTGAGACGCTGATCGGGAACCTGCTGTCGGATTAGGCGCAGAGATCGGCGCGACAATTCCGATTCCGGAAGCACCCGGGCGAGACGCCCGAGTGCCCGCGGGCGAAGACGCCCGCACTCCTCGGAGTCCCCGCTATACTTTCCCTTCATGCCTTCGGTCGGAAAAAACATCCCGCACGATTCGGCCGTTGGTCACGTCAGCGGTGAGTCGGTCTACATCGACGATATGGCGCCGCTGCGCGGAGAGCTGATCGTCGACTTCGTCTGGTCGCCGGTCGCCCACGGGCGCATCCGCGGGATCGACCTCGAGGCGGCGCGCGCGCTGCCGGGCATCGCTGGTCTCTTCACCTATCGCGATCTGCACCACAACCTCTTCGGGGCGATCATTCAGGACGAGTTTCTGCTGGCCGAGGATGTCGTCTCGTTCATCGGGCACCCGATTGTCGTCATCGCCGCCGAGTCGCGCGCCGCGATCCGTGCCGCGAAAGCAGCGATCACCATCGACATCGAAGAGCTGGAGCCGGTCTTCACGATCGATGAGGCGAAGAAGCGGGGACTCTTCATCGGCAAGACGATGACGATTCAGCGCGGCGACGTCACCTCCGCATTCGCCTCGGCGAAGAACATTCTCGAAGGGACGTTCGTCAACGGCGGGCAGGATCATTTCTATCTGGAGTCGCAGGCGGCGCTGGCGGTGCCCGGCGAGTTTGATCAGCTCACCGTTCATTCATCGACGCAGAATCCTTCCGAGGTGCAGGACGTCATCGCTCACCTCCTCGGCCTTCCGATCAACAAAGTGGTCGTCGTGACGAAACGCATGGGTGGCGGATTCGGCGGGAAAGAGTGTCAGGCCACGCATCCTGCCGCAATCGCAGCGCTCGTCGCGCACAAGCTCAAACGCCCGGCGCGGATCGCGTACGGAAAAGACGACGACATGTGCGTCACCGGCGGCCGCCATCCGTTCCAGAACGATTACAAAGTCGCGTTCGATGACGATGGCGTCATCACCGCCGCGCAGATCGACTTCTACTCCGACGGCGGCGCCTTCGCCGATCTGTCGACATCTGTGCTCGGACGCGCGCTGACGCATGCCGACAATGCCTACTACCTGCCAAATGCGCTGATCCGCGGGACCGTCTGCCGCTTGAACTATCCGCCCAATACGGCCTTCCGCGGTTTCGGCGGACCGCAGGGCATCGCCACGATCGAGACGATCCTCGAGGAGATCGCGGTGGTTCTGAAGAAGGATCCGCTGGAGATACGGCGGCGCAACTGCTACGGCATCGATGAGCGCAACACCACGCCGTACGGTCAGGTCGTGCGAAACAATCACCTGCCACACCTCTTCGATCAGATCGCAGAGCGCGGCGATTATCACGAGCGCGTCGCGCAGGTCGCCAGTTTCAACGCGGCATCGCGCACTCATCTTCGCGGTATCGCCTGCACGGCCGTCAAGTTCGGGATTTCGTTCAACACCAAGTTCCTCAATCAGGCCAACGCCCTCGTCAACGTCTATCTCGACGGATCGGTGCAGGTGTCGACCGGCGCCACGGAGATGGGACAAGGCGTCAACACGAAGATCCGCCAGATCGTGGCCGACGAATTCGGGATCGATGCCGAGCGCGTTCAGTTGATGGCCACCTCCACCGAGAAGAACAACAACACCTCGGCCACCGCGGCATCGAGCGGCGCAGATCTCAACGGCGGCGCCGCCGCCGACGCCTGCCGGAAAATCCGCACGCGCATGGCCGGCGTCGCCGCCGAGTACTTCGAGCGCGTCGCCGGCATCGAGCAGTCCGCTGACGAGATCATTTTCGAAAACGGCGACGTGTTCGATCGCCGCAATTTTGCGCAACGCGTCCCGTTCCCGGCGCTCGTGAAGATGTGTCACCTCGAGCGCGTATCCGTCGGCGAGCGCGGTTTCTATTCGACGCAGGGTCTCGACTGGGACGCCGACAAAGGCTGCGGCGCGCCATTCCTCTACTTCACGCAGGGCACCGCGATCTCCGAAGTCGAGATCGACCGCTTCACCGGCATGATGGACGTGCGCCGCATCGATATGCTCATGGACATCGGCAAGCCGATCAATCCCGGCATCGACCGCGGCCAGATCACCGGCGCATTCATTCAGGGCATGGGCTGGCTGACGAACGAAGAGATGCGCTACGACGCCAAAGGCAACCTCCTCTCGCACTCGCCGACCACGTACAAGATCCCCAACATCCAGGATCTGCCGCCCGTCTTCAACGTCGACTGGATCGATGCCGAGAATCCGCTGAACATCCGCTCGAGCAAAGCCGTCGGCGAGCCGCCGCTCGTTCTTGCGATCTCAGTCTGGATGGCCGTGAAAAACGCGCTGTCGTACCTCAGCGGCGGCACCATCCCGAAGCTATACGCACCTGCAACGGGCGAAGAGATCCTGATGCGGATGACCGAGTATCGACACGCCGCGCGCGGCGCGGACGCCCGCGAAGTGGCGGCGCCGCAGATGTAGAGCCGGCAGTTCTACTGGCTGTAGTTAATTTGGTGGATGACCCATTGGTGTGTACTCTTTATTCATGGAAGCATTGCCGTCACTGGCAGATGACGGGTTGGCTACTCCTCTCGTGGGGGAATGGGCCGAAGAGAAATATCAACTCGTCAGTTGCTATGCGCAGGTCTTCGCCCGTTCGATGAAGAACGCCTGGCAACGACGCATTTGTATTGACTTATTCTCGGGCTCTGGTCGCGCCAAGTTGAGAGATTCGCATCGAATTGTACCCGCCTCGCCGCTTCTCATGCTCGGAATCACCGATCCATTCGATCGCTACATATTTAGCGATATTGATGAAACCAACCTCACTGCGCTACGGAGCCGTGTAGATCGCGAGTTTTCAACGCGAGACGTCCAATATGTTCCTGGCGACTCGAACGCCAACGTGAGCAAGATTTTGCGACTGATTCCGCCTTACTCTAAGGATTGCCGCGTTCTGACATTCTGCTTTGTTGATCCCTTCAACGTCGGCAATTTGAAGTTCGAAACGATCAAGCAATTGGCCGCGGGCAAACGACGCATCGACTTTCTTGTTCTGATTCCATCCGGCATGGACGCGCAGCGCAATACGCGCCACGACAACACGCTTTACGCCGAATTCATCGACAACCACTCTTGGCGAAAGGATTGGGGCGACCTGGGTGACTTGGAGCAACGCCGTCGCGGTTTTGGAAACTTTTTCGTTGATCAATTCGGTTCAGCGATGGAGCGAATCGGGTTCAATTGGGGAGGCGTACCGAGTACGCGTGTGATCAAGAACGAGAACAACTCGCCGATCTACCACCTCGCCTTTTTTAGTCGGGCGGACATTGCGAGCCGCTTCTGGGACGACTGCAAAAGGTACACAATGCCGCAGGCGACACTTCCTTTCATGAGAGGGTAAGAGATGTCTGACAAATCGGCGATCGAATGGACCGACGCTACTTGGAATCCCGTCCGAGGATGCATGAAGGTTTCGCCCGGCTGCAAGAACTGCTACGCCGCAACATTCGCAGAACGATTTCGAGGCGTCCCAGGGCACCCTTACGAGCAAGGGTTCGACCTGCGGTTGGTTCCAGAGAAACTCGATGCCCCCCTTCGTTGGTCGATCGGTCGCAACATCTTCGTCAACTCTATGAGCGATCTGTTTCAGGTGGAGGTCCCATCAGACTACGTCATGAAAGTCGCCGACGTGATGCGCCGAGCCGACTGGCATGTGTTTCAGATTTTGACCAAGCGATCGGAGCGCATGCGTGACATGTTGAGCGGGGAGCTTCGCGAGCTTGGTTCGATGCCTCATATCTGGTGGGGAGTGAGCGTAGAGGATCAAAAGTACGGGGTACCCAGGATCGATCATCTCCGAGACGCGCCTGCCGCTGTTCGCTTTTTGTCAATCGAGCCTCTGCTGGAACATCTCGGTGAAATCGACCTCTCCGGCATCAGTTGGGTGATCGTTGGCGGTGAATCAGGGCCACGTGCTCGTCCGATGAAACGCGAATGGGTGACATCAATCCTCGAGCAGTGCGAGGCTGCAGGTGTTCCGTTTTTCTTCAAGCAATGGGGAGGCGTGCGAAAGAAGAAGGCCGGGCGCGAGTTGAACGGGCGCACATACGACCATATGCCATTCGTTGCGGCTGCGGTCTGAAGTAATCCCTTATCCGGTCCGCTATCATCCGTGACGTGATTCTCCGCAGCCGCATCGTCGCTACGCCTCAGGGCATCCGTCCGGCGACGATTCATGTGAACGGCGCGGTCATCGAGCGCGTCGGCGGCTACGACGATGTTCTGGATGGCGTCGCGATCGGCGACTACGGCGAGCTCACGTTGATGCCGGGCGTGGTCGATTCGCACGTGCATGTGAACGAGCCGGGGCGGACGGAGTGGGAGGGGTTCGAGACGGCGACGCATGCGGCGGCGGCCGGTGGGGTGACGACGATCGTCGACATGCCGCTGAACTCGATTCCACCGACGATTTCCGTGCCGGCGCTCGAGGCCAAGGTTCATGCGCTCCAGGGCAAGTGCCGCGTCGACGTGGCGTTGTGGGGTGGTGCGGTTCCGGGAAACGCGGATCAACTCCGGCCGATGCTCGATGCCGGTGCGCGCGGCTTCAAATGCTTTCTCGTCGACTCGGGCGTTCCCGAGTTTGGGCATCTCGATGCCGCTGGTCTCGATTTGGCGCTGAAGACGCTGCGTGGAACGGGCGCGCCGCTGCTCGTTCATGCGGAGTTGCCGGAGCATCTTCACGCACACGGCGAGGATGCGAGCTCGTACGCGAGCTATCTCGCGTCGCGTCCGCATGAGGCCGAGGATGAGGCGATCGCGCTGGTCTACGAATGTGTGCGCACTAGCGGGGCGAAAGCGCACATCGTGCACCTCTCGTCTGCGAACGGACTGGCGACGATCCGGCGGGCGCGCGATGCGAACGTGCCGCTGACTGCGGAGACGACGCCGCACTACCTTTACTTCGACGCCGAGCGCGTGCCCGATGGCGCGACCGAGTTCAAGTGCGCGCCGCCGATTCGCGAGCGGGCTAACCGCGATGCGCTGTGGCGCGGGATCGAAGAAGGATTGTTCCTCGCCATCGTCAGCGACCACTCGCCCTGCACGCCGGAGTTGAAGCGGATGGTCGAAGGCGACATCGCCAGGGCCTGGGGAGGCATCGCATCATTGCAATTTGGATTGCCGATCGTTTGGACCGAGGCGAAGCGGCGTGGCGTGAAGCTCGAAACGATCGTGGAGCTGATGACGATCGGACCGGCGAGGCTGGCCGGGTTGGACCAGCGCAAAGGGAAGCTCGCTGCCGGGTACGATGCGGACATCGTCGTCTTCGATCCGGAGGGGCAATTCGTCGTCCGCACGGAGCTCGTACAGCATCGGCACAAGGTCACACCGTACGCAGGCGAAACGCTGACCGGCATCGTGAAAACGACGTTCGTCCGCGGCCACAAGGTGTGGGAGGATGGCCGGCATGTCGGTGAGGCGATTGGGGTGTGGGTCCGGTGAAGGCCATGATCAGCACAGACAAGAGTGTCTGTGCCACATCACTTGCTTCATGTGGCATGAGTATCTGATTCACAACCTGGTTTCCTGTGGCATGAGTATCTGTGATTCATAACCTGGCTTGATGTGGCACAGACACTCTTGTCTGTGCTCAAGAACAATGAGCGAATCGAACTTCCAAGACCTCCTCGACCTCGCCTCCGAGCGCCTCGGCGGCTTCGTGCTGTATGCCACCGACGACTACTTCGCAGAGAAGGAGAATCTTCTCAAGCCGGCGAAGGCGGTCTGGAAAGAGCACGAGTACACCGACCGCGGGAAGTGGATGGATGGGTGGGAGAGCCGTCGCAAGCGGACACCCGGCCACGACTTCGCGATCATCCGGCTCGGGCTGCGCGGCGTCGTGCGCGGCGTTGTCGTCGACACGGCGTTTTTTCGCGGGAACTATCCTGCGCAGTGCTCGATCGAAGGGTGCGCGGCGCGCCCCGAGGCGGATGTCGAGACGCTGCTTTCCGAGACGACGAACTGGATCGAGATTCTTCCGAAGTCCGATCTTGAGGGCAATTCCGAGAATCGTTTCGCCATCGACTCCGCATTTGCGATCACGCATCTGCGGCTGCACATTTATCCTGACGGCGGCGTCGCGCGATTGCGCGTGCATGGTGAAGTCGTTCCCGACTGGCGCCGCGAGGGCGGACTCTCGATCGAAACCGATCTCGCCGCCGCCGAGCATGGTGGCGACGTGCTCGCTTGCAGCGACATGTTCTTCGGGCCGAAGCACAACCTGATCATGCCGGGACGCGCGGCGAACATGAACGATGGCTGGGAAACGAAGCGGCGGCGCGGGCCGGGGCACGATTGGGTGATCGTGCAACTTGCCGCCGAGGGGGTGGTGAAGCGCATCGAAGTCGACACGAATCACTTCAAAGGCAACTATCCCGATACTGCTTCGATCGAAGGTACGCGTGCATTCGCCAGCGACGAATGGTTTGAGGTTCTGCCGCGAACGAAGTTACAGGCGCATACGCGGCATCTTTTCATCGACGAGCTGGAACAGAACGGCCCAATCACTCACCTTCGGCTGAACGTCTATCCGGACGGCGGCGTGAGCCGGCTGCGCGTCTTTGGCGTGGCCACGGAAGAAGGCCGCGCGAATGCCGCCGCGGAGTACGTCAGCACCTTGACCGACGACATCGCCGATGCGCAACTGCGCAACTGCTGCGGCTCGGGCGAGTGGGTGCGGCGGATGATGGCGGCCCGTCCATTTGCGGCCGGTCACGATCTGATGCACGCGTCCGAGGAGATCTGGAACGGTCTCACGCCGGAGGACTGGCGCGAAGCGTTTGCGGCCCATCCTCGCATCGGCGAGCGATCGGGATCGCGCTGGGCGACGCAGGAACAATCGGGAACGGCGTCGGCGTCGAATGAAAGCATGGACGCGCTGGCGGCCGCGAATCGCGAGTACGAAGCGCGCTTCGGCTACATCTACATCGTCTGCGCAACCGGCCGCAGCGTCGACGAGATGCTGGCGATGGCGTGGCAGCGTCTGGAGAATGCTCCTGACGAAGAACTGCGCATCGCCGCCGGAGAGCAGATGAAGATTACGAAGCCGCGCCTGATGAAACTGGTGGGCTGAAACTGGTGGGTTGATGGGAATCTCGACGCACATTCTTGACACGACCAAAGGGCGCCCGGCAACCGGCGTCGCCGTCGTCCTGAGCCAAGGCCCCTATATGGCTCCCCCGCGGGAACCGCAAATGGATCGCGAAGGTTGGGTGATCATCGCCAGCGGCTCGACCGACGCGGACGGAAGGCTGAAGTTCGTCGACGAGATGCCGGAGCCTGGCCTGTACCGGATCTCGTTCGATACGGGCTCCTACAATCCCGAAGGCTTTTTCCCGCGCGTCGTGATCGAGTTCATGGTGGAGAAGGGGGCACAGCACTATCACGTGCCGTTGCTGCTATCGCCGTTCGGGTATTCGACCTATCGGGGGAGTTAGCTCAGAGTTAGCTCTGGGTAGTGCCCTAATGCGTTTGCGCAAACACTGAGCAGGGATGCCTTTTAATCGGGTCACGCTGGCAAAGAACGTGTCTGTCCCATCTTGCAACCCCCCCTGATCCGGCTTCGCCACCTTCTCCCCCACAAAAGCGTGGGGGAGAAGGCGCTCGATGGGAAGGAGTCGCGAAGAGTGTGAGAAATGCGCGTTAGTTAGCGCCGCTCCTATCGCCAAAGGCGTGAATGCCAAACGTCTAATGGCGAACGGCGTGATGGCGCCCCAACGGATTCGTGTTCGAGGTTGCCGTGGGCGCTTCGAACGCTCCGATATCGGCGATGACGCTTCCATCTCCGTTGCCGTCCGTTCGTGCCACGCCGCGCTCGTCCGTTGCCGGGGCCTTAGCCGGATCGGCGGCGTCGATGGCGGGACTGCCGGTGCCGAGCGCCATCGTCTTCGCCGGACCGCCGTTGTCCGCCAGCGAGCCAAGCAGCGGATTGGCCACGTTCATCAGGAGGCAAGTCGAATCGCCGTACTGGATGTTGTGTCCTCCGGTGAACGTGCCCCCCGAAGCAAGCGAACAATTACCACCGCCGTTGCTTGCGATGATGGTGTTGTTGACGACGGTGCGGTCGCCGAAATAAACGGCGCCCCCTCCCGATGCGGCGTTGTTGCCGGCGATCGTGCAGTTGGTAATCGTGACAGGCGCCGCGCCGGCGTAGATGGCCGAACCTTGTCCGGTGGCGCCTGTGGCGGAGTTGCCCGTGAAGGTGTCATTCGTGATCGAGACGCTGCTGCCGGCGTTGAGCACTTCAACGGCGATCGCTCCGCCGATGTAACGTGCCGCGGCGTTGCCGTTGAACGTACAACGGTCGATCGACATGATGACCTTGAACGTCGAATTGCTGAAGATGTCGATGGCGCCGCCGCTCGGTCCGGAATTGCCCGTGAATGTCGAATCAGAGACGGTGGCGGTTCCGCCTTCCATGGCGATCGCGGAGCCACCGCCACCGGTGCTGTTGTTCTGAAACAGGCAGTGCGTGACGGCAAGCGACGGGTCGAGGCAACCGGTGCACGGCTCCTGGAAGATCGCGCCGCTTCCGTCCGCATGACTGTTCCTGACCACGACGGTGTCGAGTGTCAGTTTTCCGTAGTTCTGGATCGCGCCGCCTGCGATCAGCCCCGTTGTGATGTTGCCGTTGGCGAAGGTGATGTGCTTGAAGGTCACATCAGCCAAGGTCGTAGCGTCGCCGAAAACGCTCACCATGCCCGACGTGAAGCCGGTTCCGTCAAGCGTGATCGCGTCGTTGCCGTCGATCGTAACCTTCGGGTCTGACGGTCCGATTGCCAGGGTGAAGGTGAAGGGGATGGTCTGCGGTCCGGCGCCGCAGTTGAACGTCACGGTGCCACCGGCTTGGATTTGCGTCGACAGGGCGGCCTCGGTGCACGACGTTGGCGTTCCGTTTCCAACGACACCGGCCATGGCGACGGTCGATGTGAATAACGCAACTACGGCTGTGATGAGCAGCCGGTTGACAAAACGATTCCTCAAACGACTCAAGTGGAGCTCCTTCGATTACGGACTTGCTTTCGGCCGGAGTGCTCGGCGGGGACAACCGCGTGCAGTCCTCACAGGTTAAGTCTGGAGTGGCGGGAATGTAGTGACCCGGCTCACGAAGAAGACGCGACGATGCGGCCAGACCGCGGGTCGGTGGTTCGTGGAGTGAAGAATCTCGACATCGATGTGACCAATCGAGACTGCGATGTGGAGAATCTCGACTTCGATGTGGTCAATCGAGACATCGATGTGAAGAATCTCGACTTCGATGTGGTCAATCGAGACATCGATGTGAAGAATCTCGACATCGATGTGATCAATCGAGACATCGATGTGGAAAATCCGGACATCGCAGTTAGAAATCTGGACATCGATGTGAAAAAGTTGGACATCGATGTCGAAACTCTCGACTTCGATGTGGAAAATCTGGACATCGCAGTTAGAGATCTGGACATCGCAGTCAAAATCTGGACATCGATGTCGAGAATCTCGAAGTCGTCGTGGTCAATCTGCCCTTCGGTGCATGCTTTCGACGGCCCGAAAACGAAGATTGACGCCCTGGCAGGGCTGAGATCCGCTCGATGCGAGCGATTGTGCCGCAGCAGTCTCGCCCTGGCAGCCCAACGTGTCCCCATGTTCCATCTACCTAACCAGCTTCTCTTCGCCCCTTCATGATCTTCACGAACGACCGGCTGCGCAGCTCGTCGAGTGTGAGGCCGGTGGCGAGCGCTTCATCCTCCGTGATCGCGCCGCAGTTCAGTGCACGAAGGAAGTAGTTGAGCAGCCCCTGGCCGGTGGCGGCGTCGTCGAAGACGTCGCCGACGAGCGTGGCCTGTCCCGCTTTCTCGATGAAGTTGTGGAGCCGGTCCGTGGCCGCTTTCAATCCTTCCAGGAAGAACGAGTAGACCGCGGCGTAGCGCGTCGGAAGCTGGGCGGGATTGAGGTCCCATCCCTGGTAGTAGGCGTTGATGAGCGAGTGGCGGATGTGATCGACGTGCAGCCGCCAGGCCCGATGAACGACGTTGCGGTTTTCCTCGACCTGCTGCGGCGTCAGCGTTCCGCGATGCGGGGCGATGGGCATGATGTTCGTGGCGCCGTCGGAGAGCCAGAGGCCGGTGCCGGCGTAGGCGACCTGCATCATGTGCCGCGCGAAGTCGCAGGCGGGATGGTCCATGCGCTGATGCTCCGCGGTGATGTTGCAGCTCGCGGTGTAGTCGTAGGTGCCGAAGTGCGCGGCCACGGCGCGGCCACGCGCGGCATCGAGAAAGAGGGGCAGGTTGGAGACACCGTTCTCGCTGAGGATGGCCTGCGTCGTCTCGATCATGAACTCGAAACGAAGCCCGTGTTTCGCCAGTCCCAGCTTTGGCTCCATCGCGTCGAGTAGATCCGCCAGCGCGGTGACCTGCTGCGGCAACTGGATCTTTGGCAGCGTCACCACGAAATTCGGCGGAAGCGCGCCGGCGGCATCGAGCAGTGTGGTGATGAAGATGTCCATCGTGCGCATCGAACGCGGCATCAGCTCCTGCGAGAACTGCTTGATGCGGATGCCGATGAACGGCGGGAGCGTGCCGTTCTTCATTCCTGCCGCGACTTCCCGCGCCGCCGCCTCGGCATGACCGTCCTCCTCCGCATCGGCCCGGTTGCCGTAGCCGTCCTCGAAATCGATGCGGAAGTCTTCGACCGCTTCACGGCGGAGTTTTTCGGTCACGCGTGCGTAGACGACCTCCCAAAAGCGCGGATCGGCGCCGATGGCGCTGCCAAACGTTTCCGCGTTCGGCCCGTACTCGTCGAGCGCGCGCAGCGCCAGCACGCCAAGTTTCTGCGTCGTATCGCTCTTGAACAGATGCGCGCCGCCATAGACGGTGTGCACCGGCTGCCGCACTCCCGACTCGCCAGGAAAGCGGACCATGAACTTCGTGAGGGCGGGATCGAGCTTCGCCGCGGACGCTCGGAGCTCTTCGTCGGAAAACGTTCGTTTCATTCGATTGTCTTTACCTCGTGCGGATGATTTTCGCCACGCCCCATCCGACCAGGACGAGAACCGCGAGCACGAGCCAGTTGTATTGGTTGCCGTACGTGGCAACGGGAAAATGATTGCTGATCATGATGAAGACGACCGGGAGAACGATGAACGTGTTCTGTTTGGAGCGCTGCTTGGCCAGATCGGCCAGTCGCATGTCGGGCTCCGTTCCCGCCTTGACCGCCTTGATGAGCTGCCGCTGCGCCGGGAGGATGCGCACCCAGACGTTGAGCGCCATGAAAGAGCCCATCATCGCGCCGATCTGCATGTACGCCGCGCGCGAGGCGAAGAGATGCGTGACGCCCAGGATGGCGCCGACGAGCAGGAGATACGACACGATCGCGCCGGCCACTTCGTGGTTGCGCAGCGGCGAGATCCAGAGGAAGTCGTAGATGAACCAGCCCAGTGCGATGAGCCCGAGGCTGAGGCCGGCGGCCTGCCAGGCAGTCATCTTCAGGATGCTCTCATCGACCATGATCGCGCCGTCGTAGTAGACGAGCACGAGCAGCACGAAGCCCGACACCAGCGTGAAGAACGCTTCCCACTTGAACCAGTGCAGCGTCTGATTCAGAAGCTCCGGCCGCTTCTGCTTGTCGACGATGTAGAAGCCGCCGCTGTGGACCATCCACACTTGTTTCTCGCCGTGGAACGCGTGATCGAGCCACGTGAAGAAGTAGGTCTGCCCGACCCACATGATCGCGGCGAAGACATGGGTCCAGCGGACTGCGAGATTCAGCCACTCACGAACGACGTAACTCATCAGAATCCTTTGTTTGGTTTGCGCCGCGAATGTAGCAGAATCGCTCCCCATGCGAGAGATCGAACGGATTCTCGACCAGTTGAACCGCTCCTGGGGCGGCCCATCGTGGACCGGCGTCGACATCCAGCCGCTCCTCGACGGGATTAGTGAAGAACACGCTCGCGCCCATCCGCTACCCGGAGCGCACTCGATCCTCGAGCTGACCGCCCACATGACCACCTGGATGAACGCCGTCGCCTCCCGCCTCGGCGGCGAGACTCGCGAACTGACTACCGAAGAAGACTGGCGCGACGTCACGAATCTCGCCTGGCCTGCCGCGATCACGGAGATGGAGAACGCGCAGAGCCATCTGTCCGATGTGATCGCCCGCCTGACCCCGGACGATCTCGACAAGAAAGTCGCCGGCCGCAAATACACCGTCTACGTGATGCTCCACGGCGTGATCCAGCACAACCTGTATCACGCGGGACAGATCGGGTTGCTGAAGAAGGTGGGTTGAACAGGCATCATTTCCTACGGTCGAGTTTGGCCTTAACCTCTTCCCACGGGATGGTCTGCACGCTGCCGGATTCGATCTCGCGCCAGCGACGCTCAGCGACGGCCGCCCAGGCCTCCTCGACCTCAAGGCTCTCGATGAGCAGACCCGCGATCGTGGCCCGCTCACTCTCGGGCAGTTCGAACGCCTCCCTGAACAGTCGCTTGAGATCACGAGCCATGACGAGATTTTACCCGCTTCCTCCCTCTGCGTCCCGGTTCAAACCATTGGAGTTATCAGGCCATATCCAACCATCGAGGCGGGACGCCCCGATGGCCGCGAGCGAGACGCTCGCACTCCTCTGCGCAGGAAATTGCATCATAAGATAGGGGTAGGGAGAGACCAGTGAAGGTCTCCCCCTCCCTCCGAACCGGACGGGCGGATCTCCCGCATCCGGCTCTCCAGTTGGTGATCTTGTTCA
>JADGNZ010000072.1 GCA_017883205.1 Thermoanaerobaculia bacterium | reverse complement strand
GTTACCTGACGGCACCCGATCCGGAGACGTTCGTGCCCTACTGGCTTCTTCCTCCCCTTGTTGACGACTACGACACCTGAGCAGCTATTGGGTTGGTTGGGCAGCCGTATCCGCCGTATCGTGAGGCATGGCCTTGTTCGATTCTCGTCTCGCCGCGTCTCGAAGTGGGGTGAGGTCTAAAGTTGAAAGTGCCGGCGCTGTCCTGTCGCCGTGGCGACACCCTTGAATCCACTTTAGACTTTGGACCCCAGAGAAGGCCCGAACGTCAGCACGAGCGATCCAGCGGCCTTTGGGCACGCCCTCCGCTGTTGCTGTCGGTTACGTGGTCGGGCGGGCGATGCCTGGGGCGTTGCAAAGAACCGCGTCGAACCTCCTCTCATGGTGATCAGGGACTGCGGGGCGTGAGCAACCGTCCTTCGGAAGGAGTACCTTCCGGAGATGCCGCGGTTCCGCGACGGCTTCGGCTCCTTCGGCTGGTGGACATCATCGTTGGAGCCGTTTGCTTGGGGGTCAGGTCGAAAGTCGAAAGCGCCCGCGCCAGAGCACCCACGAGCCAGGCGCATCATTCGGCACTTTGGACTTTAGACCTGACCCCAAGTTGTCGTTGCGTGTCTTTACGCAACGTGCGCGGAAACGTTCAGCGGGTGGCGCTGAAGAGAAAGGCGAGGCCTCTCGCGAGGTCGTTGCCGGCCGACTTGTCATCGTAAAGAGGACGGCTTCGGCCTCGCGCTCCTGAGAATCTACGGCTTTCCGCCGGGCGGTGGGGTTCTCTTGCGGAACTTCATTTCCACCCCAACGTTCAAGACAAAGCCGCTGCCGGAGAGGCCTCGCGGCAATTCCGAGGGAAGCGTGCTCACACCGGCGGGAAGGGTGTAGGCCAGGCTCGTGAAGTCTCGCACTTCGTATGATCCCTCAATGAAAGCGCCGAAACCAAGGCGATTGGGACCTTCCTCTCGAATGCGGTGAATGATGCCGACGCTCGGCGTGAATCCCCACGTGTCACCGGCTATCACGTAGATCTTCCCGTCGCGATCGTACGCCCTGGCGTTCCTCAGGACCACGAAACCCGTAGCGACGCCGATATAACCAGCTAATTTCCCTGAGAACTCATGGCTGACATAGAGCGAAATGCTCGGCAGGGTTTGGATCGATCCGAACATTTCGTAGTTCGCGCCGCCGCGCGTCCTCGCGTGGACGTTCAGAAAGTCATAGCCGAGCGCAAGCTCGGCGTCCAACCACGGCTTATCCTCTGGCGTTGCGGGAGGAGGCTGCGACGAAGCCGCTGACGCAACGTAAGTTGATGAACCGCCGCCCGTCGGGACACTCCCGTCTGGTTGCACCGGTTTCGGCTGTTTCTCCTTCTCCGTGAGTTCGTAGACCAATTCAAACCCCCAGCCGCACATCGGGAGGCCGGTCGATAGCTGAGGGCACGGAGCTGTCGGTGACGCTCGCCACCCGCTTGCCGAGGAAAGTCTGCCCGCTCTGTAAAATGCCGAGACGCCATCTATGGTCATTCCAGGCAAACTCGTCGGAAAAGAAACCTGTGAATACAACTGCTGCGCGATGCCGACAACTAGAAAGATAAATACACCGAAGACTTTGCGCACGGTGACCCCCTTGCTGGTTATCCGACCCTCGCAACTGTGCGAGAGCGGGGTTCTGTTGCGCCGACAACCGAATGCTGCGGTCGGTGACGCGATCAAAGCACATGCAGTCTCATTGAATGCACATGTGCCTTTTCTAAGGTGTGTTTCAACTTGCGGTTTTCCTACCCCCATTCTTGGAATCGCGAGCTACGCCGCGAACGTCACCGATCAGGGTGGCCCTCGTTTTGGGCTGTCTCGGCCAAGAAGGCGAAGCAGTCGTCGTACACTCATGCAATCCGCTCGAGTGGTGTCCAGGGATAGATTGCGAATGGCTAGAAGCTCCAGAAAAGGCGCCGATGCCCACGTGCAGCCCACCCTGCGCGGTGCTAGAATCGTCGCCATCGAAAGGAAGTTACATGGGCAAAGTCGAAGAGTTTGTCGGAGCCGCGCCGCCTACCGAGGAGGACTTCATCGTCATTCATCCAAAGCTCGGCGTCGAGGTGTATCCCAACCAGAGCGGCCAAATCGTCATCAAGAACATCGGTGACCCGAACCGAGACCAAGACGACGATTTGAACTACACCCTCATCGAGGTTGAGGACGCGGAAACCGTCGCGAAAGCGATCATCGCGATGGCGCGCGACATCAAAGGCGAGACGCCTTTCTAGTCGCGCTTAAGCCGGGGGGTACACTGGCGATACATTGCGCCGATTGTGACCCCAATCGGCGCCCATAAAACGACAAAAACTCCGGTGCAGGTACGTATTAAGTACGTGACGTTACGGAGCGTTACGCCGTTACGTAACGTTACGGTTTCTGGGCGGTCTTAGCCAGACAGTCGTAACGCGAGGTATCGAACCGAAACTCGGTCGCCTCTCCCGCGCCGCCGGGTTTGAATCGGTGCCCTTTGGTAATCGTGAGGAGTCCGTCCTCGACCCCCCATTGCCGATACCGCGAAATCGTCATCGGCGTGCACTTCAAGTACTCGCCGAGCTTTTCGCATGGCAACATGATGTTCCGATCGCCCATGGTGACCTGCAGCCATCCCGCGATGCTGACGAACTGCTGGTAGCCGTCGGTACGTTCGTTTTTCGGCTGAAGCCTCATCTTCTTCGCCTGCTCAACAGCCTGATCCAGCGGCTCCCATCCGGGAACAAAGCGGATCTTGTCCCAGCAAGCGAGGAACTCGACTTGGGCATCTTCTCTGTCGAGTTCGAAGTAGTGATACCAAGGATCGTCCTTAGTGTTGCCTATCCACGCTCGCATCGTCCTCTCGACGGTCTCGAGTGCCGCCTTCGCTCGAAGCCCGATCAATTCCGGATGGCCCTTCACGGCCCGAACGAACGGGAAAAGAGGCGATTGCCAGCCTTCGCTGTCGGCATCAAATTCGTCGCGATGCTGATAAGCCCAGACGAGGAATCGAGGGACGAAGAGGCGGTACGCGTCTGTGAGACTCTCCACTTCGTTCTGAGGTGTGGACATGGCCGCGATAGATCTCCTTGAAAATCGTTGTCTATCCTGCAAATCCTGATTCTCTGACAGTCCTGTTTAACAGCAGTTGCCATTGTCTCATGAAGCCGAGGAGACTGAAACCCAAAAAGGCCCGAATCTCAGGAAGTGCTAGAAAGGGCCGATCTGCGGATACATTCGGGCAAGGTCTAAAGTCTATCCAAAGAGATTTGAAATTTTGAAACCCCCGCGCACTTGACGTTCTGCGCTTCGAGGTCGGGCGTCGCTCCGATGGAACGATGCGCCTCTGGAGTTCGATCGCTTGGCCTACTCACGCTTCCGCAGCGATGATCGGATCGGTTGATTCCATCGGTCCTCCGCGCGACCATTTTCGTGCGAAAAGAAGGATCGGGGAGGACCGATGGAAACGTTCACGAAGTTGTTTGGCAACCTCGTCGCTTTTGTATACCACTGTTTCGATCGCATCGTAGTACTCGGGTATCTTCCTCTGCTCAGCCGTCCGGAGAACATCGTCTACTTCTTTCGAGACGTTCATCAGGTCGGGGCGATCACCAAAGAAGTCCTACGGAAGCGAACCGACGACTACGTCCATTGGGTGGATGCCTTCGCTCGAAACCACGACATTCCGATCGAATGGGCTGAGAAGGGCGTCCGAAAAGAAGAACACGTCCTTCCGCGTCTACGCCGGATGGAACGCCAGGATCGCTTCGGTGTGTACTTCATCATCAAGAGCATGGAAGTCGGACCTTCTTTCCGATGCGCCATGCCGAAGTACGAGACCAACGATCCCAACTATCGCATCATCTCTGCCCAGCGTTCTCGCTACACGCACATCTACTTCTACATTCGACCTGACCCCAATCGGCGCCCGCCGTCCTTCGAGTGGCTCGGGATTGCGAGAACGCCGGGCTCGCCGAGGGCGATTCATGAAAGGCTATTCTCAGGCGAAGCTGAAGTAGCATCTCTTCATGGCAAGCGCGCGTAAGGCGACGTCAGAGCGGGAGGATCACTGATGAACCATCGCACAAACAGCCGCCGCCGTCGCCTTGATGCGCCGCGAGAAGATATTTTGCGGGAGGAGGTCGCCGACGCTCTCGCCGCGACGCAGGAAGAGCGCATCGAAGCGATGGTTGGCCTGCTCGACAGCGCGTATCAACTGTGGGCGGTGAGAGGATTCAGCCGTGACCAAGGACTTTGCCGATTTCCTGGAATCACTCAACAGAGAAGGCGTGGCCTATGTCGTGATCGGAGGGATTGCGGTACTGGCGCACATCCCGTATCGAACGACCCGTGACCTGGACGTTCTGATCGAGCCCACCATTGCGAACGCCGAACGAGCTCGTCGTGCTGTCGCGGCGTGGGGTTCATTCGACCCGGAGTACTCGGCGGAGGACTTTATCTCCGGCGACATCCTTTCGTTTGGTGGACTGCTCAGAGTTGAGGTCCACAGCCGCGTGCCCGGTGTTGCGTGGGAAGATCTTTGGAACGGACGCGTCGAGAGTGAGCTCCTCGGCATCCCAACATCGTTCGCCGGGATCGATGAGCTGATTCGCATGAAAACCGCCACGGCCGACCCGGCGAAAGATCTACCGGATGTGCAGCGGCTGGAAGCCCTCCGAAAGAGTAAGCAAACGGAGTGACCGCGAAACGCCGCTGGCGTCCCCAACGGGATTCGAACCCGTGTTGGCGCCGTGAAAGGGCGCTGTCCTAGGCCTCTAGACGATGGGGACGTGAATGGCAGCGGGCTGGTGGGCTCGGTGGGACTCGAACCCACGACCAACGGCTTAAAAGGCCGCTGCTCTACCGACTGAGCTACGGGCCCGTAACCTCAACGAACAAAACCTGCGAGCCGTGCTCGAAGGGTGCGGAAGATACCACGCCACGTGCGCAACCCGCTCTCTCCGTTCCTTATTGCGTTTTAGCCTCGGGACAGCATCGTCCAGATGCCGATGACGATGAAGCCGGCTCCGGCGACGAGCTTCAGTGTCGACGGTTTGACGAAGCGCTCCAACTGCGCGCCGACGAGGACGCCGATCGCGGAGGCCAGGACGAGGGCGCTGGCGCTGGCGGCGAAGACGAGCCATTTCTTGTTCTGGGCTTCCGAGGCGAAGAGCATCGTGGCCAGTTGGGTCTTGTCGCCCATCTCGGCGAGGAAGACGGAGACGAAGATGGCGGAGAAGGCTTTCCACATGGGAAAGGGAGTCTACGCGATGGGGAGTCGCCGGCGGGCCGCCGGCGGTACAGCCGCCGGGCCGGCGGCGCTACACGTTTTAACCGAATGCGAAGGTGCGCATCGAGAGGTTGCCGTAGTGGAAGCCTTCGTAGATGGTGGTGAGCTTATCGGTGGCGCGGGTGGCGCCGGCGGTGACGAAGACGGGCTCGAAATGCTCGGGAGTGGGGACGGCGAGGGCGGCGTTGGGGGCGAGATCGCGGTAGCGCGTCAGCGTTGTGAAGTCGCGCGCCTCGAGTTGCTTTGCGACCCAGGTGTCGAAGTCGCGCGCCCAGTCATCGACGGGCGCCTTCTTGTCGGGCATGTGGACTCTGCGAAGGTTGTGGACGATGCCGCCGCTGCCGATGATGGCGATGCCGCGGGCGCGGAGCGGGGCCAGGGCGCGGCCGATGGTCATCAACTGTTCGGGCGTCGTCGGGAACGGCTGTGCGATCTCGACGACCGGGATGTTCGCACCGGGGAGGGCGATTCGCAGCGGAACCCAGAGGCCGTGATCCCATCCGCGTTGTTCTTCGAGTGCTGCGTTGCCGAGGAGTGAGGCGATCTCGCGGGCGAGGTTGGGATCGCCGGGTGCTTTGTATCGGATTCGATAGAGCGCCTCGGGGAAGCCGCCGAAGTCGTAGATCATCTCGGGATGGGCAACGGCGTTCACGCGGACATCGCGCGCCTGCCAGTGCGCGGAAACGATGGCGATGGCGCGTGCGCCGGTGAGCGTTGCGCCGTAGGCGTCGACCGCGCGCGTGAAGTCGTCCGTCTCGATGGCGATCGTCGGCGCTCCGTGCGAGATGAAAAGTGCGGGCATCGGAGTGGTCATGTCGATATCATCGCCTGCATGCGTATCCGTTGCCTATCGTTGGTTGTGTGTGTCGTGACCGTCAGCGCTGCCTTTGCCGAGACGGGGCAGAGACTGCCGACAGGAGCGATGCTCGATCCCGTCGCTGCGTCGCACGTCGTCGGCAATTTTCCGTTGGCGATGGCCGTCGCCCCCGGTGGCGAGCGCGTGGCGCTGCTTCTCTGCGGATGGCGCGAGCAAGGCGTTCAGATCGTCGATCGACAGTCGGGCGCGGTCCTGCAGACGCTGCCGCAGCCGGCCGCGTTCATCGGTCTGGCCTTCGCTGCTGATGAAAAAACTCTCTACGCCAGCGGCGGCAACGACGACTCGATTTTCGTCTATCGCTGGAATGGGCATGAAGCGACGCCCGACGGCAAGATCGAGCTGGCCGAGAAACCGAAACCGAAACCGAATGAGAAGCCGAAGGCGTACGACGGGGTTCAGTATCCGGCCGGGATCGCGGTCTCGCACGACGGACGTTTTCTCTACGCCACGGAAAACCTCGGCGATTCGCTCGCGGTGATCGATCTTGCACAACGGAGGGTCATCCAGCAGTTGCACACGGATCGTTATCCGTACGCGGTTGTCGCCGATCCACGCGGCAACGTTTATGTGTCGGCGTGGGGCGATAGCACGGTCAATGTCTTTCGCGCCGCGAGTGACGGCAGCTTGCGTGGCGCCGGCCGGATCGCCGCCGGGCGTCACCCCTCGGCAATGCTCCTTCGCGGCTCACGCCTCTTCGTCGCCTCGGCGAGCACGGATTCGATCAGTATCATCGACACGACCGAACGCAGAGTCGTCGCCACATTGAAAGACTCGCCGCCGGGCGGACCGGGCGAAGGGAGCACGCCCAACGCGCTGGCGATCTCGCGCGATGGCGGCCGGCTGTTCGTAGCCGAGGCGGACAACAACGCCGTGGCGGTCTTCGACCTCGCCACGAAGACGTTGCTCGGACGCGTGCCCTCGGAGTGGTATCCATCGGCGCTGGCTGCGGACGGCGATGACCTTCTCGTCATCAGCGCCAAGGGTCGCGGCTCGCGTCCGAATGCGCGGTTCCCGCTGCCGCTGCCGAAGGATTCGCACGACTACACGCTGGGCCAGCTCGATGGCTCGCTGCTCTCGTTCTCAGCGAACGTTCCGCGCGCAAAGCTGCACACCCTCTCGGAGCGCGTGGCGCGGGCGAACAACTGGGACACGAAGCGCGAAACCCCACGGCACCCACCCTTCAAACACATCCTCTACATCATCAAAGAGAACCGCACGTACGATCAGTTCTTCGGCGACGTGAAGGAAGGCGATGGCGATCCGTCGCGCCTGTTTTTTGGTGAAGAGGTCACGCCGAACCATCACGCACTGGCGCGGCGGTTCGGTTTGTACGACCGCTTCTTCGTCAACGCCGAGGTGAGCGCGCAGGGGCACAACTGGTCGACGGCGGCGTACGGCACCGACTACCTCGAGAAGACGACGCCCTCGGCGTACAGCACGCGCGGTCGCACCTACGATTACGAAGGCGCCAACCGCGACCGGGTGGTCGATGACGATGATGACGTCAACGCGCCGGCCGCGGGCTACCTCTGGGACCTGGCGGTTCGCAAGAAGGTCTCGCTGCGCAACTACGGCGAGTTCGTCGACGACGTTAGCGATGCCGGCGGCGCCGCGGGCAGGCGGTACACCGGCGTTCGCCGCGGGCTGAGGGATGCGACCGCTCCTGAGTTCCCCGGATTCAACTTGGACATTTCTGATCAGACGCGCGTCGATGCATGGCTGCGCGAGTTCCGTTCGTACACAGAACGCAACTCGCTACCCGCGCTGGAGATCATCCGCCTGCCGAATGATCACACCCGAGGGGCTGCGGCGGACAAGCCGACGCCGCGCGCATTCGTCGCCGATAACGATCTGGCGCTGGGCCGCATCGTCGAGGCGGTTTCGCATTCGCCGTTCTGGAAAGACACGGCGGTCTTCGTCGTCGAGGATGACGCGCAAAGCGGACCGGACCACGTCGACTCGCACCGGTCGGTGATGCTGATGATCTCCGCCTGGAACCGCGCCGGCGTCGTACACCGCTTCGTGAACACGACCGACGTCATCGCCACGATGGAGGAGATCCTCGGGCTCGACTCACTCTCCCAGTTCGACCACTTCGGCCGCCCGCTGCGCGCGATCTACGCGGATCAGCCCGACCTGACGCCGTACGACGCGGTCAAACCCGCCATCGACTTCAACGAGAAGAATCCCCCGAGCGAAGCGGCAAAGAAATCAGCGATGCTCGATTTCTCCCGCGAGGACGCCGCGGACGACGACACACTGAATCGCATTCTGTGGAGCGCGATCAAAGGGGAGGCGGTGCCGTATCCGGGGCCAACGCGGGCACCAGTTGGTGTGTTGATGCGGTGACGTAGTCGGTGCCTCGTATTAATTAAGATAAGAACAGCGTGAGACGCTACATTAGCGTGTTCCGCTCATCCCATCGATTTTCCGCGAGCGGGCTGCATTCGGCGTCGTGCGCCGGCCTGATGGCCGGCCTCGCGTTCTCGCCATCTCGCTCACGGAATCGCGTGACGCGCAACGCGGAACCGCGTGACGCGCAACAAAGGGCACGCAAATCAGGCGGTGCTGGACCTATAGTTCTTATAACCCTCGCCAATCGACCGTCTGCCGATTCGAGCCGTAGTGAGCCGGAAACTGGATGGAACAGGGACCTCAAAGCCGAACGCCACCCTGTGCCGGAAGAGCTTGATGGCCATCGTCGCGCTTTGCTCCCGACTTTTCGGCTTGTTCCTTCGCCGGCGGTCGAGTGTGAAGCAGATCATTGCAGCTCGGCTCCCGAACTTGCGCAGCGACCGGTTGTCAGTCGTGCTCTGCCTCGGTGCGATCGCAATCGGCATCATCGCACTGACCGGGTACGTCCTGGGCAACGCATCGATCGCCTCACTCGGTACCAACGGGAAACCGGTCGCTGCCGTCGCAGCTCTCGTTTTTATCGTGCTCGGGGCCGGCCTTCTTGCGCTTCGTTCCCCGACTCCCAATGGCTTGCTGACGGCGCGCCGCGCAGCTATCGCCGTGATCGTCATTGCTGCAGTGGATCTGCTGTCGGCGGCGTTCTCGGCGCACATCGAAGAATGGCAGGTTTGGGCGATACACGGCAGCGCGTATTTCAACCCGTTTCCAATCGCCGCGCTCCTTCTTTTGGCGTCGGGCTCGGCGCTGTTCTTCATCACCACGCAAAGGGATCTGGCCGGTCACGTGATCGCGTCGGCAGTTCTGTTGATCTGCGTCGTCTTTCTCTTTGCATATGCCGTGGAAGTTCCTTCACTCCTCGACCCCTCCAGACGGGTTGCTCCCGTTGCCGTGGCGACATTCGGTCTTATGCTGATCTCCATCGCCGAGGTACTCGCGCGGCCGCGCGGCTGGGTCATTCCGCTGCTCTCGCGGACGCCAGTGGGTGTGATGGCGCGAATCCTCCTGCCGATGGCGATCGTCGTGCCGGTCGCTGCGCTGGGGCTTCGCGACCTGATGGTCGATGCGCACTGGTTCACCCCAGAGGTGGGGTCCACGCTCATGGTGGCCGCGGACTCCCTTTTCGCCGCCGCTGGTGTTCTGGCGACGGGAGTGATCCTGCTCAAACGCGAAAACGATCGTATGCGGTTGGCGCTGATCGTCGATTCCTCCGAAGACGCGATCCTCGGCGCATCGAGCCATGGTCTCATCGAGAGCTGGAACGACGGTGCCAGGCGAATGTTCGGGTACACGGCGGCCGAAGCCATCGGCCGCTCGGTCACGATGCTGGCACCTCCGGAGGTGCAAGACGAGGTTCCGCTCGTGTTCGAACGCGTGCGGCGCCGCGAGCGGATCGATCCTTTCGAGACGGTGCGTGTCGCAAAGGACGGCCGCCGCATCGATGTGTGGTTGAGTATTTCGCCGGTTCTGGACGACGCGGGCGACGTGACCGGCACATCCGCGATCGTGCACGACATCACCGAGCGCAAGAAGGCTGAAAAAGAGATCCGCCGCATGGCGGAGCAGTACGCGGCGGTGCTCGCCACGTCATCGGATGGTTTCTGGCTGACCGATCTCGACGGTCGACTGCTCGAGGTCAACGATACGTATTGCCAGATGAGCGGCTACTCGCGTGAGGAGCTGCTGAAGCTAGGCATCGGTGACCTCGATGCGATCGAAACACCCGAGGAAACAGCCAGTCACATCCGAAGCATCGTGGAGTCGGGGTTCGCTCGTTTCGAGACGAAGCAGCGGACGAAGGACAACCGAATCCTCGATATCGAGGTCAGCGTTTCGCTGTGGCGGGCGGCGGGCCGGATGTTGTCATTCGAGCGCGACATTACCCAGCGAAAACAAGAACAGGAAGCCCTCCAGAGAAGCAAGGAGCGCCTTGAGCTTGCGCAGCGAGCGGCTGGCATCGGGCACTTCTCCTGGGACATTCAGAACAACATCCTTACTCCGTCCGACGAATTATTGGCGCTGTACGGTCTCCGGCCTGGCAGCTTCAGCGGAAGGTACGAGAGTTGGAGAGCGCTGGTGTTCCCTGACGACCTTGCAGTGGTAGACGCCGAGATGAAGAAGTCGCTGGCTTCGGGCGAATTCTCCTGCGACTTCCGCGTAGTGTGGCCGGACGCGAGCATCCACTGGCTGCACTCACGTGCGAAGGTGTTCTTCTCCGATGACGGCAAGCCGTTGCGCACGGTGGGCGTGAACATGGACATCACCGAGCGCATGCGGACCGACGGGGAACTGCGATGGAAAACGGCCCTTCTCGAAGCCCAGGTAGACGCCACCATCGATGGCATTTTGGTCGTTGATGAAGAAGGAAAAAAGATCATTCAGAACTCGCGATGTGTCGACTTGTTGAGGATTCCCAAGCATGCCGCTGACAATCACGACGACAAAGAGCAGCTCGAGCTCGTCACGAACAGGGCCAAGGATCCGGAACAGTTCATCGGAAGGATCCTCTATCTCTACGCGCACCCGAATGAAACCAGCCGTGACGAAGTGGAGTTTAAGGACGGAACGATCCTGGACAGGTACTCGGCACCGGTTATCGGGAATGACGGAACGCGTTTCGGAAGGATCTGGGTATTCCGCGACATCACCGAGAAGAAGCTCGCCGATGAGCGGTTCGCGAAGGCGATGGCGGAGCTGGAGCGGTCCAACCACGAGCTCGCGAGAAGCGAGGCCGCACTCAAGGAGGCCCAGCGCATTGCTCACGTCGGCCATTGGGAACGGTCCGAAGTGACCGGCGCGGTGACATGGTCAGACGAGGTTTATCGCATCCTCGGGATTCCGAGGGGCTCCGTCACGCCAAGTTACGAACTTTTCTTTGGCATGGTCGACCCGGAAGATCGGCGCAAGTTGGAAGACGAGGTCGCCCGCGCACTCAGCTCAAGTGGCGATGGCGATATTGAGAGCGATCTGCGGCTGACGACGCCGGCCGGTGCCGTGGTGACGCTCTCGCAGCACGTCTTCGTGGATCGTGACGCGGATGGGAATGTGGTGGGGCTCCACGGAACCTGCCAGGACATCACGGCGCGCGTGGCGGGGGAGCAGGCTCTTCGGGAAAGTGAGGCAGCGCTTGCCGAGGCACAAGAGATCGCCCATATCGGAAGCTGGATTCTCTATCCGGAATCGGGTGAGCTGCGTGGCTCTGTCGAAATGTTCCGGATGTTCGCGGTTGATCCGGGCCCCGTCGCGCTGCTACCGCTCTTCATCGATGGAATTCACGAAGAAGATCGAGCCGGTGTGGAAGCCGGCTTCGCGGCGGCGGTTCAAACGGGGACGCTCGACCTCGAGTTTCGGATCGTCACGCCGGACGGGACGCGCGTGGCTCGTGCCATCGCCAGAAAACGCGAAGTCGGCGAGTCGCTTCTCAGCCTGATTGGAACGACGCGGGACATCACCGAGCAGAAGGCAGCCGAGGAGGCAATTCGGCAGCACAGCGACGGGCTGGAGCGCTCCAACCTCGAGCTGGAGCGTTTCAACCGCCTCGCCGTCGGCCGCGAGTTGCGGATGATCGAGCTGAAGCAACAAATCAATGATCTCTGCGCGCAGTTGGGACAACCGGCGCCGTATGTTCTTCCCGAAGAGCCCGTGCTCACCGTGGAGAAGTCATGACGAAACAGACGGGTCTCGATCACAACCGCTACGAGTACCTTGCCGGTCACTCGTTGAGCGGCGCCGAGCACCCGTATCGGGTCTTCGTCGAACAGATGAACGACGGCGCGGTGATGGTGGCGGCAGATGGTCTCATCCTGTTTTGCAACCGCCGTTTTGCTGAGATCTTGAACGTGTCGTTGGACGCGCTCATCGGTCAAAACATCGACTCGATACCCAATTTCGAGGTGAGAACCTGCCTTGCCACACTCCTGACAACGAATGCGTCGCGTTGCGATCCCGAAGAGATCAGTTATCTCGCAGATGGAGCCGTGCGGACTCTGAAGATCGCCGCCAATCGACTCACCCCAGACGCGAAGATGGCCATTCTCGTGACCGATATGACGGAGGCTCGTGCACGGGAAGATGCTCTGCGCCGGTCGAATGAGGAGATGGAGGATCGCATCCGGGAGCGGACCGCTGCGCTGGCGAGCAAAATCGAGGAAGTGCGCCAGTCGCGATTGGCGGCGCTGAACATGATGGAGGACGCAGTCGGCGCAGCGGGTGCGCTCGAACGTGCCAATCGCGACCTGGAACTGCAGATTGCCGAGACGAAGAGATCGGACGAAGCACACCGGCGCCTTGCCACGATCGTGGAGCAGGCCGCTGAAACCATCATCGTCACGGAGCTCGACGGCACGATCGTCTATGTCAATCCGGCATTCGAAAAAACCGCGGGGTACACAAGAGAAGAGGCCCTCGGGCATAAGCCGCGGATTTTCAACAGCGGCGAGCAGACCGCCGACTTCTACCAACAGCTATGGAACACAATCAACGCGGGTGATGTCTGGCACGGCCACTTCGTGAACAAACGCAAGGACGGAAGCCTCTACGAAGAAGAGGCCACGATCTCGCCCGTGCGCGATGCCTCGGGAACCATCATTAACTACGCGGCCATCAAACGCGACGTGACAGCGGAGCTCGCCCTCGCCGCGCAGCTCCGCCACGCGCAGAAGATCGAAGCCATCGGTACGCTGGCAGGAGGTATCGCGCACGATTTCAACAATCTGTTGCAGGCGATGGTCTCGATCGTTCAGCTTCTCAAGAGAAAGAGCGCCGAGTCGCAGCGCCAGGTTGAACATCTGGAACAACTGGAACAGACGGTCCGGCGCGGTTCACAACTGACAAGGCAGCTACTGCTGTTTGCGCGCCGTGAAACCAGCACGCTCGAAACTGTCGACCTCAATCAGATTCTGCGGGACCTCTCTCCGTTCCTGCGCCGTGTTGTACGTGAAAACATCCACCTGACCGTCAAGCCGGCGGACGTTCCGCTCGTGATCAGAGCAGATCGCGGGCAGATCGAACAGGTCATCATGAATCTCGCGGTGAACGCGATCGATGCGATGTCCGGGCGAGGTACGTTGTCAATCATTGCCGACGGAAACGAACAAACAGCGTGCCTCACGGTCTCCGATACCGGATCGGGCATTGCCGAGTCCATCCGGGACCGGATCTTCGAGCCGTTCTTCACAACCAAAGAGGCGGGCAAGGGAACCGGTCTCGGTCTCTCCGTCGTGCATGGAATCATCGCTGCTCATGGAGGGCGGATCGACGTCCACTGTCCTGCGGCTGGTGGAACCACATTCTGGGTCGAGTTGCCCCTTCAGAACGGACCGGTGGCAGCCGAATCCACACCGCCGCAAGCGGACGACGGGCCGATTAGCCAGGGCGTGCGCGTGCTGCTCGTGGAGGATGAAGAGGCCGTGCGCGAAGGCCTGGCCGGGATTCTCGACCTGATGGGCTACTCGGTCGTCGCGGCCGGCACGGGAGAAGATGCTCTTGCTGTCGACGATCAGGTGCCGTTCTCCGTTGTGCTGACCGATTCCATGCTTCCGGGAATGTCTGGAATGGAAGTGGTTCGCAGACTTCGCGAACGCCGGCCGGAGATGAAAGCCATCCTGATGTCGGGCTATGCGGCTCCTGGCGTGATTGAAGCGGCGGTCACAGCGAACGAGATTCAATTCCTGCAGAAACCGTTCGACATGGCCGATCTCGCCAGGACTCTGCAGGCTGTACTTCGCCAGCCGGACCCCGCAGAGGGCGGAAGGTAGAAGGCAGAAGGCGGAAACCAGAGCGAGCGCAGATTCCGCAGACAGTATTGTGTGAACACGGCCTCGAAGTTCTGCCGCGCAAATTCCTATAGTCGATGTTCACTCGAAACCGCGCGGGCGCTCGTCAAGTGCCGAGGCCATATCGATCAGTCCCGAGGTGAAGATCGGATTGCTGGTTCGCAGGCGCAGCGGTTTCTTTTGATCGGACTTGATGGCGATGGTGTTGGCGTCGGCATCGACCACGACTTCGAACACCTTCGGCATCGCCACCTCGGTGCGCTTCCGTTCTTCGGCGATGAGGCGGCGGTTGGTGATGATCAGCATGCCGGTGTCGAGCGGGGCCTGGTGGATGCAGTACTCCTGAAACGCCAGGGGGATTGGCGATTGTGCGTGGGGCATGCCGCCGATGACCGCGCGCAGGCTGCGGAACTGCTCGATCGCATTCGTCTCCGAGGGGACGTCGTCTTCGGTGATACCGAGTCCCTCGCGCAGTTTGAGAACCTCGGCCTCCTGCGCGGTGCCGAGGCGGTCGTCGGCGAGGAGATGCCAGACGATCGTGGCGTAGAGATCGCGCTTCACGGCGTGAACGTCCTGCGGCGTCAAACCGGCTGCATCGCCTGCATCGCTGAGAAGCTTCGAGATGGCGACGGACTCGGCGACGCCGCGGCGCGAGAGCTCTTCGAATCCGACCTGGAGCAGAACGCGTTTCGCGGTGGGCGCCCAGATGTCGTAGGCGAGATCGAGTGATTCACGCTCGCCGCGAAGGGCAATCAAAGCGTTTTCTCCGCGGTCGATGAGAAGGTGCTCCAACGCGTTGGTGTACCAGGTGAGGAGTTGCTGATTGCGCGCAACGGCGGCTTCCCGCTCCACGCGGTCGCGTTCTTCGCGGTCGCGAATCTGCCGCCTCGTTTGCGCGGTCATGACGATCGGAATGGCGATGCAGATCGCGCCGAGGATGATCTCGACCCATCCCTGCGGCCCTTTTCGAATGACAACGCTTAGACCGAGGAGGATCAGGAGCGCGCCGAAGCACATGAGCGCGAGGAAACCGAAGCTGCGCGGCGTGCCGTTGGGCTTCAGCGATGACAAGAAAGGCGTCTGGTTGATGCTCGGCGCAACCGGGAGGCTCGGCCCGACCACGCGCTCCGTGTCGCCGAAGAAGAAGCCGTCGTCGCGCCGGCGAACGAATTCACCGTTCGGTCCGGAGCTGAGCGCCCGATCGTCGTCGATGGCGTCGAGCGCACGCCGCGTGGAGACGCCGAAACGGATGGGGCCGAAAGCGAGTTGCTTTTCAACGTAGTACGTCATCGGTAGCCGCCTCTGCTGTGTGCGGACTTGATGCCAGCCACCGATCTACTTCAGCGTGTACAGGTACGCGGCGATGTCGCGCGCTTCATCGGGCTTGATGCCGAGGTTGGGCATGATGTTCAGCGTGTTGACCATCTGCGGGTTCTGCAGGTACTGCGTCAGGTTCTGCGGATTGTTCGGCAGAACTCCTGCGATCATCGGGCGCACCGCCACGTGATCGAGCGACGGCCCGACTTCGCCCCGAGGACCATCGATGCCGGGAATGGAATGACAGGCAGTGCAGCCGTACTGCGTGATGAGCTGCTTGCCCTTCCCGGGGTCACCGGACGCAGGAGGCTTTGTCTCCTGCCGGTTGCAAGCGGCTCCAAGAAGCAGAAGGGTAACGATCAAGATTCGGTTCAAACGATTTCCTTTCGCAAGAGTCGTGAACAATACCTTGTTCCGCGACTGTCATCCTGAGCCGCCTCCGCCGTGCACTACGCTGCACGTGCACCGGCACTTCGTGTCCTGCGGCGACCCAGGGCTCGTGATTCCGAGCAGGCGGCCGATCTGCCACTTTCAAAATGGGGTCAGGTCTAAAGTTGAAAGTGACGAACGCTAAAGTGGCGGAAAAACAGCGCTTGTTCGTTATCACTTTCAACTTCAGACCTGACCCCACTTTGAAAGCGATGGTCACTGTCATCCTGAGCGAGGGGGAACAGCACGCGTGCCGATGAGGAGCGAATGACCCGGCCTGTTATTCCGAGAGGGCGGGGCGGCGGGTGGGCGAGGAATCCCCTGCCCAAGATCGAGGCCCGCTCCGTCGGCGGGGGATTCCTCGCACCACCGCCCGCTCGGAATGACAGCGTGGGTCACTAGAAGCCTCCGGCACTTCGTGTCCTTCGGCGCCTCAGGATGACAGCTTGCGCCGTCGCGATAGACTCACCATCGATGAGCGCGCTCTACGCACTGGCGGCATTTGCCATGACTCTGGCCGGCGGTGCGTTCGCGTTTCGCTACCGGCAGTACCTGCTTTACATCATGGCGTTCTCGTCGGGATTGTTGATCGGCGTTGCCTTTCTCGATCTCGTCCCCGAGGTCTTTGAGTTAGCGCATCTGCACACGATTGATATTCGCGTGCTGATGTTGACGCTGATCATGGGCTTCCTGGCCATCTTCCTTCTCGAGAAGCTGACGATCATCCACAGCGAGAAGCAGCACGACGAGCCGGGCCATCATCACAACGTCGGCCTCGTCGGCGCGATCGGATTGTCCTTCCACAGCTTTCTCGACGGACTGGCGATTGGAGTCGGTTTCAAGGCGGGGACGCAGGTCGGCCTCGTCGTTCTGCTGGCGGTCGTCGCGCACGATTTTGCGGATGGGCTGAACACCGTCACGTTCATGCTGGCGACGCGCAACAGCCGCTGGCGCACCGGCGCGCTGCTGGGGATCGACGCCATCGCGCCGGTACTCGGCGCGCTCTGCGCAGGCCTGTTTTACATCGCGCCGCGCGTCCTGGCTTTCCAGCTCTCGTTCTTCGCCGGCTTCCTTCTCTACCTCGGCGCGAGCGATCTCCTGCCGCAGGTTCACGCGCGAACGCGTGGCGCGCTCATCGCCGTGACCATCGCCGGAGTGGTGGTGGCCGGACTTCTCGTTTTCGCGCTGCAGCCGGCATGAAGTTTCCGATCCGATGGAGTGACCGCACCGCGCTCGCGCTTCTGCTCGCGCTGCTCGCCGTTGCCTATGCGGACATCCTCTTCCTCGGGCGCGGCTTCTACATCAGTGATCTCAGCGTCTATCACTACCCGATGAAGCACGTGGTCCGTGAGGCCGTTCGCAGCGGTGAGTTTCCTTACTGGAACCGGCTCTACTCCGGAGGGGCGCCGCTGGCGGCGAATCCGGCGTACGAGCTTTTCTACCCGCCGCAGTGGCTCGTCTATGTGCTGCCGTTTCACTTTGGAGTGCAACTGCATGTGCTCCTGCACTTTGCGATTGCCATGGCCGGTATGGTTCTGTTGCTGCGGCGCCTCGGCGTGTCGATCGCGGCCGCAGCATTCGGGAGCATCGCATTCGTTTTTTGCGGCAGCTACGTGTCGCTGTCGTCGAAGCTCCCGATCCTGTTTTCGATTTCGTGGATGCCGCTCGCGCTCTGGCTCCTGATGCGCTTTGCAGAAGAGCGAACGGCCAGACGTCTGCTGCCGCTGGCGCTCGTTCTGGCGATGCAGCTCCTGCTCGGTGAGCCGGCGGGGGTGATGCAGACATGGGCTATCATCGGCGGCTGGTCGCTGCTGCGGGTTCTCCGGAGCCGGCAGAAGAAAGCGGAGACGAAAGCGATCGCCGCCACGCTCGGTGTTGCCATGGCGGCGGCGATCTTCATCGCCGCGGTCCAACTCCTGCCGGCCATCGATTTCGTTCGCGATACCGTGCGTACCAGAGCCTTCGACTTTCGCGTCGTGGTCAACTGGAGCACGCCGCCCGTGCGGTTGGTCGAGCTCATTCTGCCGGGTGTTCTCCGCCACGTCGCCGCAGCGAACGGGAATGCGCTCATCACCACGATCTATCCGTTCCGCAACGATGCCTATCTGACGGAGATCTACGCCGGTCTCCTGATCGTGCTGCTTTCCGCGGCGGGCATTCTGGCGGGAGTGCGCGGCCGATGGCTGTTCCTCGGAACGGCTGCTGCGAGCGTCACCCTGGCGATGGGCGATCACACGCCTTTGCTGCGCGCGCTCTACGACACCGGCCTCTTGTCTTCGTTCCGCTTTCCGGAGAAGTTCCTGCTCACCGCAGCGTTCGCGATCGCCGTCTGGAGCGCGGTCGTCTTCGACCAACTGCTGGAGGGAGACCGCCGCCTGATCCGATGGGCTTCCGGTCTGGCAATCATCTGGCTGGGCGTCTCGATGGCTTTGCTCAGCCGTTCTTCGGACAGCGGTGCGCTCGACACATCGCACTATTTCGTCATCAACTGCGTTCGCGCGGCGTTGATCGCCGTCTGGTTCTGGCTTGCCCGGACACAGCGAGGGCGCGTCATGGCCGCGGCCGGCGTGGTGCTGCTCGCCGCTGACCTCTGGTACGGAACCCTCAACGCTGTTCCGCGCGAGCGGCGCGAGTTCTTCGATCCCGCGCCGGCCGTGGCGAATATCGATGCATCAGCTCCATACCGCGTATTCAACGAAGTGGCGTGGCTCGGTTGGGAGGGCGATCCGATCGTCAATGAGATGTTTAACATCGCACAGGGGCCGGCCTTCTCCTGGGTGATGCGCAACAGCGTGTTTCCGGAGCTTCCGGCCTTGCGCGGCCTGGCGGTGGCGATGGAAGACGACATCGACCTGACCTCTCTCAGGAACAGCGACGACTTCCGGCAAGCCTTCAAGGGGACGCGATCGAGCCGTCTCCCCGGTGCCGACGAGCCGTATGCGCGAATGGCGAATGTGGGCTGGCGGGTGCGGCAGCGGCCGTTCGATGATGGACTGCGCCAGCAGATTCTGACCGACGCCAGCAAGGCGGTGACGGTCGAGGTCGTGCCGTCCTCATCCGCGCCGCGCTACGCATTCGCGGGAAGGTTGGAGCGCGCGCCGGATCCGAGCGGATTTCGCTATGCCGTCGAGCGCAATGCCGCCGATCCCTCCGTCGCTTACATCGATGCGGATGCGTTTTCTCCCGCGCCCGGCCGCGTGATCCGTTTTCGTGAGACTGCGAACACGGTCGCGATCGACGTCGTCGCCACCGGCCGCTCGTTTCTCGTGGCCAGCGTCACCGGGCACCGCTACTGGTCGGCGACGATTGATGGGCACGCGGCACCGCTGGTCGCCACCAATCTGGCGTTTCAGGGAGTCGAGGTTCCAGCAGGTGCACACACGATCAACATGCGTTATCGCAATCCGCTCGTCCCGATCGGCGGTGTGATCTCGCTCCTCTCGCTGGGGGCGCTGGCTGCTGCTGCGTGGTTTCGGCGTGCTCTTTAGAACCGTTTCACGCGGAGACGCGGGGGACGCGGAGAAACCCTCCGCGTCCTCCGCGTCTCCGCGTGACAAGTCTCTCGTGCCAATAAACCACCGCAGCTACAATTCCCGAATATGAAACGCCTGCTTGCGCTGCTGCTTCTTCTTCTCGCCGCTTCCGCTTACGCCCGCAACATCACCGAAAAAGATCTCTTCAAGTTCAACTGGATCGGTGATCCGCAGCTCTCGCCGGACGGATCGCAGGTCGCGTTCGTGCGCGTGACCGTCGATGAGAAGAAGGACACCTACAACACCGCAATATGGGCAGTCGCGGCGCGCAGCGGAGCCGAGCCGCGGCGGATCACGAACGGGCCTCGCGACGCTACGCCGCGCTGGTCGCGCGACGGCAAGCTGCTGGCGTTCACGCGCTCACTCGACAAAGACGGCAAACCGCAGCCGTCGCAAGTGTGGGTTCTGCGCTTCGACGGCGGCGAGCCGCACGTGCTGACCGCGCTGCCGAAAGCGGCCGACTCGATCGCCTGGTCGCCGTCGTCGAACACGATCGCATTCACGGCCATGACGAAGCCGGACGATTTGGTTGATAAGAGCGCTGAGAAGAAGAAGGACGACGAGCACGAAAGCGACGTGCGCATCATCAATCAGGCCGTCTACCGCGCGAACGGCGCCGGCTACCGCGACGCGTCCCGCGACACGCACATCTGGACGATCGACGTTCCCGATGCGCTCGGCAGCGACGAAGCCCTCCCGAAGCCAAAGCAGCTCACCTCGGGCGAATTCGACGAGCGCGATGTGACCTGGAGTCCCGACGGATCGCAGATCTACTTCACCTCGAATCGCGTGCGCGAGGCGTACTTCGACCGCCGTGATACCGATCTCTATGCGATCCCTGCCGGCGGCGGCGAGATGAAGAAGGTCGCCGATATCGAAGGTCCGATCGGATCGTACGCGGTGAGCCCCGACGGCAAATGGATCGCCTTCGCGGGCGAGATCAACAACCCCGTGCACTCGTACGATCAGCCCGATCTCTGGCTCGTCGCAACAGCTCCCGGCTCGGCGCCGCGGAACCTGACGGCCTCGTACGACTACGACATCCTCTCGGGAGTCGGCGGCGACCAGCGAGCGCCGCGCGCAAGTGGGGGAGGTGCGCGTCCGGTCTGGAGCGATGACGGCAAGACGATTTACGCGGTCAGCGCCGAAGAAGGCCGCGTCAATCTGAAACGCATCGACGCGGCGAGCGGACGCATCGCGGCGTGGACGAGCGGCAATCACGACATCCAGAGCTACTCAATCCGCGGCGGCAAAACCGTCGCGCTCATCTCCACGCCGGCGATCATCGGCGATCTCTATCTCGTCGCCGGCGACGGTGCGATGACACGCCTCACGAACATTAATGACAAGCTGATGCGCGAGGTGACGCTCACCGAGCCGGAAGAGATCTGGTACACGAGCTTTGACGGCAAGAAAATCCAAACTTGGGTGCAGAAGCCGCCCGACTTCGACGCCGCCAAGAAGTACCCGCTCATCCTCAACATTCACGGCGGGCCGCACTCCGCGTACGGCTACACGTTCGATCACGAGTTTCAGTGGATGGCTGCGAAGGGTTACGTCGTCCTCTATCCGAATCCGCGCGGCTCGACGTCGTATGGCCAGGATTTCGGAAACATCATTCAGTACCACTATCCCGGCGACGACTTCAAAGACCTGATGGCCGGCGTCGATGCGGTCGTCGCGCGCGGCTACATCGATCCGAAGAAACTCTGCGTGACCGGCGGAAGCGGAGGCGGTCTGCTCACCGATTGGGTTGTCACGCAGACGGACCGCTTCGCCGCGGCCGCCGCGCAACGCGACATCGCCGACTGGTCGACGTTCTGGTACGTCGCCGACTTCTCCCAGTTCCAACCGTCATGGTTCCGCAAAGCACCGTGGGAGGATCCGAAGGATTACGTGATGCGATCGCCGATCACCTACATCGACCGCGTGAAGACACCATTAATGTTGATCCTCGGCGAGGCCGACTACCGCACCCCTCCCATGTCGGGCGGCGAGATGATGTTCCGCGCACTCAAATACCGCCACATCCCAACCGTGATGGTTCGCTTTCCGGACGAATCCCACGAGCTCTCCCGCAGCGGCAAACCATGGCACCGCATCGAACGCCTCGAGCACATCGTCGGCTGGTTCGACCATTGGGTGATGGGCGTGCCGAAGCCGGAGTACGAAGAGGGGTTGAGAAAGTAGGGGATGGGGTGTGGGGGGTAGGGTGTGGGGTGTGGGAGTTTTGTCGGAGCGTTCGCTCTCACGCTACGATGGCCACTTACATCATCGATATGTACGCAAGAGTGAGGAGGGTGGAAGCTTTTTCTCCCACCCCCCACTCCCGACACCCCACCCCCCAACCAATCACTTCGCGTCCGGAAACGTCACCACCTTGTTCTCGATCGGCGTTACGGTCTTGAGGTAGTCGTAGATCGCGCCGAGGTCTTGCTCCGTCATCCGAGAGAAGGCGAGCCAGGGCATCACGGTGTTGCGTCCCGCGGGTGCGTCCGGTGCGGTGTTCGCGGCCATCGAGGCGAAGGCTTTGAATCGGCCGATGAACTCTTCCTTCGTAGCGTGGGCCATGTATGTCCCGGGCGTTGACGTCAGGTTCGCTGTGAAGTTGCGGCCCCAGGGACCTTTCATCTCCCAGCCGCCTGAGTACGCCTTTTCGGCGATGCGCTTCCCCTTGTCGTCGTGCGGCGTGTGGCACTCGTAGCAGCCGCCGATCGTGACCAGGTACTTGCCGTAGGCCGTGTTGTCGTGCGGATCGGGAGCCGTCACGACGCCGTCGACCGGTTTTGGTACGAACTTCACGAAGAGGTTGACGGGGAAGTTGATGTGTTTGTCCGGTACGCCTTTGTGGATCGGTTTGAGAGTGCGCAGATAGACCACGACCGATTTCACGTCTTCGTCGCTCATGTTGCGCATGTGCTCGTACGGCATCATCGGAAACAGTGCATCACCGTTGCGGTCGATGCCTTCGCGGATGGCGCGGATGATCTCGCCGTCGGTCCACTTGCCTAGACCGAACTGAGCATCCGAGGTGATGTTCTGCGCGGCCACGACTCCGGGGAAGCCGATCTTCTCGTCGAAGATGTATCCCCCTTCGCCCTCGGTTCCGGGCTTGACCGGAATCCCGAACTTCACGACGTGGTCGGAATGGCAGCCGAGGCAGTCTGCGACGTGCTCGACCAGATAGGTTCCGCGGGCAAGGCGCTCCGGCGTTGCCTCGATCTTCTCCGCAGCAGCGGGCTTCGATGCTGGCTTCCGCACTGTCAGCCAGATCACAGCCCCGGCGATCAATGCGATGACGATCAACACAAGTCCACCCACGATCTTCAAAAACGTTTTCATCGACACTCCTCCGAGTTGGAACGATTGGCCCCATTTTACGGGAGAATCCGCACCATGCGTTTCCCGATGATTGCCTCTCTGCTCCTCGCCGCCGCCCTGCAGACGAACGTTGCTGACGTAACGAAAGTCTACGAACGCGACTACGCGTCGCGGCTCGTGCCGCTGTTATCGGAAGTGCTGCGCTTTCCGACGACGCAGTTCGACACCGAGGGCCACGCCGCGCAAAAGGAGTGGATTGCGAAAACCGCCCATGACCTCGGCCTGACCTATCGCGACGCGGGTCTGATTGACGAAGTCGAGCTTCCGGGTCCCGCCGGCGCGCCGGTTCTCGGCCTGATGGTGCACGGCGACGTGCAACCGGTCGATGCCGACGCGTGGTCGGTCTCTCCTTTCGTGGGAAAGGTTGATGACACGTATGTCTATGGCCGCGGATCGGCTGACGACAAAGGTCCGCTCGTGCAGGCGCTGCTGGCGATGAAGGCGCTCGAGCAGAGCGGCATCAAGCGCACGCACACGGTGCGATTGCTCGTCGGAAGCGACGAGGAGTCAACGAACACCGATGTGACGACGTATCTCAAGTCGCATCAGGCGCCCGACTACACGCTCGTCCTCGACTCCGGATTTCCGATCATCGTTGGCGAGAAAGCGTGGAACTCGCTTTCGGTCACGACCGATGCGCTGGCGGAGCGCGGGACATCGACGAAGCCGTACGCGGTGAGCTACCTCGACGCCGGGCTGGGGACGAGCATCGTTCCTGAGCGTGCCGAGGTGAAGCTGCGTTGGAAGGAAGGGACGGTGTTGAACTGGCAGCCGCTGATCGACGCCGTCACCGCGGCGCCGCGGCCGCCCGACACGCGCATCGCCACGAAGTCGGATGGCGAGATTCTGCGCATCGTTGCCTATGGTCACTCCGCGCATGCCGGCGTGAATCTGGAAGGCGGACGCAACGCGCTCGTCGCTCTTGCCCACGCGCTTGCAGGCAAGTTGCCGCGCGGCGGAGCGAACGATCTCCTCACCTTCGCGCGCACCGCTGGCAAGGACCTCTACGGCACCGGCCTCGGCATCACCGATCGCGATCCGATCTGGGGCCGCTACGCAGTCAACGTCGCCACGATCAAGCCGAACGCGGACGACCCGAAGAAGTCGACACTGACGATCAACATCCGCCGCATCCCGCCGCGCAAAGGTCCGCAATTGAAGACGAGGATGGAGTCGTTCGTCGCCGCATTCAACAAGCGAACAGGCGCCTCGCTCGTCGCTACCGGCTTCTACGACGACGAACCGCTCGGCTTCGATCCGAAGTCGAAGCTCGTGCAGCGCCTTCTAGCCGGCTACGGCGCAGCGACGGGAGAGAAGAATCCGAAACCCGCAATCTCCGGCGGAGGTACTTACGCGAAACGACTCCCCAACTCCATCGCCTTCGGCATGTGGTTCCCCGACAAACCGTATCCGGGCCACGACGTCGACGAAAAGAATCCGATCGCCGATCTGCAGAAGGGGACGCGGGTGTTGATTCGCGCGCTG
>JADGNZ010000100.1 GCA_017883205.1 Thermoanaerobaculia bacterium | reverse complement strand
GTGGGGGAGAAGGTGCCGAAGGCGGATGAGGGGGCGTTCCAACGAGACGACATCCGTGCACGTACCGCGTTTTCAGGTAGTTCGGACGAGGCGTGGTTGATCGTCCTGCGCATTTGCTCCCCCCTCATCCGTCCTTCGGCCACCTTCTCCCCCCGCAAAAAAGCGCGGGGGGAGAAGGCGCTCGATTGGAAAGCACCCCAAAGGAAAGGGAGAGGTGCACCAAGAAGATGTACACCAAGCGCGTGAGAAATGCGGACTAGGAGTCTGCCTCCCACCCCCCACCCCCGACACCCCACTCCCTCTGCAAGCAAAGCACTTTGCGGTACCATGCCAGCGTGTCCGAGGCTCCTCTTCCGATGCGCGAGCACGCGCTCGACAACATCCGCTTCATTCGCAGCGCGATGGAGCGGGCGGGCTCCTTTACGTCCATTCCCGGATGGGGCGGCGTGGGCGTCGGTCTCACCGCCATCATCACCTCGGCCATCGCGCAGCAGTTCCTCGGTCGCTCGCTGCGCTTGTGGCTGACGACCTGGCTGGCCGAGGCGGCGGTGGGGGCGATCATCGGCTTCGGAACGATGGCGTTGAAAGCGCGGCGCTCCGATGAGCGATTCATGTCGGGCGCTTCGCGGCGCTTCTTCATCAGCTACTTCGCGCCGCTCGTTGCCGGCGGCGTGATCACGCTCGCACTCGTGCGCGCCGAGGCTTACTCCGCGATTCCGGCGACATGGCTGCTGCTGTACGGCACGGCCTTCGTCAGCAGCGGCGCGTTCTCCATCCGCGTGATCCCGATGATGGGCGTCGGCTTCATGCTCTTCGGTGTCATCGCCGCGTTCGTCCCCCTCGGCGCATCAAACATCCTCCTGGGCACCGCGTTCGGCGGCCTGCACATCCTCTTCGGACTCATCATCGCAAGGAGCTACGGTGGCTAAATCAGCAGCAGCAAAGAAGAGCGTGGACAAACCTGAGAGCCGCGTCATCGAGACGCACATCCCGGACTTCGACCGCATCATCCACGAGAAGACGCGCCTGGCTATGATCAGCGCCCTGGCGGTCAATCCGACGCTTACATTCGTCGAACTGAGGGCGATTATCAAAACCTCCGACGGCAACGTCAGCGTTCACGCCCGCAAGCTCGAGGAAGCGAACTACATCTCGTGCAAGAAGTCGTTCGCCGGACGCGTCCCCCGAACCGAGTACGCGCTCACCGCTGCAGGACGGCGCGCGCTGGAGAGATATCTCAATCACATGGAAGCGTTGATCAAGACGGCACGGTCGGCGCAGTAGCTGGATCGACAACATTGATCACGCAGGCACAACGACGGCTGGTCTCGCATCTCATTCGCCTCGTCGCTGAAGATCACGACGAAAGCGAACGACGGTGGGGCGTGAACGCTAGCCTGGCTACCCGCTACGCCTCAGACAACCAACTTCTTCTGGCGCGTGAGTGGACAGCAGACCTCGTACTTTCGGAAAATGGCGACGTCCTTTTCATCGATACAGAGAACGGTGACGTCCCTCGATCCGCCAGCGAGTCCGAACGGCGCGGCGCTCTCTATCGGTCGATTGCCGAGTTTCCTGAGTTGCTTTCGTTTCTTCCCGCTCGGCCCGCGGACGCAGTGACTTGCCCATCGTGCGAAGGAACCGGTGTGGTGGAAATCTCCTTGCAGAATCGGACTTTTCGCAACCTTCTGTGCGCTTGCTCGGGAGCAGGGTGGGTTCCATCGTCGCAAACCGGCGACTAACTGTTTAACCCGCATTCTCACACTTGCACTGGAGTTGCCGGCACCGCGCTCTCAATCGAGCGCCTTCTCCCCCACGCTTTTCAGTGGGGGAGAAGGTGGCCGAAGGCCGGATGAGGGGGCGTTTGCCTGTCGCGCCAACGTTGCGCAAACGCCGGGCAAGAATGCCCCTATTCAATCAGGTCACGCTCGCAGAGAACGTGTTTGTCGCATCTTTCGACGCCCCCCTCATCCGGCTTCGCCACCTTCTCCCCCCGCAAAAAGCGCGGGGGGAGAAGGCGCTCGATTGGAAGGAGTCGCAGAAGTGTGTGAGAAATGCGGGTTCGCTGGTCCAAGGCGGTCAACCGACGCGGCGCCCGATTCGCGATTATCCTTCAGGCCCGGTGCCCTGCCTGTCATGGAAAGCGGCAGCCTCGAAGGGAACGAATTCATGGATACATCCGCTGACCCCTATCGGAAGTATCTGGACTGGCTCCGATATCTCTCCGCCTTCCTGCTCTTGTTGTACGGATCGAGCAAACTCCTTGGCAGACAGTTCAGTGTCCCACCGGGGCTGGCTCTCAGGCCGGTTGGATCCCTGAGCGGCCGTGATCTTGCCTGGTACTACTACAGCTACTCCCAGAGGGGAGGCCTTGAATGTCCTTCATCAACTGGTCTGATTCCCACGAGATGCTTGGTTTGCTCTCCGAATTCGTCTCCGACGAACGGCGCGACTCAACCGACGACCCCGCGCGAGCGCGCTTTCTTGCGGGTGTTCTGGAAGAACTGGGCGAACTTACCGCGCGCATCGATGAGACGAATGACGACGATTCCATCGGCAAGCTCCGGATGATCCTGGAGTCGGCGGACGGGGAGTTTCGCGGCGACCCTGTCCTGGAACATGTTCAAGCGTGTATCGACGAGCTCGAGCGCATTCGAGGTTGAATGGGATGACGAAGGCGTCCACGCTGATACGATGAATCGCACAAGATGCTTTTAGCGGTCGGGATTTTCGCCTGGCTTGTTCTCTTTGCCTTCGCCCTGCGCGGCGCGCGATGGGCCTACGCGATCTTCGTGGTCTTTGCGTTTGTCTGGATCCCGGCGCGCACCGGTTTTCACCTCCACCGGCCTCCGTGCCAACTGCAGTTTACGGTCGACCTGGCTCTCAATTCGATCCTGAAATACAAGCACATTTCTCTTTGGGCCGCGTTCTTTCTGATGACATGGGTCCAGGTTCGCCGCAGCCGCTATGCACTGCCAATCGCTGCGATCGCGACGATGGCGGTGGGCATCCTCATTGAGCTCGAGGAAGGAGCAACAGGCACAGGTATGTGCCGAGCCACTGATCTGTTGCCCGACGCCCTAGGCGCGCTGACCGGCGCACTCATCGCCACGCTATGGCGAAAACGCCAGGCGAAAGCAGTAGTAATACCTCCGGCAGTGTGAACGCGCAGTTCCGCATTGGAGTGGTAAGGAGACATCGTGACGGTCAAGCGCATGGACTCGAAGCCGCCACGTTACAAATCATTTGAACCACAGAGACACAGAGAGCACAGAGGTTCTCTGTGTCCTCTGTGTCTCTGTGGTGATCGGTTTCTCTGCCCGTACTACGCGCAAGCCGGCAAGGCCGACGGCGGTCCGACCACGTCAGCTGAGGCCGGCGCTCCGGTCTACTGCACGACGATTTTCGTTCGCGCGAATCCTGTGGTGTTGCTGACCTGATCGACAACTCCGATCGAGAGAAAGTTCTCGCCGGGGGCGACCGTCAGTACGGCGGAAAAGACCATCGGCTCCTTCCGGAACTCGGCTTCGTCCGTGCGTTTCATCCCGACCGGCTGTGGACTCCGCGACACCGTTGACACCGCTCCCTGCGGACTCCCGACCGCGATGTAGACGGTGAAGCCGCCGGCCAGCCGGTCTTCTCCTTTCGGGAGGAGCATGACCGTCGATGGCATCACCACTTCGACTGGAACTTTGAAGTTGCGGCCATCGCGTTGCGGCTTCCCGGTTCTCGCGCTGATGTTCCAGTTGCTGCTCCGGCGCGGTGCGAAGATGTTGGCTACCACTTGATCGCTCATCTGATCATCGAAGCTCTTGAGCGCGTACCCCTGCCGGGCGCGGACGATGTACTCACGATTCCTCGCCTTGACCGTAATCGACCGATCACCTCGGACGTAGTTCGACGGCCGATAGCCGAGCGAATAGTAGGAGTCGAGGTCGCGAGCCACCGTTGCGAGCGCATCATCGAAGTTGAGGGGCCCCCTGACTGCAACGCCACCGGTTTTCTCCGCGAGCATCTGAAACGCGGCATCCGTATTCTCCCGATCGAGATCCGACCCGCCGTCCATCGGGATCGGCCCCCTGAGGTTCTCGATTGGCATCGGGTTCGTCAGCACCGCAGCGTTGAGGAGGTACAGTGTGACGCCGTGCGCATTCGCGGTGCGCGCCAACTCGTCGAGGACTTCCTTCTGATTTCGTGTCTCTTCCATGGGTCTGGCCATCGCGACATCGAAGCCGCGCATCCGTGGCGTGAAGAGCTGATTCGCCCAGATGTACATGTCGTATCCGGGTCTCTCGGGCAGCCGCGTGCTCGCCAGCACGAGGACCTTTTTCCCTTCCATGCCCGCCATGGTGGTGATCGCGAGCCTCATCGCGTTCGTCATCCGTCTGGACGTCAGGGTCGCCTTCATGGCGGCCACGCGGACTTCGTTGATGCAGTCTTCATAGCCGCGAGGTTGATCCGCGACACGAATGCAGTGCTGCTGCACGCGCCCGAGGTCGCTGCTGATGGATGTCGGTGAGCTGAGGCCTCTCGCTCGATCGACGGCCTTGTTCAGCGCCGCTTTGTCGGAGGTCAGCTCCTGCAGGATTTGAATGCCGTTGTTCCAGCTCACGACCGACGCTTCGTCTCCAGGACGGAACTGCTGCTCGATGAATTTCTTGATCGATTCCACCGCCTGATCGCGGACCATCGGATGGAGCGAGTCGTTGTCGATGAAGAAGACGAACCTGCGCTGCTGCGTCTCTTTCGGAGGCACCTCCTGTGCCGTCGCCGCCGGTGTCGCGGCATCGGCGCGCACCTCGTACAGATTCGTGATCTTCTGCGGTCTTTGATCCTCGAAGATCTCGAAGTCGTCTTGTGTGAGGCCGGTGATGTGCTTTCCCGTGCGGTCGGTGACCACGACATCGACGTTGACGACGTGCACTTCGATCGACTCAGAGAGCTTTTGCGCCGAAAGGGGAGCAGCGAGGCAGAGGACGAGCAGAGCAGCGGCAACTGAGCGCATTCGACAGTCCGTTCTTGCGCCGCGAGCGTAGCACGGCTGGAGCGATCCGGCAGGCGGCCAGATGGTTCCGGCCGGGACGCCGGGCTTCACTAACCGTGATCGAACCACAGCTGTTGCGCATCCGTCGTCCCCGCGGCGGCTAACCCGCGCTTGCAGCGGACGTGGCCTGCTGTGTTGCTGGATCGCAAGTGCACTATCATCTCGCCGCTGAAGCGCGCGATCCGTTGGGCGACCACAAGAGACGACAGCCATGGACGATTCGAAACGCCGACTGCTCTGGCATGGGATGTTCCTGTTTCTCCTCGGCCTCATCACTGGGTTTGTTGAGCCGCAATTCACCAACCCCCGCATGGGTCTTGCTGCCCATCTCGAAGGGGTGATGAACGGCATATTCCTCCTGGCTCTGGGCGCTATATGGACCGAGATCAGGCTCTCTGCGCCGGTCAAGGCCGCGGCATATTGGAGTGCTCTTTGCGGCACATACGCAAATTGGCTGTTCACCACCCTGGCCGCAGTCTTCGGGACCGGTGCCCTGTCACCAATCACCGCCGCAGGTCACTCAGCTCTGCCGTGGAAAGAGAATCTTGTTACGGTTGGCTTCGTGGGCGTCGGGCTCGTCATCGTTTCAACTGCCGTGCTTGTCCTCTGGGGTCTGAGGCGAGGCGCCGGTTCATGACTCTACTTGAACGATGAAGAGGACGTCACCCTTGTTGCCCGGCCAGGCGCGACGTCGCCCAACCAGGGCTTGCAGCGGAAGTGATCCGCTTCGTTAGCGCGCCCTCAGTGGGTTACTATTTCGCCGCGGGGCCCGCGGCACGTCCGTTGGGTGTCATACACTGGGAATGACAAGACAGGGTGTCAGACGTGCGGCGAAACGCTTTCTGCTCGCCGCAGTTATCGTGTTCATCGGAGCCATCTTGCTTGCCGCCTGGTTTAATGTTGGCCACGATCTCGGCGCCCTTTGGTTCGCGCTGGCCGTAGCTGTTGCTGTGCTTCTCTCTGTCATTTCAGCCATCACTTTTCTGGCGTCGTTCCTGGTTTCTGGCTAGCGGTGGCGCTCGCCAAGGCCGGCACGCGGTGGCTTGCACGTCCTGCGCGGCTGGCCGACGCCACTCACCTTGAAACGTTGGGCGGCAAGCGACAATCTCACGCCATGATCACGCTTCGCTTGCCAACTTGGACCGTTCTGGTCGGCACACTCCTGATCCTTCTTCGACATCGCCGCAAGATCCAGCGACTAACGGCTAACTCGCGGTTGCACCCGACACGAACCGCGTCGTTGCTACGGCGCGAGAGATAGGGGATAAGCGGCAATGGCATTCTTCGCAATCAAGACCGAGGTTGCTGATCCCTCTGTCGAGACGTTCACCTTCAAGGCGCAGAAGACGATGTACGGCGGCAAGCACATCTCGAAGAGCGATGTGATCTTCGTCTTCGCAAGCGAGAACGAAGGCGGGCCAGGCCTTGTAGCAGCCGGCTCCGTCATTGCAGCCCGAGCGATCCCAACGCGACCCGGCCTCGCCCGCCAAACGCCCCGCGTCACCATCACGGTCAGGCGCACCGCGATCGCGAAGCGGCGCCTCGGCCGGACCGAGCTGAAGCTCTTTGCCAACTGGAGCGACGGGCGCCCCGAAACTGAGCTCAATTTCAAGTTCTATCGGCAAGCGACGAACAAGATCGCCGGCATCTCGAATGAGGCAGGCGCGTTTCTCTCCGCCTTCTTCTAGCCCCGCACGAGATCGACCCGACTACGCGCATTCGCGACGGGTCGCCTAACCCTTCGTTGCAGCGGACGATACCCGACATTCGCCCGGGTATTGCCGCTGAACTCTGTTCGCCGTTACGTCATCCGGAGGCGACTCCTCCAAGAATGAGATAGCAGGTTCACACCTTCGTATTTTCGCCGCGTCGGATCATTTGCTCGCAAGTTACGGTCTCCGAATGACTTACAGCCTCGCCCACAATTCAGGGCAAATCTCTGCGATTCGTCGCCGAGCGGAGAAGCGACGTGCTTGCAATGACTTACGTGTGAATTCGAGGCTGACCGCACGACGACGTCTTCTGTGGGTGGATGACGTAAGTCCAAGACGCTGCGCAAGTTATACCCGCGTTCGCGGAGACTCTCGAAGACCGACGGTGTGACCCCAAGGTCGCTCGTCCGTGACCCCAAGGTCGATCGTCCGACGTCGAAACCGTTGCTTCCTGCATCGGAACCGCGCATTGCGACATCGAAACCGTTGCTTCCGATGTCGAAACCATTGCTTGCGACATCGAAACCGTTGCTTGCGATGTCGAAACCATTGCTTGCGGCATCGAAACCGTTGCTTCCGGCATCGAAACCGTCGCTTTCGGCATCGAAACCGTCGGTTGCGGCATCGAAACCGTTGCTTTCGACATCGAAACCGGTGCTTGCGGTATCGCAACCGTTGCTTGCGATATCGAAACCGTTGCTTTCGATATCGGAACCAATCATTGCGGCATCGGAACAAATCATTCCGACTTATTACCGCCCTCTCCCTCTTCCAGCCGCTGAATCCCGGTAGTCCGTCCTTTCCGTCTTTTCGTGCCTTTCTTCCGTCGCGTAACCTTCTTCCGGGTCGCGCGTCTCAATTTATGTCTGAGCCGTTTCAGACAGCGCCGCCGGCGTTTTCGCTGGCGACGTGTTTGGCAGGCCCGTGGCGGCCACACGATGGATGACGACACGCGTTGTGAGCGCGTGCCTTAACCGGAGATGACGATGTCAACCTCTAACG
>JADGNZ010000071.1 GCA_017883205.1 Thermoanaerobaculia bacterium | reverse complement strand
AAAGAAAAGATGATCCCGATCAATCCGAAGATGATCCGGATCAAAGAAAAGATGATCCCGATCAATCCAAAGATGATCCGGATCAAAGAAAAGATGATCGGAATCGGCCGTTCCGGGCGGCAGAGGATCAGGCCTTCGTTTTCCTGTCAGTTGTAACTCCTTGATAGCCGGTTACTTGTGCTCCGTAGCTCTGAGGTCTCGCTGCCGAGGATACCGGCGGATGTTCGGAGTTCTTGCCGGTTCGACGGCGGGACGCCGCCGGGCCAGCCGGCGAGGACGCCAGCGCTCCGGGCCACCCCCCAAACTCGACATCCACCCGTTCTCACGGTACCCTGTGACGGTTCTGGCACATCGGAGGACGTGGGATGCGATTCGGAGCGCTTGTTCCGGCAATGATCCTGGTCAGTGCGTTCGCGGCAACGTCGCGAGCCGATCACTCGCCGGCTGTCCCGACGAACCCGCCCGCCGATAACCCCACCCTGGAGCATCGTGCCGCCGCCGGAAGGTTGCGCGTCCATGCGCCCCGGGGGCTACGCCACTCGGTGTCCGATCTCGATTCGCGGGTTCTGGCCTCACTGCTTGCGCTTCAATCGCGCGGCGATTTCGATTTCGAAGTGCGGGCCGGCGATGCTTCCTGTGACGGCCGCACCTGCACGGTGTCGCTGGCTGTGAGGCTTCCGGAGGCGCTGCCGCCGATGCGTCTGGCGATTGCCGTTGCCAACGCGAAAGGCGAGCTGTCCGAGGTGAAACACGCCGATTGCCTGACCTCGAACTGCACGGTCCACCTCGTACTCGAACGGGGACGGAACACGATCTCTGTCGGCGCCGCCGACGGTTTGCTCCAGACCGCCGGCTTCGTTCTGACGACCGTTGTGGCCTCGCCCAACCTGGAAGCGAGCGCGCGCGGACGCAGCGAGTGGTTCTGAGGCGAATGACTGTAGCGATCTTCGCGAGGCTTCGAGCTCAAGAGTCAAAGGCTTTTCACGCGGAGACGCGGAGATGCGGAGTGGATTTGCTCCGCGGCTCCGCGTGAAACGGTTCTGCTCAGATTCCAAGCGCGTTATCGACGGCCACTCCCTCACGTCTCCACATGCAAGAACAGATACACCGCGGCGATCGCAAAAAGTATGTTCGCGCTCCAGGCGGACAGTAGCGCCGGCAGGTTTCCGACTTCGCCGAACTTCGTGAAGACGGCGAAGATCATCCAATAGACGATGCCGAGAACGAGGCCGACGCCGACGCCGTAGAGCGCGCCCCGTTTTCCGATGCGGAAGGCGAACGGCAACGCGATCAGAGCCATCACCAGGCTGATGAACGGCCACGACGTCTTCGTGTAGAGCTTCACCGACAACTCTTCCGCGGCGTACCCCGATTTCCGGATCGTCTCGATGTAGCGCCGCAATTGGACGAACGTCATCTGATCCGGCGCCCGCGCCTCCGTGGCGAAGTCTTCGGGACGCTCGCTATAGTAGAGCCGGAGCGGCCGCGTGATGGGAGCGTACGTTGACGTGCCGTTGTCGCCGAACGAGCGCATCCAGCCGTTCGAGAACACCCAGCCGACGCCGTCCCATCGCGCGTGCTCGGCGTACACACGCCTCGTCAGGCGGAACTTGGTCGGGTGAAACTCGAAGACCTGAACTTGCGAGAGCTCTTTCTCGTTGCGGTCGTAAGCGAGGAAATTGATGAGGTAACGCCCCTTGCCGAGAAACCAGAGCTTCTGCTGGTGAATCGTCGAGACAGCGGTGACGGCGGTCCGCTTCGCCTTGATCTTGTTGCGCAGCTCCTCGACGCGCTGATTGGAGTAGGGAAGAACGTAATCGAGCTGAAGGTAGACCAGAAAGCTGATGGCGATGGCGATTCCGACGATCGGCAGCGCGGCGCGATAGAGCGACATCCCGCTCGATTTGAAGGCGGTGACCTCGTTGTTCTTCGAGAAGAGGCCGAAGGTGACGAGGGTGGCCACGAGGACCGAGATCGGAATCGTGTAGTTGAGGATTCCGAAGACACCGAACCGGTAGTACGAAAGCACGGTCTGAAAGGAGATGTGATTCGCGCGGATGTCACCGCTCAGATCGGTGTAGTCGAAGATGATGAAGAGCGCCGCCGTCGAGACCAGCACCAGCCCCAGGATTTTGAGGAACTCCCGGATGATGTAACGATCGAGCGTGTTGGGAAACGTGATGTCGAACCGGCTGAGAATCGCCAGCTCGTCGCCGGCGACGACCGGTCCCTTGCTCTTTCGCGACTTGATTGCCTGGATGATCCGTTTGATGATCCCGACGTCCGAGCGCCGGGCGCCGGTGTCCCGGTTGGCACGAATGAGCAGGTAGATGCCGAGCGCAAGGAAAATCAAGTTCGGCGTCCACATCGCCAGTGCCGGACCGAGCTTGCCGGTGTCGGCGAGGTGCTCACCGTTGTTGATCATCACGTAGTAGATGAGGATGATCGCGATACTTAAAGAGAATCCTGAGCTTCTGCCTCCTCGGCGGTTCGTGATTCCGAGCGGAAGTCCGAGGATGCCGAAGACGATGCAGGCGAACGGAATCGCGAACATCTTGTTCATCTCGACCTTCGCCGCCAGGTAGGTCTCTCGCGCGTCCGCATCGTGCGAGTACTGCGCCCAACGCGCTTGCTCCATCAGCTCGCGGAAGGTCATCTCACGCAGCGATCGCTGGTAGCCGCCGGTCGAGTCAGAGTACTTGTCGGGTAGTCGCATCCGCTGGACGGCGTTGCTGTTGAGATCGTAGCGGTCGGGCTTCTTCGGATCCCACAAATGGCTCTCGGCCGTCTTGAGGTTGAGCCAGACCTGATTGCTCGGTTTCATCACCGAGAGGTTGCCGCTCTCGGCCACGATGATTTTGTTGCTGGAGCGCTGCGGCAGAATCGTCTGTGGCGCAGCCGCCTCCTTGTGCGCGGTCTGGATCTGCTGCGCGATCGTGACGGGGCCGCTGCTCGTGCCGGTGCGCGTCTCCTCAGCCGTCCGGCTGTCAGCCACGAAGACGCCTTTCCATTGCAGCGTCTTCGGGTCGACATCGTTCACGTAGATTGTGAGGTTTTCGTACTCGTCATAGAAAACACGAGGCTTTAGCTCCTTTTCGATCTGCGACGTGAAGATGTCCGATCGGAGCGCCTGCAGCTCGGAGTTGCCGCTCGGCAGAACGAAGTTCATCAGGTAGAGATTGAGGAAGAAAACCAGGACACTGAAGAGGAAGACCGGCCGATAGATGGTGCGGGTGGAGATGCCGAGGGCGCGCATGGCGATGATCTCGGAGTCGGATGAGAGGCGTCCGATGGCGATCAGGATTCCGAACAGCAGCGACATCGGCACCGTCAACACGACGATGTGAGGGAGTGAGAGGTACAGCAGACGCGCCACGGTCGACGCCGGGAGCGACCGCTTGATGATCATGCCCGCGAAGTCGAAGAGGTTCTTCATCAGGATGATGAAGGTATAGAAGGAGAAGCCGAGCGCGGTCGGCCCGAGCATCTCCTTGAAGATGTAGCGCGTGAGGATCTTCATCAGCGGTCAGAGTTTATCCCGAGCGTGTGAATCAGAGATTAGAGATCAGAGGATCAGAGATCAGGGAAAGCGAGCGATCAGAACCTGATCGCTGATCTCTTGTCTCTGGATCACGCAGAAGAGATCAGTGCTCAGGGTTCAAGACTGCCGGAGATCAGCGATCACGTGTACGCCTGATCGCTGATCTCTGGTCCCTTGTCTCTGATTCACCGCTTTCCACAGCGTCTAGTAAGATAGATTATGTTAATACGCGCATACGGTTCCGCTGAGCCAGGCCGACCACATCGGCCAGAACGGCTGCAGCCGTCGGCAGCGAGCCGGCTCCTTTCCCCTGAAACATGATCTCCCCGACAGCCCTCCCACGCACGACAACCGCGTTGGTCTCGTCGCGCACCGCGGCCAGCGGATGACTCTCCGGCAGTTCGCGGCGCTCGACTCGGAGCTCGACTCCGCCGGCCACACGCCGCGCCGCCGCCACGTGGCGCACGACACAGCGCCGGCTGCGCGCCTGCTCGATCTCGGCGCGCGTGACGTCGCCGATTCCGTGCACGCGCAACCGCATCGTCATCGGTCCGAACGCCAGCTCGCTCAGGATGCGCAGTTTCTGCGCGGCATCGACGCCGCTGATGTCGAGCGAAGGATCAGCCTCCGCAAACCCGTGGGCCTGCGCCTGCAGCAGCGCGTCCGCAAGCTCGATGTCATCCTGCTCCATCCTCGTCAGAATGTAGTTGCAGGTTCCGTTGAGGATTCCGGTGATCGAATCGATCCGGTCGCCGACCAGGCCGCGCTGCAACGCTCCGATGATCGGAATGCCGCCGCAGACGCTGGCCTCGAATCCGATGCGCGCGTCGTGAGTTTGCGCCGTTGCGAACAACTCGCGGCCCGAATCTGCGAGCAGCGCCTTGTTCGCGGTGACCACGTCATGTCCATTCCGCAACGCACGCCGGACAAACGCTCCGGCCGCATGCACGCCGCCGACGAGCTCGACGATGATGTCGCAACCATCGTCGAGGACGTCGATCGCAGAAGTCGTGAATAAGGCCGGATTGATTCCGGTGCGCTGTTTGGCGGCGTCGCGCACCAGGATGCGACGGATGGCGACGTCGACGCCGTGGCGCGCTCGGATACGCTCGCGTTCACGCCCGAGAAGCTCGACGAAGCCACGTCCTACAGTGCCGCACCCGAGCAGCCCGACGTTCACCCGCTGCATGCCACCCTCCTCGGCGCCGCCACCTCCGCCAGCGCCTGATCGAGATCATCGATCAGATCGCGCACGTCTTCGAGACCAATGGACAGCCGAATGAGTCCGTCCGCAATCCCGACCTTCCGCCTCACCTCGGGCTCGACCGACGCGTGCGTCATCGTCGGCGGATGACAAAAAAGACTCTTCACGCTGCCGAGGCTTTCGGCGAGTGTCCAGAGCCGGAGACGCTTCGTGAATGCGATCGTCTCCGCGACATCCGCGTCGAGCTCGAAGGAAACGATGGCGCCGAATCCTGGATAGTGAATGCGCGCGATCTGCTCCTGCGCACGCAGATACTCGACCACTCCCGCAGCGTTCTGACAATGCCGGGCGATCCGCAGTCCGAGTGTCTTCACGCCGCGCAGGATGAGGAAACAATCCTGAGGCCCCGGCACCGCACCGATCGCGTTCTGGAGGAACTTCAAGTCATTGAAAAGCCCTTCATCGTCGGTAATAACCGCCCCGCCGAGCGCGTCGCTGTGACCGTTGATGTACTTCGTCGTCGAGTGCAGCACGATGTCCGCGCCCAGTGCAATCGGCTGCTGCAGCACCGGCGTGGCGAAGGTGTTGTCGACGACGGTGCGGATTCCGGCGCGGCGCGCGATGGCGCTGCACGCCGCAACGTCTGTGACCTTCAGCAACGGATTCGACGGCGTCTCCAGCCAGAGAAGTCTCGTCTCGGGCCGTATGGCGGCTTCGACTGCGGCCAGGTCGATGGTGTCGACGAAGGTGAAGTCGATCCCGAACTTTGCGAAGTACTTCGTGAAGATGCGCCAGGCGCCGCCGTAGAGATCCTGCGTCGAGACGACATGGTCGCCGCTTCGAAGCAACGACAGGACGTTGTGAATTGCTGCCATGCCGCTGGCAAACGCGAGCCCGTATCGCGCGCCCTCGAGCGAGGCAAGACATTCTTCGAGCGCGCGCCGCGTCGGATGTTCGGTTCGCGCATAGCCGAAGCCGCGGTGAACGCCGGGCTCGAGTTGGCCAAAGGTTGAGGTCTGATAGATCGGAACCGTGACGGCGCCGGTGGCCGCGTCATTGGGCTGACCAGCGTGGATTGCAAGCGTATCGAAGCGGTACATGTCGTTCCCCTCCTGCCGCACGAATGGCGGCGGATGTTCGCTGCTGACTTGTCGGGGAGAAAAGCTGTAGGAGGGACCCGGGTCGGGGAAGCAGTCAGTCTACGCGTCCGCGCCCGGGCGGCGCATCACCATTCGGCGCATCGACATCATGGTGTGGCGAGACATGTTGGGGCGGGAGGATAAGGGTACGAGCTGCGTGTGTCAACTGCACACGCGAAGGCGCGAAGAGATTCTCTCCTTCGCGTCTTCGCGTCTTCGCGTGATCAGACTCCAAACACTCGCTTCATCGACACCTTCGTATAAACAAGCTCGAATCCGCGCCGGAGCACATTCCGATGAGACGCGCTTCCAGGCAGCGTCGAGACGAATGCGAGCTCGCATCCCTCCCCGCTTGCTTCTGCCAGCCGCCGCGCGACGAGCGCATTTTGCACGCCTCGGCCGCGGAACTCGGGCAGTGTCGCAGCACCGAAGAGTCCGACGACGCCGAGGTCGCGGACGCTCACCGATGCTGCCGCACCGCAGGGGATTCCATCGATCGAGGCGAGATAGCAGCGTCCACCTTCCGCCGCCGTGAACGCTTCGCCAATCTCGCGAAGCGCTGCTTCGTCGATTCCTTCAGTGGCAAATCCAGCCGCGCAGACGCGAGCCCAGGTGGGAGCTTCGTCACGCTTGATGAGGTGGACTTCGATCGCAGGATCAGTTGGATTCGAGGCAATCGCATCGATCCGCTGCACGAAGACATTCTCGAACTCGAAGAATTGGTAGCGGCGTGACGACAACTCTGCGAGCAAGGCCGGATCGCTCCACGGAGTGATGTGAATCGAGCAGGCGGCACCGCGCGAACGAAAGAAATCTTCGATGCGGTCGACGTCAGCGACCGTCACCGGTTCACCGATACCCACACCGATTGCCTGCGTGATCGGCGAGTCGGGCGTGAAAAAGACCGCCTTGCCGCCGGCGATATCGAGAACTTCGCCTCCGGCTCTTGCGAACGCATTCGCTGCGCCGACCCGCGCCTGAAACGCTTCGAGCCGCCGCGCCAGCGCCACGTCGCCGACGATCATTCGCTTTCGATCCGGCGCAGCAGCTCGCGAAGCGCTTCAGCGATCTCGCTCTTGCCCACATTCGCCTTGCGGAAGCTGAGGTTGACGCTGAACGGGAGCGATTTGTCCTTCACCTGCCAGGTGAAGTTCTTCGGGCGGCCTGCTTTCTTTGGCTCAGCCTTCGCCGTCTGTTTGCGGACATCGTCACGAGTCAGCTCGCCGGCACCGAACCGACGCACGACATCCTCCATCGCCTGCTCGTCGCCGGCGCGGGCGATCTGCACGAGGATGGACTTGTTGGAGATGCCGGCCTCGCGGCACATGGCGCGGATACGGTCGGGAATCTCGTTGATCGACAGCGTTTCGGTGATGGTCGTGCGCGACTTGCCGATGACGTGCGAGATCTTCTCGTGCGTGTAACCGAACTTCTGTTGCAGCGCGAGAAAGCCTTCCGCCTCTTCAAACGCGGTCAGGTCCTTGCGCTGGATGTTTTCGATGAGCGCGATCTCGAGCTGCTCCTTGTCGTCGACGTCGAGCTCGATGGCAGGGATTTCGTCGAGTCCGGCAAGCGAAGCGGCGCGGAAACGGCGCTCGCCGGAGATGATCTGGTAGCGATTGGGGCCGGCGTTGCGGACGAGAATCGGTTCGAGCACGCCCTTTTCTTTGATCGACGCCGCTAGCTCCTCGATGTTGCCGAGTTGCGTGCGAGGCTGCTCGGCGTTCGGCTCGATCAGATCGAGAGGAATCATCGATCCGATGTGACGCCCGGAGCGGCGCGTCAGCTCTTCGACGAAATGCGCGTCGTGGCGCATGGAGGAACGCTCGGGCAGGCCGCGTTTCATGGACATACGGTTTCCTCGGGGGTTACCTCAGACACGGGACAGGATCTCCTCACTCAGCGAGTAGTACTCCATCGCTCCGCTGGAACGAGGAGCAAACGTAAAGATCGATTCTTTGTAGGCAGGACTCTCTTCGAGCCTGATCGACTTCGTGATCACGGTGTTGAAGAGGCGCTCGCCGAAGACCTGGCCGATCTGCTCGTGGATGTCGCGCGCCAGCGTGGTGCGCTTGTCGTGCATCGTGATCACAACGCCGAGGAGTTGGAGGTTGGGGTTCGGGCGGGCTTTGATCTTCTCGATCGTCTCGAGCAGATCGTCGGTGCCTTCGAGGGCGAAGTACGACGACTGGATCGGCACCAGCACGTGGCTCGACGCCACCATCGCGTTGACGGTGATCATGCCCAGCGTCGGCGGCGTGTCGATGAAGATGTAGTCGTACTCGGTCGACGCTGCCACCATCTTGTCTTTGAGCCGGAACGGTCCGTCGAGCTCGCCGATCAACTTCGATTCGAGTTTCGCCAGCGCGATTTTCGACGGCGCGAGAAAGAGATTCGGCAACGGCGTCGGGACGATGACGTCGTTGAGGCCAAGCTCCTCGCTGACGAGCACGTCGAACATCGACCGCGTGATGCTGCGCGGATCGACGTAGCTCATCGTGCTGTTCGCCTGCGGATCGAGGTCGATCAGCAGTGTTTTGAAGCCCTTGTTGGCGACGGCGGCGGCCAGATTGATGGTCGTGGTCGTTTTGCCGACCCCGCCTTTTTGGTTGGCGACAGTGATGATCATTGAACGGGCTCGATTGTAGCGGACAACGATGTGCGGGAGTCGGTTGTCGGGGGTCGGGCGTCGGAGATTCTCGGTGGAGACCGGTTGCTTCTATCTACGACTCCCGACTCCCGACCCGCGACTCCCCCAACCCTCACATCTTGTACTTGCCCAGCTCCTCGCTGTCCAACTGCTCGAACCACGTTTTTGACTGCTCGTCCTGGTCCTCGTCATCCGGCGTGATGGTCTGCGCCTGATCGAGAACGGATTGGGCAACGTAGATCGGCGCTTCGGTGCGCAGCGCGAGTGCGATGGCATCGCTCGGGCGGGCGTCGAGCTCCAGGGTGCGGTCTTCTCCGGAGCGGTTCACGATCACGCGGATCTGTGCGAAGAACGTCGAATCGCGAAGATCGTTGATGACGATGCGCGTCACGCGCGCGCCCAGCTCACCGATGGCGGTGCGCAGGAGATCGTGAGTCATCGGACGCGGCGTCTCCACGTTCTCGAGCTGCAGAGCGATGGCGTTCGCCTCGAAGATGCCGACCCAGATCGGGAGAAAGAACTTCTCCTCCTCATCTTTCAAGACGACGATCGGCGAGTTGGAAACGGGGTCGAGCATCAGACCCTTGATCGACATCGGTACGAGCTCACTCATGCGACGGCCTCCCCACGTAACGTGTGATGCTGCGCTTGCTCGATGCGCACACCCAGCATACTCCCCGGACGCGTCGATGGGTCACCGCTGAAGTTGACGACGACGTTGTCGTCGGTGCGGCCCGTGAGCATGGATGGATCGTGCTTGCTCGGCCCCTCAACGAGCACGGGCAGTATCCTGCCACGATACGAGCCGAGGTGTTCGCGCTTGAACTGCTCGTGAAGGTCGAAGAGACGGTTCAGCCGCTCCGAGGCGACATCGTCGTCGACCGGCGCTCCGAGCTTCAGCGCGGGCGTGCCCGGGCGCGGCGAGTACTTGAACGCGAACAAAGATCCGTAGCCGACTTCAGTCATCAGCGAAATCGTCTGCTCGAAATCCTCCTCGGTCTCGCCGGGGAAACCGACGATGACATCGGTCGAGAACTGAATCTCCGGGATGGCAGCGCGGATGCGCGCGATCGTGTCGAGATAGTGCTCGCGAGTGTAGAGGCGCTTCATCCTTCGCAGGACTCTCGATGATCCCGATTGCACCGGCAGATGCAGATAGCGCGAAATGTTTTCGTGATCGCGCATTGCCGCGATCATCGAGTCACTGACCTCAGCAGGATGCGAGGTCATGAAGCGCAACCGCGCCACGCGATCGACCTCCGCGACCGCGCCCAGCAGCGCGCCGAAGTCGCGTCCGCTGACCGGGCATCGATAGGCATTGACGGTCTGGCCGAGCAGCTCGATCTCGACGCGGCCGCTATCGACTGCGGCGCGCACTTCGCGGAGCACATCGTCGAACGGACGGGAAACCTCGCGGCCGCGCGTCGTCGGCACGATGCAGAACGTGCAGTTCTTGTTGCACCCTTCGATGATCGTGACCTGGGCTTTGGTGGCCGAGGGACGATCGACGGTCAGGTAGTCGTAATTGCGATCCTCGGGGAAGTCGATAGCCACGCGACGCTCGCCAGCCAGGATCTGATCGATATGGCCGACGTTTCCCGGACCCATCACGAAATCGACCCAAGGCGCGCGATGCAGGATGGCCTCCCCTTCCTGCTGCGCCACACAGCCGCAGACACCGATGCGGAGATCCTCACGCGCCGCTTTCATCTCGCGAAGCCGGCCGAGATGCGAAAACACCTTCTGCTCGGACTTATCGCGAATCGAACAGGTATTGAGCAGGATGAGATCCGCCGCGCTCTCGTTCTCCACACGTTGATAACCGCGCAGCTTGAGGCTGCCGGAGAGCCGCTGGCTATCGAGATCGTTCATCTGACAGCCCCAGGTTTCGATGAAGAAGGTTTTGGTCATGGCTCCTTTGGTTGCAGTTTCTCCAACGCGTCCCTTGCGTCCGCTAGTTCCTTCCTCGCAGCTTCCAATTGCAACTTCGTCTGATCGAACCGCGCAGCAATCGTTTTGTCGCGATAGTTCGGGTCGTTCTCCGCGTAATAGGACTGTTCCAGCCGATCCAGCTCTTTGTCGAGATCGTTGACCTTGATCTGCGCGTCATCGGCACGCTTCTGTGCGTCGGCGCGGGCATGCACCAACTTGCTCTGATCGGCGATGGCCGGCGGCATCGGGACGGCAGGCGTCTCCGCTTTCGGCGCCACCTTCGCGCCGGTCGCAGTCGCCGAGCTTTTCACTGCCGATTTCTTCACATCGGCGTTGGTGATCGCTTTCTTCGTCGTTTTCTTCTTCGGTCCGCCGTTCTCTTTCGCTGCTTTGACGAGCGGCGAGTCCTCTGCGTGGCCGGCGATGGCTACGAGAAGAACGGCGAGAGCGAGAAGCTTTTTCATGGAGCTGTTGTGCCGGCGCGGCCGTATCGATCTTCGAGGCGGACGACGTCCTCGAGCTCGGGCGTCGAGACCTCCGCGAGGTCGGTATCTTCCAACGCTTCCATCCGATGAATCATCCGCGGTGGAATGTGAAACGCCTCGCCGCCGCGCAGCATGATGTCGCGGCGGTCGCCATCGACTTCGATCGTCAGCTTCAGATCGCCAGCCACAACAAAGAGCGTCTCTTCTTTGATTTCGTGGTACTGCAAACTGAGACTCTCGCCGCGGTTGATGTGCAGGATCTTGCCGACGTAACGATCCGTCTTCGCGAAGATCAATTCATATCCCCACGGTTTGGAAACGCGTTTGACTGGCAGGTGATCGAAGAGATGATCATTCATTGTCAGGGCGTCTTGTTGATGAGACCTTCGGGGAAACGCATGGCCACGCTTTCGATGACGAACTCCTCGATCTCCTGTGCGGTTTTCTTCGTCAACGCGACCTCGGCGATACGCTTGCAATCGCGGTAGCGCACCGAGCGCACGATGTTCTTGATCACCGGAATCGACGACGGATTCATCGAGAAGATCTCCAGGCCGAGGCCGAGCAGCACGATGGCGAAGAGCGGATCGGAGCCCATCTCGCCGCAAAGCGAGACCGGGATGTTGGCCTTGTGCCCGGCGTCGATGATCATTTTCAGGAGTCGCAGCAGCGCCGGATGGAGAGGCTCGTACAGATAGCTGACGTTCTCGTTCGAGCGGTCGATCGCCAGCGAGTATTGAATGAGGTCGTTCGTGCCGATGGCGAAGAAGTCCGCCTCGGTCGCCAGAATGTCGGCGATGATCGCGGCGGACGGCACCTCGATCATGATGCCGATCGGCAACTCGGGGTTGTGCGCAATCCCCTCGGCGTCAAGCTCCGCGCGAAGCTCGCGGACCAGCGTCTTCACCTGCCGCAACTCCTGCACGCTGGTGACGACGGGAAACATGATCTTGATCTTGCCGAATGCCGAGGCGCGCAGCAGAGCGCGCAACTGCGTCCGAAACATGTCGCGATGCTTCATGCAGAGTCGCAGTCCGCGCAGCCCGAGCACCGGGTTGTTTTCCTTGCTGCCGATGACTTCCTTGGCGAGCTTGCGGCCGCCGAGGTCGAAGGTTCGGATCACGCACCACTGCGGTGCGGTGGCCTCGGCCAGCGCACGGTAGAGCTGGAAGTGCTCCTCTTCGTTCGGGAGCAACGGGCTCTTCGAAATGTACAGAAACTCGGAGCGATAGAGGCCGATCCCCTCGGCACCGAAGCGGATCGCATCCTTCAACTCTTCGACCAGCTCGATGTTCGCCTGCAGCGTGATGCGCCGGTCGTCTTTGGTCAGCGCGACGAGATCGCGATTCTCGAGCAGCCGCCGCTCCGCCTCTTCGTGGCGGATCACGCGCGACTGGTACTCGGCGATCATCGCCTGCGTCGGATTGACGAGCACGAGGCCTTCGTACCCGTCGAGGATCACCATCTCGTCGTCGTCGACGATCTTGGTCAGACGCGGAACGCCGATGACGGCCGGCATGAACAGCGACTTGGCGATGATCGACGTATGCGACGTTCGCCCGCCTGCCTCGGTCGCGAATCCGACGATCGGCCGCCGATTGAAATGAATCGTGTCCGACGGCGTGAGGTCGTCGGCGATGATGATCACGTCGTGCGTGATCTCGGAGACATCGTGGTGGGAAACGCCCTGCAGGTTCTTCTGCACGCGATCGGCAACATCCTTCACATCGGCGACACGCTCGCGAAGATAGACGTCGTCGAAGCTTCGGAAGCGCGCCTGCAGTTCTTCCTGCACCTCGGCCAGCGCCCACTCGGCATTCACCTGTTCGGCCTCGATCTTCTGCACGACTTTGTCCGCGAATGACGGATCGCTGACCATCATCGCGTGCGCCTCGAAGATCGACGCGTACTCGTCGCCCATCGAGCGCTTAACCTTCTGCTTGAGGTCGAGAAGCTGGCTCTGCGTCTTCTCGATCGCTTCGAGAAAGCGGTTGACCTCGGACGGCACTTCATCGTCGCGGATCGGCACGCGATAGACCGCTGCCTCGAGCCGCTCGACGATCACCGCCCGGCCGATAGCGATGCCGGGCGAGACACCGATGCCTTTGTAGGTTCGAATGCTCGTGCGGCTGGGTGGTGTCGTGGTGGGCATGTTCGTCGGGTGTCGGCTGTCGGGTGTCGGGTGTCGGAAGCAACGCCGACAACCTGGCACGCACCCCCGAGAGCCGACAGCCGAGAGCCGACAGCCCCGAGCGAGGCGAGTTAACTCATTCTACTTCATCGAATTTCGCGTTGATGAGCGCTTCGATCGCGTGGACGGCATCACCCTCGTCCTCGCCATTCGTTTTGATGGTGATCATGGTTCCGCGGCCGGCCGCGAGAAGCAGGATGCCGAGGATGGACTTGCCATCGACTTCCTCATCACCTTTGCGGATCTTGATGTCGCACTTGAAGCGGGCCGCGACGTGGACGAGCTTCGCGGCAGCGCGGGCGTGAAGGCCGAGCTTGTTCTTGATCTCGATCTCGTGCTCGATCACGAAGGCGCTCCGGGACGACGGTCCGACGCGAGCAGATCCGAGGCGACGCGGATCGACTTTGCGCCGCGCTCGCTGATGGCATGCGCGAGAGCCGTGAGGTCGGTGCCATCCTGATGAAGCGTCGCGAACTTGACGATCATCGGCAGGTTCACTCCCGTGATGATCTCGATCCGGTCTTTCTCGAGAAACGAGAGGCTGATGTTGCTCGGTGTACCGCCGAACATATCGGTGAAGATGATGACGGAATCCGTGCCCACGCGCCCGAGCGCCAGCCGGATCTTCTCGCGGGCTTCATCGACCGTGTCGGTCCATTCGAGCGGCACAGCCTCGATCACGCCCAGGTTCGCCTCAATCTTCTGAGCAGCGCTGAGCAGTTCGTTCGCGAGATTTCCGTGAGTCACAATGAGAGCAGCAATCAAACAAGTCTCCTCTTGCAGCGGGCGAATGATAGGTGGGCGCGCCACGCGGAGCAAATGAAGCGTACTTTGGCCCTTCACCGCAATGTACCCGGACAGAATCGCCGAGGCCAAGTAGTGCAGGTGTCCACACCTGCTACCGACGGGCGTCCCTGCCCGTCGGTGCTGTTGCGCCGAACGCCACGGAAGCTATGAGTTGTCGTTCCAATTCGAGAACCACCGCCGGGCGAGGACGCCCGTCGGTTGCAGGCAAGAATGCCTGCACTACGTTTGCGGCATGGAGAACTGGCCCCTCACCGCAATGTACCCGGACAGAATCGCCAAGGCCAAGTAGTGCAGGTGTCCACACCTGCTACCGACGGGCGTCCCTGCCCGTCGGTGCTGTTGCGCCTAACGCCAGCGGAAGCTACGAGTTGTCGTTCCAATTCGAGAACCACCGCCGGGCGAGGACGCCCGTCGGTTGCAGGCAAGAATGCCTGCACTACGTTTGCGGCTTGGAGAACCGGCCATTCACCGCAATGTACCGGACAGAATCGCCGAGGCCAAGTAGTGCAGGTGTCCACACCTGCTACCGACGGGCGTCCCTGCCCGTCGGTGCTCTTGCGAATAACGCCAGCGGAAGCTACGAGTTGTCATTCGAATTCGAGAACCACCGCTGGGCGAGGACGCCCGCCGGTTGCAGGCAAGAATGCCTGCACTACGTTCTTGCGCGAACCCCGTTCACGATCGCGTTCACCACTGCCGGGATATCGAGGTCGGACGTATCGACGACCGTGTACGAATCGTCGTACCGGAGCGGCGAATCGGCGCGATTCGAATCCTGGTCATCGCGCGCCACCGTCGCCGCAAGGATCGCGTCGTAGTCGACCTCCTCCCCTTTCGCAGCCAGTTCATCGTGCCGCCGTTGCGCGCGCACTTCCGGCCGAGCTGTTAGAAAGAACTTGAACGGCGTTTCGGGGAACACCTTCGTGCCGATGTCGCGTCCTTCGAGCACGCCGCCGCCGCGGCGGCCGAGATCCTGCTGCAGCCTGACGAGAACGCGTCGTACCGCTGGGACCGCGGACACATTGCTCGCCGCCATGCTCATCTCCGGCGTGCGGATGAGCGACGTCACATCCTCATCATTGAGGAGAACGCGCGGAGGCTCGCCGGCGATGAAATCGATGCGAACGCGATGCGCCAACTGCTCGAGCGCAGCGCTGTCATGCGTGTCGATTCCTTCGCGAGTCGCGGCGACAGCAAGCGCGCGGTACATGGCGCCCGTGTCGATGTGCGGAATGCCGAGCTCGCGGGCCACCATCCGGCTCGTGGTCGTCTTGCCGACGCCGGAAGGTCCGTCGATGGCGATGATCAGCGGCGCGGGCATTTGCCTTGATAATTGTATTGATCAGCCGCGGCGCGCACTGCTTCGCGGCGGACGCGCGGACGCGCGGCGAGACGGCGCTTTCTTGCTGCCGGCCGGCTTCTTGCCTGCCGCGATCTTCGGGCGAGGCGTAGCGGGACGCGGTGATGGTGTTCTTCGCGTCGAGCTGCGCGTCTCGGAACGCGAAGCGCTCGCGCGCGATGCCGCCTGCCGCGCCTTCGGACGCGCCGCCGAGCGCTTGGCACCGGCTGCTGCCGGTTTCTTGCGCGAGACCGGCCGCGCCGTCGTGCGCCGCGCCTTGACCGGCTTCTTCAGCTCCTTCATCGTCTCCAGCATCTTCACTTCCTGCTTCGTCAGCTCGCGCCAGACTCCCGGCGTGAGCTTCGGATCGGAAATCGGGCCGATGGCGACGCGGCGGAGTTTGGAGACGGGGTGGCCGATGGCCTGGAACATCTTGCGGATCTGCTGCGTGCGCCCTTCGCGCAGTTTGACTTCGAACCAACTGTTGCCTTCGTCGTCGCGCTTGCCGGTAGTGCGCATGCGCTCGATGTCGCACGGCAACGTTCGCTTACCGTCGAGAGTGATGCCGCGGCGAAGTTTGTCGATCATCCGTTCGTCGGGCACGCCGCGCACTTTGACGCTGTAGGTCTTCACCGATCCATGAGTCGGGTGCGACACCTTGAACGCAAGCTCGCCGTCGTTCGTGAGCAGCACCAATCCCTCGGAATGAAAATCGAGGCGGCCAACCGGATAGATGCGCTCGCGAATGCCGCGCACCAGATCGATGACCGTGCGGCGGCCCTGCGGATCCTCCACCGTCGTCATCACTTCCCTCGGCTTGTAAAGGAGGATGTAGCGATGGGGCTCAGCTTTGGTGATCAGCTTGCCGTCGACCTTGATGTGATCGCGGTCAGGATCGGCACGCGTTCCGAGCTCGGTGACGACACGCCCGTTGAGCGTGACGCGTCCCTCCCGGATCATCGCTTCGGCTTCACGTCGAGACGAGACGCCGGCGTGGGCGATGATCTTCTGCAAGCGCTCTTGTTGCATCAGTCCTGTTTGTCGTTGACGACTTCGGATTGTACCTCGTTCGTTGCGCGCTGCGCGTCGTCATCAGCATGCGTCTCGGCGTGAGTCTCATCCTGAGTTTCATGCAGCGGGACATTCTCATCGCTCGCGCTCAACTCCGCGTTGACCGCATCGTCGATCTGCTCGCCCTGTTCGAGAGGCACTTCGACGCCTTCCGCGATGTGGGTCGTCTCGATGGCGAGAACGAGATCATCGTTGATCTGTTCACCGATGAGGTCTCCGAATTCTTCGAGGCGCGGCATGTCGCGAATGTCGTTGAGTCCGAAGTGAACGAGGAACTCGCGCGTCGTGCGATACAGAAACGGACTACCGACGACGTTCTTCCGTCCGGCCACGCGGATCATGCGCCGCTCCAGCAGCGTGCGAATGGTCTGGTTCGAGTTCACGCCGCGGATCTCCGACACTTCCGGCGCGGTGATCGGCTGGCGATACGCGACGATGGCCAGCGTCTCGAGCGCGGCGATGGAGAGGCGGTTCTCGCCCTTCTTCGCGAAATACTTCTTGAGGATCGGGTCATGCTCGGCGCGCGTCGCGAAGCGCCAGCCGCCCGCGGTCTGCTCGAGCATGAAGCCGCCGAGGCTTGCATCGAGGGCGCGTTTGATCTCTTCGAGCTGCTCGATCACCGCTTCCCTCCCCTCGCCTGCAAACGCCTCGGCAAGCTCGTCGAGCTTCACCGGCTCATTGCTGACGAAGAGGATGGCCTCGAGGGCCGCGCGTAATTCTGTTGGTTCCATGGGCATGTTTTTCTCAAAAAGGATGAATGAGGAAGGATGAAGGATGAATGGCGAATCGGCCACCCGCATTCATCCTTCATCCTCAATCCTTCAGAATTCATCCTTCATCGTCTAACTATTGTCGAACATCTCGAACACCGACTCTTCGAGCGTCTTGTCGGTACCCGCGATCAGGATCTCGCCGAAATTCTCGCTCTGCTTCAGCGAGATGCCGCCGAGCCGTACCAGCTCCAGCGTGCCGAGGAAGATCGCGATCAGCTCGTTGCGGTCGCGTCCTTCCAGGAACCACTGCAGGCGGATCGGCGATTTCTCCTGAAGCTTCGTGTAGAGCTCGCGCATCTTGTCGCTGATCTTGTGAACCGTGCGGTGCAGCTCGATCGCTTGCGGATGGTTCTGTTTGTATCGATTGAGTGCGGATCGGAAGGCATCGATCAGATCGAAGAGGCCGACCTCGCTCATGTCGATCTCGGTGGCGTCGATGCCCGGCAGCGGCGTTGCCGGCCGCGGCCAGACTCCCATCCGAAGGACGTCGAGCTCGGCGAACGACTCGGCAACCGCTTTGAAGCGCTGATACTCGAGCAGGCGATCGACCAACTCCTGCCGCGGATCTTCGGCCTCCCCCTCGGTCTCGTCGTGCGGCAGCAGCATCTTCGACTTGATGTGGATGAGCAGCGCCGCCATGTAGATGTAGTCGGCGGCCACATCGAGGCTCAGCTCCTCCATCGCATCGAGGTAGCCGGTGTACTGCTCGGTGATCAGAGCGATGGGGATGTCGTAGATGTCGATCTTGTGCTGCTTGATGAGGTGCAGCAGCAGATCGAGCGGACCGTGAAACGACGGCAGCGTGACCTCGAGCGCGCCGCCGCTCTCCTCCTGCTCATCCGGAGGACGGTCGTCCACCGGCTGGGAAACGGCCGGCAGCTCTTTCTCCTGGTCTGTCATCGTGGTCATCGCAACTCGGGGTAATTGATTTTGATTGCATCGCGCACCAGCTCCATCGTCTGCTGGGCGCGCGCGCGCGCTTTGCGGTTGCCTTCGCGCAGCACATCCCAGACGATCGACGGATCGCGGTCGATCGCTTCGCGCTTCTCGCGGATCGGACGCAGCGACTCGATCATGATCTCCGCGAGCAGCTTCTTGTCATCGACGCAGCCGATCTGCGCCGTGCGGCACTCATGATCGACGCGCGCGATCGTCTCCTCGTTCGAGAAGAGCTTGTGGAACTGGAAGAGATTGCAGACGTCGGGCCTGCCCGGGTCTTTGCGGCGGATCCGCTCCGGGTCGGTGAACATCGTCATCACCAGCGCGCGAATCTCGTCCGCACTCGCCGTCAGTCCGATCGTGTTGCCGTACGACTTCGACATCTTCCGTCCGTCGAGTCCCGGCACCTTCGGCGTCTCCGTGAGAAGCACCTGCGGCTCCGGGAAAACGTTGCCGTAGAAGTTGTTGAAGCGGCGCACGATCTCACGCGAGATCTCGAGATGCGAGGCCTGGTCCTCACCTACCGGAACGAAGTGCGCCCGATAGATGATGACGTCGGCGGTCTGCAGCAGCGGGTACCCGAGGAAGCCGTAGGTGTTGAGATCCTTGTCTTCGATCTGCGCCTGCTGATCCTTGAACGTCGGCACGCGCTCCAGCCACGGCAGCGGCGTCACCATCGACAGAAGCAAGTGCAGCTCGGCGTGCTCCTTGACCTCGGACTGGATGAAGATCGTCGCCTTGGCCGGATCGAGCCCGGCGGCGAGCCAGTCGGCAACGGCATCGAACGTCGACTGCGTGATCTTCGACGTGTCGGCGTAGTCGGACGTCAGCGCGTGCCAGTCGGCGACGAAGTAGTAGCAGTCAAACAGATCCTGGAGACGGACCCAGTTTCTGACCGCGCCGAAGTAGTTGCCGAGGTGGACGCGGCCCGTAGGACGGAGGCCGCTGAGAACGTACTGGGGTGATTGGCTCAATGCTGACTCGTGACTCGATCGGAGGTCCGGAAATTTGGAGGCGGAGTGTAGCAGAAGCGGAAGGGGTCAGGTCGAAACCGAAACTGACGACATGTCGGCACGAACATTCCGCTCGATGCAAGCTGTCGTCAGTTTCGGTTTCGACCTGACCCCAATTTCATCGACGGGAGTACATATCGTGCGATGATCGTTTTCCCCACGAGGAGAAGTCATGGAAGGCATTCAGTTCGTCACCAATGAGAAGGGCAAGAAGGTCGCTGTTCAGATCGATCTCTCTCGTTACGGCGAGATGTGGGAGGACTTCTACGATCAGCTCGTCGCAGAGGAGCGCAAGAACGACAAGCGCATCCCACTGAGCGACGTCCGCAAGCGTCTGGTCAAGGCTGGCAAGCTGCGTGACTGATTACGTGGTCGTTGTCTCTGATCGAGCCTCGCGCGAGATCGAAGATCTTCCCGCCAGCATCGCCGCGCGCGTATACCGGAAGCTGGCGTCCCTCGGCCCGCAGCCGCGACCACACGGCGTGAAAAAGCTCAGCGGCAGACGCGATCTGTGGCGCATTCGAGTCGGTGAGTATCGGGTCATCTACTCGATCGATGATCGGGCTCGTGCCGTTGATGTCGTTCGCGTGCGCCACCGAAGCAAAGCCTACGACTAACAGGAATTGCTGGCGCGGAAGGGGTCAGGTCGAAACCGAAACTGACGACACCTCGGCACGAACATTCCGCTCGATGCAAGCTGTCGTCAGTTTCGGTTTCGACCTGACCCCTTCCGCCGCTTGACTGTCTATACAGAAACTTGTATCTGGAGATCGGACGACAGAGATTCCGCGCCTTGGTGCGAATGAGGCAACATGAAAAGAAAAGGAACCGTTAGGGTCACACCGTCGAGCGGCAACGTTTTCCGAGATCTTGGGTTCTCACGCGAGGAAGCAGCGCATCTCTCCGTCCGCGCGGATTTGCTCATCCAACTCCAGAAGGTGATCGCCTCCCGAGGTCTCAAGCAGGCGGAGATCGCGAAGATCCTCCACGTGACGCAGCCGCGGGTCAGCGATCTCCTGCGCGGGCGAATCGATTTGTTCAGCACCGATGCGCTCCTCGACATGCTGGCCAGCCTTGGCGTAACAGTGCGACTGGTCGTGCAGACGCCTCGCAAGATGGCATGACGAAGGACGATCCCTGCCCTGTAAAGTATGACGACCATGAGCCGCATTACCCGCAAGGGAGTTGAAGAGGCGCAGAATCAGATGCCGGCACTCCTCGAAGCGGCGGAAAAGGGTACGTCTACCATCATCACGAGGCACGGTCATCCCGTTGCGGCTCTCGTTCCGCTCGAGCAGTTCTCCGCGAAAGGGCAGCAGAAGTCGCTTCTCCCGCTGAAAGGAACCGGTCGCGGTCTATCAGGGAAATCGAGTACGCGAGCGATACGCGCCCTGCGTGACGAATGGAACCGATAGACACTTCCGGGCTACCGCTCGATGCGCTGCTCGTTGTCGACTCGACGCCGATCATCTACCTCCTTGAAGACTATCCCCGATTCAGCCACCGCTTCGAACCGATCAATCACGACCCCTCATCCGGCCTTCGGCCACCTTCTCCCCACAAAAAGCGTGGGGAGAAGGCGCTCAATTGGAGCGCGCTGCGAGGAAGTACGCCCCCTACTTTGCCGTGCTTGTAGTCGCCGGAACCGCCGTAGCAGTGGTTGCATCGAACACTCTTGCGAGAACCTCCAATCGAGCGCCTTCGCCCCCCGCGTCTTTTTGCGGGGGGAGAAGGTGCCGAAGGCGGATGAGGGGGGATTTGGCTAGTTGCGAAGAACTCTCGTCTGTGCCGCAGCTCATATGCGCGGAAGACGCATTTCCGAATCACACGCAGCGGTCCACTTCCGCTTCGCCGTTACGACGATCACGATTGCCGAGGTCCTGACGGGACCTCTCGGCGCGGGCGAGGAAGTGCTGGCGCGCAGGTATCGCAGCATTCTCGAATCTTGGCAGGTGGTCGACAGCGTAAACTGCTGATTACTCTGCCTTAGCCATCCTTATCGCGCTGTCGGAAGTTCGATTGTCGGTGATCGTGCCGTAAACGAACGCTGATCCCTGAGACACGGTGATCCAGATGTAGCCGTTGGCGGGCAATGTCGTGGCCCCGGTGAACTGGTTCAAGGTCTTTTGTTCAAAGTAGTTCGGAGGATAAGTCAGGATGAGTGGTGTCGTCGACCCCGAGCTCCATGTCACCTTGAGCGTAGCGCCGGTGTCGAGCGTCCTGACGCCGATGTTCATTCGAAAATTCGTGAAATCGGCTGGAAAGACCAGGCAACCGGCCCGATAGCCGGTCAGCGCCTCGTGGGGTGAGAATCCATCCTCGATGAATCCGGACGTGCCGGCACTCCCGCCGTCACTGAAGACGCGCGTTGTAACCAGCGGTGAAACGCCGCCGTGCACCAGGACGTCGAGCGATCCGAGGCCGCTGCTGCCCATCGCGGTGACGACATCGTCGTAGGACAGCACTTGACCTCCGTCGAGTGTGAAATCGAGGGAAGGATCGTTGCTGCCAGCGGGCTGACCGGCCTTGTGGAAAACGAGCTTGCCGGTGAGTTTGCCGTAGTCGAGGTTTGCCAGTTGGACCGCGGTTCTGAAGAATGCCGTGACGCCCTGCGCCGCGCCGACGCCCGGCACCACTCGCACCAGCACCGGATCAACGCTGTAGGCGATGGCGCCCATCGATTCGCCGACGTCGATGTAGGGATACGACCCGAATGAGCCGCCGCTGATGTCCGTGTCGGTCAACACGAGCATGCCGGAGGTGTCGGAGGCGAGCGGCGGCATACCGCAGGTGAGACCCGGCTGCAGTTGCACGATGGCGATCTTGTCGCCGGCGTGGACGCTGACCGGCGGAGTGAGCGTGATCTCATTCCGGCCGGATACCGCATTGAATGGTCCGCGTTGCGCGACAACAGACGCTGAGGCGGTACTGGACGTCCTCACGAAGACGATTTTGAACGCGCCTGTAGTGCAACTGCCGCCCCACATGACCGAGACCTGGTTGACGGATCCATCGGCCGTCGCCGGATGCGCGAAGTCGATGTAGCTCCGGGGCGCTGTTTCCCCGCTGCCGCGGGTTAGGCCGTGGTTCCAATTGGGTACCAGCTCGCCTATGGTGAGGGACTGCGCGAAGAGCGAAGAGGCAAAGAAGAAAGCCGAAAGCAGAGAGGCTTTGCGCATCGGAAACTCCTCCTCCGGACGCCGGATCCGATGCGTCGTGGCGGCGCACGGCCAGCATCGGCATAACGATCATTCGTCCGCCGTTGGCCAGGCGCCGTGCGGTGCAACACCCTCGCTCGTGACTGACGCCCGCGCGGCCGTCAGTTCCAGTTGTCCGAAGCGAACCCATCGAGACCGTTCGACAGGCTGTCGCGTCGATGGGAATCGTCCGCCGCTGGCCTCCGGGAGCCGGCTCAGACGTTCGCGACCTCTTCGTGCTGCTCGCCGAACGGTTCACCAACGCGACACGTGCCCATATCAGCCGTCAGATCGGCGTTACCGGAGCGGGAGTCGCATACTTGATACGTGCCAGTGAAGCTCGTCTGCAGGCCGACCAAACATTCGCCGCGCTCGTTCGTGATGGAGAGAGTCGTTTGACGGGTCAGGTCTAAAGTCTAAAGTGCCGAATTGGCCTGATCGCCTGAGCGACGATCGTCTTCGGCACTTTAGACTTTAGACCTGACCCCCAAGCCACCCAAAAACTCGCAATGTATCCGCGTCGAGATGGAGAATCGCTCCTCGCGACCACCCACTTCCCGGCGAACCTGGCGCGCAATCCACCGGCTTAGTCTTTCCCCTTCCAGATGAAGTTCGCTTGTTGCCTCTTGTGGCGCGCGACCCACAGCTCGGGACCGCTTACCTCGACCAACTCAGCATCCTTGGGAAGCTGTTCGAGTAAGATCGTCTCACCCGAACGCCCTTCCTCTTCGATGTAAAAGAAGAAGCCTGATCCCCCGCAGTTCTTGCACGGATAAGAATCTGACAGGCTGACAACGTCATAGTCGTCCGGATCGCGATCGTCGGCATTGTCATGCCTGAGATCCTCTCTGGCGCCGATTGCTGGCCACCCCGAGTCAGTTTCGCCGTTGCGTTTCACGACGTTGACCAGATCGCCCTCGCCTTCGCAGTTCGAACACCAGCGCTTTGTCACTTTCATCGGGCTCATCCCACCGGATTCAGCGGCGCAACAACGCACTGTGCTTGTCGAGAAGTTCGCTGAGAGTTAGGAAGTCAATCGTGTAGTGAATGATCCACGGTTTGACCTCTTTCCGTTCCACACGGCCGGAGTCGAGTGCTTCCTTCGCGATCAACTCCAGCACATCCCAATTCATTCGTGCGAGATCCAACGCCCGCTTGTGATCGGCCTGGGCGCGCGGCTTCAACTCCAACGCGTACTTGAGATTGGTCGCGTTGATTTTGAAGATCGCGTTAGGGTCGAAATGAACACCGAAGGTCAGGTTGTACCCGTTGAACATCGGCTGATCGGGCTTCATCCTTCGTCCTTTCCTACCGAGTGCCCCGACTTGCGTGGCGCTGGAGTGAACACCCCGCAGAGTTCCATATCGACATCGTCAACGACGGACAATCCGAAGTTGCCGCCGACGCAGACAGCAACAGCGGACATCAGTGACCACCAAGTCATGAGTGCGCCTTTCTACTGGGACTAAGGAGTATACGATCTAATACGATCTCCCTCCTGGCTGGCCGCCTGAAGTCAAGTATCCAAAGGCCGCCGGATAGCTCCTGCTGACGTTCGCGCTCCGTTACAGATCGTCTGACGCGCTCGCACCGTTCCGTCATAAAATCCGACCCGCGGTTTGTGGCCGCGGGTCGGGTACTGCTCGACCCGTAACTGCAGTCGTCTGAGGAGCCGGGGAGGTGAGCTGCCAAACATAGCCTCCTTCGGCCCCTCGGTTACTTCTGCTGCGGCGTTGAATCAGACGGCTTGGGCGTTGCCGCTGGCGTGGTTGCCGGCGGCTCTGCTGGCACCGCCTTCTTCTTGTTCGAGTACGGCCGCTGCAAGGGGCGCTTCATCTCCTCGACGTGGGGCGTTACGACATGCCCCAGGTCGGTGGTCACGTAGCTCTTGGCCACGCGATAGATGCCGCGCGCAAGCCTCACGGCTTTGAGCTTCTTGCGGGTATTCGCGTCCTCCAGGCGCGAGGTCAGAGTCCGTGTCTCGTCGACGATGCCTCCGGTGGCGAGATCCGAGGCAATGGCGTCACGTATTGACGCCGTGTCGACGGAAAGCGCCACTCCAACGTTCGGAGCAGCCTCGGCGAAGAGGGCCGCCTTCTCCAGGAAAGCGATCGATGTGCGGCTCGCCAACCGGCGCTCCGCCGTCGTCAATGGTTTCGGCGATGCCTCGTCGGGAAAGTCGTCAGCGATGGCGCGCAGGCGAGCGATCCTCTCCAGCGCGTCGAGAGTTTGGGGACTGGGGGCAGGCGTTCCTGCCTCCGGGGTATCAGGATGAGGGACGGTTTGTGGCAATCGTTCACCGCAGGGGTCCTTTCCCGGAGCCAGCGATTGCGTTCTTTCTACGAATGAGGAGATTTTTCAGGTTCCGCGCAAAACTTTTCTGATCAGGACCAAAATCTTTTGCTCCTGGAGGAAGACTTTGTGGTCCCGGAGGAAAACTTTTTGCTCCTGGAGCAAATGCAATTGCTCTTGGAGGGAAACTTTTTCCTACTGGAGCAAAACTTTGTCCTCCCGGAGCAAAACCATTTGCTCCCGGAGCAGAACTTTCTCCTCCTGGAGGGAAACTTTTTCC
>JADGNZ010000099.1 GCA_017883205.1 Thermoanaerobaculia bacterium | reverse complement strand
CTTCGGCTTTCAACCAGTCGAGCGTTTGGTTGAGAGGGATCACACCTCCTTTTCAGATGCGCTTTCGGGCGCACGAGTGCGGTCGTCTCGACCGCGGGCGCTCGGGCGTCCTCGCCCGAGTGCGGTCAGGGCGGAGGTAGAAATTCGTCGACCTTCTTGCTTGAGTGAAGCCGGCTTCGGGGTTTCTGCCGCGCAAACTCCTGGCCCGCGTTTCTCACACTTCTTGAGCGACTCCTTTGCGTCTTAGCGATCCGGCTCCCACCTCACGGAATGTAGAATCGCGCCGTGACTTCCACCCCTGCGCACGAGCGGATCGTTCTGATCGACGACAGCACGAACGATCTGGAGGTGACGCGCCGCTTTCTGGAGCGGCGCGGATTCGACGTTTCGGCGGCGACGTCTGGCGAGCAGGGACTGGCGCTCGCGCAGGCCATCACACCTGCTGCCTTCATCGTCGACTATCGGATGCCGATCATGGACGGCTTCGAGGTCACGCGAAGAATCAAAGCCGATCCGCTGCTGCAGACGATCCCGGTGCTGATGCTGACGGGTGCCGACACGGCGCAGACGGTTGTGGCTGGGCTCGAAGCCGGCGCCGACGATTTCGTCACCAAGGGCTCCGACACCGAGGTTCTGCTGGCGCGCCTTCGGGCACTGTTGCGCGTGAAGCGGTATCAGGATCAGCTCCGCAAATTGAATCAGCAGATCACCCGCGACCTGCAGATCGCCCGGCGCGTTCAGGAAGCGCTCGTCCCGAACGGGACCTTCCGCGGACCGCACATCGAGATCCGCTCCGCCTACATCCCCAGCGAAACGCTGTCCGGCGATTTCTACGACTACTTCCTGCAGGACGAGTTGATGTACCTCTTCGTCGCGGACGTGTCGGGGCACGGACTTCCGGCCTCGATCCTCGTGGCGCTGCTCAAGAGCTATATTCACACCGAGGCGGATGCGCTCAAGCCGCTGTCGTCGTTCATGGCCAGCCTCAACGACTTCCTCTTCAGCGTTTCGCTTCCGACGCAGTTCGCCACCGCGCAGCTCTTTCGCATCGATGCCGCCGGCAATCTCGCTTATTCGAACGCCGCGCATCCGCCGTTCCTGCTTTTCCAGCGCAGCAGCGGCCAGACCCTCATCCACGAATCACCGAGCCACCTCCTCGGCGCGATGCCGTCGATGGTCTTCGAAGAGCATCGGCTGCAGGTCGCGCCCGGCGACACACTCTTCGTCCACACCGACGGTCTGACCGACCGCCGCAACGAGTCGGGCGAGTTCTACTCGATCGATCGCATCGTCGCGCTGCTGAACAGCTCAGGCGACGCGGACCTCAACACGCTGTACGAAAAGATCTACGAGGATGTCTCGACGTTCGCCGCCACCGAGGAGCTGCGCGACGACATCGCGTTCGTAGTGACCCGTTTTCATTGAGCGCAAAAGAAAACGCGGAGACCTCTGCGATCTCCGCGTCTCCGCGTGAAATGCTTTTCCAAACGAACCTCAATACCGATAGTGATCCGCCTTGTACGGCCCTTCCGGAGGCGTCCCGAGGTACTTCGACTGCTCCGGCGAAAGCTTCGTCAGCTCCACGCCGAGGTGCGCGAGATGCAGCCGCGCCACTTCTTCGTCGAGCTTCTTCGGCAGCACGTACACCTTCTTCTGATACTCGCCCTTGTTCTGCCAGAGCGCGAGCTGCGCCAGCACCTGGTTCGTGAATGACGCCGACATCACGAACGACGGATGTCCCGTCGCGCACCCGAGATTCATCAGCCGTCCCTCGGCGAGAATCAACACGCTGTGGCCGTCCGGAAAGACCCACTCGTCGTATTGCGGCTTGATCGTCACCCGCTCGACGCCGGCAAACTTCTTCAGTCCCGCCATGTCGATCTCGTTGTCGAAGTGGCCGATGTTGCTGACGATGGCCTTGTTCTTCATCCGCGACATGTGGTCGGCGGTGATGACGTTCTTGTTGCCGGTGGCGGTGACGAAGATATCGGCGCGATCGACGACCGATTCCAACGTCCGGACTTCGAACCCTTCCATGGCTGCCTGCAGCGCGCAGATCGGATCGATCTCGGTGACGACGACGCGCGCACCCTGCCCGCGCAACGCCTGCGCGCAACCTTTGCCCACTTCGCCGAATCCGCAGACGACAGACAACTTGCCGGCGATCATGACGTCGGTGGCGCGATTGAGGCCGTCGACGACGGAGTGTCTGCATCCATAGATGTTGTCGAACTTCGACTTCGTGACCGAGTCGTTGACGTTGATGGCCGGGAAGAGCAGATCCCCCGCCTCCATCATCTGATACAGCCGGTGTACACCCGTCGTCGTCTCCTCGGAGACGCCTTTGATGTCGGCAGCGACCTTGGTCCAACGCTTCGGATTGCCCTTCGCCTCGGCACGAAGAAGATCGAGGATGACGCCCCACTCCTCCGGATCATCCGCCGGATTGAAGTGGGGAACGTGTCCCTTCCCTTCGAACTCAGCGCCCTTGTGCACAAGAAGCGTGGCATCTCCGCCATCATCAACGATGAGGTTCGGCCCTCCGCCATCCGGCCACAACAGCGCCTCGGAGGTACACCACCAATACTCCTCGAGCGTCTCGCCCTTCCAGGCGAAGACGGGCACGCCTCGCGGATCGTCCGTCGTCCCGCCCGACTCCGGCCGCCCGACGACAACCGCCGCCGCCGCATGATCCTGCGTCGAAAAGATGTTGCAGCTAACCCAGCGCACATCGGCGCCGAGGATGGCCAGAGTCTCGATGAGCACGCCGGTCTGCACGGTCATGTGCAATGACCCCATGACCCGCGCCCCCGCCAGCGGCTTCGACTTCCCGTACTTCTCCCGAACCGCCATCAGCCCAGGCATCTCATGCTCCGCCAGCCTCATCTCGTTGCGCCCAAGCGCCGCCAGCGACAGATCTCGAACCTTGAACGGCTCCCGCCCCGCCGCGCGGGACGCCTCAAACGAATGCGTAACTTCCAGTGTTGCAGTCATGCGAATGTGTTGCTCCTTCGAACATTACGAGGCCGGCAAGAAGGCCGTCCACGGTGGGATGAGGATTGTAACGCAGCGCCGAGCGGGAACCGAGCGAACGGGAGGAGGATTACACTCTCCCGAACGCCTCGTTCACTGCACGAGCAATCTTCCGCGCGGAATGAGCCTCGAGAGAACCGGCCATCTGCATCCACGGCTGAGACTCCGGCCCGGAAGAGAGGTCCTTGATCTCGACGGCCAGTTTGGCGTGATCGAGCACACCGGTGAGAGGGAATGGCTAGCCAGCAGCCGTGAGGATAAGACGGTTGCGCTCTGGCGGCTGCAAACGTCTCTCAGATAAGCCTTTCCCCCGTGGCTCCGATCCTGCAATTGGTCAGGACCATATGAAGATTTCCTATGCCCGCGGTCTCTCTCTGCTGCTCCTCGGCCTTGCCACTGTCGCGCAGGCGCGCGTGGCGAGGCGGCACGTTGTTGCTCAGCCCTTCACTGCGATTGCGATCAATGACGCAACAAAAACCCCGACCCTCACCTCCGCCAGCAAACCGGGCCCGGCCGTACTGCGGGCGCAGATCCTTCTCGATCGCGCGCATTGCTCACCCGGCGAGATCGACGGACGATACGGAGGCAGCATGCGCCTGGCCGTCGCGGCATTCAACGCGTCGCGCAAGATCACGTCCGGCTCGAACATCAGCGCCGCAACCTGGAAAGCGCTCAACGCCGACTCCGCCCCGGCAGTCACGCCGTACACGATCACCGCGGCCGATGTGGCCGGCCCGTTTGCGCCGATCCCGGTGGAAACCGCCGACAAAGCGAAGCTCGCCGCGTTGGGCTACGCGTCGCTCACCGAAGAACTGGGCGAGCGCTTTCACGTCAGCCCGGCGTTGCTTCAACGGCTCAATCGCGGCGTCGCATTCGACAAAGCCGGCACGACGATCGAGGTTCCCAATGTCGTCCGGCCACCCATTACGAAGACTGCGGGGATGAGCATTCGCGTCAGCAAGAGCCGCCAAGCCGTTGAAGCGATCGATTCGAGCGGCAACGTGCTGGCCACCTACCCGGCGACGATCGGCAGCGTCCATGATCCGCTCCCGATCGGCAAATGGAAGATCAACGGCGTCGAATGGAATCCGAAGTTCAACTACAACCCCGACCTCTTCTGGGACGCAGAGCCCAGCGACAAGAAGGCGAAGCTGCCGCCCGGCCCGAACAATCCTGTCGGCGTCGTCTGGATCGATCTCTCGAAACCGCACTACGGCATTCACGGCACACCCGATCCTTCGACGATCGGCAAGACCACCTCGCACGGCTGCATCCGCTTGACGAACTGGGACGCCAGCGAGCTCGCGAAACTCGTCACGTCGGGCATGCCCGCGATACTGGAGCAATGAGAGTCGCCAAGAAACTGGGATGGGCAGCCGGCGTGGCCGGTGTCGCCGGACTGGCCTGGATGGCCTCCGAAACGACGCAGAACGTGGGGCCTGACACGTCCGCGGCCGTGCAGACAACGCGAACCAAACCCGCGCTGCCCACTGTCCCGGTAACGCCGAGAATGCTGCTCACGCCGGGTGAAGGACCGCGTCCTCTGACGATGCCGGTCGAAGGCATCGATCCGAGCACGATCCACGACTCCTTCGACGAGATGCGCGGCGGCGACACGCGGCGCCACGACGCGCTGGACATTCTCGCGCCGCGCGGTACGAACGTCGTCGCGACGGACGACGGCACGGTCAAGAAGCTCTTCACAAGCGTTGCCGGCGGATTGACGGTCTATCAATGCGATCCCGATCAGCGCTACTGCTACTACTACGCGCATCTCGACGCCTACGCGATGGGCCTTCACGAAGGCCAGATCCTCAAGCGCGGCGATCTCATCGGCTACGTCGGCACGACCGGCAACGCGCCCAAAGACACCCCGCATCTCCACTTCGCCGTCATCCGTCTCGATCCCGATCGACGCTGGTGGACGGGCATGGCCACCGATCCCTACCCGCTGCTCTACCGGCCGAGGTAACTCAGGCTCAACATTTGCTACCCCGCGCTGCGACGAAAGGGGTATGCGATGCAGAGAAGCCGTGCGTGGATCCTTGTCTCAGTTCTCTTAGCCATTCCGATCTTCGCCGAAGACGCGCCGGCGCCGACGCCGAAACCCCCGTCAAAGCCATGGGTGAGCAGCATCGGCGCGGGCCTCGCGATCACCAGCGGCAACACCGACACGAAGAACTACAACCTCGCCTTCGCCACGAAATACGATCCGAAAACGCGGCTCGTCTTCAAGGCCGACGCGCTCTACTTGCGCGGCGACTCGGGCGGCGTGACACAGGTGGACAAAGCCTCCGCTGATGCCCGCGAGGAGTACGCGCTCTCCGACCGCACGTTCGTGTTCGCCGAGGTGTCGTATCTGCGCGATCCATTCAAGGACGTTAACTACTTCGTTGCGCCTCTCGCCGGCGGCGGCTATCGAATCATCAAGAGCGACGCGCGCAACCTCACCGTCGACGGCGCACTCGGCGCAGAATTCGAGAGCAATGCCGGGGCCGGACGGTCGAGCGGCGGCGCTGCGAAGGCCGGCGAGAACTTCGATTGGGCGCTGTCGCCAACCAGCAAGATCTCGCAGAAGCTGACGGGAATCTGGAAAACGAGCGATTCCGGCGACGCCTTCTACCACTTCGACGCCGGCCTCACGACCACCGTGGCCACGCGCCTGGAGCTGAAGCTCGCCTGGGTCTACGACTACAAAACCAAACCGACGTCGTCAACCGTGAAAAAGGGCGACAGCGCGATCTTCGCCGCGCTGCTGTTCAAGTTCTGACGGAACGCGTTTGTCGGGAGTCGGGAGTCGGGAGTCGAGAATTCATCGCTCCGACACCCGACCCCCGACATCCGACTCCCCATTCACGAACCCTGACACCGATTGCTCACGCAACTCTGCTCGCCGAGGTTCATAATTGCGGCGGGAGGAAATCCATGAAACGAGCAATCATCACCGCCCTTTGTGCCGCCGTCTTCGCCGTCCCGATCGCCTCGGGGTCGAGCGGAGGAGGAATGAGCTCCGCGCCGTCGCCATCGATGCAGCAGCAGCGCTCGCCGCACGATATGGCGGTCGACTACTACAACGCCGCCGAGCGCCGTCTCGATGGTCTCGCCAAAACGCACGACGAGATGAAGGCCTCGACGGACGCGCAGAAGGTAGCCAAGCTCCAGGCGAAGATCGCCAAAGGACTCGAGAACGCCGCCGCCGATTTCGAGCGCGCCGTGAAGAACGATGCGACTCTCTACCAGGCCTACAGCGAGCTCGGATTCACGCTGCGCAAGATGGGCAAGTTCGATGAGTCGCTCGCTGCCTACGACAAGTCGTTGTCGATCCAGCCCGACTACACCCCCGCGCTCGAGTACCGCGCCGAAGCCTACCTCGGGCTGAACAGAATCGACGATGCGCGCAAGACGTACATGGGGCTGTTCGCCGCGGACCGTCCCCGCGCCGATGCGCTGCTGATTGCGATGAAAGGTTTCGTCGCCTCGCGCCGCGCCGCTGCCGCCGGCCTCGACCCCGCGCAGCTCGAAGCGTTCGCGAAATGGGTCGACGAGCGCGAAGTCATCCACACCCAGACCGCGGCGCTCACGTCCCAGACTTCCAGCTTCCGTTCGTGGTGAAACTGCCTTCTCCCAATCGGTTTAAGCATTTCTTGCGTTCTCTTGCCGCGGCGGCGCTCATCGTCGCCGCGGCATGCAGCAGCGGCAATCCGCCCGCGCCCGCCACCTTCGCCTGGCACCTTCCGCCGGGCTTTCCCCTTCCGCTGACGCCTCCGGAAAATCTTCAGACCGACGCAAAGTTCGCCCTCGGGCGCCGTCTCTTTTACGACCGCCGGCTCTCCGCGAACGGAAGGCAGTCGTGCAGCGATTGCCATCAGCAGAGCCACGCATTCAGCGATGGGCGTCCCACCGCGATCGGATCGACGGGGCAGACGCATTCGCGGAACGCCATGACGCTGACGAACGCCGGCTACAACGCCAGCTACACGTGGGACAGCGTCCGCGTGCGCTCGCTCGAGCAGCAGGCCCGCGTTCCGATGTTCAACACGCATCCGATCGAGCTGGGCGTGGAAGGACACCAGGCCGAGATCGTGGCGCGGTTCCGCGACGATCCGCCGACCGCCGCGATATTCCGCGCCGCGTTTCCGGGCGAACGGCGGCCTGTCTCGATCCGTAACATCGCTAACGCTCTTGCCGCGTTTGAGCGCGCGTTGATCTCCGGCAACTCGCCGTACGATCGTCTCGTTTACGGCGACGATCGGAATGCCTTATCGCCCTCGGCGTGGCGCGGCATGCGTCTCTTCTTCACCCCCCGCGCCGGATGTTCGGAGTGTCATCAAGGCTTCAACTTCTCGGGCGAATCGCGCTACGCCGGTCATCCGAAGACGAAGCCCGTCCTGGTGCGCAACGGCGTGACGAACGGGGCGTTCCGCGTGCCGACGCTACGCAATATCGAACTGACCGCACCGTACATGCACGACGGGAGCATCGCGACGATCGAGGATGTGATCGCGCGCTATGTGACGGCGCGTAAACTCACACTCGACGCAACCGAGCGTGCCAATCTGGCGGCGTTCCTGCGCTCGTTGACGGATCGGGAGTTCGTGGCAGATGCGCGGTTCGCGGCACCTTGAGAAAGAGCACAGACAAGAGTGTCTGTGCCACATCACTTTCGGCTTCGAGGCTCGGATCCTCCTTGGTTGTGGCACAAAGGCCGGATCGATGTGGCATGCCACAGACACTGGCTGTCTGTGCTCCCGGGTCATGTGGCAGAGGTAGAAGTACCTGAGCCTCGAAGCTGAAAGCCATGT
>JADGNZ010000022.1 GCA_017883205.1 Thermoanaerobaculia bacterium | reverse complement strand
CGGAGAGCTACTACAAGGCCGCCGAGGACGAGGAGTAGCGAATACCCGTTGTCTGGCACCGCCCCCGAGCACTTTCGGGGGCGGTGCATTTGAGGGCTTGCCGCTAGAGCCGCAGTCTCTGCACTCCGGTTCCGACATCGCGCGAAAGGTCGTCGCGCATCGTCATGGCTACGGTGTAGTCACCCTTCTCCAGGCGGACCGACATGCGATACCGGAACGCACCTTTCACGGCTTCTGTGTACTGCTCAGGCGTCAGCACGACATCCTGAATCTGGTGGTGAAACCCTACGTTCGTTCCATCCTTGTCGAAGACGGCAAGGTAGACGTGAACCCGCCCCTTGTACTGCTGGCCGGTTCGGAGCAGCGTGACTTGTTGCCACGGCATACCGGCGGTGAGCTGGACGATCGGTTTTCCGTCAGGACCGGCCGATGACTTGGTTTCGACGTTTACCGCGACCGTGTTGGACGGCTGCAGGATCGAAATACGAAGCCGCAGATACTGCTCGAGCTGCACATCGGGGGAGACATCGAGATAGCCGCGGCGGTGAAGGGCTTTAAGGCCCGGCCGCTTCACGCGCACGGTGATGGCATGGTACTTCCCGTCTTCGGCGTGCTGCGGTCCATAGCCGAGCGAATAGTAGTTCGCGGTCATCGCATCGACGGCATCGAGCGACTTGCGCACAACGTTCGAGGTGAAGTTGAGTCCTCCTGTCGCCGCAGCCAGCGTGAAGGCCGCCGAATCAACGTCACTGATGTCCGTCTCTCCCGTCGAGCTGGCACCGACACGCCCGCCCCAGGCCTGGTTCTCAACGTCATGCTGCGGCGCGGCCATGTCGCTGGGGCGGACATTGATGACGTAAATCGCCAGATTGCCGGTGTTCGCCTCGAGCACGATTTGATCGATGAGCTTCGCAATGCCCGTCTTGCGGTCGTTCATCTCGTGATCGCGGCCGTTGTCGTAGGCGGTAAAACTCGTGTTCATCTCCATGCCGCCGGTGAGAAGCACGAAGACCTTTTTCCCGTCGACGCCCGAATACGACCGCGCGGCCTCGGTCAAACCCCTTGCCGTGTTGGCGAGAGACCGTTCATTGCGCGACGTCCGTTCCCGAGACTGAAAGCGAACCGTCTCTTCATAATCGTAGCCGTTGCTTTTCGCGGAGCGGCGAAACGGGTCGGACAGGATTTCACGATCGATCGCGTCGGTTCGGAGTGAGACCGTCCCGCTCTTGCGCGCTTTCGCCACTGCTTCGCGGATTTTCGCGCGGCTGTTAGTGAGCGGCTGGACGATGTCGAGCGTCTGACCGATCGTCGCAATCGACCATTCCGAGTTTTCGTCGAAGCGCTCTTCGACAAATCGATCGAGCGTGTCGAGAGTCAGAGAGCGCTGCCGTGCATCGATGTAGTTGTTGTCGATGACGACAATCACTTTTCGGCGAGGAGCCGGCGAGGGCTCGCCCGATGAGCCCGAAACTGACACCTTCCTCTGGTTCAGGGAGAAATTCGTGATCGGCTGCGGCTGCCCATCCTCCAGGACTTCAAAATCTTCCTTCGACAGATCCGTGACCGGCTTTCCGTTGCCATCGGTCACTGTGACATCGACGTTGACGACTCTCACGTCGATACTGCTGGCGAGCGGTACCGGCTTCGACTGCGTCTGAGGCGCAGCAGTCGAAGCCATGAGGACAACCGCACTACATAGAAGCACTCCTCGGGGGATCATCGTCGAGTGGACCTAGATGCTCACACCTTTCGATGCACTGCCCATCTCGTTCGATAGATCGTCCCGCACCGTCATCACGATGGTGAACGCTCCCTTCTTCAGGTGGACGTTCAGTTTGTAGCGGAACGAGGAGTCACCGATCTGTCCATACTGCGCCGACGGAATGGTCACCTCCTGCATCTGGTGATTGAAGCCGACGTTCTTCCCCTCGGAATCAAAAACGGAGACATAGACGTGAAGGCGGCCGACGTATTGTCCGTCGACAGGAATGACCGTCAGTCGGCCCATCGGAAGAGAGGTCGTTACCGGAACGCTGACCTCGTCACCCGACGGAACAGCTCCACCGATCTGAATTGCGATCGGCAGCGATCCAGGCTTCTCGTCGACGGAGAAGCGGGCCTGGAGAAACTGCTCGAGTCGGTCCTCAGGAGAAAGATCGATGTATCCCTGGCGATGTGCGACGTTTACGCCACTTCGCTTCACACGAACTTTGATCGTGTGATAGCGACGGTCGTCCTCGTGAGGAGGCGTATAGCCGAGGGAGTAGTAGTTCGAGCTGAGCGTCTCCACGGCGGCCAGCGAGCGGTCGACCAGATCCCTCGAATAGGATCCGCCTGTTCCCACGGCAAGCGTCACCGAGGATGAATCGACGTCGGTCGTGTCAATGGGAGAGGAGAGCTTGATCGACAGGTCGGACGATGGATCGACTCCCGATCGGGAGTTTTCCACATCGTGTTGCGGAGCGATCATCCCTCTCCGCTTGGCGTTGATGATATGAACTGCGAAATTCGCGGCATTCGCCTCGAGGACCACATCATCGAGCGCGATTCCGATCTGGCGTTGTGCCTCGTTGATCTCGCGGTCTGGCAATCCCCGCGTGTAGGCCATGAAGCTCGTATTCGTTTCCATTCCGCCGGTGAGAAGAATCAGGACTTTCTTCCCCTCCGATGCAGCGTAGGCATGCGTCATCTCACGGATCGCGTTTGCCGTGTTGCGGATCGCACGAAGCGCGCGCCAGGTTTGTTCTCTCGCCTGAAAACGGACCACCGTGCCGTAATCAGCTGTCGGTACGAGGCCGGCATCCTCGGTCGAAGCGGTCAAGGAGAGCTCGATGCGGCGCGTGCCATCGGACAGTATCGAGCGGTCGAGGGCATGTTGCTCCGGGAACGTACCGCTGTTCCGGATCTTGTCGATCGCGGCATGAATTTCTTTCTTGTCCGACGTGAACGGGTGCAGCATTTCCAGTCGCTGGCTGATCGCGGCAATGGCCCACTCATGTTCGCCGCCGAAGCTCTTGTCGACATAGGCATCGATCTGGGCCAGCGCCCGATCGCGCTCGATCTTGTCGATGTAGTTGTTGTCGACGAGAAGAACGAACTTGCGCCGCGACTGATCCGAAAACGGCGTGGAGGCTACCGAAGCCGGCGTCGACGGCGTTGTTCCTTTCAGAACGGCGTTCTCGATGATGTCGAAGTTCTTGACCGTCTGCAGCTTCCCGTCTTCGAAGATCTCGAAATCATCCTTCGTGAGCGCAGTGAGCGGACGGCCTGCGTGGTCGGTGACCGTCACGTCGACGTTGATGATCTTCACGTCGATGTGTGCCGTCAGCGGCGGCAGAGGCCCGACGTTCTGCCCAAAGATGGACGGGACAAACAGCAACGCAAACGACACGACCACGAGTGACAACCGGCGCATAGGTCCTCCCCCTGAAGCGCCGATTGTACGTCCGGGCCGTATTTATGGGCGCGGATCTCCGAGCTGTTCCTCAGGCGTAACAGGGGTGCGGGAGTCGGGAGTCGGGAGTCGGGGGTGGGGAGTCGGAGAGGCAGAGATCAGGGATCAGAGATCAGGGATTATCAGGGACCAGGGATCAGAGATCGTTTTCGAGACTCCGATCTCCAGTCTCTAGTCTCTGATCTCTAGTCTCTGATCTCCGTCGCTGATCTCCAGTCGCTGATCTCTGCTTCCTGATCTCTGCCTCTCCGACCCCCGACCCCCGAAACGCGACACCCGCGACACCTACAACGGAATGTTGCCGTGCTTCTTCGGCGGGTTCTTGTCGCGCTTGTTGCGTAGCATGGCGAAGGCAGTGATCAGCTTCCGGCGCGTGAAGCGCGGCTCGATGATCTCGTCCACGTATCCGCGCTCCGCGGCGATGAAGGGATTGGCGAATTTCTCCTTGTACTCGGCGATCTTCGACTCGCGGTCTTTGGCGCCCTTGTACAGAATGTTGACCGCACCTTCCGCGCCCATCACGGCGATCTCCGCCGTCGGGTAGGCGTAGTTCATGTCCGCGCGGATGTGCTTCGAGTTCATCACGCAATACGCGCCGCCGTACGCTTTGCGCGTGATGACCGTGATCTTTGGAACAGTCGCCTCGGCAAGCGCGAAGAGCAGTTTCGCTCCATGAATGATGATGCCGCCGTACTCCTGATCGGTGCCTGGCAAAAATCCTGGCACATCCTCGAGAACCAGCAGCGGAACATTGAACGCGTCGCAGAACCGGACGAAGCGCGCTCCCTTGCGCGAGGCGTTGATGTCGAGCACTCCTGCGAGGAAGGCAGGCTGGTTCGCGACCACACCGACCGAATGGCCATTCAACCGGATGAAGCCGACGACCAGGTTCCGCGCAAAGTGCTGATGAACCTCCAGGAAATGATCCTCGTCGGCGATGGTGCGGATCAGATCGCGCATCTCATACGGCTGGTTCGGCGAATCGGGGATGAAGTCGTTGAGGTGATCGTCGACACGATTGGGATCGTCTGTCGTCGCTGCGTGCGGCGGATCCTCCATGTTGTTCGACGGCACAAACGAGAGAAGCTCGCGGATCGTGGCCAGGCAATCCTCGTCCGACTCAGCTGCAAAATGCGCCACACCTGAGATCTGGTTGTGCGTCTCCGCGCCGCCCAGCGTCTCCTTCGTGACCTCTTCGTGCGTCACCGTTCGGATCACGTCCGGCCCCGTCACGAACATGTAGCTGGTCTTCTTGACCATCAGAATGAAGTCGGTGATCGCGGGAGAGTAGACCGCACCGCCAGCGCAGGGTCCCATGATCGCGGAGATCTGCGGCACCACGCCCGAGGCGAGTGTATTGCGCAGGAAGATGTCAGCGTAGCCTCCGAGCGAGACCACACCTTCCTGGATTCGCGCGCCGCCGGAGTCGTTGAGCCCAACGATCGGCGCACCATTCTTCATGGCCAGATCCATGATCTTGATGATCTTGGCGGCATGCGTCTCGGAGAGCGATCCACCAAAAACCGTGAAGTCCTGCGCGAAGGCGTACACGAGACGCCCGCCGATCGTGCCATAGCCCGTGACGACGCCGTCGCCCGCGATGCGCTGCGCCTCCATCCCGAAGTCGGTCGATCGATGAACGACCAGTTGATCGAGCTCCTGAAATGAGCCGGCATCGAAGAGCAGCGCGATTCGTTCGCGCGCCGTCTTCTTCCCCTCGGCATGCTGACGCCCGATGCGCTTCTCGCCGCCTCCCGCCTCGCTCTCTTTCTTGCGGCGGTGCAGTTCGTCTAGTTTCTCGTCGAAAGTCATGGGTGTGGGGGGTGGGGGGTGGGGGGTGGGAGCGGAGACGCGCTGATTCGATTGCCTGCGCCCGATAAGTGAGTCGTTAGTTCTTCGAAGTGCGACATGTGAATTGCCAAGCACGCTCCCGCAGAGTGTGACGGAGCGGAAGCTCTCTCCCACTCCCCACCCCCTACTCCCCACACCCCGCTCATAACGTCACATTCCGTTCGACAGCCACCTTCCGCATCGCTTCGAGGACTTCGTTCTCGGATGGCTCGCGGGTTCCGATCGTCTTTGTCAGGCGGATGCGTGCTTCCGCCTCGATGGCGTCGTAGGCGGCGAAGTTCTCCTCGAGAGTTCTGGTGACGACGTCGATTCCGATCTCGGCATCGCCGAACTCGACGAGGCCGCGATCTTCGAGACGGTTCACGATCGAACGCGCCAGAAACTCGATTTGCCGGATGCTTGTGGCCATGCAGTGCCCGCGATTCTAAAGCATCATCTCGACGCCGAACGAACCGGCTGCATACGGATACCAAACCGGCTCGTCGTTCGACACGGAGGTGACGCGATCTGCGCTGAGCTCGGCGGGATAGACGGCATCCCCGTCGATGCAAAGCACGTGGAGGCTCGTTCCTGTGACAGGCGCCAGCATGGCAACGGCGATCGGGACACTCTCGTCGATCGTTCCGAATGGCAGCGGACGGAGATTGAGCCAGGCACGCCGCGGGCGGATCGCGTAGCTGGGCCGGTACCAATTCGGCGGGTCATCGGCGGTTACCGCGCGCGTCTCGATCGCCAGCCCTTGTCCATCGAAACCTCCTCCACGCTGTTCGATCGCGATCTCGCCGACGAGCGACGGCAGCAGCGCCGCGGCGACGTTCGGCGCAAGGCGGACACGCGGCGGCGCTTCGCGCGCGTCGCCAACACGCGCGAGCGCGCCGGCGACCGAGCGGAGCGCATCGAGATCGAACGAAGCGAGATCGACGAGCACTCGCAATCTCCCTTTGACGAGCGAGAGGTGCACGCGCCGCGATTCCTCGGTCCAAGTCACGCCGTTTGTCTCGTGGGTGGAAATACCGGCGGAGATGATCAGGCGCTCCACGATGCACGAGTGCACAGACAGGAGTGTCTGTGCCACAAAAGACTCCACCTGTTGCAGGTCGAGGCTCGCCTGGGGCAGAGGCACTCGTTCTTCGAGCAGAGAATCCTGCAGCACGGATGCTCTCGCTTGTCGCCGAGAGTGGTGTGGCACAGACACTCTTGTCTGTGCTCCTTTCCCCCACGGCATCGGCCGGACCTCGAACACCCCTTCAACTTCGGTGGCCTCACCCGCCTCCTCGACACGAATCGTGGTTCCGTTCTCGTAACGGATAACGCGTCCCCATTTGCGATAGAGGCTCGTCATGGCAGCGCATCCATGAGCATCACCGGCGCGTCCGACGCGACGTAAAGCTGCTGCCCTTCGCGGGAACAGATCACGCCTGGGTAACGGAGCGGTTCGCCCACCGCACCCGCGAGCGAAGCGGCAATCTCGGACCGTGTGCGCTGAATGGTGAACGCTCCGACAGAGGAAACAGCGACGTTGATCGTCACGATGTCGGTGACCGGATCGTAGCCTCCTCCGGCGACGAGTTGAACATCGATCCGTTCGCGCGGCGGCGCGAACGGCGCTCCCGACTGGCGGGCCATGAGATGCGTCATCCGAGGCAACGGCACGTCACGGAACGTCTCGCGCCGCAGTGCCAGCGGCGCCTCGACCGTCAGCCAGAGTGGCCAGGAAATCTCCACGGCGCCATGCTCCCGGGCATGACCGATCGCCTCGTGAAGCAGGACCGCGGCCGATCCGTTCAGCCAGACGATCGGTAATGGCGCAAGCTTCGCGGCCGGCTGCACTCCAGTGAGGACCTTCAGTAATGCATAGTCGCGATGCGCATCCGCCGGCGTCGTCACGATCGACAGGTCGTGCATCCGAAGCGTGATCGTGGTCTCGACGCTCTCCGCGTCATCCTCGCGCGTGGCACGCACGCGCATGCGAACCTGCGCCTCACGCAGCGTGTCCACCAGCGCGCGCACGGCTTCGGCCGCGGCGTCGCACGCATGCGCGAGACGCTCGTCGCAGGTATCGACTGCCTCGATCGAATTTCCCCGCTGACGCGCGTGGCCGTGCATCAGGCGCGACTCCACCATCGTGCCGCGCTGCCACGATTCGTCGCGCGAAACGATGGCAAACGACGTGGGCAGATTGAGGCCGGAGGCCGCAGGCCGGATTTCCGACACCCGACTCCCGGCTCCCGATTCCCGCGTCATCAATTGAATTGGAAGTCGACCCGTTTGCTCTTCGGATCGAAGGTGACCACCAGCTTGTGGTTGCTGCCGGGCTCGAAGTTCTGAGCGCGAAGAACGCGGTGCTCGTTCACGCCGAGGGATTGAACGACGACCCAGAACTCGAGGTCAGCGTTTTTGGCCGGAAACTCCTTCGTCACGTTCACCTGCTTCGACACATGGGTGTGAAAGAAACGGCGCTCGGCCCAGAGATTCTCCCGCGCCACTTCGTCGGACCCAGCTCTCACGACGATGTAGCCGTCCGCGACCGTGCTGTTAACAATCGTCGTCAACGAAGCCGGAGCGCCTGCTACCAGCGAAGAAGGTTGGGGCGCGCGAGTCGCGGTCGTACCGGGATGCGCCGTCGTCACTGCCGGGGTCACGGCCGTCTGCGAAGAAGTCTTTGATGTCGTCTTCGCCTGGCGGGCCGAGGCGCGCTCGGCCTTCACGCGAGCATCCTCCTGCTGCGCCAGCTTCAAATACTGCGCTGTAGCATCGGAGCTCGGGTTGAGATGGAACGACTCCTCGAACAGCGGAATGGCCTCTGCGAACTTCTTCTGGTTGTATAGCGCCATCCCCTGATCGAATTGCTGCTGCGCTGCCATGAGCTGCTGCTTCCCGACCTCATCCTGCTGGCGGAGCTGCGACAACCGCAGCACCAGTGCTCCGATCGCCGGCGAGCGGGGAGCCATTCTTAGCAATTCCTCGTAGCGTTCGAATGCATCGTTGACGCGGCCTTCGTGCAGGACGCGATTTGCTTCCGTCCGGAGCTTCCGCTCCTTTGCGACCTTAGCCTCCGCAGCCTTGTCGACCACAGGCACCGCGACTTGCTTTGAGCGAAGCACGAGCATGACGATGGCGAGGGCGATGAGCGGGATGGCGGCAACGGTCACGAAGAGGATCGGATTGATGCGCGACTTCCAGCTCAACTTCCGCCAGTCGGGAGTGCTCGAGACCAGCCCGTTCCAGGTCTTTTTCCAATCGACGCCGACGGATTTTGCTTTCGTGACCGGCTTTGCGACAGGCGCTGTTGCCGGCTTCGCTGCCGCAGGATTCGTATCCAACTGCGGACCCGCCTCCATCTCCACCTCGGCGGTCTGTGCTTCCGGAAACGGGATTTCTATCGTCATCTGCTTTTCGCGGTCGCCGCGCGTGACGACGGTGGCGTCGGCGAAAAGCGGCTCGGACGAGCGAGTGGGGCGCTCGCCGCGGATCACGGCACGCAGCGCGGTCGCCAGGTCCTTGCCGCGCTGGTATCGCTTGACCGGATCCTTCGCCAGGCAATGGCTGACGACGTCGGCGAAGCCGTCAGGAATCGTCGGATTGACCTCCTGAAGCGGCGGAAACGGCTCGTGAACGATCTTGTACGAGATCGACGTCAATGAATCGCCGCCGAATGGCTTGCGATGCGTGAGGCATTCGTAGAGACAGATGCCAAGCGAGAAAATATCGCTGCGTCCATCGACCGGCGTCCCTTTGATCTGCTCGGGCGCCATGTAGTTCGGCGTGCCGAGAAACTGGCCGGTCGTCGTCAGGTTGGCGCCCGAGGTGATCTTGGCGATGCCAAAGTCCGTGATCTTGGCGCGGTTGCCTTCGAGAAGAATGATGTTCGCCGGCTTCACATCACGATGCACGATCCCTTTTGCGTGCGCGAAGTCGAGACCCTCGGCTACCTGCGCGATGATATCGGCAGCCTGTTCGAATGACAGCGGACGTCCTGCCGACAGCACCTCTTTGAGGTTCTGTCCTTCGACATACTCCATGGCGATGAACGACACGCCGGTGGGATCGTCAACGCCAATGTCGTGGACGGTGACGATCGAAGGATGGTTGAGGATTCCGGCGGCCTGCGCTTCGCGAACGAAGCGCGCCTGGAACTCCTTGGTGTCCTCATCGTCGGCATGCGCCGAAGGGCGGATCGTCTTGAGCGCGACGAGACGTCCGATGAGCGGATCTTTGGCAAGGTAGACGATTCCCATCGCCCCCTTGCCGAGCTCGCGAACGACCTCATACCGGCCGAGCTTCACCTGGTTTCGCTCTTCTCCCGCGTCAGCTCCCGATTGCGCGGGAGGTTCATGAGCCGTCAATCATAACTCCCTGCATCCGTACGATACCGTGGATCGCCCGGCGTGCCGCGTTAGGTGGATTCCGAATGTGGTATCGCATTTTAATTTATGATCTACCTCCTTTTGATGAAATCCCGAAGTGAAGGACGACCAACATGAAGGTTTACTCGGGCTCTGAGATTCGCAACGTAGCGGTCGTAGGACATAACGACACCGGAAAAACGTCGCTCGTCACGCAGCTCCTGTTCAACGCCGGCGCCATCACGCGGCTCGGAAAGATCGACGACGGAACGACCGTCACCGACTTCGACCAGGATGAGATCGACCGCAAGCACTCGATCTCCACCGCGGTGGCATTCGCGGAGTGGCAGAACACGAAAATCAACTTCATCGACACGCCGGGCTTCGGAATCTTCGTGATGGAGGCGCGCTCGGCGTTGCGCGTCGTCGACTCGGCGGCGATCGTCGTCAGCGGCGTGACCGGCGTGGAAGTCTCCACGGAGCGCGTCTGGAAGTTCGCAGAGGAGTTCGAGCTGCCGCGCCTCGTGGTCATCAACAAGATGGACCGCGAGCGTGCGTCGTTCACGCGGACGCTCGACGCGCTGCAGAATAAGTTCGGCAAGAACGTCGTGCCGATTCAGCTCCCGATCGGCGAAGAAAAAGACTTCACGGGTGTCATCGATCTCGTTTCGATGAAGGCCTGGAAATACGCACTCGACGGCTCAGGAAAGTTCGAGATGATCGAGATTCCGGCAGACATGAAGAGCGAGGCCGACGACTGGCGCGCGCAGTTGATCGAGAAGGTGGCCGAGGGCGACGACACGCTGATGGAGCGCTTCTTCGATCAGGGCGGCCTCTCGCAGGAAGAGCTGCTGGACGGCTTGAAACGCGAAGTGTCGCATCATCAGATTTTTCCCGTGGTCCTCGACTCGGCGGCGCACAACATCGGCGGCCACGCCATCCTCGATGCCATCGTGGCGCTGCTGCCTCCCGCGGACGAAGTCAAGACGATCGACGGCAAAGACAAGAAAGGTGAGCCGATCACGTTCGAGCGCCGCGCGGAGGCCTTCCCGAGCGCGCTGGTCTTCAAGACATTCTCCGATCCCTTCTCCGGCCGCGTCTCGCTCTTCCGCGTTTACTCCGGCACGTTGCAGTCGGATCACACCTACTGGAACACGACCAAGGATCACGAAGAGCGCGTCGGCAAGCTGCAGCTCATCCAGGGCAAACAGCAGGTTCCGGTCTCCGAGCTGCGCGCCGGCGACATCGGCGCGGTGGCGAAGCTGAAGGACGTGCACACCGGCGATTCGCTCGCAACGGCACAGCATCCCATCGTGCTCGAGCACATTCATTATCCCGAGGCTGCGATCTCGTTTGCGGTGGAAGCGAAGGCGCGCGGCGATGAAGACAAGCTCGGCGTGGCCATCGGCCGCATCATCGAGGAAGATCCTTCGATCAAGTTCGGCCGCGACGAACAGACCAAAGAGTTCCTGATCTCGGGACAGGGACAGCTTCACGTCGAGATCGTCGTCTCGAAGCTGAAGAAAAAGTACGGCGTTGACGTGATCCTGCATCCGCCGAAGGTTCCGTACCGCGAGACGATCACAAAGCCCGCCGACGCGCACGGCCGACACAAGAAACAGTCGGGCGGCCACGGACAGTTCGCCGACTGCAAGATCTCGGTGGAACCGCTGGCGCGCGGAGCCGACTTCGAGTTCGTCGATGAGATCTTCGGCGGCTCCATCCCGCGGCAGTACATTCCGGCGGTCGAGAAAGGGATTCAGGACGCGCGGAAGAAGGGCTTCCTGGCCGGCTTTCCGATGGTCGACTTCCGCGTCCGCCTGAAGGACGGCCAGTACCATGACGTCGATTCGTCGGAAATGGCGTTCAAGATCGCAGGCTCGCTGGCGTATCAGCAGGCGATGGAGCAGGCCCGCGCCACGCTGCTCGAGCCGATCATGCACGTCGACATCAGTGCGCCTGCTGAGTACATCGGCGACATCATGGGCGACCTCAACTCCCGCCGCGGCCGCGTCGAGGGCGTCGATGCCGACGGCGACACGCAAACGGTGAAGGCACGCGTACCGCTTGCCGAGATGCTGACCTACGGATCGACGCTCCGCTCCATCACGCAGGGCCGCGGAAGCTTTCACATGGAGTCATCGCACTACGAGGAAGTCCCGCGCAACCTGCAGGAAAAGATCATCAACGAACACAAGAAGGCGCAGGCGGAGCACCAGGCGGCGCATTGAATTGCGGCCGCCGAGGGCGGCCGCGTTGTCGGTTGTCGGTTGGTTGCGCTTCGCGCGTTGTCAGTTGGCTATTGGCAGTTGCCTCAACTGCTGCGTTGGCCCGATCCTCGCACCCGTGCATTTGGGTTGCGAGCCGTTTCAGCGTCGCGACAGCGTCGCGATCAACTGACAACCGACAACGCGCGAAGCGCAATCAACAGACAACGCGGCCGCCTCCGGCGGCCGCAGCTACCGCTTCTCCAACTTCACATCCAGCCGCGCAATCTCGAGCTTTGCATCGTCCGCGACCGTCACGACAAACTGCTGGTCTTTGTAGCCCGGCGCGCTGAGATGGATCGTGTAGCTGCCGGGAGCTGGAAAGTCATAGACCTCATCCATCGTGCTGAACTGCTTGGCCTGACCGATGACGAGATCGTTGACGGCGACCATGGCATCGCCGGGAGTGACATTTGTCATCATTCCCCGGCGGGCCCATATGCGCACCGTTGCCGTGATGCCGTGGCCTGTTCCGGTGATTTCGGCGCGGGCATTGCCGGTCACCGCTTCACGCGCGGCCGGTGTGTTGTCGGCGTCGCCAGGAAAGGCGAGCGACGCGCCCGGCTCGGGCTCGCCCGGCGGTCCGGCACCGCTCGTCATCGGACGTACGGGATGGCGCTTGATCACGGGATTCGCGAGCGCAGGCGGGTTGCGATAGCGAATGCCGGTGTAGACCGCAAGCGCGGCCATTGATACCAGAACCACGCCGATGACTGCAGGCACCCACGGCGGCATCAGCGGAGCCTCGTCCCGCGCAGACCGCTCATGACGCTCGTCGGCACGCTCACTCGGCGCCGGCGCGTACGGCTCTTCGGTCATTCTTTCTCCGCTGGCTCCGGAGCGATCTCTTCGTCTTCGGTGATCTCGGCCGTGCCCTCGTCGGTGACGATCGTGTCGGCGTCATCCTCCAGCCGGTCGAAGTCTGCCTCGCGCTGACGCAGCAGTTCCTGCGCGCGTTCTTCGTCTTCAGCTCGCACATAGATGCGGATGTCACCCATGGTGCCGAAGTTGATCGGCTCCATGCTGAACTTCACGTTCTCGATCTGCGCCGGGATTCCCTCAGCATCGAGGAATCCCTTGATAATGCGCGCCCGGTCGTCCACACCCGTGCTGGCGATCTCGACCCACGTCGTACCATCGGCATCACTCTGAACCGACTGGTACGGCAGCTCCTCGACCAGGGGTGTGTGGTCGGTCGGGCATTCCTTCTCACCATCCGGCCAGGCTTGTTTACACGTTGGACAGTAGGGCATCTGTTCTCTCCTCAATCGTATCGGGCAGCATTTCAGGGAATGAGCGTGACCTTACCGCTCTGTTCCGTCATCGTTCCAATCGTTGCATAGAACAGGCCGCTTTGACGCATGCGCGCGTCGAACGCAGCGAGCTTCTCTGACGGTACCGCCAACAGCAATCCTCCGCTCGTCTGCGCGTCACACATCAGCGTGAATTCCGACTCCGGGACCTGGACATCGACACGATGCCGGAACGTCTCGACGTTGCGAAGCGTCCCGGTCGGACGGAAACCGCGGGCCAGCGACTCGCGCACATTCGGCAGTACGGGCACCGCGCTGGCGCGAATCTCCGCACCGGTGCCGGAGCCATCGCACATTTCGAGCAGGTGGCCAGTGAGTCCGTAGCCGGTAACGTCGGTGGCGGCGTTGACGCCGACATCGATCATCGCCCCGGCGGCGTCACGGTTGAGCATCATCATCCATTGGATGGCTTCGTCGAGCTGGGGCACAGCGGACCTGCGGAAACGGCGCGCGCTCAGCGCACGAAAGGCGCTGATCAGAATCCCGTTGCCGATCGGCTTCGTCAGGACGATCGCGTCACCGGCCTTCGCCGTTGAATTGCGAACGAGTTTCGACACGCTGACGATGCCTGTAACAGCGAGACCGTACTTCGGCACGTCGTCGATGATCGTGTGGCCTCCGGCGATGGGGAAGCCGGCTTCCGCAGCTTTCTCCGATCCGCCGCGAAGAATCTCCTGCAGCATCTCGAGCGGGAGGACATCGGTGGGAAATGCGGCGATGGCCAGCCCCAGGATCGGCGTCGCCCCCATCGCGTAGATGTCGGAGACCGCGTTTGCCGCCGCGATGGCGCCGAAGACGTAGGGGTCGTCGACGATCGGCGTGAAGAAATCGACGGTCTGGGCGATGGCCTGATCGCCGGCGATGCGTACGACGGCCGCGTCGTCGTTGGTGCCGTAACCGACGACAAGATCCCCCAGCCCTTCGTGGGAAGGGAGTTTCGCGAGGACCGAGCGCAGGTCATCCTGACCCAGCTTGCACGCTCAACCGCCGGTTGTGGCGAACGAGGAGAGCGGCGGGTACGACTTGATTTTCCGCTTCACGGGTGAATGGTATCCCCCAAACGCACTAACGGAGCCTTTCGGCTCCGTCGTGGTACATCGTTTGGGCTGGACCGCTGCGACCAGTTGGTGGGATTCAAGGAAGCTAGGTGATTAATCGTCCAAAATCGGTCCAATAGTCAAGGCGGGGGTCCGCAGCGGCCACTAGACGCGGGCAATTAGGATGGGACCCGCGTGGCGGTCTCGAATCTGTCGAAACCTGTTTCATCGTGCCCTGCTTTGTGCACGGCCCCTGCCAGGACAAATAAATAGCGGTTCCTGGAACCTGCGCACGAGCCAGCAATTCCACGCGCCGAGTACAAGCAATAGAAAAGAAAGGTGTTATCGCAGCGCGCACAACAGGAGGTGACCTGATGACGGACTAAGAACAGCGAGGAAAAACTTGCATCTGCCCCATATGCGTGCGCAAAATTTTCCCGGTCTCGGTGGCAAGTACTAGGTCAAAAGGCCGTTGAGGTCGGCGAGAAGCCGGTCGAGATCGAGCTGGTAGCCCTGCGCAACCTCGGCCAATGTCTCCTCCGCCGCCGACGAACAACCGTTGCACCCTCCGATCTGGTAGGCAGCGAACACCCATCGCGCGGCCGGGTGGAGGGCCAGCGCGGCGTCGACGGTCATCACGGCTGTGAACTCTTCCCGCACGATCGCGCAATTCTACGCAGTTAGAATGCCGGACGATGCTGAAAGTCCGACTCCTCTTCTTTGCCGTCCTGCGCGAGATTGCCGACCGGGACGAGGATCACCTGCAACTTCCTGACGGGACCTGTGCCGGGGATGTCTGGCAGCGCCTGCGCGCCGAGCACGCTGCTCTGCGTGACTACACCACCCCTCCACTGATCGCCGTCAACGAGAATTACGTGGGCCCGGAAGAGACTCTCAGCGACGGAGACGAGTTGGTCTTCATCCCGCCGGTGGCCGGAGGCTGAGGTTACGGTTCCGTGTCGTCCTCGTCACGATCTCGCTTTTCACGCCGGGCGACGATGTCCGCAGGTCAATCCGTCAGTTGCTTCATCAACTCGTTGATCTGCTCGTAGACGCCTCGTACAGAGGCCTCGACGGTCGTGAACCCGCCGGACTTGCGGGAGCGCTCGTCCTGAAGCATGTCGAGGATCATGTCGCTGGCGAAGAGCATATCCGCCAGTTTGTCGACGACGCGCTCCTGCAACGGCATCCTCAGATCGTGGAAAGGGTCGGAGATTTGGGTAAACATTTCTCGCACTCTGTCTAGGAGTGATTTATCTACCGATGTCCCTACCCTCTTTTTCGTAACATTCTCAATTTTCGAGTACAAGACACCAATCGGAGTCACTTCGACAACCCGTCGTCTGCGATATCGTTACCAGGTTGCCGCGTCCATCCGGACAGCCGCGTAACACCTCAAATCAAAATCAGGAGATCAGACATGGATCGACCGCGTTGGTTCCTCGCCGTTGCAGCGTTGGCAGCTCTTCCGCTCATCGGCGCAACGAGCATCAGTTCGAAAAAGACGGTTCCGGACGCCGCTCCGGCCCCGGTCGCCAAAGGGATGGCAATGCTGAGCGCGAAGGCTCTGGCGGCGCACGATCAATTCCTGGCCAGCGATCTGCTGGAAGGCCGCGGACCTGGAACGCGTGGCGACGAGATCGCGGAGCAATATATCGCGGCGCAATTCGAGTCGTACGGTCTCCAACCGGCCGGCGACAACGGAACCTACTACCAAACCGTCCCGCTCCTCGGCATCGCCACCGATCGCGACAAATCCGCGCTGACCTTCACGAAGAACGGCACGCCGATCGGCGGCCCGCTCAAGTTCGGTGACCAGATCGTCGGACAGAACCAGACGCAGACCGAAAGCGACGCCATCGACTCCGATCTCGTCTTCGTCGGCCACGGTGTCGTCGCTCCGGAGTACCGCTGGGACGACTACAAAGGTCTCGACACACGAGGGAAGACGCTCGTGATGCTCGTCGACGACCCGCCCGCGAACGCGCAGGAGCCCGATCTCTTCAAAGGAAAAGCACGCACGTACTACGGCCGATGGACCTACAAGTACGAGATCGGGACCGCGAAAAACGCCACGGGCGTCATCCTGATTCATACCACCGCTGCTGCCGGCTACGGCTGGAATGTCGTTTCGAATTCGTGGGGCGGCGAGAACTCGTTCATGAAGAACAAGCCCGGCGCTCCCGCACTTCAATTCGCCGGCTGGATGACCGAGCAGGTGGCGCGCGATCTCTTCAAGGCCGCCGGCAAGGATCTGGACTCGTTGACGCAGGCTGCCTCGTCGCGCGACTTCCAGCCCGTGCCGCTCGGCGTGAAGCTCTCCGGCAACGTCGCCAGCAAGCTCCGCTCATTCAACACCACGAACGTTGTGGCCAAACTGATGGGGAGCGACGCAAAGCTTCGCAACGAGGCGATTCTCTACTCCGCCCACCACGACCACCTCGGCATCGGACCCGCCGACAAGAGCGGCGACACGATCTACAACGGCGCGCTCGACAACGCCTCCGGCTGCGCCATTCTTCTGGAGATGGCTCGCGTCTGGTCGCGCATGCCGGCGCCGAAACGATCTGTCTATTTCGCCGCAGTCGCCGCCGAAGAGCAGGGGCTGATCGGCTCGGCATATCTCGGCCAGAATCCGCCTCTTCCATCCGGCCACATCGCGCTCGGTATGAACTACGACATGATCCCGGAGCTCGGCCGCGTACGCGACGTGAACATGAACGGCATCGAACGGACGACGTTCTATCCGACCGCGCAGCGGATCACGAAAGCGCTCGGCCTCACGATCATCCCTGACCCGGAGCCGGAGCAGGGCCACTACTACCGCTCGGATCACTTCAGTTTCGGCAAAGTCGGCATCCCGGCATTCTCGATCGATCCCGGCCATGACGTCATCGGCAAGGGAGCTGACTTCGGCGCGGCGTGGTCGAACGACTTCCGCGCCAATCATTACCATCAGCCCAGCGATCAGTTCGATCCGTCGTGGGATTGGTCGGAAGCGGTGCAGATGGCACAGCTCGGAATCTGGATGGGATGGGATGCCGCGAACGCCGCCACGATGCCGAACTGGAAGGAAGGCGATGAGTTTCGGGCAGCACGCGACCGCAGCCTGGCCGCGGCCAGGTAGCGACGGATTCGTGTCGAGCTGCGTATGCTAGAGTCGATTCGTAGATCAGTGGACAGAGACAAGTCCCTCATCCTGATCTACGAATCCACCAATCAACTGATTCACTGGAGTCATCGATGACCAGAACCTCACGTTTGCTCGCGGCCACGGCACTTGTCGCGCTCATCGCCGCAGGGTGCTCGAAAGAAAAGAAGAACGAGTCGACCGAGCCGGAATCCTTCGCCTTCACGATTTACCCAGGTTCGCGCTACCTGGCCCAACTGACCGATCTCTGGAAACAGGCGCACAAGGTCATGAGGCCGGCCGACGACATCCCGCCGATCGCGATCTACGACACCGACGCGCCGGTCGACAAAGTGGCTGAGTTCTATGCACAGTCGTACGGCTACAACAAAGTGGCGCCCGACGCGACGAACAACCTCAGCTCGGCCAAGCCTCCCGCGTACTACCGCGCCGGCGAACTGGCCACCGATGTCGCCGGCATCGTCCCGGTCGCGCAGAAGCTGAACATCAAGCTCGATCCCTCGAAGGCCGTCGGCTCATACCGCGCGGCGGAGATCGATCCGAAGACGAACCGTCCGCGCGTGACGATCCAGCGGCCGTACTTCGACGCATCGACGTCACAGACGGTCGACCGCACGCTCATCATGATGTCGCGTTGATGCACTCCGCGCGGCGTACGCTGATCGCCGGACTCGGCCTCATCGGAGGATCGATCGGGATCGCGCTGCGCCGCCGCGGATGGCACGTCACATACATCGATCCCGGCGTTTCGCTCGACGATGCGGTCCGCGCCGGCGCGGCCGATGAGCGCAGCGAATCCTTCGACGGTACGTTCGACATCACGGTTTTGGCAACGCCGGTCGATGCCGCCATCGCCCTGATCGATCGCTGCCGCTCACTGACGACGTCCGTGTGCAGCGTGTTGCAGCCGCTCCGTTCCGCAGCCGATGCGCACGGCGTCGATTTCGTGGCCGGCCATCCGCTCGCCGGATCGCACGAGCGCGGAGTTGCCGCTGCCCGCGCAGACTTGTTCGAAGGCGCGTCGTGGTTCGTCGATCGCGAAGCACCGATCGTTCAGGAGCTGATCGCTTGTTGCGGTGCGCGCGCGGAGCTCGTCCCCGCTGCCGAGCACGATCGCGCGGTCGCCCTGACCAGTCACCTCCCGCAGATCCTCTCCACAGCCCTTGCCGCTTACCTGCACGACCAGAACGTCGATCCACGCTTCGCGGGGGCAGGCCTTCGCACCTTCCTCCGTCTCGCCGGCAGCGCGGCATCGGTCTGGTCACCGATCATCGCCGCAAATCGCGAGAACATCGCCCCCCACGCAGAGGCAGTCGCGGCGCTCGTGCGGAAAATGGTTGAGCAAGGCAATGACGAAGCGTTCGCGCAAGCGAACGCTTGGGGCACCGGCAGCGACTAACCCAGCAGTACCATCTCTCCGTTGAATCCCACCTGGCTCTACGTCGGCGCGCTCTACACCATCGCCGTCGCGCTCGCGCGCCGCGGCGGAAACCCGATTCCCAGGCGCATCGCCGCGCTCTTCTACGCGGGCACGCACCGCTCTGGAACGCGCTGGCCGGCTGCGGTTACCCACTGCTGGCGAACGCGCAGAGCGCTGCGCTCTCACCATTGCGCTTACTCGCTATTCCGCTGCCGATGACGTATTCGATGACCGCCGAAGCCGCGATGAAAGTTCTCATCGCACTCACGTTCACCTTATTGCCTGCGGCGCTACGACCTCCTCCCGAGCAGCATCGCCGCGATCGCCTACGGTTTCGGCCCCTTCGTCATCGGCTGGCTGCACTTCGCCCAAGGCACGGCGGCCTGCTTCCTTCCAGCCGTGGTCCATCAGATCGACCTTCTGGTCGAGCAGCGTACCGATGCCCGGTTCGCGATGACCGCGGTAATCGGAGCGATGGTCGTTTTCTGTGGCCATCCCGAGACCGCAATCCACATCCTCCTCTTCGGTGTCGCGTACGTTCTCTGGCTCGTAGTCGTTGAGAAGCAGCGCGGGTTTCTCAGTGCATGCCATTCGCGATCGGCCTCGCTGCCGCGGCCTCGTTACTCGCCGTCATCGTGATGACAACACCCTTTCCGAGCGATGCCGCGCGCCACGACGTGCTGATCTCTGTGATTCCGAGCGCGATAGTCCTCGCCATCGCAACAGTCATGGTTCTCGCGCCACGCGCGCAAAACATCACATCGCTGCTGCTCGTCGCGGCCGTGATCGTGGAGATGTGGCCGCTGACGATCGGCTGGAACTCGCCGTTCTTGAAATCGACCTTCTAGTTACCAGCTTCGCTACGCTGGAAGTGATGGCATGCTCTACGAGAATCTTCACGTGCAGCCGCGCTTCTTCGGCGCCGGTGCGCGCGTGCAGATCGCCTCGGCTAGCGGCGATGCCTATGTGCTCGACATCGACGCACCCACCTCCACGCTGATCAGCAGCAGCGTCGGCTGGTCGCGCTGGTGGCGCGCGGACGCCGCCAGCGCCCGGCTCACGACGCAGCTCGTCGACGGCACATTCATCGGTTTCGCTGCTCCCCCCGGCCATTCGACGGTCCGAGTTCGCTATGTTCCTGTCTCGTTCGATATCGCGGCGGTGGTCGCACTTCTCGCCCTCATGTTTCTCATCTGCTTTATGATCCGCGCCCGTGTTCAACGCTTCCTGGATTTACGTCGGCGCGCTCTACGCGATCGCGATCTGGTCTGCGCGCCGCTGGATCCCGGCGGTCCGTGACGGCTTGCCGTGGCGCGTCGCTGCGTTCTTCTACGCGCTCGTCCTGATCTATCTCTTCCGGCCGATGACCGGCCAGTACGTCAACCTTCCCGTCGACTTCGTCAACATCCTGCCGCCGTGGGGAGATTGGGGACATCGTCCAACTCTCTCCAACGCCGAAATGAACGACCTGCCTCTGCAGATCGTCCCGTGGGCGCATCAGGTGCGCGAAGCGTGGCTTTCACTGCACTTTCCGGTCTGGAACGCACTCGCCGGCTGCGGCTATCCGCTTCTAGCGAACGGACAAAGCTCGGCGATGTCTCCGCTCCGGCTGCTGGGCCTGCCGCTTCCTCTTGGATACGCGATGACCTCCGAAGCGGCGATGAAGCTTCTCATCGCGCTGACGTTCATGTACCTCTTCTGCCGGCGGCATTACGACGAGCTGCCTTCGGCCATCGGAGCGATCGCCTTCGCATTCTGTACGTTTGTCAGCACGTGGCTGCATTTCCCGATGGTCACGGTCGCGGTCTGGCTCCCGGCCGCGTTTCTGGCGTTGGAACTGCTCATCGAACGTCGCACCTATCCCCGCTTCGTGTTCGCTGCAGTGGTCTGGGCCACCATGCTTTACGGCGGCCATCCGGAGACCGTGACTCACGTGACATTCTTCGGAGGCCTCTTCGCGCTTTGGATCGCGTTCGTCGAACGGCCGGTTTCGCGACTCGATGCCGTGCGCTCGCTGGCCCTCGCCGCCGCTGCGATTTTCGTGGCCGCACTTCTTGCCGCGCCGTTCCTCACGACGTTCGCCGAAACGGTGAAGAAGTCCCAGCGCTTTCAAGAATTGCAGATCCGCGCGAACGGAGAGGCCCCCTTCTCCAATTTTCCCTCAGCGATCGCCACGTTCGAACCGAATTTCTACGGCCACGCGCCGGCCGAGAAACCGTGGGGCCCGGCGACGGCCGAGTCGATCACGGGATTCGCCGGCATCCTCGGCATCGCCTCTTTCTTCGCGCTTCTCTTTCGCGCCATCGAACAACGCCGTTTCCGCAGTCGCGAGGTATTTCTGCTCATCCTCGCTCTCATCACTACCGGAATCGTCTTCAACTGGCCTGTCATCAGCTCGCTTTTCCACTTCGCCTTCAGGCTGGCGGCGAATGCTCGATTGCGTCTGTTTCTCTGCTGGATCGCGGCAGCCATGACAGCGGCGGCGATCGACTCCGCACGGCGCGAGAGCTCCACACCTTTCCTCCTCGGCGTCCTTACAACCGCAGGCCTCGTTTCATACGTCCTTCTGAAGGTGTCCTTCCCGAGCGCGGCGATGCAACAAACAGCGATGATTGCGGTGTTTCCCAGCATCATCGTGCTCCTGCTTTCGGCGCTCTTCGTCCTGCAGGCTCGCGCCCGGCACATCGCGACCATGCTGGTCGGATTCGCTCTGATCGCGGAACTATGGAATGCGTCCGACGGCTGGAATCCGGTGCTGCCCATCGAGGCGATGTACCCGAAGACTCCGCTCATCGAGCGGCTGGAACGTCTGCAGGCGGCGGCTGCCACCAATCCGTTCCGCATCGTTGGCGCCGGCGCTGCGCTCTTTCCCAACACCAATGCAATGTATGGATTCGCTGACATCCGCACGCACGATCCGATGGCCAACGGCCGCTATCTCGGCGTACTGCGTCTGCTCGCCAACCTCGAGACGGACAACTATTTTGCCAACTGGCAAAACGCGAAGACGACACTGCTGAACTATTTGAACGTGCGCTATCTCGTCGGCGCGCACAACGTCGATCCCGGTGACCCGGCGCGCTATCGCCTCGTGTACGACGGTCGCGACGGGCGGATCTTCGAGAACCTCGATGTGAAGCCGCGCTTCTTCGCCGCGCACGACATCGTCCTCGAGTTCCGACACAACATGTTCGCGCAGACGCTCGTCGAACACGACCTGTCGAAGCAGGCGGTCGTCAACATTCTGCCGGTCGACAGCGATCGCATGCGTCAGGACCTGCTACATCCGACAAGTGATCCGCAGGTGCAGATCGTCGAAGCGCGTGACCCCGATTTCCGGCTCCGAATCCACAGCGCGCGGCACGCACTCATCGTCAGCAGCCAGCCCTTCTGGCCGGGAATGCGCATCTCCCTCAACGGCAATCCCATTCGCCCCCTGGCCGTCAACGGCGCGTTCCTAGGCTTCACAATTCCGCCCGGCGACTGGGACGTACGCGTCGATTACTTCCCTGTCTCGTTCTACTGGGGGCTGGCCGGCGCCCTCACGACGGCGCTGCTGCTGATTGCCTGGCCAGTCGTGCGACCACGACTCCTCCGCCGAGGATGATCAGCAGGATCGGGAGGAGCGAGAGCGCGCTGCCCGGACCGAAGAGAAGCTCGCCGAGGTTGAAGCTCGCCCATTCGGATTCCGGGGACGCGGGTGGGTGATTGGCGAAGATGATCGCCTCGTCGAACGTCAGCCTGTTGACTGACGTGTGACCGGTCAACGTCGCTGCGGACCACGGCGGCGTGATTGGCACAGACGCAGGGAAATGGCCGGACAGCAGCAACGGTGCGATGTACTGCGTGAGTGGTCGCGGGATCGTTGCCGACGGTTGCGGATCTACAGCGGCTGCCGCGAAATTGATCGCGAATGCAACCGCCGCAACGATGCTGACCAGCAGTCGCCATCGCACATGAAGCAGCGCCATGCCGAAAAGCGGAATGATCGGAACAAGATAGCGCCCGCCGATGCCGAAGCCACCTTCCCAGCCATTGAAAACGAGGTTGAACGCGAAGAACGATGCGATGACGACGAGCGATGCTAGACAGGTGCGGCGGTCGTCGCGCCACCACGCGCGAATGCCCAACATCGCGACCAGCAACAGCGGCGCGAAGAAGAAGAAGCCGCGATACGGCGACAGCGTGATGGCGTAAAGCACGCCGATCGAGGGCCGCTGGAAGACGCCGAGCACCGCGCCATGTGTCAGAAAGCGCGGATCTTCATGAGCGATGGCAATCGTGAAGATGCTGCCGAAACACCAGTACTGATACATAGCCAGCGCCGCCAGCGGAGCGATGGCACCGAGCAGGTAGCGCCACACGCGACGCAGACCCACGAATGCGAAGGCGAGCAATGCCGGCGCGCAGAGGTAGTTCATGGCCGTGGCCAGCGCCGCCGCGAGTCCGCGCCGCCCATGATGCTGCGTCGTCAACGCGTAGCAGAGGAGCGCCGCCGACGGAACGTGCAGCATGAACGTCGTTGCGTACGGTAGAAGCTGCGTCGCAAGGGCGACTGCCGCCGCGGCGAGTGCGGCTTGCCGCGCGTCAATTCCGCGACGCCGGCCATAGAGGAACAGCATTGCCGGAATCGCTGCTCCCGGTAACGCCAGACAGACGAGGGTGCAGATGTAGACGTTGAACGTGAGCAGCGCTGCGGCGCCCGGATCGGCTCCGCTCGCCCGTTCGATTGCGAACAACGGCGCGTACGGAATCGCCGCCAGCCACGACACTGCCGGCGATTTGTTCGAGTAGACATGTCCGCGCGCGAAGGCCACGTCACCGCTGTTGCCCGTGTAGGCGTCGATGGAGACCGTGTGCCGTTCGACGATGGCCCTCGTCAGATCGAACTGCGAATTCTGATTCCAGCCGCCACCGGCGAAAAAGTAACCGTACGTGACGAACGTCAGGAGAAAAAGCCACTCGGCGATGCGGCGGTCGGTGAGACTGGCAACGGATACCTCCCTGTTCCTCGACGGGTTGTTATCGGCCGAGGGCCGCGTGAGGGTGTCCGCCATCGTGCGCTACCCTAACTCCCTCATGACGCTTACGCAACGCGCGGCGCGCGCGCTCGAGCTCGCGTTACTGCTGGCCGCCTTCGCCGTTGCGATCGTTCTAATCCGGCCGCACGGCAACTTCCCGCTCAACGATGATTGGGATTTCGCGCTGCCCACATGGCACTTCGCGCGGACCGGCCAGTTTCACTTCTCGCAATTCACGGCCGTCAGCCTGCGAGCGCTCGTGCTGTGGGGCGCGATGTGGACGCGCGCGTTCGGCGAGTCGTTTGAAGTGCTGCGGGCATCGACGCTGACCCTTTCCGCGGCGACGATCATCCTCGTCAATCACATCCTGGCGCGCGCTGGCATCGTGCGGTCACTCCGCATCGTCACGACGCTCGCCTTCATGTTCCATCCGATCTTTATCTGGGCGTCGTGTACCTACATGACCGAGGTGCCGTACGTCTTCGCGTCGATGCTGGCCTTTCTCTTTTTCTATCGCGGCATCAGCGAGGGGCGGACCGGCTTCATTGTCGCCGGCTGTGCCGCCGCATTCGTAGCCACCTTCGTTCGCGAGACGGGCGTTGAGATTCTCGCTGCGGCCCTCGTCGTCCTGCTGATCGCGAAGCCGAAGAATCGCCGCGCAGCGGCCATCACGATCGGCGTCGCCCTCGCGCTGTTCGCGGCGATCTTTCTCTTCCGGCGCGAGTGGCTGACCGGATCGCCGGAGGAGCTCAGCAACCATTTCAGGATGTGGACGGAGGCCACATTCCGCCCGCCGGAACAGATCACAGTCATCGCCGACTACACGACCTGGAACGCGCAGAACGTCGCGCTCTTTTTTCTTCCGCTGTCGCTGATCCTGCTCTTCGCGCGGCGGCACTGGTCGCGCGGCGAGACGCTGCTCGCCGGCCTCATCGCCATCCCGATCTTCATACGCGTCAACGAGGCGGTATCGCGCGGCCTGCCGATGCCCTACTTCAGCCTCACAGGCAACTTCATGCTCGGCAACATCCTGACGAACTGGGGTCTCGGGCCGCCGACGCTGAGTGAGGTGTGGTCACGCCAATATGACTACCCATTCACCGCATCGATGCCGTGGCGCCTCGCACTCACATGGGGCAGCGCGCTCCTGGCAGCGCTCCTCGTCGCCACGATCGTCATCAGCGTCGCGCGGCGTCCAACGACGTTCACGCTGCTTGCCACAGCGTTCGCCGTGGCCGGAACCGCCGGCCTCTGCGCCTCCGGAATCTACGTCGATCGCTACGCGTGGGATGCTGCGTGGAGCGTGGGACTGCTGCTGCCGTTCTTCGTGCCGTGGGAGCGGCGCGTCGCTCGCGCGATCGCAATCGCTGCGCTCGTAGCGGTGGCCGTCTTCGACGTAGGCTCGATGCACGAGTACTTCTCCTGGAATCGGGCGCGCTGGACCGGGTATCGGGAGTTGCTCGCCCGCGGCGTACCTCCTGTTGCCATCGACGGCGGCTCCGAACCGTTCAACCTCTACGAAGTCGCGGGCGTAACGCAGAAACGCCGGCGGCAACTGATCTTTGCGCATCCGCCGCAAACCTACGTCATCAGTTTTCACGCGCTGCCGGGCATGCGCGTAGAGAGAGAGGTCCCGTTCGAGGGATGGTTCGGGCGACACCACGGCGTGATCTACGTTCTGCGCAGAACGGTCAGCGGAACTTCTTATTGAGCCGTTCGCGGGCCAGGGTGTCGACGCGTGCGAGCGTCGGCGCCAGAATCTCGCGCTGTTTTTCGACGAGCGCCGCGATTCCTTCCTTCGCCAACCCCAACATCGCCGTCATCTCTTCATCGCTGAACGTTGCTCCCTCGGCGGTTCCCTGTAGCTCCACGAAGCGCCCCTTGTCGGTGGCGACGATATTCATGTCGACGCCCGCCTTCGAGTCTTCTTCGTAGTTCAGGTCGAGCGCCGGCGAGCCGTTGATGATGCCGACCGAGACGGCGGCGACGAAAGAGTTGATCGGCCAGGTGACGAGTTTCCCGTCGACGTAAAGCCTGCCGAGGGCCAGAGCGAGAGCGACGAAGGAGCCGGTGATCGAGGCCGTGCGCGTGCCACCGTCAGCCTGGATCACATCGCAATCGAGCCAGATCGTCCGTTCGCCGAGCATCTCGCTATTTACAGCAGCGCGCAGCGAGCGGCCGATCAGGCGCTGGATCTCCATGGTCCGGCCGCCCTGCTTTCCGCGCGCGGCTTCGCGGTCAGTCCGCTCGGTCGTCGCCCGCGGCAGCATTCCGTACTCGGCCGTGACCCACCCTTTGCCCGTGCGATACAGAAACGGCGGAACCTTCTCCTGAATCGATGCAGTGCAGATGACGCGCGTATCCCCAATCTCGATCAGCGCAGAACCCTCCGCATGCTTGCTGAAGTTCGGCGTGATGAGAACGCGGCGCATCTCGTTCGAGGCGCGCCCGTCGGTGCGGGGCTTGGTGAAGGTGACGGTCATGGGAATGGAGAATATCGCTTATTGCGCGGCCTGGCGGCCGCGCGTTGTCGGTTGTCGGTTCGTTGCGCTTTGCGCGTTGTCAGTTGCTTGCGCGGCGGCAAGAAGGCGCACCAAGCGTGAGAAATGCGTCAAAAAACGGGAAAGGGCGGTAATAAGTCGGAATCAGCGGTTTCGATGTCGGAAGCAATGGTTCCGATGTCGAAAGCAATGGTTCCGATGCCGGAAGCATTGGTTTCGATATCGAAAGCAACGGTTCCGATGTCGGAAGCAATGGTTCCGATATCGAAAGCAACGGTTCCGATGTCGAAAGCATTGGTTTCGATATCGAAAGCAACGGTTCCGATGTCGGAAGCAATGGTTCCGATATCGAAAGCAACGGTTTCGATGTCGAAAGCAATGGTTTCGATGTCGAAAGCAACGGTTCCGATGCCGGAAGCAATGGTTTCGATGTCGAAAGCAACGGTTTCGATGTCGGAAGCAACGGTTTCGATGTCGGAAGCAACGGTTTCGATATCGCAAGCAACGGTTCCGATGTCGGAAGCAATGGTTCCGATATCGCAACGGTCGCTTTCCGTCGCGCGACAGGCACAAAGTAGGTCGGACTCTCCAGTCCGACAACGCGCGAAGCGCAACTAACCGACAACCGACAACGCGTGGCCCGCCAGGGCCACGCAACTAAGCCCCCTCCGCCACCTCCGCCCCCTTCGGCACCACCACGATTCCCGAGTCCGTCACCGTGAATCGCGCGCGGTCTGCTTCGATGTCGTAGCCGATCGTCGAATTGGCCGGGATCTTCACGCCTTTGTCGATGATCGTGCGGCGGATCTTCGAGTGCCGGCCGATCTCCACACCATCCATCAGGATCGACTCGTCGACATCGGTGTAGGAATGGATGCGAACGCGAGGGTGGAGAATGCTGCGGTTGATCGTGCCGCCGGAGATGATGACGCCGGCTGAGACGAGCGAGTCGGTGGCGATTCCGATGCGCTGCGACTTCGAGTCGGCGAAGACGAACTTCGCAGGCGGAAGGTTCAGCGGCGCGGAAACCATCGGCCACTGCGCGTTGTACAGATTGAATAGCGGCGTGACCGCGACCAGGTCGAGCGACGCCGCGAAGTACGAATCGATCGTACCGACGTCGCGCCAGTAGCCGCGGTTGATCTCCGCCTCGCCCGGAACGTAGTTCTGCGCGAAGTCGTACGCATGAACGTTCATCCGCGGGTACATCGCCGGGATGATCTCCTTGCCGAAATCGTGTGCCGCATCGCGGAGCGCGTTGCGCTGGAGGACATCGATCATCACATTGGCCTTGAAGATGTAGTTGCCCATCGAAGCCAGGACCATGTCCGGACGGCCGGGAATCGTTTTCGCCCCCTCCTTCGGTTTCTCGACGAAGCCGGTGACCCGCCAGTCGCTGTCGACTTCCACGATACCGAAGTGGTGCGCCTCTTCGACCGGCACCGGGATCGTGGCGATGGTCAGGTCGGCATCGTTGGTCATGTGCTCCTGCAGCATCTGGTTCACATCCATTTTGTAGATGTGATCGCCGCCGAAGACGCAGACGAACTCGGGCTGCTCGTCGAAGATCAGCTCGAGATTCTGGAACACCGCGTCGGCCGTTCCGCGAAACCAGAACGGACCTTTGCGCATCTGGGCCGGCACGATGTCGACGTACTGCCCGATCTCGGGGACGAGCCGCCACGTGCGTGTGATGTGCTCGATGAGCGAGTTCGACTTGAACTGCGTCATCACCTTGATCTTGAAAAATCCCGAGTTGATGAAGTTGTTGATGACGAAGTCGATGATCCGGTACCGTCCGCCGAAGGGCACGGCGGGCTTGGCCCGGTCGCGCGTCAGCGGATAAAGACGCTCGCCCATACCGCCGGCGAGGATCATCGTCAGAATGTTGCGGCGGGCCAGTGATGCGTGCATGTAAGGTTGATTCTTTCTCCAACCGGCTCCTGAAGCAATTCATGTGCTAAAACGTTCTGTCGCAACCATGGCCGAAAAAGACTATTACGACATCCTCGGCGTGAAGAAGACCGCAACCGCGGATGAGATCAAGAAGGCCTACCGCGGCCTCGCGAAGAAGTTCCATCCCGACAAGAACAAAGGGAACAAGGACGCCGAGAACAAGTTCAAGGAAATGTCGGAGGCCTACGCCGTCCTCTCCGATCAGGAGAAGCGCGAGCAGTATGACCGTCTCGGCAAAGAGGCATTCCGTTCCGGCGGTGGGCCGAATCCATTTCAGGGGGGCGCAAATCCGTTTGGCGCCGGATTCGATTTCTCTCAATTCACCGGCGGCGGCGCACGCACGCGCAGCGGACGTCGTCCGGCTGGAGGTGCAGGCGGCTTCACTGACATCTTCTCGGATCTTTTCGGCGGCGGTGGATTCGAGCAAGGTCCGGAGCGCGGCTCCGATCTCGAAGCCGAGCTCACCATCGACTTCCGCGATGCCATCCTCGGCACGACGATGGATCTCACCATCAATGGCAACCGTGTCAAGGTCAAGATCCCCGAGGGGATGTCGGACGGGCAGCGGATCCGGCTGCGAGGCAAAGGTACTCCGGGTGGGGGCGGTGGACCGGCCGGTGACCTCAACGTACTCATTCACATCCGTCCGCATCCGTTGTTCGAGCGGCGCGGCGACGACATCTACATCGACCTTCCCATCAAAGTCGGCGAGGCGATTCGCGGCGGCGAGGTGGAAGTGCCCACCATCCACGGCCCCGTTCGTGCACGGATCCCAGCGGGTACGCAGGGCGGTCAGACATTTCGCATCCGAGGAAAGGGTGTGAAGAAAAAAGGCGGCACGCATGGCGATCACTACTACCGGGTTCAGATCACGGCGCCAAAGAGCACCGCGGCCGAGGTACTCGCAGCGGCCGATATCATCGACGCCGCGTACGGCGAGGATCCGCGCGCGAAACTGAACACCGCAATTTAGCCATGGATATCGACCTTCTTCGCGCCGACCTTTCTTCGCTCAAAGTCGACGCGATCATCAACCCCGCCTCGGCCAGCAAGCAAAAGGCGGGGGGCGGTGCCGTTCCTGTCGGAGAAGCCTTCGTGTCGAGCGGCGGCAACGTTCTGTGCAAATTTGTGATCCATGCGATCGTGCCGCGGCAGGGCGATGGGAACGAAGACGCCAAACTTCGCAGCGCGATCTGGGCGGCATTGAAGCGCGGCGAGGAGCTGGCCATTGCATCGGTTGCACTGCCGCCCATTCCATCGTCTTTCGGTTTCGAGCGCGGACGTTGCGCTCGCGTGCTGGTTGCGACGGCGGTGGACTTCCGGCCGCACGCACGCTCGTTGCAGCGCGTAATTTTCTGCGCCTTCGATGAAGCAACCCACTGCGAACTGCGGCGCGTGATCGAGGAGCTCTCCGTTTGATCGCAGCAGGACAAATCTTCGTCATCGGCGATTCACACATCGGACTCTCGGAAGGCAGCGAGAAACCGATTCTCTCCTGGTTCGACCGGCTCGTCGCACTACGGCCGAAAGCGCTCTATCTCAACGGCGATCTTTTTCACTACCTCATCGCCGATCCGAAGTTCTACACCTCGTCCGTCAAAGCCGTCTTCGACCGCTTGCAGGAGTTGCGCGACAGCGGAATCCCGATCCACTACGTCGAAGGAAACCGCGACTTCTTTCTGCACGGCTCGTTCGCCGAGCGGGCGGTCAGCGATGTGGCGATGGAGTTCTCGATTCCGGCGGGCGACCGGAAATACCTCATCGTCCACGGCGACATGATCAACGACCGCGACATCGCCTATCGCTTCTGGCGCTTCGCATCGAAGAACGCTCTCTCGCGGCACTCGCTCAAGCTCATCCCGAAACGCCTGGCGCGCAGCTTTGTCGACACCGTCGAGGCGCATCTATCCGGCACCAACTTCAAGCACAAGACCCGTCTCCCCACCGAGCGGATGGAAGCCTACGGCCGCACGCGCGCCGCCGAAGGCTTCACCGACGTCGTCTTCGGCCACTTCCATCACAAACTCGTCCTTCCCGGCACGGCAACCGTCACCGTGCTGCCAGCCTGGTACGAGACCGGCGAAGCGATGGCCATCAATCCCGAGACGGGTGCGTTCGACTGGGTGACTGTTTGAGAAGCGGAATGTTTAACTGATGCGCGTCACCTTCCTCGGCAGCGGCACCTCCACCGGCGTTCCCGTCGTCGGCTGCTCCTGTGCCGTCTGCACCTCGGGCGATCCGCGCAACAGACGGCTGCGGCAGTCGGTGAAGATCGAGATGGATGGAAAGCACTTTCTCATCGACACCTCGCCCGATCTGCGCTTGCAGCTCCTGAAGTACCCGATCCCACGCCTCGACTTCGTTCTCTTCACACACTCACATTCCGATCACCTCATGGGGCTCGACGACATTCGCCCGTTCAACTTCCGGCAGCGCGAGGCCATTCAGGCGTTCGCCAACCCGATGACGGCGGCAGCCATCCGCCGCGCCTTCAACTACATCTGGTCGGACTCGCAGATCGGCGGCGGCAAACCGCAGGTCGACCTGCGCGAGATCGACGGCCCGTTCGTGCACGAAGGAATCGCCATCACACCGCTGCCCGTAACCCACGGCGACTGGACCATCCTCGGTTTTCGCATTGGCGGCTTCGCCTACATCACCGACACGAACGGAATCCCCGACGCAACGATGCAGCTCCTCAAAGGTGTCGAGATCCTCGCGCTCGACGGCCTGCGCATCAGCCCCCGGCACCCCACGCACTTTGTGATCGAGGAGGCCGTCGCCGTGGCCAAGCAGATCAACGCACGAGAGACGTGGCTGATCCATCTAACGCATGAAGTCGATCACGAGACTGTCGAGGCGACGCTGCCGGAGGGGATCAAGCTGGCGTATGACGGTTTGGTGCTGAGCTTGAAGGATGAGGGATGACGTGAAGGATGAACCGAAACGCGAGTCGCGTGTCGGGAGTCGCGAGTCGGAGTAACACGTGCCACTGCTTCGACACCCGACACCCGACACCCTACGACTCCCAACCTTCATCCTCCACGTCATCCCTCACTGATATCGTTCATCGCTCGTGAAGATCATCGCAAAGCAACAAACGCTCAACGCCACGGTCACCGCCCCACCCTCAAAGTCCTACTCCGTTCGCGCGCTTCTGCTCGGCGCGATGGCGGAGGGGACGACGACGATCATGAATTGTCTCGATGCTGATGACACGCGCTATGCGCTCGAGGCGCTTCGGACGATCGGATTCGGCATCGAGGGCACGTTCAAGAGCGGCGTCACGATCGGTCCTCGGCTCAGCATGTCCGCCAACGACGTTGAGGTCTTCGTTGGCAACGCCGGGACGGCGATGCGGTTTCTCACCGGCTGGTTGGCGTTCACGCCTGGACGATTCGTTCTGCGGGGCGAGGCGCGCATGCATGAACGGCCGATCGGCGATCTCGTCGATGTATTGCTGTCCATCGGCGCCGAGGTCGAGTATGTGGAGCGGGAAGGTTATCCGCCGCTGCGCATTCGGGGAAAGAAAATGCGCGGCGGATTCGACGTTGCCATCGCCGCCGACACATCGAGCCAGTTCGCTTCGTCGCTGATGATGGCCGGCGCGACCCTGCCGGATGGGCTCACGCTGCGCCTCACATCGCTCGCTTCCGCGCCGTACCTCGACATCACCGCATCCGTCCTCGCTGCCTTCGGCGCGGATGTGAAGCGGGATGGCAATGTCATCCGCGTGCGCGCGGCCAAACTTCACCGAGACGCATACCGTGTCGAAGGCGACTACTCCTCCGCGTCGTACTGGTTCGCGGCGGCGGCAGCAACGGGCGGCACGATGCGCGTTCGCGGTCTCGCCTATCCGACTGCACAGGGCGACGCTGCCTTTCTCGACATTCTGTCGGCGATGGGTTGCAAGGTTGCCATTGACGCGGATGAGATTGCAGTCTCCGGGATGGGCACCCTGAACGGCGGCCGCTTCGACTGCAACGCATGCCCCGACATCGTCCCGACGCTTGCCGCGATCGCGCCGCTGGCGTCATCGCCGGTCGAGATCGTGAACGTGGCGAATCTGCGGGTCAAAGAATCCGACCGCCTCGCCACCGTCACTTCGGAGCTGCGCCGCCTCGGAGCCGCCGTCGAAGAGCGGCCCGACTCGCTACTCATCCAACCCGGCTGGACATCAGAACCGGTCACGGTCGCGACGCACAACGATCACCGAATCGCCATGGCCTTCGCAATCGCCGGGCTGGCGCGCGGCAACGTCACGATCGCCGACGAGCAGGTTGTGTCGAAGTCGTACCCACGATTCTGGAAAACGCTCGACGAAGTGATCACGTCGTCGAGTTGATGGCGCGAAGACGTGGCATACAATACCGGCCTTCTCATGGACGTCGACCCATCTCGTAGCGCGTTCGCCCGTCGCGTGCGGTGAGCATGCCTACCTGGTATTTGCTTCTCGCCTTGCTGTTCATCATCGCGAACGGCTTCTTTGTCGCCGCCGAGTTCTCGATCATCAAGGTGCGGCCGACGCAGCTCGCAGAAATGGCTGCCGCCGGCAGCGCGCGCGCCCGGATGACGCGGCGCATCGTCAAGAAGCTCGACAGCTACCTCTCGGCGACGCAACTCGGCGTGACGCTGGCCTCTCTCGCGCTGGGCTGGGTCGGCGAGCCCGCATTCGCGCAGCTCGTGCAGCCGCGCCTCTCCTTCTTCGGCGTCTACAGCAACTCGGTGGCGCACACGATCGCCGCCAGCGTCGCCTTCATCGTCATCTCGTCTCTTCACATCATCTTCGGCGAGCTCGGACCGAAGTACCTCGCCATCGACAAGACCCTCGGCACCGCGCTCTGGTCGGCGCATCTGCTCCGCGCCTTCTACCTGGTAATGTTCCCGATCATATGGGCGCTGAACCGCGCTTCGAACGCCGTGCTTCGTCTCATCGGCGTGAAACCGGCCAGCGGCGCGGAGATGGTTCATTCGCAGGATGAGCTGCGCCTCATCCTGGCGCACTCGGAGAAGGCCGGCATCCTCTCCGAAGAAAACCGCGAGATCATCGAAGGCGTCTTCCAATTCTCCAAGCGGACGGCGCGGCAGATCATGGTGCCGCGCACCGACGTCTCCGTGCTCTCCACGCTCAAGTCGATCGAAGAAAACCTCGAGATCATCCGCATCACGCGCCACACGCGCTATCCGCTCTGCGACGGCACCCTCGATCAGACCATCGGCCTCATTCACGTCAAAGATCTCTTCCTGGCGCAGCTTCGTGGCCCGGGACGGACGCTGCTCGAGCTCAAGCGCGACGTGCTCTTCGTGCCCGAAAACTCCACCGTCGAAGCATTGCTCTCGCAGTTCATCGAGCACAAGACGCACATGGCCATCGTGCTCGACGAGTACGGCGGCGCGTCCGGCATCGTGTCGCTCGAAAACATCACCGAGGAGCTGTTCGGGCAGATTCAGGACGAGTTTGACCGGGAGCGGCCGGAGATCGAGCCGCTCGGCAACGGCAGATACCGCGTGCGCGGCGACTACCTCATCGAGGATCTTGCGGATCGATTGAAAGTTGACGTCGGCGAGCCGGCGGAAGAGACGATCGGCGGCTACGTTGCAGCACGCATCGGCCACGAAGTCGTCCCCGGCGACCGCACGCAGTTAGGCGACCTGTCGATCGAAGTGCTCGACGCGGAACGCTTCCGCGTGCGCTGGGTCATCGTGCAGACGGAGATGCCGGCGACCGAAGAAGCCGAAGAAGGGGGGGGACAGTCGTAACCGTTCCCCGCCACTTGGTTACGAACGTTTGAAGAGTGCGGTCACCGATCGCCACGCTCGCTGCCAGAGGCCGCCGCGGCCGCGCTGATGAAGCTCGTGGTCATGCCGGGCATAGCGCGCTTCCTTGAGGATTCGGTCCGTCTCCTGAATTCGCATCTGACTCCCCTTTGCATCAAATAACCTGCAAACAAGGCGCCCACGAACGGCGCTCAGTCCTCGCCTCTCACGTGGTCAGGAGGCCGCGACTCATCCTCATCACCGTTCGTGACCACTGCCCGGTCGTGGAAGGCGCAGACGATGTCGCGGACCTTAACCGGATCGTCGACGAGGTGGAGGCTGTCTACATCTTCCTTGGTGATGTTGTTCGCCCCGAGGACGGACTTGCGAAGCCAGTCGAACAGACCGCCCCAGTACTCGCTCCCGTAAAGGACCACGGGGAAGTTCGTGATCTTCTTCGTCTGGATCAGCGTCAGCGCGCCCATCAGCTCGTCGAGCGTCCCGAAGCCGCCCGGGAACGTGATGAACGCCTCCGAGTACTTGATGAACATTGTCTTGCGCACGAAGAAGTAGCGAAAGGTCATGGCCTTGTCGACGTACTGGTTGATGTGCTGTTCGAACGGCAGCTCGATGTTGCATCCGATCGAGAGCGAGCCCGCCTGCCGCGCACCCTTGTTGGCGGCCTCCATGATGCCGGGGCCGCCTCCGGTGATGACCGCAAAGCCAGCCTTGCCAAGCAGCTCGGCGGTCTTGACGGCGGCTTCGTAGTACTCGCTCGCGAGCTGCGTACGCGCCGACCCAAAAATCGACACAGCCGGATACACCTCGGCAAGATGATCGAATCCGGCAACGAACTCGCTCGTGATGCGCAGCACGCGCCACGACTCACTCTGCAGCAGTTCCTGCCGGCTGGGGCGGTCGAGCAGCTTGCGGTCCTCGAGCGCTTCCCGCGGTTTGGGAGGGATATGGATTTCCTGTCCGAGCGGTTGACCAACGTCCATCGAAGACATTATGCCGGTTCGGGGAGTGGGGAGTGGGGGCTTTGCACCTCTCCCATTCCTACCCAACATTAGGTGCAGGTTGGGAGTTTATGTGCAGGATGTGACGGCGCATTCATTCGCCCTCTGGGGCCGATGGTCGAAGCTGGACAGCGTGTACATCATGATGAATGTCCAGCGGCTCCGTAGCCGCTATATCTCGTATCTGATCCTGGGGTCACCCTGAAGATCCTTGCGCGCTTGTTTCATCGTAGCGTAGGCGATGATTTCATGAGGCCATCGGAAGAATACGGCAATTGGTTGACCTGCTGCCCTTGGACCACCCGCTACCGGCGTATTGCGGCGGACTCGTGGAGGGACATCATAAATGATCGAGCAGCTAAGGGACGCAGCGCGGTACCACAAGATGGCGCGGATTTCTATCGAAATCTGGACAGCTTCGGAATATTGGCGCAGACCGCTTATTTGCGTTGACATTCCTTCAGGACGCTATTAAGTTCCATCAGATTCCCCAAAAAACATGACAAGGTCTGCTGCGGCTGTGAGATGGACGATCAGGTAAAAAGGCTTCGGCCTTTGCTGAAAGTGTGAAGCGGTGACCGCAATTCGCCACCAACGCGCTTGGTCTCTCTCTTGCTGTCTGCGTAGACGGATGGGAGCTGTGGATGCGATCTGCCGTTGCTACCGTGGACAACGCCGTGACAGAGACGTCACGCGAACTTGTATCTTCGGTCGATAACCTGGCCCCTAGAAATCCGTCTAACCCGAGGGAGCCTGAAATGCTTGAATCAATAAATTCAGTGCGCAAGGCGCCCGGCCTGCGGCGGTCTGATGCGATAGCCGGAGCGTTGTTTCTCGGTGTCACGATGCAGGTTTTCGCTGGGCCAATCGGCGGACTGATCGGCGCAATCGCCGGTGCGGCAGCCGGTACCGCCGTGTTTCCTCGCATCTTTCCTCACCACCAAAACGGGAGCAAGCGTCCCGTCAAATGATGGAAGCGCCTCTCGTTGTGGCGGCTGAGCACGCCGGAAAGGTCGCCGTACCCGAGAGTTTTCTGTCCACAAATTTGGACATGGCTGGCCGCTTCATCCTTCACAACCTGAATGGGACCACCTTCGGAATCCTGACGCTCGTCGCCCTTTTTGGAATGATCGGGTACCGAACTAGACGAGGGTTGCCTGTCCACCGCAGCCATTGCTTCCGGCTTATCGCCGGAGCGCTTGAGGTCTATCTGGCGGTAACTCTTTGGGCTGTTTTCGCGCTAACCCATCCACCAGCGTTTGAATTGATCGGCACAGAACTGCTTCCGTACGTGGGGCTGGTGACACTGGTTGTCATGTGTAGCTCCGGGCTCGTGTCACTCAAGTTCGCTTTCCGCGGAAGCGCTAAAACAGAGGCCGACTTAGAGACAGAGTCGGACGCTGACATCGAACTACCAGCCGTACCGGGCTCCCAAGCGGTCCCGCGCTGATACAGTACCGGCGCTGCATATATCGGACTTATAGGCAGAACGGACTTCGTGTGCAAAGCCGGGAGTGGGGGAGTGGTAGATCGAGGATCGAGAGGAAGAAACTGCTGACAAGCCATTCTCCCACTCCCCACCCCCCACTCCCCACTCCCAGCCCCTACGGCCTCAGCTTGATCGACGCCGTCTCGACGAGCTTGTCGCCGCGAAGATCGCGCTGCCACGCCGTCACGCCGACGTTGCCGGTGGCCGCCATGGTGCCGAATGAAGCCCGCACCTTGTAATGGATCGTCGAGTCCTCGGCCGGCTGCAGGTTCCCCATCGTGTAGTGGTAGAAATTCGAGCCCGGCTCGTGCGACATCGTGACGCCACGCTCGTGCGTCTCATCGAGGACGACGAGCTCCGGCGGCACCTCCACATCGATCAGGACGTCTTTGACGCTCCGCACTCCACGGTTCCCGACGACAACGTTGAGATTGTCCTCGCCGCGATCGGGTAGATCGATCGGATGCTCGATGTTGATTTTCAGAAGCTGGCCGCGCTTGGTGACCGCCATCCCGCCGGTCTTGCAGCCGGCGACGGCGATGAGCGCGGCGGCGAATACTGCCAGCGCCACGGTCGTAAAGATTCGATGCGATTTCATGAACTTCTCCTTCAGCAGCAGAGTCTGCAAGGAGCGGTCCTGAGGCGGTTGCCAGTCGCGGCGGAAGTCACATGTTCTTTCGCCCAATCGTGGAAACTATTTCAAGATTCTTCCACCAATTTTGTCATCAACATAAACAAAAATCGTCGAGATTTTCGCCAACGACCTCAAGATTCTCGGGATCAACCTCAAGATTTTCGGGATCAACCTCGAGATTCTCGGGGTCAACCTCGAGATTCTCGGGGTCAACCTCGAGATTTTCGGGGTCAACCTCGCGACCGGCGACCTCATAAATAACCCCGTACTGACCGCGTAACCGCGCACAGGCACCGCACTTGCGGTAAAAGACTCTTCCGCATGGCGTACTACCTCGGCGTCGATGGTGGCGCTTCGAAAACGGCAGCTCTGGTCACGGACGAAACCGGCCGTCCGCTCGGCTCCGGCGTGGCCGGACCTTCCAATCATCTCCGGGTCGGGATCGAGACCGCCGCACGCAACATCGAGCGCGCGGTCAACAAGGCGCTCGTGACCGCCGATGTGGCCAGCCGCGAGATCGTCTGGACTTATTGCGGCATTGCCGGCGCTGATCACCCCGCGCACCGCCAGGAGGTCGTCGACTCGCTCAGCATCTTCTTTCCGCGCGGCAACTTCACGGTCGACAACGACGCTCGCATCGCGCTCACGGGAGCGATCGGCTTCGGCGCCGGCATCGTCGTCATCGCCGGAACCGGCTCCGTCGCTGTCGGCCGCAATGACGCCGGCGACGAGGCGAGGGTGGGTGGATGGGGCCCGATCGTCGGTGACGAAGGAAGCGGCTATGCGATGGGCCGAGGAGGCCTGGCGGCCATCCTGCGGGCGTTTGACGGGCGGGGACCGGCGACGGCGATGACCGCACTGCTGCAGCGCGACTATCAGATGACGCCTGCCGATCTGCCGCGTTACGTCTACGCGCAAACGACGCACGCCGATGACATCGCGCGGCTCAGCAAACTTGTGATCGACGCGGCAGAGAACGGCGATGCGATCGCCCGCGGCCTTGTTGATAGTGCCGGAAGCGAGCTGGCCAAATCGGTCATCGCCGTGGCGCAGCGGCTCGGACTCATCGCCTCCGACTTTCCGGTCGCGTACGTCGGCGGCGCATTCAAGGCGGGCGAGACGCTGCTCGCACCGATGCGAGGCGCGATCCTCGCTGCGGCACCGCACGCCCATCTCTCTCCACCCGTCCGCACGCCCGTCGAAGGCGCCGCACAGATGGCCATGCGTGCGGCCACGAATCCACGTCCGACCCGCTCGGGCGAGTAACGGTTTCACGCGGAGACGCGGAGGGCACGGAGAGAGACCTCCGCATCTCCGCGTCTCCGCGTGAAACCGTCTCTCCAGGCTCAGTGGTCGTACTGCTCGTCCAGACCGAGAAACGTACCGATCGGAATCCCGACGACCTCTTCGAAGCGCTGGCTGTGGGACTTGATCATGCCGGAGGGCTCGTCCAGAAAAATCCGCTCGACGCGAAAGAGCGGCACGAACATCGTGACCAGGTTGAGGTCGAGGTCATCGTTGCGTGCAATCTGATGAATCCAGTCCTCGTACGAGTCGAGATTGATGCCTTTGATCGTCACACCGGCAGGTGAAAGCGCTCGCAGCACTCCGAAGAACTTCTCCTTCGGATTGACGAGGTTGACGATCACGAGTGAGGCCGGCGCGAATCCTTCGATCATTGTTTTTCGCTCAGCTCGATCAACACGCCGTTTCCGGCAGCCGGATGGAGAAACGCCACGCGGCAGCCGTGCGCACCCGGAACCGGCGATTCGTTGATCAAACGGTAGCCCTGCTGCTGCAGCCGTGCCAGTTGCGCCTCGATGTCGTCGACACGGAAGCAAATGTGATGAATCCCCTCACCCCGCTTCTCGATGAACTTCGCGACCGTCGACTGCGGCCCCGACGGCTCGAGCAGCTCGATCATCGCGTCACCGGCCGCGAGGAACGCAGTGCGCACGCCCTGCGTTTCGACGGTCTCGATATGCTCGATCGTGAGCCCGAGCGCTTCGTAGATCTTTGCCGCGTCGAGCGACTTCACGGCGATTCCGATGTGGTCGAGCGTTGGCTTCGTCATCAAACTCCCTTCACGTCCGCGCCCCATATGTGTTTGTGCAGTTGCGTCTGCAGCCGTGCCGGAACGCGGTCCGCGAGCATCCATTCTGCCAGCGGTTTCAGCTCCAGCTCGCCCCAGACCGGCGAAAAGAGAATGGTTCGTCCGGCGAGATTGCGTTCCTCGATCACGCCGCGTGCCCATTCGTAGTCCGCGCGGTCGGCGATGACGAACTTGATCTCGTCGTGTACCTGCAGTTCATCGATGTTCGGCCAGTAGTTCTTCTCGGCCTCTCCTGATCCAGGGCACTTGATGTCGAGAATGATCTTCGCGCGCCGGTCGACCGGCTCGATGTCGATCGATCCGGAGGTCTCGATCAGTACTTCGAAGCCGTTGTTGCAGAGCATTTCGATCAGCGCAAACGCTTCCTTCTGCGCCAGCGGCTCACCGCCAGTCACTTCGACAAGATTGCATCCGTAGCTCCGGACGCGCTCGATCACGTCATCGATCGAGCTCTTCTCCCCGCCGGTGAAGGTGTACTCCGAATCGCACCAGCGGCAACGAAGATTGCATCCGGCCAGGCGAACGAAGACGCAGGGGCGGCCGGCGTGGCTGGATTCGCCCTGGATGGAGTGGAAGATTTCGGTGACGCGGAGCATGTACGAAGGATGAAATCAGAAGGATGAAGGATGAAACGCTATTTACGACGCCGCTGCTTAATTTTCCGCACGCAGGTAACGAGAATGGCAGTCAGCTCATTCGCTTCATCCATCAATGGCTGAAGGCGTCGCAACCCAATCATCCCCGACTCGGCAGTCAATTCGAGCCAATATGCCGTCTCGTCCAGGTCCTGAAGCGCAACTTCCAGCTTGCTGATCATCTCCGCATCGGACCGGCTTCGGCAGGCCTCGCGATAGTGCGCACCGACTGAGCTGCCCGAACGAAAGACCTGACCAGCAATCACTCGTCCTGCTATCGATTTGGGCAAGGCCTCGGATAAGCGCATTATGCGCAAGGCGAATTGTCTCGTTCGGGTTCGCAGGTCGCGAACACTTTCATCCTTCTGCTTTCATCCTTCAATATATGCCGTCGGATCGCTCACGCCCGCTTCCTCGAAACCTCTCCTCCGCAGAATGCACGAGTCGCAATGGCCACATGCATGGCCGAGTGCATCCGGGTCGTAGCAGGAGTGGGTGATGGCGTAGTCGACGCCGAGGGCAACTCCGCGACGAATGATCTCCGCTTTCGACATCGTCACCAGCGGAGCGATCAATCGTGGCTCACCGTGCTCGACGCCGGAGCGCGTGCCGGTATCGATCACCCGCTGGAACGCTTCGAGGAATTCGGGGCGGCAGTCGGGGTAGCCGCTGAAATCGACGGCGTTGACGCCGATCCAGATCTCCTGGGCTCCGCGCGCTTCCGCGAAGCCGAGTGCCAGGGCGAGGAAGATCGTGTTGCGGGCGGGGACGTACGTCATCGGAATGCCCGGCGCCCCGGCCACATCCTTCGGCACGTCGATGTCGTCGGTCAACGCGCTCGCGCCGAAGACGCGGAGATCCATCGGAAAGACGACGTGCTCTTCGACGCCGATCGCTTCTGCCACGCGGCGCGACGCAGCGAGCTCGATCTCGTGACGTTGTCCGTATGCGAACGAGAGCGCGTGACAGGTTCGCCCTTCGCTGCGGGCGATGGCCAGGACAGTGGCAGAGTCGAGTCCTCCGCTCAACAGAACGACAGCTTTCATCTCTGAATACTACAATCGCGCTCCCATGGCTGACCTGAACGTTTACGAAGTCCTCAACCGCAAGCGCCGCGGCGCACCGATCGAAGCGCGCGAAATCGAGCAGTTCATCGAGCAGTACACGCTTGGCGCGATTCCCGACTACCAGATGTCCGCGTTGCTGATGGCCATCGCCATCAACGGAATGACCACCGAGGAGATGGCCACACTGACGCAGGCGATGCTGCACAGCGGAGACGAGTGGCATCTGCGAAACGAATATGACTTCATCGCCGACAAGCACTCCACGGGCGGCGTCGGCGACAAGGTGTCGCTCGTCCTATCGCCGTGGGTTGCCGCATGCGGCATCAAGATCGGCATGCTCTCCGGCCGCGGCCTCGGCCACACCGGCGGCACGCTCGACAAGCTGGAGGCCATCCCCGGCTTCAATGCACGGCTCTCGCGCGAAGACTTCAATCGCTGCGTCGCCGAGGCGGGCTGTGTGATCTCGACGTCGACGGAAGGGATCGCGCCGGCCGACAAGAAGATCTACGCACTGCGTGACGTCACCGGCACCGTCGAGTCGTTGCCTCTCATCACGGCGTCGATCATGTCGAAGAAACTGGCCATGGGCGCGTCCGCGCTGGTCCTCGACGTCAAGACCGGCAGCGGCGCGTTCATGAGGAAGTATCAGGACTCGAAGGCGCTGGCGCAGAGCCTCATCGCCGCCGCGGCGGGCTCGGGCACACGCGTCGAAGCGCTCATCACTGACATGGACCGTCCGCTCGGGATTGCTGCGGGCAACGCCAACGAGATCATCGAAACGATCGAAGTGTTGAAAGGCAACGGTCCCGCGGACGTTGAATTCGTGACCCGCGCTCAGGCGCAGCGCACACTGGTCCTGTCCGGCAAGTTCGACGACGCCTCGGCAGCCGCCGCGCTCGAAGACGCGCTGCGCTCCGGCCGCGCGCTCGATCAGGCACGCGCCTGGATCACGGCGCAGGGCGGCGACGCGAAGATCGTCGACGATTACTCGCTCCTCCCGCAGCCGAAGACGACCATCGAAGTGAAAGCGCCGCAGTCGGGTTTCATCACCTTCATGGACACCTACCAGGCCGGCATGTTCACCGTCGACCTCGGCGCCGGCCGCAAGAAGGCTGACGACGTCATCGACTACGCCGCCGGCGTGATGTTCGACCGGCGCACAGGCGACGAAGTCCGCGCCGGCGAGACAATTGCCCGAATCCAACTCGGGAACGCAAAACGTGACGCCGCCGAGCTGACGAAGCGCTTCCTGTCATTCGTGACGTTCGGAGATACGAAGCCGGAGGAGCGGCCGCTGATTCATGAGCATTTGACGTGATGCACTACCGTTTCGAATGGAATAGCGCGAAGGCGCTCGCAAATATCGGGAAGCATGGTGTCGCGTTCGACGAAGCACGATCTGTCTTTGCCGACCGATGGGCAATCGAGGCCTACGACGAGAAACACTCAACCTACGAGCACCGCTTGATGGTCACAGGCATGTCGGATCACAATCGATTGCCGATTGTGCCATTTACACTTCGAGATCACGAGACAATTCGCATCATCAGCAGCCGGCGAGCGAATCGAAATGAAGAACAAGCCTACGAAGAAAACCTCCGAATCGATTGACGACGACCCGCTCGATCACGAGATCGACTTCAGCAAGAGCCGCCCGAATCCTTATTGGCTCGGGGTGGTCGACCGCAACTGTGTGCGCCTCCTTGAACGTGATCTCGCGGACCAGTTTCCCGACGACAAGGCGGTGAACGAAGGCCTTCGCGCACTCCTACGGGTGAAGGAGGCGATTCCGCAGAAGATCAGCGCCAGCACCGCCTCCGCGCCAAAAGCAAGAAAGAAGGCCCGTGCCTGACGAGATTCGATGAGAAGGAAAGACGCGCCAGTTGAAGACGACGATCCGCTGGATCGTGAAGTCGATTTCAGCAACGCCAAGCCAAATCCCTTCGCGCGTGACTACGGACGTAATCGCAACCTTCGCATCCTTTCTCCCGATCTTCTGAGCGTCTTTCCCGACTCCGATTCGGTGAACGAGGCGCTACGCGCCCTTCTTCGCGTGAAGGCGGCTATTCAACCGCTGCCACCGGATCGATGACTCACCGCCTGACAAGCCAGGCGACCGCGAGCACGACCACGGCTACCGTCGAAGCGAGCAATGTAATGCCTTTGGTCCCCGAAGCGGCGCTGGCAAACCACGGAAGCACGCCAAGGTCTACGGCTTGCCCTGCGCGAGCTGCTGCATATCGCTTCAGCATCGCGATCACGGTCGCGTTCTCTGTGTAGTCGCTCATCACGGTGATCAGCGGCAGCGCCACGATCCATCGTGGCGTGCCCGCTCCGGGAGTGAGCCCCACGATCGCCGACACGAACATCAAGCCGTACAGCATCGGAAAGATGAGGTCGATGGTCGTTTCCTGTTCTAAGTACGCCGCGCGAGAGTCGCCGAGCTGGTCCAGGATGCCGGCAACCGCGGACGGCCTGTAGAGGCAGCGGCCGTCGAGTGTCTTCGTCGGATACTTCCGAGGTCCGAACTCGTACTTCGCGAAATAGAAAACGAGGGACGCCGCCGCCAAGAAGGTAACCCACTTCACCGCGATGTGCATATGCCTGTCACCTCAGGTAATAATCAGACTATGACAGAGAGCCGTGCCATCGTCATCGTCTGCGATTCCCTCGGGGTCGGCGAGCTTCCCGATGCAAAAGACTTCGGCGACGAAGGTTCCAATACGCTCGGGCACGTGCTCGAGTCACAGCATCCGAATCTGCCCACACTTGCGCGCCTCGGCCTCCTGCACACCCTACCCAAGCCCGCTTCGAACGAGACGCCGCGCGCTGCGTTCGGGCGCATGGCGGAAGTCAGCGCGGGGAAGGACACGACCACCGGTCACTGGGAGATGATGGGACTCATCGTCGAGGACCCTTTCCGCACGTATCCGAACGGCTTCCCTGCCGATGTCATCGCCGAATATGAGCGGCGCATCGGCCGTAAGACTCTCGGCAACAAAGCCGCCTCAGGTACCGTGATCCTCGACGAGCTCGGCGAAGAACATGTACGCACCGGAAGTCCGATCGTCTACACGTCCGCCGATTCCGTCTTCCAGGTGGCCGCGCACGAAGAGGTCATCCCCGTTGAAGAGCTGTGGCGCATTTGTGCCGTCGCGCGCGAGCTCATGCGCGGGGAGCACAACATCGGCCGCATCATCGCCCGTCCGTTCATCGGCAGCGGCAAAGGACATTTCAAGCGCACGGCCAATCGGAAAGACTTCTCCGTGCGACCGACCGGCCTGACCGTGGTCGAGCGCGCATTCAACTCCGGCAAGCAGGTCATCGGACTCGGCAAGATCGCCGACATCTTCGACCGCGTCGGCATTACGAAAGAGATTCGTACCGAGAACAACTCCGACGGCATGCGCAAGACCATCGATCTCATCCGGCAGTCGGACGCCGATTTCATCTTCACGAACCTCGTCGACTTCGATTCGAAGTATGGCCATCGCAACGACGCGCCGGGCTACGCCAAAGCACTGGAGACGTTCGACGAGGAACTGGCCGCCCTGCTCAGTGATCTGCGCCGCGACGATCTGCTCTTCATCACCGCCGATCACGGCTGCGATCCCACCGACATCTCAACGGACCATACCCGCGAGTACGTACCGCTCATCGTGGCCGGGCCGCGCGTCGCGGCAACGTCGCTGGGCACCCGATCGTCGTTCGCCGATCTCGGCGCAACCATCTGCGAGCACCTCGGCATCTCCAGCGACGGGATTCCAGGCCGAGGGGTTTTGAAGGAGGTGCTGCAATGAAGAGCGTCATCGCTGTTGCCGTAATCCTCACAGCAACCGCCGGCCTCGCGCAGGTACCGGCCGCCCGCGTCGCCGCCGACGCGAAGGTGATCGACCGCGTGGCCGAAGCCTCCCGGAACGATCTCCCTCGCGATCTGTTGACTCGCATCGTCACCGAAGACATCGACCTTCTACGCGGCAAGCGCGCCGACGGCACCTATCAATATGCCAGCTACGACCGGATGGAAGCGGGCCGCAAGTCGGACACGATCTCGGTCGATCCTGAGCGCAAGGAATCGGTGCTCGAACTGCGCGATGCCTTCGCCTTCCGGCTCATCATCAGCGTTCCGTCGCGGCGCATGCTCGTCACGAAGAACCATCGCATCTACATCGACCACGTCGAGATCGAGTCGTTGCCGCAAGGCTCCTCGGAGAAGAAGTTCCAGACCGTGAAACTCGGCGCGTGGATCGAGCCCGGTTCCGCGCAGACCATCGACCTCGACGAAATCGGCCGTCAGGCGGTTGCACGCGTCTATGCGCACGCGGAGGGCGGCGGCTACGCCAACGTGACTCTCACCCTCGTAGAGGCCCGCATCTTCGATGAGCCGTCCAGCCCGTACGCCGACTCCGTGGAGAGCGCAAAAGCGATCCTGAATGGGCTGAAACACGACGACAAACCCTCCATCCGGGCGATGGCGCAGCGGATTTCCGCCAGATTGCAGCCGGTCTCAGCCGCAACAACCACCCTGATGGGCACTCCCCCGGCAACAATTGCCGCGATTCCAGCAACGTCTCAAATGGAGGTCATCTCGGGCCGGCAAGACCCCGAGACTCTCGCCGAGTTACAGGCGATCGAAGACCTCCTCACCGGGACCGAAGCTGAACGTCGTCAAGGAGTTGACCGCCTTCACCAGCTCGTTCGCAAGCTCCGGTCTCCGTCACACTGACCGGCTGTCGCAAGGGGCCGAATCGTCGGTAAATCGTCAACGGTTGAGCTTCTCTCGCTCACATTAACCGCCTCGCCTGATTGACGATACGGTCACGTTGACGTAGAATACCGATCCCTCAGCTTCACCAAGTCTTCCGAAAGGAGTTCTACTTGTCTTCAATGAAAATGGGTTTCAAAGTCGGGGAAAAGCTCGTTTATCCGAACCATGGCGTCACGATCGTCGAGCAGATCGGCTCGTCGCCGATCATGGGTGCGGATGACACGTACTACCACCTCAGGCTTCTCGCGAATAACTCGCGCCTGATGGTCCCGATCACGAACACCGACCGCGTCGGGCTGCGCCCGCTGTACAAGCAGACGCAGATCAAAGGCCTTCTCAGCCTCCTCGAAGAGACGACGCAGAAAGCGCATACCGACTGGAAAGGCCGGTACCGCGAGAACCTCGAGAAGATGAAGACCGGCCGCCTCGAAGACGTCGCCGAAGTCCTCAAGAACCTCAGCGAAGTGCAGAAAAAGAAGAGCCTCTCGTTCCGCGAGAAGAAGATGTACGACCGCGCGAAATACCTGCTCGTGTCGGAAGTCGCGATCGTGAAGAACATCCCCGAGGTCGAGGCGGAGAAGCTGATCGCCCGGTCGCTCGAGAAGTCGCTCGGCCACTAACCCACGGCAAAGAATGCAATCGACCGCCGCCTGAAAGGGCGGCGGTTTTGTTTTGGTGGACGCCCCATCCAGTAATCGACGTTCAGGTTCAGGCTACGACCCCAACCTCCGCCCCCCTCCACTCCCCACCCCCCACACCCCACTCCCCTTTGCTAGCATGTAAAACGATGTCCGCCCGCCTCCCTGACTGGATCCGCGAAAAGAAGATCAACCTCCGCGAGCTGCACGAGGTCAAATCCCTGCTGCGGGAGAAGTCACTGCACTCCGTCTGCGAGTCTCTGGCCTGTCCCAACCGCAGCGAGTGTTTTTCGCGCGGCACCGCCACCTTCATGATCCTCGGCGACGTCTGCACCCGCTCCTGCGGCTTCTGTAACGTCACGACCGGCCGCCCCTACGCGCCGCCGGCGGCCGATGAGCCGCGATCGGTTGCTGCTGCCGCAAAGAAAATGAGCCTGCGACACGTCGTGGTCACCTGCGTCACACGCGACGACCTCGACGACGGCGGCGCGCGGCAATTTGCACTCACAATTCAGGCGCTGCGCGATGCCCTGCCCGATGCGGCCGTTGAAGTGCTGACCTCCGACTTCCGCGGGAACTTTGAATCCGTGCGGACCGTCGTCGAAGCGAAGCCCGATTACTTCAATCACAACGTCGAGACCGTTCCGCGGCTCTACGACTTCGTCCGGCCGGGCTCTCGTTTCGAGCGCTCGCTGGCAATCCTGCGGGAAGCGAAGCGGATCGATCCCGCTGTCACCACCAAGTCGGGCCTGATGCTCGGACTCGGCGAGCGCCGCGACGAAGTCGTCGACGTGCTGCAGCGCCTGTACGAGTCGCACGTCGAGATCGTCACCATCGGCCAGTACCTCCAGCCGAAGCGCGAGAAGCTCGATGTCGTCGAGTACATCGCTCCGAGCGTCTTCGACGAATATCGCGACATCGGCGAAGCGATGGGATTCCGCGCGGTCTTCGCGGGTCCTTTCGTGCGCAGCTCGTACATGGCCGATGCAGTGGCGCATGAAGCTGCCAATGCGTAAGAGTCCGCGCGCGGCCGACCCCGAGAAGAAAGAGACCGGCCCGTACTTTCTGACCTGGTTGCCGATTTTTCTCGACTACCTCGCGGTCGAGAAAGGACTGGCGAAGAACTCGCTGTCGGCCTACCAGTCGGACCTCAAACACTTCGGCCATTGGCTCGCGGATCAAGAGGTGGACCTCGAGCGCGTGCAGCGGATTCAGATCGTCCGCTACTTCCAGGCACTGCGCACGGCAGGCATTTCCGCGCGCTCCGTGGCGCGCGCCCTTGCGGCGATACGCGGGCTGTTCCGATTTCTCGTGGCCGAGAAACATCTCAAGCACGATCCAACCGAGAACATCGAGAACCCGAAGCTCTGGACGACGTTGCCGAAGTCGATGCCGCCGGAAGAAGTGGAAGCGCTCTTGCGCGCGCCCGACCGCAACACCCCCGACGGCCTCCGCGACGCAGCGATGCTCGAGCTGCTTTACGCAACGGGCCTGCGCGTCTCCGAGCTCATCCATGTAAAGGTCGAGGATCTGGTCATGGACGCCGGATTTCTGCGCACGATCGGCAAGGGGTCGAAGGAGCGGATCGTCCCGTTCGGCGACAGCGCCCGCGATACGATCGTCGCCTATCTCGAACAGGGGCGGCGCGGCTTCGAAAAGCACTCCGATCCGCATCTCTTCCTCTCCAACCGCGGCCGGCCGATGTCGCGGCAGGCCTTCTGGATGAAGATCGTTCGCTACGCGCGGCAGGCCGGAATCAGCGGTCACATCTCGCCGCACGTTCTTCGTCACTCCTTCGCTACGCACCTTCTGGAAAACGGCGCCGACCTGCGCAGCGTGCAGATGATGCTGGGTCACAGCGACATTTCGACGACCCAGATCTACACGCACGTATCCCGGGCCCGTCTGCAGAAGATGTACGAGCAATTCCATCCGCGTGCATGAGGGATGTAACTGCAATAACATTCGTTACGTCCTAGTTCACAGCGTTGCCACCGATGACGATCAAGCGGCTTCTTCCATTCATCGCGCTCCTTCTGCTCGCCTCGCCAGCAGGCGCGAGCATTGCCCTCTTCGTCGACGGGCGCGCGATGAAGATCAGCAGCTACAAATTAGTCGGTGAGAGCGAAGTGCAACTCTCGCTCAAGAGCGGCGGCGCCATCACGGTCCCGCTCACGCGTGTCGACCGCATCCTCGACGATGAGATCGTCCCTGCTGCCATCGTCGAAGAGGTGAAGAAAGCCGTTGAGAAAGATGGCGGCATCTTCCCGACCCGCTCCTGGCGCTACGACGAGGCCCGGAAGCCGCTCTTCAAGTCGAAGTTCGACGCAATCATCGTCGAAGCGGCGAAGAAGTTCGACGTCGATGCCGCGCTCGTCTCCGCCGTGATCAAAGCGGAGTCCGACTTCAACGCTCGTGAGGTCTCCGACAAAGGCGCCCGCGGCCTGATGCAACTCATGCCCTCGACCGCGGAACGTTTCGGCGTCACCGATTCCTACGATCCCGTCGCCAACATCTACGGCGGCGTGCGCTACCTGCGCTGGCTGCTCAAGACATTCAACGGCAACGCCGATCTCGCCGTCGCCGCCTACAACGCCGGCGAAGGAAACGTCTGGAAGTACAACGGCGTGCCGCCATTCCGCGAGACGATCAACTACATCACCCGGATCGCGAAGCACATCCGCAATGCCATGCCCGCGGCACCGGCAGCGAGCAAGGTCGCGGACTCGCACGCGCGCTAAGCGCGATCGCCTGCGACCGCCCGGCTAATTCTTCTTCGTCTTGCGCTGGATCTCTTTTCCAGCCGTTTCCATCGCGGTGCCGGTGCCATGAGCCGCCTCCCGCGCCGCCTCCGCTGCGTCCTTCCCCGCTTCCTTGACGTCGGCCTTCGCCGCTGCCGTCGTCGCCGTGTCGACTGCCGGGACGGTCGTCGAGATGGTCGTCGTGCTGCTCGACACCGTGTCCGTGCCGCTCACCGTCGATGTCGATTCCGTTTTCTTCTCCATGCATCCCGTCGCCGCGACGAGAACCAGGGCCGCGAATAACGCCGTTATTCTTTTCATGGTTGATCTCCTGCCGGAATCACATCGCAAGAACGCAGCCATCGCCACGATCTATACTCGCCGCCCATGAGATTCCGAGCGCTGCTGGCCGTTCTGTTACTGTCCGCGTCCGCCTGTACATCGATGAAACCATCCGACGCGCCACAGCCCGGCAGCGATCAATTCGCGATCGACTCGACGGTGCTGGCTGTCTACAACGTCATCTCCGGGCCGGCGGGACGGCGCGATTGGGATCGATTCGAGGCACTCTTTGCGCCCGGCGCGCGCCTGATCTCGACCAAGCGCGCCGACGGCGTCGTCACCGCGAACGTGATGACTCCGAAGGAGTACGCGGACAAAGCGGGCGTGTACTTCAAGGACCACGGTTTCTTCGAGCGGCCGGCTCACAACTCCGAAGAACGCTTCGGCGACATCGCCCACGTCTTCAGCACCTACGAATCGCGTCACGCCTCCTCGGATGACAAACCGTTCGCGCGCGGCATCAACAGCTTTCAACTCGTGCGGATCGGCGACGACTGGAAGGTGCTGACGATTTTCTGGCAGGAGGAAGATGCCGCGCATCCGATTCCCGCCGCGTATCTGCCGGCGCGATGAGTCTCGCAGTTGCAGGACTTTGCGCGCGACGCGGATCGCGCGCGGTGCTGACCGACGTCTCTTTCACGGCCCATCCCTCCGAGATCCTCGGCGTCATCGGTCCCAACGGAGCAGGGAAGACAACGCTTTTCGAGTGCGTCGCCGCCGTGCTTCCCTTTCACGGCGGCACGGTTCACGGCGAGCCGCTGTTTTACGTTCCTGACGCGATCCGACCGTGGCCCGACCAGACAGTCCGTTGGACGCTGGAACTGACCGCGCGCATGTTCGACTCGCGGCTCGACGAGACACTGTTCGCCGATCTCGATCTCGTGGCGCTGCAACACGCCACGGTCGGTTCGCTGTCGAAAGGCGAGGCGAAGCGGCTCGATATCGCCATGGGACTCTCCGTGCCGCGGCCGGTGCTGCTGCTCGATGAGCCGTTCGACGGACTCGATCTGCGCCAGACCCGCCAGGTTATGAGCATCCTGCGCCGGGATGCAGCGAAGGGCCGCACGCTCGTGCTCTCCATTCACCAACTCCGCGACGCCGAGCGCGCCTGCGATCGATTTCTTCTACTCGACAACGGACGGTCGGTCGCGGAGGGAACGATTAGCGAGCTGACATCGCGGGCGGGAGTGAGCGGGCTCGAGGAGGTCTTCCTTGCGCTCACGTGATCTGGTGCGGAAGGAGATCGCGGAGTTGGCGGCCAGCCGCGCGTTCTGGCTGTTGCTGGTGATCGTGGGGCTGCTCACGGGACAAGGCTTCATCACTGCCGTGAATGCGTACGCCGAGGCGAGCGGGATCGGAGGAGGGGCAGCGGCGCTGGCGCAGGGGCTGTCGCCGCTCGACGGCATACTGACGCCAACCCTTGGTGCCTACGATCTCGCCATCACGCTCCTTTTTCCGTTCGTGGCCATCCGGCTCGTAGCGTCAGAGAAGTCGTCCGACGCGCTGAAGCTGATGCTGCAATGGCCGTCCTCGATCGGCTCGCAGATCGCTACGAAAGTGATCGCGCTCATCGGCTCCTGGATCGTCTCGCTCGTCCCGTTCTTCATTGCTTTGGCACTCTGGCGTGGTTACGGCGGGCATCTGCACGCCGCGGAAGTGCTCAACCTCCTCGCTGGCTACACGCTTCGCTTTCTGCTCATCGCGTCGATTGCCATGGCCGCAGCGGCGCTGATGTCGGGCGCTGCAAACGCGGCCATCATCGTGCTGGCCTTCACGATCGGAACGTGGGCGCTCGACTTCATCGCCGCAGGCCGGGGCGGGATCGTGCAGACGCTTGCGTCGTTCACGCCGACCGCGACGTCGCGCGGTTTCGAGCGGGGATTGCTACGTGTCGATGTCGTGCTGGTGATGCTGATCATTTCGCTGCTCGGATTCGCCATCGCCGCGATCTGGCTTCGCCTCGGGCGAAGCATTCGAACGCGGCTCGCGCATTCGGCAATCGCAGTGACGGTCGCGGCGATTGCGACTATCTGCGCGATGCAGGTTCGCGCGAGCTTCGATCTCTCCAAGAACCGGCGCAATTCGTTTTCTCCCTCGGACGAGCGAGCACTTGCCGGCATCAGCGACCCACTGACGATCACGGTGTTTCTATCCTCCGAAGATCCGCGCATGACCGACTTCGAGAACAACGTCCTGCTGAAATTGCGGCGGGCGAAGCGAGATGTACGAGTCATCTATCCGCTGGCGGGACGTTCAGGTCTGTTCGAGAACGACGCGCGCTACGGCGAGGTCGTCTATCAGCTTGGATCGAAGAGCGCGATGAGCCGATCGACGACTGAGGAGATCGTGCTCGATACGATTTACGGTCTCGCGGGTGTCCGTGCGCCGGCGCGCGAGACGTCGTCGTATCCGGGCTATCCGTTGGCGAAAAGGGCGAGCGGAGCGGAGATGGTCTTCTATGTTGCCTGGCCGATCGTGGTGGCGGTGATTTGGTTTGTCAGGCGCCGGTCCTTGTTTGGCACAGAGAGAAGTGCCGGTGCCGCATAGATGGCCCTTTCGGCACCACTTAGGTGGCATCCCGCACTTATACAGGTGGCGCTGCGGGGTGCAAGCATGCGGCGATCCCCTTGCTTGCAGCGTCTTCTGCTGCGTTAGGACCAATTTTGGTAACTCTTTGACCACCGATCGCTTGTCGATAAATCAATTTTGGCAACAGCAGAGGGAAAATCCTTGCGCATACAGCAATTTTGGCAACAGCAGAGGAGAAAATGCTTCCTGCGGAGCGTTTTTTCCTTTCGCGTCAGCGCAAGGACGCTCCGCGGGAGGCAAATTTCGGTTCTTTCGGAACATTCTCTGCTTCCGAGGGAGGCGCGATGTCCTCTGCAGGAGTCATGAAATCCTCTTGAAGAACACTAAAGTGTTCTGGAGGAGGATATTTTCCTCCGCAAGAGGATATTTTCCTCTGCGGGAGGATATTTTCCTCTGCGGGAGGAGAAATCCTTTCTCAGGAGGAATTTTCCTTCGGGGAGATCAAGCTGCGTTTCGGCCCGGATTCGTGCACGAACTGAGGCAGGGCGGCTGATCCGATCACAGGAAACCGTTTGCCGTGGCACCACTCTTTGTCTTCTGAGGTCACTTCACGACGAACTGATCAAACTGGCTGACGCTGTCCGTCTTCGACCACACTCCGACTTTGCCTGACACCGGCTCGGCAAGTGTGTAATCGAGAATCGCCTTGTCATCGAGAAACCCGCGGAGTTGCGTGCCGGAGACGGCGATCTTGATCGTGTGCCATTCCCCGAGGGGGATGTGAACGTTCTCGGAGGCCTTCTTGACGAAACTCCGCTTGCCGGCCTTGAACGTCCAGAGCACGAGGTTGTCTTCTTTGCCGTTGAAGCGGACGGTGAGATAGTCGCCGTTCGGCTTGAGGTTGAAGAGGATGCCGGCGCACTGATCGAGTTGGCCGGCCAGAAGGCGAAAGCGGATCGAGATTTCACCATCGTGAAAATCATCGACTCCCTTCGCGACTGCGTACGGAAAGTACGCGTAGGCCTTCACGCTATCGATGAACTCTTCGTGCTTCGCGCCGTAAATGGTGCGCGCTTTCGCCGCAAGGCCGGCGGACGGCTGGCCCTTGATCCATTGCCGTCCATCGACCTGCAACACAGTCTTTCCTGCGGCGTCCTTCGCGACGCTCCATTCGCCCACGATCGCCAGAAAGGCGGTTGGCGGCACCGAGACGCTCCCCGCCACCGCCAGAGACAACAACGCGATCGAAATCAAGACCTTCTTCATTCAACACCTCACTCACACTGCGGCTTACATCGCGAATGGACCGAGGGTGAACAGCGCTGAAACCAGCGCTGTTCATCCTCCGCCGTTTGCTCAGAAAACGAATCGCACCTGCATTTGAAACATTCGTGGCGGGTCGACATTGGCAAATGCCGGAATGGCATTGGTAGCTGTTCCCGCGGCGACGAGCTGGCCGAACGTCGGGTTCGGCGTGGCTGTGTCGCCATAGACGGTCTGGCCACGGCCGAGGTAATTGCCGTGATTGAGAAGATTGAAGCCTTCGACACGAAGGAGGACCGTACCGAACTGTGACTGTTTGAGGCGGCCCTCGACGAAGAGGCCAACGTCCGAGGTGGGGGTGCCGCGGAAAGCGGACTTGCTCATCACGACTCCGTTCACGACAGGACGGTCGTTGTTGATACCGTCCCCGTTGTTGTCAATGCCGGTTGTCGCACTGAATGGCCGTGCCGATGCGTATTGCATCAAGGTTCCGGCGGTGATGTTGAAGGGCAACTGGTAGTTGAGCGTGAGGACGGCGCGGTGACGCTGGTCGAGCAGGCTGGGGCCGCGCTCGACCTCGCCAAGGCGCGCGATGTTGCTGTCATTCGGTCCGACGCCGTTGCCATCCGGCTCGGTGGTGTTCGTCGCATGCGACAACGTGTAGCTGAGCGCGGCGTACAGGCGCGAATTGCGGTAGGTGATCTGCGTCTGCAAACCGTTGTAATCCGCTTCGCCGAGATTCATGAGCACGTTCACCTGGCGCACGCCGCCATTGACGGGAAGGATCGGACGCGTCGCGTTGGCCGCCGCCACGCTTCGTACTTGGCCGGGCGCGGTGCGATCGAACGGTGCCGGCGCGTTCAGATCAACGGTACGCACGAGATCGGTCCAACGCTGGTGCACGAAGTCGGACGAGATGAAAAATCCAGTCCCGAATTCGCGCTCTGCGCCGATGGACAGGACCTGGCTGCGTGGATTGACCAATTGATCGGGATAATTCGGCAGTTTGTCGAAATTCAGTCCGTACTTTGCGAACTGTGACTCGTAGAACGCGCGCTGGCCGGCCTGGATTGTGATGTCGCGTGCCGGCAATTGCGAGGGCAGCAACGTCTTGGGATCAAACGACAGCGGGAGGCACGATCCCGTCAGGCAGGTCGGGAAGCCGAGCTGCCCGGGAACGGCCGTGTAGGTCGTGAGTCCATCCAGCCCATTCACGAGGTAGCTGGCGATCAAGTTGGATTGAATCTGCGTGTAGTACATGCCGTAGCCGCCGCGAATGGCCAGGCGCGCATCGCCGTTCGGATGCCAGCCGAAACCGATGCGCGGCTCGAAGTTCCTCTTCGCATCGGTCAATGTCTGGCGGTCGTAGCGCAGGCCGGCGTCGATGTTGAGGTCGTTGGTGACGCGAATCGTGTCCTGCACGAATCCGGTGTAGAGCTTCTGGGTCAGCTCATAGCTGCTGATCCCGAAGTTGATCGGCTGCGTGTAGTTCTGCACGTCTGCCAGCGTCAAAGAGCCGAAAGGCACCGTCGTGGTGTTCTTGAACGTGAACGTGCCGAGGATTGCCGTTCCGGGCTCGCTACCGAACCCTCCAGAGGTGTGGCGGATCAGACTCCCGCCGAAGCGGACGTAGTGTTTGCCGGTCGACCACGACAGCGTGTCCGAGAGTTGGGCCTGATGACCGAAGAGGTCGGAAGCGCGCGACTGTCCGATCGTAAAAGGAACGGACCCGGCGCGCGTGTAGGTGGTCGAGAGCGTCTGCGCTTCCCACTTGGTGACCGGATCACCGTTCAGGTAGGCGAATCGCGCCTCGTTGAGAAGGTTTTCGCTGAGAACGGACGTGTGATTGAGCTGCGACGTCCATGACGCCCGGGAGTACTTGCGCGCGACGCTCGGCGCGCTCGTGCCGCCCACGGCATCCTGGGGGTTGGTGTCGTAGAAGCGATCGACGTTCACGCGCAACATCAGCGTCTGCGTCGATGTGAGCTGGTGATCCAACCGTCCGTTGAAAAGCGACTGGCGATAGTGCCCGGTGTAGTCGAGGCTGCCATCGGCAGGCAGGACAAAGGCAGGCAGCGCGCTCGAAAGAAACGCCGTTCGATCCTGGCGCGTGTAATCAGCCGTAAGAAAGAAGAACGTCCTGTCCTTGACGATCGGCCCGCCGATCGAGCCGGAGTACTGGCTCAATGCGTCGGGGATGTCCACCGGGTTGATGGCCTGGAGCGTTGCGGGTGTGACGCATGTGGCCACGGACGGCGCGCAATAGCCGCTCGTCGAGAACGTCTTCGCCTGCATGCTGCCGAGGCGGCTCATGTAAATCATTTCGCCGTGCAGCGCGTTCGTGCCCGACTTCGTGACGATGTTCAGCGCTGGACCGGCCGTCCAACCGTACTCGGACGAGAATGCGTTCGAGAGCACCGTCACTTCCTGCACGGCGCCCAGCGGAATGGTGGCAATCATCGCCTGGCGGCCCCACGCTTCGTCGTCATTTGCGCCGTCGAGCGTGAATGTGGTCGTACGGCGTGAGCCCGCGCCAGTGACGAAGTAGGTCTGATTGACGAAAAGGTCTCCTGTCCCTTTTCCCTGCCGGAACGCGGAGTTGAGGAGCGGCAGGGTTGACAACTTTCGTCCGAGGATTGGCGTCTCGTCGATCTGCTTGCTCTCGATCCTTCTCCCGATCTGCGGATCCGCCCTCACTCCCTCGGTCGTCCCAAACACGGTGACCTCGGAGGCTCCGGTGCCGACGAGGAGGCTCACCTTCAGCGTCGCCGTCTCACCCGAGCGCATCGTGATGTCTTTGCGCTCCTCGTTGTCAAATCCTTCCTTCGACACGCGGATAGTGTAGGTGCCCGTCAGCGACAGCGCGGGCAGCGTGACTCTGCCGTCGCTCGCCGAAATTGCGTCGCGCACGGCGCCAGTGGCGTCGTTCACCAGCGAGACTTTGGCGCCCGGCACGACGGCGCCTGTTTGATCGACGACCGCCACGATCAACGTCGCGGTGTTGGGAGACTGCGCGGCCAGTGGCGCCGCAATGAACATGACGAAACAGGCAAAAAGCAAAATTACAGATGAGACATACGTCTTCATCGTCTTCTCCTTCGATTGTGTTTCTGGTGAGGCGGGCGCGAACCGCGGAACTAGATGTTCCAGCGGCTGCAGACCAGAAGGAGATCGACCGATCGCGGGAGCGGGTCAGACTTCGGCTCGCTTCGATAGGTCACAGATCGTTGAGTGCTTGCGCTCGACGGAGATCCAACCCATTTGCCCGCGGGCGCAAGGACCGCTGGCGCAGCGTTAGCCGTGACCGATGCAATCCATCCGAGCGAGCTGGAGGGAACCGGCCTCGAGGATGTTCTCGTGACGCCGGAGCCGTTGCGCGCGCCATCCGTCCAGGAGAGAACGGCCGGGTCGCCGTCGCGGGCCGCTTCGCCGCGGCCGAATTGCACCAGCGGCGGAACGAGCTGTTCGGCACTAGCATCGCGTGCGATCGAGAACGAATCGTTGGTCTCGAAGTGCGCCTCGTGAACCTCGTCGCCGGTACGAATCAGAATGCGCGCTTCACGGCTGTCGACGTTGGGTACGAGGAAAGTGAATCGCTTCCGGTCGATATCGAGATGCGGCGTGATGCGGAACGCGTAGTACTTGCCGCCATCGACCGAAAGAAAGGCTTCCCACTCTTCCGCCGACGCCGGCAACTGCTCCGCCGACCAGCGCAGCTCCGCAAACGAGCCACCGCGCAGAGTCGCGCCGGCCGCGGGCGAGACGAGACGCAGCGACTCCGCCCGCGCGAACGACGCGAAGGCAAAGAGAGCAACCGCGAGCAGCGATCGGTTCAGCCGCGACATTGAGATCGGTGATGATAAGCCCACCGGCTCGTCAAGAGAAAGGCGCCAAAAGTGCGTGGGTTATTTCGACGGACAGATCTCGTGATCGGGGTCCCACCACAGCAACTGCATGACGCCACGATCGCGATAACCCCAGACCCGCTCTAAGTTGGCCAGGCGAAAGCGGAAGAGCTCATCGAGCATGTGGAGGCCCATCTCGACCAGCCTCTTTTGTGCACGAGGCATGATGTCCTGGACCGGGATCGAGTGATGGAAGTACTTGCTTCTGACGGAAATCTCATTCCACGACATCGATTCGAAACTTGCCAGGTGGTCACGAATCTCCAGCAGTTTTTCGCGAGAGATCGTGTGCCAACCGAAACGATCGACTAACTCGATCTGGCCAACTCGCCACGATGGATGTTCGTCATTCCAGCTCGTCGGGACAACTGCTCCCGGCCTCTTTTCAGGCCGAGGGTAAGTGGAAAGCGCCGCGCGCTTGTCTCCGAGTGTGGCCTGAACGTTGAACGACGGCCTCTTCTTGCCCTTCTTCTTGCTCACGCCTGCTGAATGGAAGCGACGCCGCTGTAATACTCGGCCATCGAAGCGTGCGTGATCTCGTTTCCGCACGGCTCGGAAGGAGGAAGTCCTTTCCGGGCCTGCTTCCATGGCTCCTCCGCATGAGTCAGGTCGCTGAGCCACTGAGAGCTCTTGTCCCCGTAGAACTTGAGAACAGCATCAATCGTGTCGCGCTGAATGGAGGAGAGGTTTGCTTCGCTGCCGTGCGGCCACTTGCTGACGAAGTATTCACCACGATGAACGCGGTAGAGGTTCGGCACGACAGGACCGTTGATCCACGCTTCAATCCGTTCACGAAACAGCGGTTTCTCGTCCCAAACCAGGGACCACGCCTGAGAGTAGTAAACGAGTTTCTGCAGCTTCATGGCAGTCGTGCGGTGAAGCTTTTTCAGGATGTAGGACGCGACGTCGTGAGCGCTGGCCATAACTTGGGATTCCTCGCCCGGTCAGAATCGGGCTCCCCGTGTAACCGACTGTGTAACCGGGATTCTGCCATGGCTATGCCGAGGAGGTAAGGAATATACGTGGCGTAGATTCGGCGAAATCTTCCGATCAAGCGGCGCCCGTAGTAGCGTTACACCATGAACAAACGCTCGCTTGGGTCTCAGGGTCTGGTCGTTTCCGTCGAGGGCCTCGGGTGCATGGGGATGAGCCAGTCGTACGGGCCTGCCGATGAGCAGGAATCGCTCGCCACCATCGACCGCGCCATCGAGCTCGGCATCGACTTCTTCGACACGGCCGAGGTGTATGGGCCGTACAAGAATGAAGAGCTCCTCGGGCGCGCGCTGCGAGGGCGCCGGGATCGCGTCATCATCGCCACGAAGTTCGGCTGGAAGATCGAGGACGGGAAGATGACCGGCGTCGACAGCAGCCGCATTCGCGAGGCGGTCGAAGGATCGCTGCGCCGCCTGGCGACGGATCACATCGACCTCCTCTACCAGCACCGTGTCGATCCGAAGAGACCGATCGAGGAAGTCGTCAACACAATGAGCGATCTCGTTCGCGAAGGAAAGGTTCGCTTCCTCGGGCTCTCCGAAGCGGGCGAACAGACGATCCGGCATGCGCACGCCGTGCATCCGATCACCGCACTGCAGAGCGAGTACTCGCTGTGGGAGCGCAATCTCGAGCCGGCCATCATTCCGCTGCTGCGCGAGCTCGGCATCGGCCTTGTCCCCTTCAGTCCCCTCGGGCGTGGTTTTCTCGCAGGGAGCGCGAAGCGTGCCGAGGAGTACCCGGAAGGCGATTTCCGCCGGGGTGACCCGCGCTTTCAAGGCGAGAACTTCGATGCGAACGTGCGCGCCGCCTCGATCGTGCGCGACATCGCCGCCAGCCGGAACGCGACACCGGCGCAGATCGCGCTCGCCTGGCTCCTGCACAAAGGCGACGACATCGTCCCGATCCCGGGAACGAAGCGGTGCAAGTACCTCGAAGAGAACGTCGCCGCCGCATCGATCACGCTGAGCGCAGACGAGATGAAACGCCTCGACGAATCCCTGCGCCCCGAGGCGATCTCCGGCCCGAGATACAACGAGCGAGCGATGGGGTGGGTGGATCGGTAGAGATCAATTGACAATTGACAATGGACAATTGACAGCAGTCAGACGTGGCGCCGTCAGTTAGGCGTAGCGCCGTCGGCTCGACGGCTGGTCCGCCGCCGGCTCGGCGGCGACCTTACGCACAGGCCAAAACCAAAGCGTCAATACAGTCAGCAGCGCCACCGCGCACGAACCATAAAAACTCATCGGTCGATAAACCACGCGAACGTCCGAGGTCCCGGCTGGCACTTCAAATCCGATGAACGTGCCTTCGATATGCCGCAGCGGCACTCGACGTCCTCCGACATACACCCGCCGTCCCGGCGCAAGCACTTCGCTCGACTCGACGAGCGTTGGCGACGGCGCAACGACCGTCATCGCAAACTCGGCCGGTGCGCCGCTGCGCAGATCGCGCACCTCGGCGCCAGGCGCGAAGAAACGCGGAAGCACGGCAGGGTTCTCCCAGAGCGTCCCGTCAGCGCCGCGATAGAGCCGCCGCCACATTCCTCCCGGCGATGAATCGGGCTCACCGAGCAGGAAACGAACATTCAGGAAGTTGAGCTCGGGCCGGTTTGCGTCTTTGATCAGCGGAAGCCAGCCAAGGTCCGGCGCGGTGAAGCGGCGCAGGTAGCTGTCGTACGACGCGAAGGCCATCGGATCGCTGCCGCGAACATCCTCGAGACCGTACTGCGCAGAGGAATCCGGCAGGAGAACCCAGGCCAGACCGGCCACGCGGAACGGCTCGCGCGGCGCGTGCGCGCGAAAGGCATCGACGATCGGCAGCGGCGGCCGGAAGTACTTCGCGTCGACCAGCGCGTTGAAGCCGCTGTTGAACGCGCAAAGCTCCGTGAAGACAAGGGCTACGGCCGCCCATGAGCGGAACCGTGGCGGCAGGAAGAGGAAGATGAGAATGGCAGCGACTCCGATGAGGTCGACCGGACGCATCAGGTCGGAGCGTTTGGCGTAGACGTAGATCGCCAGCAACACGATCGGCGCCGACGCGATCGCCATCGCGGTCTTCGACACATCCAGCGCCTTCGCCGCCACGATCGCGATCAGAAAAATGCAGACGAATCGCAGCTTGTCATTTGCGGCGATGTTGAACGGCGGAATCGCATTCAGCGCGTGCCCGGCGATCGTCCAGTCCATCGCCACGAAAAAAAGGATGACCGCGAGCACGATGCGCCAGCGCTCCCGCGCCTCCGTCCGCCGGGCGATCAGGGCCGCAAGCGCGAGCGCCAGCGGAAGAAGGCCCGCGTACGAGATGGCAACGCCGGCGTAGTGCTGCATCCACGACCAGTTGTGCCGCACCGGATTGCCAAATCCGTTCGGGCTGATGATGGCCCACGCCGCGGTGAACGGTTGCATCGGTACGGGAGGCACCTTGCGAAGCGTTGCGAAGCGCTCGCTGATACGCACCTGTTCGAGCACGGGAACCCATGCCGGAGCGCCGAGGGCGAGGCCGGCGGCAACGCCGAGAATGGGAGCAACGAAGCGGCGGAGCATGTCGCGACGCCGCTCCGCCGGAAGACCCGCGGGACCCCGCCACCGCAACAATTCGATGGCGAGGATTCCGCCGCAACCGACGGCGATATGCAGCACGCTTTCGGGATGGCCATTCGCCAACAGCGTGGCGATGACGAGCGCGACGAAGACGATGCTCGCCTTCGTCTGCCGGTCGAGCGCGTGCAGCAGCGCGAAGGCTGTGGCGGGCAGAAAGGCGACGACCGAGGCGGTCGAGTAGTAGAGGAAGACGGTGATTACGGTCGAGAAGCCGAAGACGATGGCGCCAAACACCGCCGCGGCATCGCTTACCTTTTCTCGTTTGAGAAACAGGTACGTGAAAAGGAGCGCGGCGAAGATCTTCAGCGCCGCCATGGCCACGATCTGCTTCGGCAACGGCACGATCAGCGTCGCCAGAAAAAGCGGCGAGAAGGGCGCAGACTCCCCGTTTGCCAGGAGCGGATAGCCGGCGAACGAGTAACGGTTCCAGAGCGGCGCACGCCCGTGCGCGAGCTCTTCGCGCGCGACCTGCATCCAGGGCAGGAACAACTTCACCGTATCGTTGGTCAGCGGATTGGCAGCAACGACGTCGCCGAACAGACCGCGCCACGGATAGCCGCGCGCGACCTCATCGACAGGCACCGGCAGCCTGCTGCTGAACACGGCGCCCTGCAGAAACACGAGCGTCAGCGCCAGCAACAGCAGCGCGATCGTCCACGGCACCGGCGCGATCCATCGCCGCACGCTGGCGACGAGGAGGACAGCCGGGAGGACGATGCCCAGGAGCAAAAGTACGATCACGCGAAGGTGATCGTATTCCAGGCCGAAGCCCTCGGGCGGGACGCCCGAGGGCCCGCGGGCGAAGACGCCCGCACTCCTTCGAACCCAGTCATCAAACGGCAGCCAGATCAACGTCGTGGTCCGCAACCTCGTGAAAGAGGTCAATCAACGTCTTCAAAGCGGTCCGCAACCTCTTTCAAGGGGTCAGTCAACCGCTTTAAAGTGGTCCGCAACCTCATGAAAGGGGTCGTGCAACCTCTATAAAGCGGTCCGCAACCTCGTGAAAGGGGTCAATCGACCTCTTTAAAGTGGTCTGCAACCGCATGAAAGGGGTCAGTCGACCTCTTTAAAACGGTCCGCAACCTTACGAAAAGGGTCAATCGACCGCATCGAAGCCGTCCGCAACCGCTTGAAAGGGGTCCGTCGACCGCATCGAAGCCGCGACGGCACCTCGCTCGCTTCTCGCCGCTTCTTCGCTCAGCGCGACATCGTGGAAGCAGGCGCCGCAGAGAAGTCTGGCGCCGACACGAACGGCGGCACCGATATGAAAACAGAGCTCGCAGCGCAAACGGGAAGGACGCTTCGATCCGGCGACGAGCGGAAGTGGATACGAAGGTGGTCGGGGCATGATTGGGTCTCCTTTGCTTTCTCACGAACGGGCGGCGGCCACGCGCCGCCACCCTGGGTCGAGGAGGATGAAACGATCAGAAAGCGACGGTCGACGTGACCGTCCCCGTTGGACTGATCGCCACGAGATTCCGGGTAGGAGTCCCACCCGTGGTCGCAGCCGGAATGATGACGACGGCGTAGGTGCCGCCGCTGTACGGGTTGAGGTCGGTGACGCGGCCGGTAATGTTGAGCGTCCAGGCCTGCGCGCCGTTCGAGAGTGCCAGCGCCGTGAGTGTGGTCGCCGGCGATGATGCCCCGGACGCGGTCGTGTCGGTCACTTCGATGACCTGCGATCCGGAGATCTGGACGTCAGCGCGCGGCGACGGCAGCGTTGCGCTCCAGGCGATCGCGCCGCCGCGGATGGCGATGACTTCGGCCACCGGATTGGATGTCGTGCTGCTGGCCGCGGCGCGGGCAACGACGACCGTGCCATCGGCGGCGACGCTCAGATGTCCGTCACCTTCGACGCCACGTCCCGGCTCGCCCGGTCCACCTGGTCCACCAGGGCCAGCTGGCGGCGGCCCGCCGTGGTCATTCGCGACGGCAAGCGTCGCCGCCATCATCAGTGCAAGAACTACGGTGATTGTTTTCTTCATGGGTACGTCTCCTTTGGGCGGGAGACAAGTCCAAGCGAAATGCCACGTCCGCGCAGAGTGGAAGGGGCATTTGGAGGGTCAGAATGACCCAGGATTTCGGTGGGATGACGCGGGATGGGGGCGGAAGGACGCGGTCATCAGTTGGCTTCTGGTAGCGAAGCTAGCCACTCACAAGATTGCGCGCTTTCCAATCGAGCGCACCAAGCGTGCGAGAAATGCGTCAAAAGACGGCGAAGGGCGGTAATAAGTCGGAATCAGCGGTCCCGATGCCGGTCCAAATCGGACCGATGCCGGTCTAGATCGGACCGATGTCGGAAGCTACGGCTCCGATGACGGAAGCGAGACAGTCAGTGATGCCCGCCCGGAGGTGGCGACGGCGGGCGAGGCTGCGGGGTCGGCGGTGGTGGTTGCGCGCCGCGGGCTCCGGGCTCGTTACCCGGATGTCCGTGATCGTCGCCGTGTCCGTCAGGGTGGTTCTGTGCGTCGGGGCGGCGGCTGTCGGGCGTTCGGGTCGGATGATCGGGCGGCGGTGCCTGGCGGGTGAAGCTCGAGCTCTCGCCCGCGTGGACGAGAAACGGCTCGTGGCGGAACGGCGAGCGGATCTCGACCGTGCCTTCGAACACGTCGAGCATCGTCTTTCCGGCGCCGTCGACTTCGACGTTGTACTGCGTGCCGCGCACGGCCAGAAGAGCGCCGGGCGTTTGCACGAGGCGCGGCTCGCTGCCGAGGATCTTGTCGAACATCGCGTGAACACGGCCGCGCTCGATCGAGAGGATCACGCCAGGCGCGCCGCCTGCGAGCTGAACGTCAGTAACGCTGAAGATCTCGAACTTCGCGTGGTGCGGTTCTGCGGCAATCAGAGCGTAGGAAAAAAGGCCGGTGTGAACGTGGTCGCCGCTCTGCGCCTGCGTGCCTTTCGTGGCCTGCGTCTCCCGCGTCGCGGTTTTCAGCACGACGGTTCGCTTGACCTCATCGAATCGATACGGAATCGGCGATGCAACGGGACTCGACGGCGTTGTCGCCGCCGTAGCGGTGAGCATTGCCAGAGCTGCCAGGAGTGTCTTCATTGGAGCCTCATCAGGGTTCGAGCGAAATATCGAGTCGTTTCATCATGCGCGCAAGGGTCTTGCGCTCGATGCCAAGAATGTATGCGGCCTGCGTCTGATTCCCGCCCGTGGCACGCAGGACTGTGATGATGTGCCGCTTTTCGGCTTCGTCGAGCGAGATCAGATCCTCGCTCACGGCCTCGGTGACCGGGGCCGGAGGCACGCTCGCGCCCGCGGCTGAAGGCGCGATATCACGCAGCGCGCGCGACGCCGCCGCGCCATCCAGCAGCGCACCCGAATCGATCACGATCCGCCGCGTGACCTGCTCGAGCTCGCGGACGTTGCCGGGCCAGCCATGCGCGGAAAAGACATCGAGCACGCTCTGCGACGGCCCGGGAATCGACGGACGCTTCATCTCCTCGGCAATACGATGCCGGAAGAAGGCGACGAGCAGCGGGATGTCGGACGCTCGCTCGCGCAGCGGCGGAACCGCGATCTCGTAGCCGGCCAGCCGGTAGTAGAGATCCTCGCGAAACTTTCCCTCGCCGACGAGCCGTTTGATGTCGCGGTGCGTTGCCGCGATGAGTCGCACATCGACGCGATGGCTCTTCTCGGCGCCGAGCGGCGTGACGACACCGTCCTGCAGAAAGCGAAGCAGCTTGACCTGGAAGGCCGGCGAGATGTCGCCGATCTCATCGAGAAAGAGCGTCCCGCCGTCCGCGCGGGAAAGCGCGCCACGCCTGTCCTGCCTCGAGTCGGTAAACGCTCCTCGCGTCGATCCGAACAGTTCGTTCTCGAGCAGCGAATCGGGGATCGCGCCGCAGTTGATGGCGACAAATGGGCCGGCAACGCGGTCGCCGAGGTCGTGAATCGATTGCGCGACGAGCTCTTTGCCGCTGCCGCTCTCCCCGAGAATCAGCACCGGCACGTTGAGCGGCGCGACCCGCGCGATCGCCTTGTACATCGCGATCATCAAAGGATGCGAGCCGACCATACGCGACGGCGGCCCCGGCTCGACCTCGACCCCCTCGGCAGTGCTGACGTTGAGAGCCGCGCGGACGCGAGCGATGAGCTCATTGAGATCGAACGGTTTGGCCAGATAGTCGAAGGCGCCGAAGCGCTGCGCCAGCGCGGTGGTCTCGATCGAGCCGCGCGCCGTCATCAGAATCACGCGCGGCGGATCGCGCCGTTCGGAGATGGCCTGGAGCAGAGTGATGCCGGTCTCGCCGGGCATGTAGATATCACTGAGCACGAGGTCGATGCGATGCGCACGAAGCATCTGCAGGGCGGCCACGGTGTCGCCAGCCTGGAATGTCTTCAAGCCGGCTTTCTCGAGTGCCATGGCGGCGCTCTCGCGGATTCCGGCATCGTCATCGACTACCAGCACCGTGGCCATCACATCGCTCCTGTCATCGGTTCAGCGGCTGCACACGGCAGCGTAATCCGAAATCGCGAGCCGCCGCCGGCAGGGGCATCGAGAGAGGCTTCACCTCCGTGCCATCGCGCGATCTCGGTGACCATGGCCAGCCCGAGGCCGAGGCCTTGCGTACCTGCGGCGGTGGCGCCGCGCACGAATCGTTCAAACACGCGCCCACGGTCTGCCTCGGCGATGCCGGGACCGCGGTCTTCGACTTGGAGGATGGCGTCGTGGCCCGTGCAAGACACGGTCACACTGATAGAACCGGACGTGTACTTCAAGGCGTTCCCGACGAGATTGTCGACGACGCGCTCGATGAGGGCTGCGTCGGCACGGACGAGGGTTTCGGGCGATGCGTTCATGACGATCGAGCGGTCGGTGCTGGCGCGGAGAAAGTCGACGCGCGCAGCGACGAGTGCTCCGAGATCTACGACGGATGACGACGACGTGAAGTCACGAAGCGGCAGCCGTTCGAGATCGAGCAACGTGCCGACCATCGTCTCCAGCTTCCCCGCTTCGTGCTCGAGCAGTGACGTCACCCGCTGCCGCTCGGCCGGCGTCAGATCGAAGCCGCCGAGGAGCTGCGTGAGGTTCCGCATCGACGCCAGCGGCGTTTTCAGCTCGTGCGCAAGGACGAGCTTCGATTCGGCGTCGCGATCCCGTTGAACGAGGAAGCGGGCCTCGCTGCGCGCCAGGGCCGCAATCATCGCGGACGCTTCGAACGCGGCGCTGGTGAAGATGACGGACGCGAGCATCGTCGCGAACGGTACGGCAATTCCGTTACCGAGGAGCAGAAGACCTCCGGCGACGATGACGACGATTGCGATGATCGCGACGATGCGGCGCCGTCGAAGGACGGCAAGCGCGCCGACGGAGATCACTGTGAAGGCGCCCGAGGTGATCGGCGGCAGCTCGCGAATGACGTCGCCGCGGATGAGCGATTCGGTGGCCGCGGCATGAACGGTCACGCCGGGATTGGCAACGCGACGCGAAGAAGTAGGCGTGAGCACGCGGTCGCCGAGGGCAATCGCCACCGGGCCGACGAACACGAGTTTGCCTCGCAACTGTGAAGCGCCCGTGGCGTCGCGAAGAAGCGCGGCAGCACTGATCATCGGGATCCTGGCCGGGCGCGTTCGGAAAGCCGGCGCGAGCGTGCGGCCGACAGGAACCGGCGCGCCGGTGATCAGCGATGACGCCTCGACCGAGAGGGCAACGAGCGAGCGATCCTCATTCTGCTTCGTGGCCGAGAAACGCCGCACGATGCCGTCGTGATCGATCTCGAAGTTGCCGTGCACTGGCGTCATCGCCGCGGCCAGCGCAGGCACAGGCAGGTGCCATTGGCCCTGCTCATCGAGCGCGGAAACGGCGAGGGTGGGCACGCGCCGCGCAGCCGCGGCGAGCTTGTCGTCGCCGGGCCGCGCGTCGGCGAGAAGGATGTCGAGCACCACGCCGCGCGCTCCGGCATCAGCGGCGCGATTAACGATGACCGCAAGGACGGTGCGTTCCCACGGCCACGGACCGATCGCGCGCAGGGAATCCTCATCGATACCGACGACGGCCGTCATCGTCGCAGGAAGCGGCGGAAGCAGCCGCAATGCGAGATCGCGAACGGGCAACTCCAGCGCATCGACGGTGTCGGACGCGGTCAGAAACATCACCGCGATTCCAGCCGCGATGGCAATGAGTAATGCCGTCCGCCTCCTCATGTTCGTATGGTACGACGCAGGAGGAGCGGGGAAGGTCACTGACGACGCTGCTCGTCAAATCATTGAGGCGAGCTTCGCGCGCAAAAGCTTACCCAGCGGCGATCGCGGAATGGCATCGACTCGATGAACCGCACGAATCCGCTCGAACGGATGAACAATCGCGTTGAACGCATCGACCACGGCGTCGACATCGACCGTCGATGCGACATGAATCACGCAACCCAGCCGCTCGTCCGGCATCGCGACGATGGCGGCGGTGTCTCCTGCGAGGTCGCGAAGAATCCGATCGAGTCGCCCGAGGTCGACTGACTCGCCGCCGATTTTCACAAAGTCAGAGGCACGTCCATGAATACGCAGCGATCGTCCATCGACGATGCCGGCATCCGCGGAAATGAACCAGCCGTCGATCTTTGGATCGGTCAATCCTTCGTCCATCACGTATCCGGTCAGCAGAGACGATCCGCGAAACGCGAGCCGTCCGTCGGGCTCGACACGAGCTTCGAGATGAGGAAGGAGAACGTCTTCGATCGCGATCGTCGAGCAGCACTCGCTCATGCCGTAGCTCGGAAGGACCGGCCATCCCGCTTCACGCGCACGCGCGACGGCGACCTCGTCGAACGCACCGCCGCCGACGAGAATGGCGCGAAGGGTTGGTGATGGCGTCAGGCGCGTGGCGAGGAGGTCGTGTACCTGCGCAGGAACGAGCGAGGCGAGCGTGGCCTCCGATTCCGCGAAGGACTGCGCGTTCCAAGCCATCGGCACTGCGCGCGCGCCAGCGAGATGACATCGCGCGTAAACGCCAAGACCGCCAACATGAAACGTCGGAAGAACGGCAGCCCAGACATCAGTGTCGGTTACGTCAAGCCGTTCGTTGACCGCTGCCGCGGACGCGAGGATGGCGCGCTTCGACAGCGCAACGAGCTTCATGACGCCGGTCGATCCAGAAGTGGCGACGAAGACATGGGCATCGAGGGCCGGCGTCATCCGCTCGAACCTCTCCCGCTCCTCGGCAGGCATGCGAGGGTTGAGAAGAAGGTGGGACGCGGCGGATTCGAAGTCGATCATGTTCGTGATCGCTGTGGTGCCACTTTCGCGCGATTGCGGGAGTCGCCGGCGAGCCGCCGGCGATACAGCCGCCGGGCCGGCGGCGCTACGCTTCGCGTGGGCGCTGCGCTTGCGTGTGGCCCTACGCTCGATGGTTGGAGTCGCGGTGCTCCTCCATCGAGCGCCTTCGCCCCCCGCGCTTTTTGCGTAGGGTGAGAGACAATTGCTAGATGCGGCGCCATGGCAATGCCTCCAACAAGTCATCAAATCCGAAACCTGTGCCGCTGGGCGGGATCAGACGCGCGCCGTCGACCTGCATTCGCTCGATGAACGGATCGGACTCGTAGAGCACGTGCGTGACAAGGCCGCATGTCGTCGTGATGCCTGCGCTTGCGGCGGCGTATGCGGCGCAGAGCTGGCCGAGGGGGTGGTCCATGTATGAGGTGACTACGATTTCTGCGCGGCTCGGCGGGATCTCCTGCACCGCAGGTTTGACAACGAGGACGTCGACATCTTCGTCGCCGTTGCCGCGGTCGAGGGCGAGGCGGAGCCCAGTGCGGTCGCGAAGGTCGCGCCACGTCTTGGCCTCGTACGGACAGGGATCTTCGATGAAGTCGATGCGTTCGCGTGGAAGCGTCGCGGCGATGCGTACGAATTCATCGGGCGTGAGCGTGGCGTTGAAATCAATGCGTAGGCGAACATGGTCGGGGATGCGATCGATCGACTTCAACTTCACGGTATCGAAGCCCGCTGGCGGATCGGCTCCTGGCCAGTGGCTCGGCGGGATCATCAGACCTTCGAACACGCTCCGCCCGGCACGGCGCGCGGCAGCATCGATCGCGGCGAAGCGGAGCGAAGCGGCAGTCAGCGGCGTCGTTACCCCTCGGCTGAGCCGCACGATCTGCTCGTCGAGCGGCGCGTCACCGAGCTCAGGCCAGGGATGAACGTCGGCGAACCCGGCGTCGACACGAATGAGCGCACCGCGCCTCGGACCGGCCGCCGCGATCGCACTCAACGGGCGGCGCGGGACCAGCTCGTACGGCCAGTACCAGATGTCAGCCAACACTCGCTCCGATGACGTAGAGGATGCCGAACAACCACTCGAGCGCGCCCGCCAGCGCCAGACAGCGATTGAGCTCCGCGCCGCGGCTGCGGGCCACGCGCAGCAGAAGTGCGAACATGAGACCAATGGCCAGCATCGGTATCAGCATCGTCCATCGGCCGCGCAGATACGCGATCGCGCCGGCGCAGACGAACGGAAGAATCGCGAAGGCGACGATCTCGCCGAACGCGAAGCGCGGCCCGAAGCGTGCGGCGAGCGTCCTCTTGTTGCTGGCCCGATCGTTCTCGAGGTCGCGAAGGTTGTTGATCGCGAGGATCACGACGGCAAGCGCGCCAACCGCGAGGCCGCCGATCCATGCGGTCGGATCGAGTGTCAACCGCTGCAGGTAGAACGATCCGCAAACCGCGACGAAGCCGAAGAAGATCATCACGAAGACTTCGCCGAGGCCGTGGTAGGCAAGTGGATAAGGCCCGCCGGTGTAGGCATAGGCAGCGACGATCGAGGCAACGCCTATGGCCGCGATCGGCCAGCCGCCGCGAAGAATGAGTGGGATGCCGCAAAAGGCGGCGATCGCAAAGCACGCGTACGCGCCACGCAGAACAGCATCGGCGCTGAGCAGGCCCGCCTGCGTGACGCGCATCGGACCGAGGCGCGCATGCGTGTCTGCCCCTTTCTTGAAGTCGAGCGCATCGTTCACGAAGTTTGTGCCGATCTGGATGAAGACTGCTCCCAGAAGCGCAAAGACAAAAGACGGCCAGTGAATCGACGCGGCGCCGTTTCGCGCCAAGGCGGTACCAACCAGGACCGGCGTGATGGCAGCGGCGAGGGTCTTAGGGCGTGCGGCGAGGAGCCAGGGAGTCATGATTCGTGCGCCTGGCGGCGCGTTGTCGGTTGTCGGTTCGGGCGCCTGGCGGCGCGTTCTCCGTTGTCGGTTGTCGGTTGTCGAAGGCAGTGACCTGACGACTGGTCTCCGCGCGTTCCGGTTCTCGGTTCGCAAGTACCTTTCGAACGCTCGCTTTCTCGCCTCACCCTCTCATCGAGCGCCTTCTCCCCCCGTGCTTTTCGGGGGGAGAAGGTGCCGAAGGCGGATGAGGGGGGCGTTGCGTTCGATGTGCACGCGCTCCGAGGACCGGATGCGCGATGCGGATTCAATTCAACCGGCGCAAGAGGCAAGTACCCCCTCATCCGGCCTTCGGCCACCTTCTCCCCCACTGAGAAGCGTGGGGGAGAAGGCGCTCGACGGGAGGGTGTGGCGGAAATCTCACAAAGCCCACGAGAGACAACCGACAACCGACAACCGACAACGCGCCGCGCCAGCGGCGCAGTAAACCGACAACCGACAACGCGCGAAGCGCAAATCGGCCAAGCGCACATCAAGGAAATCTCGGGAACTTCTTGAAATTGGGCTTGCGCTTCTCGACGTAGGCGTCGCGGCCTTCCTGCGCTTCCTCAGACAAGTAGTAGAGAAGCGTGGCGTCGCCGCCGAAATCGAGGAGGCCGATCTGGCCGTCGCAGTCGGCGTTCATCGCGGCTTTGAGGAAACGCAGCGCGGTCGGCGCGAGCTCCAGCATCTCGCGGCACCACTTCAGCGTCTCCTCTTCGAGCTGCGGCAGCGGCACGACGGTATTGACGAGTCCCATGTCGAGCGCCTGCTGTGCGTCGTACTGGCGGCAGAGGAACCAGATCTCGCGCGCTTTCTTCTGGCCGACGATGCGGGCCAGGTACGAGGAGCCGAGGCCGGCGTCGAAGGAGCCGACGCGCGGCCCGGTCTGACCGAAGCGGGCGTTGTCGGCAGCGATGGTCAGATCGCAGACGACGTGCAATACATGGCCGCCCCCGATCGCGTAGCCTGCGACCATGGCCACGACCGGCTTCGGCATTGAGCGAATCTGCTTCTGTACGTCGAGGATGTTGAGGCGCGGGATCTTCTCGTTCGGATCGACGTAACCACCCTTGCCGCGAACGCGTTGATCGCCGCCGGAGCAAAATGCGTCGGGGCCTTCGCCGGCGAGGATGATGACGCCGATGTCGCTGTCGTCGCGGGCCATATCCAGGGCCTGCTTCATCTCGTTCACCGTCAGCGGCCGGAATGCGTTGCGCACCTCGGGACGGTTGATCGTGATCTTTGCAATTCCGTCGGCGGTGCGCTCGTAGCGGATGTCCTGAAACTCGTGAATGCTCGTCCAGCGTTCTGCCATGCACGGCAGGCTATCAAGCGCAGCGCGATCGATCAACGCCGTACGTACTGCTTGCTGTGCCGGCTATGGACGTACCAGTGCGACGCTGGTCGTCTGCGGCTCCGCCACACCCTTCATGTGCATCGTCACCTGCAGCGAAGACGAAGGCGCGGGATCGTCGAGCTGGAGGATGAACTTCGTCGCCCCCATCGCCGGAATCGTGCCCAGCAGTTTAGTTTTGGGCGTCGTCTCCCAAGTCAGCTCGTTCGCCGCCGCACCGTAGACAACCACCGCCACCTTGTTCGATGCGGTCGCGCTCGGGATGAAGATCTGACCACTCAGCTCGAATGGATACTCGCCCGTTGCGCCGCGGTCCGTACCTTTGACGAGAACCCATTTTGACTGTTCGTCGATGGGGATCGGCGGCAGCAGCGCGAGATCGCCCGCTTGCGGCACCACAACATCCGTCCGCGCGTAGCCACGCCTGTCCGCATCGCTCGTCCGTTTCGCATCAGGCTCCCCCGCAAGCACGAGCGACTTGATGGCGTATGTTCCCGGAGGCAGAACAAGTGTGCCGTAATAGCGAAGTCCGCTGGCGCGAAGACGATCGCCGATCTTCTGCATGTCCAGCTTGACGCGCTGGTACAAGCGGTCGCGAACGATCCCCTCGGAGTCGAAGGCATAAACGTAGATTTCTGCTCCAGCGGCGTTTCCCCGAGCCTGTTTCACCAGATCCGTACCATTGAGCTCCAGAATGACAGGAACCTGCGAGTTGCCATGGCTGACCGGAAACGGAGCTGCGAACGCGGCGACGCGGACACCATTCTGGGGGATATCGTTGACGATCACCTCGGCGGTGCTGAGCGCACGCTCGCTCGCGGACTCGCCACCGTTCTCGTAGTAGCCCATCCGATACGTAATCCGGCCCGAAGCGTCGACGAGCTTCACCTTCAAATCGTGGACCTTGCCCGGGCTCGATGCGGATCCCTGGAAACTGAGGATATAAGTAACTTCCTGCGCGTGAAGCATGCGATCGAAGTTGCTCTTGAGATCATTCGTATTTCGGAAGACTTCGCCGCCGGTGGGACGGGAAACCGCGAACAGTCCTTCATTGGAGTTTGGGGCCAATGAGGACGAGCCTGCGCCCGCGGCATTTTCGTTTTGAACACGCACCCCCTGAATATCGATGGCGTTGAGAACGACATCCGACGAACGAAAGGTCCGCGCCATCCGATCGAGGATCGACTGGCTGGATGTAGTGCCGAACTGCTGGTTGCTATCGACGTTCCAGACCTCTCCCTTGGCAACCGATGCGAAGTCACGCTGATTGGCAGCGGTCTCGCGGGCATCTCGTCCCTGCAGATACTTTGCGTCGAAACCTTCGGATAGGAAGATGACCTGCTTGCGGCCGGGAACGGCGTGCAGCGTTTTCGCCAGATCGGCCAGGTAGTCGATCTGCTTCTCGACACGAGCGCGGACGAACTCCTCGTTGCTGGCGGTCATCTGGCGCTGCATTTCGCGATTATCCTCGTCGAGCAATTTTGCCGGGGCGCTCTTCTGTGGCGCTCCCGGACTCGCATCCTGGGCATCCTGCATCCCCACATTGTCGGTAGAAATCAAGTCGCTGACGAACGTCCGGTTCCCGATCTGTAGCGGATCCTTTCCGTGGAAACTGTGCGGATCGCCGATTGCCGCGGCGACGAGATCGTGGTCCGTCGTGAAGGCGGTGAGCAACCGGAAGCTATGATCGACGTCGATGGTGCCGACTCCGACGAGATCGCGGGGGTGAACCGCGGTGGTGACGAAGCTGCGCGCCGCCTCCTGAGCCCGGACCAGTGAACGCGGCGACGAGAATCCGAGGTCGAAGAGAAGGAGGAAGGAGCGTCGTGCGGATGGGTTCAGCGGCGAAACAGCACTGACCGCTTCCTTCGAGCCAAAATCCACCTTGTCGAACGCGGTGATGGTCTGCTTCTTTCCATTGTCGTAGATCTCGAAGTTGGCTGCGGTGAGTCCGCGGACCGGATTGCCGCTGGAATCGGAGACCGACACCGGCACCTCGACGACGTTGACGTTGACCGTTTCTCGCATCTGCGCGAACGCGGACGTTGTGCACATCAATGCCACAGCAAAGAGACGCAGCCTCATCGGGTCCTCCTTCGAATGGACGCTTAGGAACACCATGTCCGAAAAACCACTCCGATGTGGTTACAGGACGGTGGCGTTTGCCAGATCACTTCGTTTGCGGCTGGCCATTCTTCAGCATTCCGTTTCGCAGAATGCGGGAAATCTCACCCACCACTTCGTCGGTGTTCTTGCCGAAGTGGTCCTTGACGCCGAAGATGATCTCGATGGAAAAGTAGTTGTAGAAGATTCGCGTGGCCAGCATCACCGCGGAGATCGGCGAGAGTCCATCCTGCAGGCGACCGGCGAGCTCCTCTTCCATCCCGTGCTTCTTCATGAACACTTCGAAGCGCAAGGCCATGTCGCTGTAAAACTTGCGAATGTGGGTGCCGTCGAACTCGACGACATCAACGTAGATGAGCGCGACGTAGGCCCGGTAGTCCTTTACGGTTTCCCGCGCGGCGCGGCCGAGCTCTTCGAGATTCTCCGGAAATCTTCCCTCGGCGAGCGCGCGGTTGAACGGAAACTCCGGATTGGACATGGCCCGGAAATACTGGTCGAGCAGCTCGCGGAAGATCGTCTCCTTGTCGGTGAAGTGATGGTAGACGTTCCCCTTCGACAAACCCGCATCTTCGGCGATGTCACTCACGCTCGTGGCGCCATAGCCACGATGCGAAAACAACTTGAGTGCGGCCTCGAGGATCTGGGCGCGGCTGCGCTCGGAGCGCTCTTCCTGGTTCATTTAGGTTGCTCTCGACGGGAGTCGGGTTTCGAGGGTCGGGTGTCGGAGAAAAACCGAGAGCACCCCGCGTTCTTTTTTCTTCGACTCCCGACCCCCCGACAACCGACTCCCCATTCAGGATGACACATCCAGCATCTGACGAAGCTTTGGCTTCTCCACTTTTCCATAAGGTGTTCGCGGCAACGCGCCGACAAAGACGTAACGCTTCGGCAGTTTGAATTTCGAGATGCGCTCCGCAAGATAGGCATCGAGACCGGCGCTGTCGACGTTGCCGACGACGAACGCCACCGCCACCTCACCCCACTTGTCGTCCGCGACCGGGATTACGGCCGCATCGGAGACGTTCGGGTGCGACACGAGCGTGGCCTCGATCTCCGCTGGATAGACGTTCACGCCGCCGCTGATGAACATCTCTTTCTTCCGCCCGGCGATGGAAAAGAAACCCTCGTCATCGCAGCGGGCCAGATCGCCGGTGTGTAGCCAGCCGGCGTCGTCGAATGCCGCGCGCGTGGCCTCGGGATTGTTCCAGTAGCCGAGGGCGACGTGCGGACCGCGAATCCACATCTCGCCGACTTCGCCGGCTGGCATCTCGGATCCGCTCTCATCGACGACGCGAACCTCGGTGAACATCATCGGCTTGCCGATAGAGCCCGCTTTGCGCCGCGACTCCTCCACCGTCATCGTGAAGCAATTGACGCCGGCCTCGGTCATCCCAAACCCCTGCTTCATCTCGATGCCGCGGCTCTGATAGGCCTCGATGATGTAGTGCGGAAGCGGCGCGCCGCCGGAGATGAACCAGCGAACGTGGCGCAAATCGGCGGCCGCGAATTCGGGCGCGTCCATCAACATCTTCCATGTGGTCGGCACGCCGAGAACGACTGTGGCCTTTTCCTTTTCGATCGTGCTCCAGATTGCGGCTGCGTCGAACCCGCGATGGAGAACGATCGTGCCGCCGACGGTGAAGATCGGAATGAGAAACACCGCGACGCCGCCGGCGTGATACAGCGGCGTGTAGATTGGACTGACGTCGTCCTCGCGCAAACCCCAATTGACCGCCGTGTTGTACCCATTCCACCAGAGCTGACGTTTGGGAATCATCACGCCCTTCGGCTTGCCGGTCGTGCCGCTCGTGTAGAGGAGGCAGTATGTGTGTTCGGGAGTGGGGTGTCGGGAGTCGGGGGTCGGAGAAGAGGCTGACGACAACGCATCGACGCCCGACACGCGGCATCCGAGAGCCGAGGCATCGAAGTCGTCCGACGTGAACAAGATACTCATCCCGCAGTCATCGACGACCTGCTTCAGCTCATGCGTCGTCGCGCGCGTCGACAGCGGAACCACGATGGCGCCACATTTGGCCGCCGCGAAAAAGAGGGCGATGAAATCGATTGAGTTGTGAAGCAGGATTCCGTATCGATCGCCTGACCCGACACCGGCTGCAACAACCGCGGCTGCGGCCTGCTCCGCCCGATGATTCAGTTGCGCGTAGGTGAGCCGCTCGCCGGTTTCGATTGCGACAAGGGCGAGCTTGTCTGGCGTGAGGCGTGCCCGCTCGGCGAGCAGGTCGCCATCGAAGATCACGGAAGCGCCTCTTGCAGGAGGCGGACAAATTCTTTCGGCGCCTGCCGGTGCGGAATGTGCGCCGCGTTCGGAATCACATGCAGCGTCGATCCGGCGATCTTTGCGTGCAACGCCTCCGCGTAAACAACCGGCAGCAGACCGTCGTGCGCGCCCCAGATCAGCGTCACAGGCATCGTCAGATCCTTCAGCCGGAGATCGACGAGGTACATCACCACGCCTCCTTCGATCACGCGGGCCTGCGGCATCGAAGACGCTGACTTGAGCATGGCATCGACGAGGTAGTCCGCAATCGGCGTATCCGGACCGTGCACCATGCGCAGCACTTTCAATGCTTCCTCGCGCGTCTTCGGAAACAACGGCACGTGGCTCAAATCCCACATCATTCCGCTGGCATCTTCGAGGATGAGGTTAGAGACGCGGTCTGGATGATCGGCGGCGTAGAGCATGCTCACCCATCCGCCCATCGAGTTGCCCGCAAGCACGATCGGAGCGCTTGGCGATTCGCGATCGATGACCGCTGCGACCGCCTTCAACATCAGGGGCATCGGCAACGGACCGGTGGCGGGCGCGCTCTCGCCGTGGCCCGGAAGGTCGATGGCGATAACGCGGAATGTCTTCATCAGCGCAGGCACGACCGAGACCCATGTTCCGGCCTGATCGTTAACGCCGTGAATCAGCACGATCGTGCGCGCACCGTTTCCGCCGGCAAAATAGACGACGCGATTGCCGTCCACTTCGATCGTACGAAGCGCCATGCCCGCGCGCCCCAGTCCGCGCCGCGTCAGCTTCACGAACGCTTCGAGCGGATGACGTCTCGCGTACAACGTCGCCGACGTGAAGACGATGATGAGCAGAAGGGCGAGCGCTGCGGCGATCTTCATGCGAACAGCCTCGCACCATCTTCCGCCACGCGGAAGGCAGCAGCAGCCTGGTTGTAGCCGACGCCGGAACCGACGAGCACGACGAGGTCGGAGGGCTTGATCTTCTTCTCCTGCAGTGCGCTGTCGAGCGCCATCGGAATGCACGCCGAGCCGGTGTAACCGACCGTCTGCATGATCATGTGCGTCTTCTCCATCGGCAGATCGAGATCCTTCATCACGAGCTCGATGGTCGGCTTGCGAACCTGCGTGAAGATGATGAAGTCGATGTCGCTGACCGCGAATCCGCCGTTCTTCGCCACCTGCCGCACGAGCAGTGGCCATCCATCATTGTTGATCTCGGGCGGATAGCGGTCGTACATCCTGACCTGCGACCGACCTGCGCGAATGGCATCCTCTGTCACTGGCTCGACGGTGCCGCCGGACTGAATGGCCCAGCGCGGCGCGTACGATCCGTCGGCGCGAAACGCCGAGGAGACGAAGCCACGCTGCTCGCCCGGTTCGAGCACGGCCGCTCCCGCACCGTCGCCATAGAAAAAGATCATCGGATCGTCAGGGCTGGCCAGTTTGTGCATCTGATAGACGCCGATGACGAGGACCGTCTTCAGGTACGGGTTGGTCGCCATCAGACCGGCCGCGGCCGAGAACGCCGTTGGGAACGAGGCACATGCGCAACCGACATCAAAGGTGCCGGCGTTCTTTGCTCCGAGCTTCGCCTGCACGACGACCGACGTGGCGGGAGTGATGTAGTCAGGCGAGTCGGTGCCGACGATGATGAGATCGACATCCTCGGCCGCCTTTCCGGCGCGCTCGAGCGCGACGCGCGCCGCCCGCACTGCGAGATCCGACGTCACCACGTCATCGGGCGCCCACCAGCGCGTGAGGATGCCGCTCGACGCTTCCATCTTGTTGATGAAGTCAGGCGCCTGTACGTCGAAGCGCGCGCGCAACTGATCGTTGGTCACTTCGATTTCCGGCACGTACGAGCCGGTGGAGACAATGTTGGCGTGCATAGGTGGGTTGCGGGTGTCGGCGATCGGGACTCGGGTGTCGTAGCGGCTGGCCCGAGCGCGCATCAGGTTCCCAGTACCAGCCCTCCATCGACAGAAAGCACGGCGCCGCTGACGAACCTGGCCGCGTCGCTGGCCAGCCAGACGTAGGCGTTGGCAATGTCCTCGGGCGCGCCGAGTTTCGCAAGCGGGGTTTTTGCTGCCATCGACTCGACCACCTTCTGCGGCATCGCGGTGACCATCTCGGTGGCGATGAAGCCCGGCGCGACAGCATTCACGCGAATGCCGTAGCGTCCGAGCTCACGCGACCACGTCTTCGTAAAGCTGATGACGCCGGCCTTGGTGGCCGCGTAGTTGGTCTGGCCGAAGTTCCCGTACAAGCCGACGATCGAAGAGGCGTTGAGGATCACACCGCTCTTCGCTTTGATCATGTGCGGCACCACCGCGCGCGTGCAGAGAAATACGCCTTTCAAGTTGACGCTGATGACGGCGTCGAACGCGGCGTCTTCCATCATGCCGGCGACGCCGTCCTTCCACTTGATGAGCTGCGCATCGCGGACGATGCCGGCGTTGTTGACGAGAACGTCGATGCGCCCGTACTTCGCGATGACGTCGTCGACTGCGTGCTGGACGGAGCCGGAGTCCGTGACGTCGACCTTCGGGTCGCCAGTCACATCCCACGACACGACCTTCGCTCCCTCGGCTGCGAACCGCTCGACAGTGGCACGGCCGATTCCAGCCGCACCACCAGTCACGATGACAACTTTGTCGCTGAGGTTGAGATCCATTCAATGACCGCCGCACTCGAGAGTGGCGCCGGCGGCCTCGCCGGCGTTCCGTTGCAGCGCGATCGACTGCGCCGGCGAGGCCGCCGGCTTCAACACGTTCCGTGAACTAGTAAACCCACCTCAGGCCCAACTGGAACTCACGGGCCGGAAGCGTGGCCAGGAACTTACCGTAGTTCGGATTGGGCACCGCAACTGCTTTCGGGTTGGCAATCGTCGGTCCGCTGAGGAACTGGCCGGCCTGAATCGACTGCACATCGAAGTTCTTGAAGTTGAAGAGATTGAAGCCTTCGGCGATGGCCTGCAGCGAGCCGTAGCCGCTGAAGGCGATGTCCTTCGTCACGCGGAGCGAGACGTTCTTGTACTTCGGACCGTTCATCGTGTTGCGGCCGACGCCGGCGGGACGATCGGAGTTCTTGCCGTCGCCGTTGAAATCGTAGCCGAGCCGCTGCGTCCACGGCTGGCCGGATCCGTACTCGAGGATCGGTGCAACCGTCGTCGCCCACGGCGCATGGAAAACGCCGCTCATTACGAAGCGCATCCGCTCGGTACCGCGTGCACGGCCATACTCCCCCTCGATGTTCGCGGGGTCGTTCGGATAGCCGGTGGGGAAGTCGGGCGAGAAGTCGTCGCTGATGTTCTTCTTGTCCGCGTAGGTGATCGACGCAGTGACGAGATCGTTGGTACGCACGCTGCCGTTCAGCGCGACGACGAGCGCCTGATACTTCGAATGCCCCTCGTTCGTGTACTCGTTGACCTGGTCATAGGCGCTGATGGGACGGATGTGGGTGGCGTTGCCGCTCCAGTTGACGTCGCGGATGACGATCTCGTTCGTTCCCTTGACGTAGATGCCTTCGGTGTCGAGATACATCCGCGACTGGCCGAGCTTCATCGTGTATCCGAGGGATGCCTGGTCGGCTTGAGGCGACTTGAACGTCGGCGACAGAAGACCGATGGCCGGCTTCGACACGATGCCGGTCGTGGTCGGATTGTTCGGGTCGAGCGCGAGGGAGGGGAACCCGAGCAGCGCGCCGTTGATCCGTGTATAGGTCACGCGGCCGGTGACGCCGTTCTGCTGCAGCTCGGTCACTGCGGGTACCAGGAGCATCCGGCCAGTGAATCTGCCCGCGCCGCCGCGCAGCACGTTCACTCCATCGCCGTTGACGTCGTAGGTAAACGAGCCACGCGGTTGGATGTTGTTCGTATCTCTCTCTCGCGCAAACGGAATCAGCGGATGCGTGTATCCGGGGTTGTTGCCGTTGGTGTCGAGGTCGTAGCGAACGCCGAGGTTGACGAGCAGATTGGCGTTCGGACGCCACGAATCTTCGAGGAACCCACCGTAGAGGTCCGTGCCTTTATTGACATCGGAGGAACCGACACCGTACGCATACGCGAGCGGCAGAGCAGTCGTATCCGTCAGGTAGAGGAAGAGGCCGTTCTGATAGGTGTCGATGCGAACACGTTCACTGTCGTGCTGGACCGAAACGCCGGCTTTCAGATCGTGCGAGGAGCGGCCGAAGGTGAAGCTGCGGTGCAGCGTGTCGCGGACTTCCCAGGTGTTGCCGTCGCCGAGGAGGTCGCCGAGGATGTTGGTTCCCGTCATGAGGGTGTTGCCGGAGGAGAACCACGACGCCGGACCGGTACGCGTGTTCGTCGGCTCGAAGAAACGGCGATGTCCGAACTGAAAGCGCGCCTCGTTCGACGTCGAGTTGTCGATGGCCGTGTTGTGCTCGAACGTTCCGTTCCAGTTCTTGCGCTCGAGCGTCTGCCCATACGACGCATCGGCCACCCCGCCGACGCGGAAGTTGTCCTCGGTGTAATCCTCGTAGACCGCCTTGAAGCCCGCGGTCACCTTCGAGCTGATGTTCGTATCCACGCCGCCGTAGAGCAGCGTCTGTTTGAACGGATGGCTGATGTCGGCCGCCTGCGAAGCGAACGCACCACCTGGACGGAAGAGGACGATGTTCTTTTCGTTGATCTGTTCGAGCGACGCGAAATAGAAAAGCTTGTCGTGCGTAACCGGTCCGCCGAGCGTGAAGCCGAGCTGGTGGCGCGAGTAATCGTTGTTCTTCTCCAGATCGAGCGCGCCCTTGCTGCGGATGGCGGCGTCGCGGAAAAAGCCGAAGACGGTGCCGTGCGTGTCGTTCGTGCCCGACTTCGTCACGACCGACATCGCGCCGCCCGCGGAACCGCCGATCTCGGGATCGAAACGATTGGTGATGACGCGGAACTCGCGCACGGCGTCCTGGCTGAAGCGTGCCCGCGACTGACCGTTGACCTCGTCGGTGAGATCGACGCCGTTGACGAGGATGGTCGTCTGCGAAGCGTTGCCGCCCGCGCCAACGACCGGCCCGCCGTTGATGAAGCGGAAGCCGCCGCGCTCGCGCTCGACGCCTGGAGTAATAAACGCGAGCTTTTGGAAATCGCGGTCCGCGACCGGAAGCGATTCGATCTGCTCGGGCACGATGTTCGTGGAGGAGTCGGTCTTGTGCACATCGACGAGCGGCACCGAGGCGCTGACGGTGATCGTCTCGCTGGCGGCCTGCTGCATCGTCACGGCGATCTTCGCAGTCTGTCCGACGAGAAGCGTCAGGTTCTGCTCCTTCACCGGCGCGAAGCCTTCGAGCGCGAAGGAGATCTGATACTTGCCGGGTGCGAGAGCCTTGAAGCGCGCAACGCCGGCCGCGTCAGTGACGTCGACGAGCTCGATTCCGACTTCAGCACGACGTGCCGTGACGGTGACGCCGGGAAGCGGCGCCTTGGCCTGATCGAGTGCCACCGCTTCGATGGACGCTTTGTCGACCTGAGCAAATGAGGGAATCGCCAGCATCGTGGCGAGGACAGCGAAGATCAGCTTACGCAGCATCGGCATCTCCTGTGATGATCGGACCGAGTTACCAGCCGACCGGTCGGTTTGTTGTGTCGGCGCAATGTAGGCCTGTGTCGGGGACGTGTCAAGTGGGGTGTGGGGTGTTGGGGGTGGGGAGTTGGAGAAAAGCGTGCGGGGTCGCGATGATTGATTCGCTTCTTATCCAAATCGCGACAAACCCATTCCACCCCCCACTCCCCACAACCCACCCCCCAACACCCGCGATAGAATCACCTCATGTCTCTGCTCATGCAACGCAAAGGACCCGCCGCTCCGCTTCCGCGACTCGAAGGAAAGGAAGTCCTCGTCGGACCCAACCCCGATGTCGCTAAAGTCAAAGGCGTTATGTTCGGCGGGCGCAAGCAGTTTCTTTCCGACGTGGCGGGCGAGGAAGGATTCGCCGCCATTATCGCCAAGCTCTCCCCGAAGACGGCCAGCTACACGAAGACTCCGCTTGCATCGAGCTGGTGCGAATTCGCATCGCTGATCGAGCTGGATCGCGCCATCTACGAAACGCTGAAGCAGAAGCATCCCAACGTGCTGGCATTGATCGGCGCGGCTTCGGCCGAGTTGGGGATCGGACGCGTCTACAAGTCGCTCGACAGCACGGAGCTGTTGAAGTTCCTCGAGAATCAGGCCATGTTCCACAATCAGTTTCAGAAGTTCGGCAATGTGCGTTTCGAGAAGACGGCAACCGGCGGCCGGATGATCTGCAGCGACTACGCGGTCAATAGCCCCATCTTTTGCGCCAGCGCCGCCGGCTTCTATCTCGAGTCGATCCTGCGCCACGGCGGCACCGATCCCAGCGTCGTCGAAACCAAGTGCCAGACCCTCGGCGATTCGAACTGCACGTATGAGATGACGTGGAGGTAGTGATCGCGGTTGCGCGCGACCATCCCGAAAGCCCGCGACCACAACATGCACTTTCACCAGTTCTACCTCGGATGCCTGGCGCACGCGTCGTACCTGATCGCGGATGGCGGTGAGGCTGTCGTCGTCGATCCGCAGCGCGATGTCGATCAGTATCTCGACGCCGCGAAGACACTCGGCGTGGTCATTCGCCACGTCCTCGAGACGCACCTTCACGCCGACTTTGTCAGCGGACACAGGGAGCTGGCTGAGCGCAGCGGCGCGGAGATCGTGTTCGGCGCACGGGCGAACGCTGCGTTCCCGCACCGCGCCGTGCGCGACGGCGACGTGCTTCGCATCGGCCACGTCGAACTGCGCGCGATCGAGACGCCCGGCCACACGCCGGAATCAATTTCGTGGCTGGTATCCGAGGAGGGGCATCCATCGAAACTGCTCACAGGCGACACGCTTTTCATCGGCGACGTCGGGTGGCCCGATCTCGCCGGCGCACGCGGGCATACGTCCGAAGAGATGGCCTCGATGCTCTACGACTCGCTCCACACGAAGATCCTGACGCTGCCCGATGATGTCGAAGTCTGGCCCGCGCACGGAGCCGGATCAGCATGCGGCCGGAACATGTCGAAGGAGCTGACATCGACGATCGGCATGCAGCGGAAGCTGAATTGGGCGCTGCGGCCGATGCCACGCGAGGAGCTCATTCAGGAGCTGACCTCAGGCCTGGCTGCACCTCCGCGCTATTTTCCTCACGACGCCGAACTGAATCGCGTCGGACCATCTTCGTTGAGCGACGAAGGACCAGCGCTGCTCACCGCCGATACGCTGCCTTCCGGCGCGCTGATCCTCGACGTGCGTGATGCCGGCGCTTTCGGTGCGCGGCACATCGATGGCGCGGTCAACATCGGGCTCGATGGAAGTTTCGCGACGTGGTGTGGTGCGTTGCTGCCATTCGACGCGCCGATCGTCATCGTCGCGGACGATGCGAACTCCGCCGCACAAGCGGTGATCCGCCTGGCGCGCGTCGGCATCGAGCGTGTGGCCGGATACATCGCCGCGATGGACGATTACCCAACCACGCCACTCGCGCAACTCACGGTGCAAGAGCTGCGCGACCAGTCGCCCGCCATCCTCGACGTTCGCCGCCGCGGCGAGTTTGCGGAGTGTCACATCCCCGGCGCGAAGAACATCCCTCTCGACGAGCTTCCCGAACGCTTCAGCGAGATCGACCGCGAGCATCCCCTGGCCGTGATCTGCGCCGGAGGCTACCGCTCGTCGATCGCCAGCAGCCTCCTCGCCCGCGCCGGCTTCACCAACGTGCGCAACGTGCAAGGCGGGACGGAGGAGTGGCAACGGCAGGTGGGCGTGTAGTGGATTCAATCCACGAGTCTCTGAATCCACTGACCTCGAATCCGCTAGCTGCTACCCATCGATGGGCGATAAAATAGCGCTCGCTGGAATAACTGAGTTTAGTTACGGCACCACTCCATCGATTTCGGCCCGTTTTCTGCCAAAATCAGATGATTCTGACCCTCCGACGGCCCCTCGGTCGATTTTAAATTTGAGTACCGACTCAAAAAATATGAGTACCGACTCACCGAACTTGAGTACGGACTCACCGAATTTGAGTACGGACTCACCGAACTTGAGTACGGGCTCAAAGAACTTGAGTACGGACTCAAAGAATGTGAGTCGCGACTCAAAGAATATGAGTGCGGACTCACAAAATGTGAGTACCGACTCAAACGTTGTGAGTCCGTACTCACGTCACTTGAGTACCGACTCACGAGATGTGAGTACCGACTCATCGGACGTGAGTAAGGACTCAGACGATGTGGGTACCGACTCAATAAGTGTGAGTACCGACTCATCGGTTCTAAGTCCGGACTCGAAGAGTCTGACTCCGCACTCGCGGGACGAGGATGGCGACGCGGTTGCCCGGTTGCCGTGACGTCAAGCTGCCGTTCTCGAAGGTGCGTGATCGCTTCGTGACGTCCGTTTGCCGCTTCCCGGCTCGCCGGTGAGTCATTAGCCCGCTTTCTCACACTTTTATCCAAACTCTTTCGATCGGAAAGCACTGCGAAGAAAAAGGAAGAGGTGTAGCAAGGAGGTGTAGCAAGGAGCTGTAGCAAGGAGCTGAACCAAGTGTGTGAGAAATGCGGTCTAGGAGGAAGAGTACGTCAGCGCGGTTCTTCTTCCAAGCGTTGCGCGCGGGTGCTGAGCAGTTCGCTACGCGTCAACATGCCGGCTGGCTAACGAGGGGTCCTGCGCTCCTCTTCGAAGCGAAGAAGCCGAGGCTTTAGCAAATCGCTGCGCGTGATGATGCCGATGAGTTTCCCACCCGACAGAACCGGCAGCCGTCCGATCCCTGATTCCGCCATGCGCTCGGCCGCCTCCCGACATGTCTCTTCAGGGTGGGCGACGATCGGATCGAGTCGAATCAGGTCGCGGGCAGTCAGGGCGGCGTCGGGCGCTGAGATTGACATCTCCATGACATCGGAGATCGTCAAGATCCCGAGAAGCTTCTCATTCGCGTCCACCACCGGAAATCCACGGTGCTTCTGGCTCGATGAAAAGTACCGCTCGTAAATCTGGCTCGCTGGAAATGATCCCGGAATCGTCAGGACCGATTCCGTCATCGCTTCCGAAACCCTGTACGTTTCCAGCGGATCGACCGTGTACTCCCGGAAGATGTCGTAACCCCTGCGAGCGACCTTCTCGGTGAGAATGGAGCGCTTCATCACGAGTACGGTGAATCCGTACGCGACCACCGCTGCGATGAGCAGAGGAGGCAACGAGTCCACGTCATGCGTCAGCTCGAGCGCAAAAATCACAGCGGTAAATGGGGCGCGCATCATTCCTCCCAGGACCGCGGCCATACTGACCAACGGCCAGAGTGAGGCGCTCCCGGAGGAAGGCAGCAGGATCGCCTCGACTGCCCCCAGTCCGCATCCCATGATCAAGAGTGGAGCAAGGACTCCGCCCGAGGTCCCGGAAGCTAGAGAGACGAGCCAGATCCCGCACTTCACGAGGAGTAGCGCCAGAACGATCGAAACGGCTAAGTGCCCCAGAAGCAGATCGCCAATAAGGTCGTAGCCCACTCCCAGGGTCCTTGGCTGGAAGTAACCTCCGATTCCAACGACCAATCCGCCTACTGCCGGACGCCACATCCAGTGCAGCGGCAAATGTTCGAACGCATCTTCGAGCGCGTAGAGCAGGGTGCTGAGTCCCGAGGAAAACGCGCCAGCGACCAGGCCGACCACAACGGCCGCGAGCAATCCAGGCCACTCGACGATGCCATGAGCCGCCACGGGGAAGAGAGGGCCCGCTCCGAGGAGATGCACACGCATCGCCGCGGCCACTGCGCTGGCCAGTGCCACCGGAATCAGGCTCCGGGGTTTCCACTCGAAGAGCAGGAGCTCCACGGCAAGTAATACAGCCGCAATTGGCGCGGCAAACGTCGCGGACATTCCAGCCGCCGCTCCCGCCACAAGCAAGGTCTTTCGTTCAGCGGACGACAGATGAAACCTCTGCGCGACGAGGGATCCGATTGCGCCACCGGTCATGATGATGGGGCCTTCAGCGCCGAAGGGTCCCCCCGATCCGATCGAGATCGCAGATGACAGAGGTTTGAGTATCGCTACCTTCAGCGACATGAGACTCTTCCCGAAGAGAATGGCCTCGAGAGCTTCCGGAATGCCATGGCCGCGAATCTTCTCGGAGCCATAACGGGCCATCAAACCGATGATCAGACCGCCAATCACCGGGACGACGATCATCCAAAGTCCGAGGGGGCTTCCTGCAGGGGTTCGGGGCGTCAGCGAGAACTGTAGATAGAAGAAGAGATTCGTGAACCAGGCGATGAGCTTCAGGAGTAATACGGCCACGACCGCACCGACGGCACCGATGGCGATGGAAATCGCGGAGAGCTGAAGCAATCGCTGATCGGCCGAAAAGTCGCCCCTCGAGGTCTTCTTCATATCTGTTTGCGTCGCGGCCACTTCGATATTCAGGTCACTTCGCCGCTTCATCCTCACCTTTCGCGGTTCTTCCGGCACGCTCGCTGCGCTTCCTGTTCTTTCGGTCATCTTCAAAGAGCATCGGCGCCGGCCCGGGATCGACACCAAGCTCCTCGACCAGCGCGGTGAGCAAGTCAGCAAAATGCTTGCGCTCCGCGGAGGGAAGACGATCCATCGCGAGCAGCATCTGTTCCTGCGGCACCGCCGGCGCCCGATCCAGGACCGCGCGTCCGCTCGGAGTGAGATCGAGCACGAGGCGCCGCGCGTCGCGCGTATCGCGCGCGCGCGTGATCAGTCCTGCCTCCACGAGGCGACTGACGACGACCGACACGGAGCTCTGATCGGTGCGGGTCAACGCGGCAACTTCGTTCAGCGAGAGCGCGGGCGTTTTCCCCAGTTCGGCGAGCACGAAGAGCTGCGCGCCCGAGATTCCCAACTCGCTCTGCGCCGCGCGATCGGCCAGACGAAGGTGCCGCACGAGGCGGCGGATGGCGTCGAGGATGCGTGCGCTGTCACTCATGATGAATGCAACCATACTTGGGATCGCATGAAACTGCTACCCTCAGGTGGTGTTCCATAATCGCTCGGCTTTGGACGGGAATCGACATGACCACGAAGCGGTACGACCGCGCCTATTTCGACCACTGGTACCGCGGCCGCAACCGCGTCAGCAGCCGCGATGAAGTCAGGCGAAAGGTTGCGCTCGCCGTCGCGGCGTGCGAGTACTTCATCCGCCATCCTCTTCGATCGGTGCTTGACGTCGGTTGTGGTGAAGGAGCGTGGCAACCACATCTCGCTGATCTCCGTCCGAAAGCGAAATACCTCGGCCTCGATCCGAGCGGCTACGCTGTCGAGCGCTTCGGCGAATCGCGCAACATCCGGAAGGCGGCGTTCGGCGAGCTGGCGTCCGCGCGGCTGCGGCGCCCATTCGATCTCGTCGTCTGCTCCGATGCACTGCACTACGTCGCCGATGATGAGATTCGCGCCGGTCTGCCCGAGCTCGTCCGCCTCGCCGGCGGCGTTCTTTTCCTCGAAGTGCTCACCGCCGATGACGACATCATCGGCGATCTCAACGGCATGATCCGCCGCCCAGCGATCTGGTACCGCAAGCTCTTCGAGAAAGCGGGGTTGCTGCAGGTTGCGCCGTACACGTGGTTGGCGCCGTCGCTTCGTTCGGATGCGGCAGAGCTTGAAGCAGCTCGCTGAAAGTCTCGAACCAAAGAGGTTCTAAGGAAAATATCCAAGAGGAATCCGCAACTGCTGCCCGGCGCTCGATGAAATTCGCAGCGCGTGCCACTGATCGGGAACCGAGAGGTCGGAGTAGAACGCGAGCTGATATTGATTGCGCAGTTCGTCGGCCAGTCTGGCGTAGACGTCCGGCAGTTCGCGCTCTCCTTTGATGATGAAGTACGTGGCGCCGGTGTCGCGTGCGATCGCGGCCAGCTTTCGCGCCTCGAGGTATCCGACTCCGAAGCGCATCAGGCGCGTGAGCATCTTGTTCTTGATGATCGGATAGACCGGCACGCCGGCGTAACGCGCGTAGTGAACGAGGTGATCGAGCTTGAAGTGGCTTCCCTGATCGACGCCGTCTGTGAGGATCACGAGCGCGTGCCGGCCGGGCTGTTTCTGCAGTTCGTACAACATCTCGATGCCCGTGTCGTAGAGATGCGTTTCACCTGCTGGTTTCACGCGGTCGACGGATGCGGCGGCAGCGTTGAAATCGTTCGTGAACGAAGTCAGCCAGAACGTCGTCTGATTGAAGCCGACGACTGCGATTCGATCCTGCGGCCGCAGGAGCTTCTGCGCGAACTGTCGCGCGGCCAGTTTCACCACCGGCAATTCTTCGAGCATCGATTCGGAGTAGTCGATGAGCAGGATGACGTACAGCGGCTGTTCGGAGGCGGGCGTGAGCGCCTCGATCTTCCGCGGCACGCCGTTGTCGAGCAAAGTCAGCTCGCCGGCCTTTGGCGCGCGATTGCCGCCCACAACCGAGACAGGAACCTGTTGCACCGCGACGTCCACCTGCTCGCTCGGATTCGTCCCGAAGAAGAGAACGTCGTTCGCCTCGCTGCCGTCGCTCGCGTGTGCAACCACGCGTGCGTAGACCGCGTTCGGATACTTGGCAGGATCGTACGCCGCGTTGTACGGAGGTGCCTTCGCGCTGCCGATCTTTTCCTCGCCGATCAGGAAATCGACCGACGAGATCGCGAGCTGCTCCGGCTTCACGACATTCGCTTCGAGCCTTCCGGGACCGGCATGCAGCCGGATCCGGAAGGGAGGCCGCGGATCGTTGACGACCATCTCGTCTTCGCCGGCGATGTTGCCCTGCGCGTCGTAGCCGACCGCGCGAAAACGCAGACGCCGGAGGTAGTCGCCGATCACCACGGGAAAGTCGAGCGATCCGCCGGGCTTCTCCCCGAACTTCACTCCATTGATGAACAGCGCCACGCGCACCACCGGCTCGCGCGTCTGCACCGGCACGAAGAGATTGCCGTAGACGAGCGCAGTCGGTTTCGAGGTGATCTGCACCGTCTGTGCGAACGCGGAGGCGCTGATCAAAAGAAGGAAAAGGACGAGTCGTCGGATCACGAGCCGATCAACGCCCATTCATCGTTCATCCTTCCGCCTTCATCGTTTCCCGTCACCTGCTCTATCAGACACTGGCGCGGCTTCTTCTCCGGCCGCCAGCGTAGGAACTTCGAACCGTGACGAAACCGGCCCTGCGAGAAGTAGTCGTATTCGACTTCGCAAACGAGCTGCGGCTTCACCGGCTCCCACTCGCCGCTCTTCTCCGTTGCCCATCGCGAAGGCCCACCGGGAACACGCACCTCAAACGGATTCTCGCCGCCCAGCGCTTCGAGCTGTTTCGTCAGCGCGGCACGGTCGTCCTTGCGGATCGATGATGTGTGGCCGATGTGAACGAGCCGTCCTTCGGAGTCGTAAAGGCCGAGGAGGAGCGAGCCGACGGTCTGCGTTCCTTCGCCGTAGCGGAAACCGCCGACGACGCAGTCGGCGGTCTTGAGGTGCTTGACCTTCACCATTCCTTCGCGGTCGCCGGAGTGATACGGCTCGCCGAGGCGCTTAGCCATGACGCCATCGAGTCCGGCTTTGGTGAACTTGTTGAACCAGTCACCGGCGATCTTGCGGTCGGTAGTCGCGGGCGAGAGCCTGACCAACGAGTCTTCCGGCACACTTTCGAAGACACGCTCCAGTTGCTCGCGCCGCGCCTCGACAGGCTTGTCGATGAGCGATTTTCCTTTCGCCACGAGCAGATCGAAAACGAAATAGTGCGCCGGTGTTTCCGCGGCGAGTTTGCGAACGCGCGACTCCGCGGGATGAATGCGCTGAAGCAGGTGGTCGAACGAAAGCCGTCCACCAACCGAGATAACGATCTCGCCGTCGAGCACGAGCTCTTTTTGTTTCAGCCCACGCACCGCCTCCACAACCTCGGGGAAGTAGCGTCCGAGCGGCTGGCCTGCCTTCGACTGGATGACGACGTCGTCGCCGCTCTTGAACACGACGGCGCGGAACCCATCCCACTTCGGCTCGAACTGCCAGGTGTCGCCGGCAGGAATCTTGTCGGCTCGCTTCGCCTCCATCGGCGGATAGGGCGGCGTGATCGGGAGATCGAGCTTGGGGAAGCCCTGGGTGGCGATACTTGGTGCGGTGGTTCGAGGTTTTGGCATGTGAGCTCTGTGACCTCTGCGCCTCTGTGGTTCAACGTTTCTTTGCCGTCTTCGGCTTCGGAGCAGAAAACACCGTCGTCAAATCGAACCGTTTCTTCCCCACCGCCACGGGCTTCCACAAATCCCCGAGCTCTGCGACACGCTCGCGGACGTTGTCGATGCGGAAGTCCTGGATGTCGATGCCTTCGGCGATCTCCTCCCAGGTTACCGGAGTCGACACCCCCGCGAACGGCGTTGGCCGCACCGAGTAGATCGACGCCAGCGTGCGCCCCCAGGCGTTCTGGTTGTAGTCGACGAGGACGCGCGCATACGGCCGTTTCACCTTTCGATATTCGGCCGTGATGATGTTCGGATGCCGTGATTCGAGCTCGATGGCGATCGCCTTCGCGAACGTCCATACCTCTTTCTGCAGCGGGCCTCGAACGATGGGGATGTAGACGTGAATGCCCTTCGAGCCGGTCGTCTTCGCGAAGGTCGGCATGCCGAGGTGGTCGAGGATCTCGTGAACGCGAAGAGCAACCTCGCGGATCATCTTGAAATCGGCGCCGGGACCGGGGTCGAGATCGAAGTGAAGAACGTCGGGGCGGTTGTAGTCATCGCAGCGGGCGTACCACTGATTCAGGTCGATGCACCCGAGGTTGATGAGCCAGAGAAGGGAAGGCAGATCCTGCACGATCGGGAAGTTGACCATGCCCGCGCCGTGCGGAATCTGACAGATGTCGATCCAATCGGGCCGCGGCTCCGGCGCGCGCTTCATGTAGAAAAAATCGCCCTCAGCACCATTCGGGTAGCGCTTCATCACCATGGCCCGCCCGGCGAGGTGCGGCAGAAGGTATGGCGATATGTCGGCGTAGTACTGAAGCAGGTCTCGCTTGGTGATCTTCAGGTTTTTCCAGAAGAGCTTCGGCAGATTCGTCAGCCGCACTTCGCGCGTACCGACGTTGAGCACGACGTCGGTAACATCAGTCGGTATGAGGAGGCGTTTGGATGCAGCCACGACTGCAGATTGTGCAGCGGTTGTGCCTTAGTCACCAGCCCTCAGGGATTTTCCCGTCGCCATCCGTGCGGTGCCGCGGCGCGTCGAGAGTCGTGTATTCGAGCTCACGGTTCGCGCGGACGGCGCGCAGCATGAGCCCTCCGCGCGACATGTCGCCGAGTCCTGCGAAGGCGGCAGGGAAGCGAAGTCGGGCCTCAAAGATGGGCCAGAGGATGTCGACGTACTTGCCGCTGGCGACGCTGCCAAGAAGGATCACCTCGGCGTCGTGTTCGAGAGTGGCGGCAAGCGAACGCGCATCGCGCTCGAGCGGCTTTCGGTAGTTTTGTTTGCTGCCATCGACCGGCGTTCGGGACATCACCTTCATCCGTTCGGACGTCAGGCGCCAGTCGGGTGGAACGAGCCCGAAACCGGGCGTGATGACGTAAACACCGCAGCCATCGACGGCAGCGGGCTTCGCAAAGTGCTGTGCGTAACCAATCTTCCCGCGAAAGTAGAGGGAGCTCATGAACGCGAACGCCTTCGCGATCTCGACGCCCTCGGACGTTCGATACTGGAGCGCGGCTTCGAAGCTCGCGCGCGGCGAGACGAATTGCTTCGCACGAATCCCGCTCGTGTTGGCGGGCGAGAGCAGGAAGATCCGGGATGGCACGAGGTTGTGAAACACCTCGGAGCGAAGAAGTCATCCCCCTGGGAGCGCGGGCGTCCCGCCCGCAGACGCCGAGTTCCAGCCAGGAGCGATATTTGTTCGGCGACGACAATCGCGCGGCGCCAGCGTGTGAGGCCCGACCATGAGCGGGCGAGACGCCAGGCGAGACGCCCGCGCTCCCAGGGGTAAGCTAGGGCTCGCATGCTTCACATCCTTCTATTCACACTCGTCGTTGCGGCGATCAGCACGGTTTGCATCGCGCCGGTGGCGCTGGCGCTGGCCGCGTGGTCGTGGCGGGCGGGGACGAAGGGGCTCGTTCTTGACGCGCTCGCGGCGTTGCCGCTGGTCGTGCCGCCGACAGCGGTGGGGTTCGTCCTGCTGGAGATTCTTTCGCGGCGAAGCGCCATCGGTGCGCTTCTCGAGCGCATCGGTGTCGCGGTTCTCTTCACTCCGAAAGCGGTAGTCCTCGCTTGCGCCGTGATGTCGTTCCCTCTGATGTTCACGGCATTCCGGGTGGCGATCGAGACGACCGACCGCCGCTATTTCGATGTGGCCCGAACGCTCGGCGCGTCGCCGGTTCGCGCGTTCGCGCGCGTGACACTCCCGCTCGCCTGGCGCGGCCTCCTGAGCGGCGTCCTGCTCGCGTTCTGCCGCGCTCTCGGCGAGTTCGGTGCAACGATCCTCATCGCCGGGAACATCCCGGGCCGCACGCAGACGATGGCTCTTGCAATCTACGACCGTGTGCAAAACGGAAACGATCACGAAGCCGCCGTGCTGGTCGCGTTCGTCGTCGGCATCGCCTGGGTTCTCGTATCGATCAGCAGCATCCTGATCATGCAACAGCGGAGACGGTTGGACGCATGATCGAGATCGACATCCGTCTGCCGCTCGCGCACTTCACGCTGGAAGTCCGCTGCACGCTCAGCGCAAACGTCACCGCGATCGTCGGACCGTCCGGCGCGGGAAAGACGTCGCTGATCGAATCGATTGCCGGACTCCGCCGCGCCCGAGGGAGGATCGCCATCGATGACGCCGTGCTCGTCGACACGGCGCGCGGCATCGACCTTCCGCCCGAGCGGCGATCGATCGGCTACGTGCCGCAGGATGCCGCGCTCTTTCCTCACTTGATCGTCAGCGAAAATATCCGCTTCGGCGGTACGGACCGCGATCGATTCGACTCGCTCGTCGCCGCGCTCGAGCTTGCCCCAATCCTGAGCCGCACGCCTGCGTCACTGTCCGGCGGGGAGCGGCAGCGCGTGGCGCTGGCCCGGGCGCTGATGACGCGGCCGCGGCTGCTGCTGCTCGACGAGCCGTTGGCGTCAATCGATCAGCCTCTTCGCGAGCGCATCCTGCTCTACCTGAGACGTGTGCGCGACCTCGGCATCCCGATGATCTACGTTACGCACCAGCCGTTTGAAGCGCTCGCACTGAGCAGTTGGTGCGTCGTCCTTCGCAACGGAGCGATCGCCGCCGACGGACCGTCCCGCAGCGTGCTCGCTGATCCGGACGTGGCGGGAAGCGTCGACAACGTGTTCGAGGTGTCGCAACCAGCGCACGATCGCGAGCTCGGCATCACGCGTGCGACCACCAGCGATGGTTTGACACTGGTTCTGCCGTACGATCAGGTGGCCGAGGCGCGATTTCCCATCGTCGTCCGAATCCGGGCGGATGACATCGTCGTTTTCGGTGAGAAGCCTGCGTCGATCTCCTCACGCAACGTCTTTGAAGGAACGGTTGCGTCCCTCCGCGCGACCGAAGGCATCGTCGACCTCATCGTGACGACGCCTGCGGCGCTGACTGTGAGGATCACCCGTGCCGCCGCCCAGGATCTGGGGTTGCGCGCCGGTTCGCGCGTCTGGCTTGCGCTGCGTAGCCGCGCCTTCCGTATTGTCGGCTAGCCGGTCACCGTTACAATGTGCAGCATGTTGATCAAAGGAATGACGGAGCAGGAGATCCGAGTCCTGCAGGAGTATCGGCGAGTAGGTACGGAGTCGTTGACCATTGCGGCGATCACGGCAATCAAGCATCCGGCCGGAGGCGGCGAGAGTCCGGCGTTGTCGCTTGTGGAAAAGGGCTTTCTGACGACCGATGCCGCGCGGGAAAACTTCGCCCTGACGCCGAAGGCGAAGGAGTTTCTCTCCTACGATCCGAAGCCGGAGTTCGAGGAGGGAGGCGCCTCGGAGGAGGCAGCTGCCGTGGTTGCCGAATAAATTGCACACAAATCGGTGCAATCTATAACTCACGTAAATTCAGCAGTTTAGGGGGGTGGCGTTGGGTCACAAATGATACCTCTGCGCGTAAACGCCATTGACTCAGGAACTTAGCTGACGTAGCATGAGTCGCCGAGGATTGGAAATGAAACATGGCGACAAAGCAAAAAGCAAAGCAGCCAAAGCCAAAGCCTCAGGGAAAGAAACCAGCAGCAAAACCGCAGCAAAAGCCAAAGGCGGCAAAGCCGTCAAAACCGTCGGCAAAAAAGAAAGCAGCAGCCCCGGCAAAACCAGCCCCAAAAAAGCCGGCAGTGCCAAAGCCAGCCCAAAAATCGTCGTCAAAGCCAGTAGCAAAGGCGACGGCAAAGCCATCGTCAAAGCCCCACCCGGCTCCAAAGCCGGTGAAAAAGCCGGCCGCTCCGACGACACCGACATCCGATTCACCAACCCTGCCATCGAAAGCGCCTTCAGGCGCGCCGTCAAGAAGTATCCCAACGCCTTCCGCCGCCTTACCGACTGACAGCGGCATCCGCTACCTGACCGTTCAGGACATCGTGGAGTTGCACCGCGCCATCAGCGTGGAGTTCGGCGGCAACCAGGCGCATCCGGGCGTGGTCGATTCGGCGTTCGGACTCCTCAACAGTGTGCAGCGGCCGCAGGTCATGATGCTTGGACGCGAGGCGTACGCAACCTTCCCCGACAAAGTTGCAGCGTTCCTTTTTGCCCTGCTCATGAACAGCCCCTTCCGCGGAGGCAACCGCCGCGTGGCTCTGGCCTCACTGTTCGCGTTCTGCGAGCTCAACAATCGTGACGTCGACACCCGCCTTCTGGACGAGAAAGCCGCGGAGAATCTTTTCAAGCGCGTAGCCGGACACCGTGAGCTCGGCATCCCTCCCGAAAACGTCTTCCGCGAGATTCGGGAAACGATGACGCGCGTGATCGTGCCGCTGTAGATCGTTCGCGAGGGACGGTCTCACGCGGAGACGCGGGGGACGTCGAGATAGACCGTACCCTACTTTTTCTCCTGCGCCTCGCGCTCGTGCAACGTGGCGTTGATTCTGCCGAGGAGGATACGAGCCACGCGCAGATCGTGTCCGGCGTCGATCAACAGGATCGTGATATCGCCGCCAGCCCAGAGCAATCCCGCAAGCACGAGGAGCCGCGTCGCTTCGCCGAGGAGCGTCATGAACGCGGCGATACCGCTGGTAATCACGCCGGTTACGACCTCGCCCAGGAGCATGACGACGAGGAGGAGTGCCAGGACCTTGAAAAGCCGCGCGATGTAGCGCAGCGCAATGTACGGTTCGAGATCTTCGGTGCGTACTTCATTGTCGCCAGCGCGTTTGTCGCCGGCTCGCATCGGCCGCGCACCGCACGCCGGGCAGACGCGCGACGGATCGGGACGCTTCGCGCCACATTCGGGACAAGTTGCCGGGGTGTTCGTTACTGCGTCAACCACGTTACCTCCTGATGTTTTGCTCTGGGTGTCGGCTCTCGGGTGTCGGGTGTCGGAGATCTCGAAGAACAACAGCTCAGAGCTAACAGCTAACAGCCAAATCAACCACTTCCCGTTCCGTGCCACCGCGCGCGGTAGCCGCGCACGTCGATGTGCGTGAACGGGCCGTGGCCACAACATGCGGAATAAACGCCAACTCCGCCGACTAGCGACGGATTCTTGATCTCCACCCGTTCCACGGCCTGCTGAATGACCTCGGCGTCGCGATCATCGACGCGCCCATCGTGGTTGAGGTCGTCCATGCCTCCGTTGCCGTCGTTGTCGACAAAGGTGTCCGAGGCGTCGCCGTACATGTGCCGGCTCAGGTTGGCGCGCCCCTCGGTGTTGCCGCCGCCGTGGTTATATTCGGGCGTACGGAAACCGCTCATGATGTGGAGGTGCTTGACCGGATGGCCGGCCGCCTCCAACTCCTGAATCGTCAGCTCGAGCTTGTCGAGCAACTTGGGATTCAGCAGCAGGTACTTCGGCCAGACGTTCGGCTGATCTTTGGTCAGGAAGTCGCGCAGCTTGAAATGCTCGGAGATCGGCGTGTCGGCGTTCGCTTGCGTGACTTCGATGAAGCCGCTCGGATTCGCATACGCCGGCGTCTTCGGTATTCCTCCGTTTTCAAAAGGCCAACTGCCGAGGAAGTACGTGCCGATGTGGCCGGCGCGTTTCTCTGAGAAGGGAACGAGCGTGATGACGCTGAAATCGTCGAGCTGGCGCATGGCCTGATTGAGCTGGATGGCGAGCTTGTAGACGCCCGGCTGCTCCGGCGCGGTGAAGTCGGAAGACACCCTCTCGGTTCCGCCGGTCAGCACGGATTTCGCTCCGCCCGGCGCTCCCGCGACGATCGACGCGCCGGGCGTAAGAGTCGTGAAGAACACTTTCCCGCTCCGTCCGCGCAACGGATTGAGAAAGCCGAGCATGGCGTCGTTGATGTAGGCCGTGGTCGGCGCCCGCGGCTGAAAAATCTGGGTCGCGATCTTCGTCGCCGGCAAAGACGGCGGCGGAGCCGGCACCTTCACTCCCGCCTCCTTCGCGATGCGGGCGATCTCCCGACGCTGTTCGATGACATCGTGAATGGCGCCAATCCAACCCGTGACGTACAGCATCACGATGACGACCGTGACCCAGTTGAAGACGTGCCTCTGCCGCGCGCTGAGCAGACCGCCGAAAACGCGATGCCGCACCTGCGCACGCGGGAAGAGATGATGTTCGGCCACACGCGGAGAGGTTCACGATGTGTGCCGTGGTGGGGTGTCGCGTCTCGGGGGTCGGGAGTCGGAGCGGGCGGGTTGCGGGGTTGCGGGGTTGCGGGGTCGAGATCCCGTGTAGTTGTCCATTAGTGACGATTGGTGAGTCGGATGGCAGAATCCCATCTGACGATGCTTCCACGTCCCGAAGACCGATTCATCTTTCACATCACGGACATCGAGAACCTTCCGAGCATCCTCGACGCGGGAGGACTACTTTCCGACGCCGTGATGTCGCAGCGCGATCCAACGATCATCGGCCACAGCCACATCAAGCAGCGCCGGCTCACCCAAATTCGGGTTCCCAGCTGCGGGGACCGCTACGTCGGCGAATTCCTGCCGTTCTATTTTTGCCCGCGTTCGCCGATGCTCTACACGATCAACCTGGGCAACACTGGCCGCACGCCCGGCTGCCAGAAAACAATCGTTCACCTCGTCAGCCGCGTGCGTGACGCGATCACATTGGGAGAACCGTGGGCCGTGAGCGATGGAAACGCGGGAGCGTTCCACACCACGTTCGACTCAACGTTGCAGTTCATCGACGACCTCGATTGGCCTGCGATCGAAGCGACGTCCTGGGCCGCGAACCGTCACCAGAAACAGGCCGAATTCCTTTTCGCTGGCCTCTTTCCGTGGACTGCGCTCCACGAGGTTGGCTGCTACGACCCAGTGGCCGCGGAGGCGGTCACAACGATCATCACGAACCAGAATCATCGTCCGAGAGTCACGGTTAGAAGGGACTGGTACTACTAGAATTGACGCCAAATGATCGAGCTTGCCAAGGGCAATTTGATGCAGGCGCCCGTCGAGGCGCTGGTGAACACTGTCAACACGGCGGGCGTGATGGGCCGGGGCATCGCGCTTCAGTTCAAGCAGGCGTATCCCTCAATGTTCCGTGCGTACGAAGCGGCGTGCAAAGCCGGTCAGGTAATGCTAGGCAAGATGCACATCTTCGACCTCGGCGGACTCGTTGGCGGACCGCGCTGGATCATCAACTTCCCCACCAAAGGGCACTGGCGAGCTGATAGCCGCCTTAAGGACATCGAGGCCGGCCTGCAGGATCTTGTCGCGACAATCAAGCGTCTCGGCATTCGCTCCATCGCCATTCCGCCCCTCGGTTGTGGCAACGGCGGTCTCGATTGGAGTGACGTGAGGCCTCGCATCGATGCGGCGCTGGCGGAGTTGCCAGATGTCCGCGTTCTTCTCTACCCGCCTGGTCTCGTGCCGGACGCAGGCACGATGACGAACCACACCGAACGTCCCGCCATGACGATGGGCCGCGCGGCGCTGATCCTTCTCATCGATCGATACCTCAGAGGATTGCTCGATCCATTCGTCAGCCTTTTGGAGATTCACAAGCTGATGTACTTCATGCAGGAGGCCGGGCAGCCGCTCAAACTCAAGTACGAGGCTAAGCCGTTCGGTCCATACGCGCGAAATCTACGACAGGTCCTCATTTGCCTGGAGACTCACTACACTCAAGGCTACGGCGACGGCAAAGACAAACCCACCACACCGATTCATCTACTTCCCGGCGCAGTCGAGGAAGCCGCCGCGTTTCTTTGCGAAGACTCCGAAGCGTTGGCGCGCATCGATCGCGTTGCCGGACTAATCGAGGGTTTTGAAGATCCGTTCGGGCTTGAGCTTCTCAGCACCGTGCATTGGGTCATGCGCGACAATCAAGAGGCCAGAGAGAATCCCGAGGTCGCCATCAACGCCGTCCAGGCTTGGAGTCCGCGGAAGAAACAGCAGCTCAAGCGCGAGCATCTTCTGCGCGCATGGCAAAGACTCCGGGAACAAGGCTGGGCTCCGAGCGCGGCGTAAGCTGATCATCGTTCGGCCCGTTTCACCCTCCGCGCTGAAATCAGTTCCCCTACTCCCACTCCCCGCACCCCACCCACCCATATACTCCCCCGCGTGTTGGACGAGCCTCGCAAAGACCTCGCCGCGGGCGTGATCCGGGCGCTGCTCTGGGTGGCGGCGTTTTGTTTTGCCATGGGGATCTTCCTGACGGCAACGCTTCTGCTGCGTGACGTTCCGGCGACACCGCATGTGGCGGTCGGGCGGGTCACGGTCGAAAACGCATCGAAGCTGCGCGACTACCTGACCGTTCTTCTCTTCTTCATCATCGCGCCGGCCGCGACGATCCCGCTGTATCGCCTCGGTGCGCGTGAGAACCTGAGGCTGCGCGCCACGGTCAGCGGCGAGAGCGTTCGCAATCTCGTCTCCGCGCTGTTCGTTGCGCCTTTTTTTCTCGCCCCGTTTCTCTACCTCACCACGTTCAAGCCGGCCTGGCCGATTCTCATCCCGCTGGCGTTTTCGCAGCTCTTGCCCCGAGCGGTCATCACGTGGCAGCGGACACTCTGGATTCGCAAGCTCTTCGTACGCGCGATGGCGCCGCATCACGCGCTCATCGTCGTCGAGGCGCTGTCGTGGATCCTCTTTCGATACATCGCCGTCGGGAAACGGATCGCGCACATTCCCACGCTGTTTCTCGAGATCGCGTTCATCGCCTTCTTCATCGCCCTTTTCTGGCTGGCGTTTCTGTTGATTGCCCGCGTCGCCGCGTTCGCCTCCGACCTCACCACGGAGGAAGCACTGCAGCGGATTGGAATCGCCGCGCTGCCGATGGTCATCCTTCCACCGCTCGCGCTTTTGTTTGTCCAGGGCAGTGTTGCGATCTCGTTGGCGATGGCGATGATCCTTCTGGCGCTTCCGCTGATGCTTAGCCGTCGCGAGCCGATCGATTCGCGCAGCGTTCGCAACCTCGTCGCCTTCGCCATCCTCCCCTCGCTTCTCTTCTGTCTCAGCTACGCGTCGACGGCCTCGCTGACGCAGTGGATCGATCTCTTCCATCGCGGCGAAACGCTCGGCCCGGCGTCGGATCTGCTTCGCGGCAAAGTGCCGTTTCGCGATGTATTCGCGCTCCACGGTCTGCTCGAAGACGGCCTGCTGGACACGTGGCTCATGGAGCTCTTCGGGCGGAACATCAACATCGTTCTCCTCCGCCCGGTCATCCTCGGCTCGGTGGCCGTGGCGATGCTCTGGTACCTCGGCATGGTGATCTTCGACTCCATTCCGCTGGCGATGCTGTCGATTCTCCTCGGCGCCGTAACCACAGTCGACAACGAGCGCGCCTTGTTCGAGATCGTCGCCATCGCCCTGCTCATCGGCGCGATGCGGCGCAATGCGCGATGGCTCGCGCTTGCGAGTGGAGTTGCGGCAGCGATCACCCTTTTTTACAGCCTCGATATCGGTCTCTACACCGTGGGCGGCGGCGTCCTGGCGATCCTGGCTGCGTCTCTGGTCCGCAATGCTGCGCAGCGCAGTTGGGCACTGCTGGCGAGCTTTGTCGCCGGAATCGCCCTCGGCGCCGCGCCCTTCGTCGTCTACCTCAGCATGCGCGGGGCGTTCGGAGCGTTTGTGGCGACGTCGTTCTTCGCCATTCCCCGCATCATCGACGCCGTCTGGTCGTTACCGTTCCCCGATCTGACGACGACCTTCCGCAGCAACCTCAACCTCCACTCCCTGTCCGACTTCGTCCTCAGCGATCACTTCCGTTTCATCCTGAATCCGCTCGTGATCGGCCTCGCGCTGGTCGTGCTGGTGCAGCGCAGGATCACCCGCCGCACCTATGAATTCGACGCTGACCTCGATCTCGGGCTGGCGGTGCTCGCGGCCTTCGCGATCCTGACGCAACGCAGCGCGCTGGGCCGCGCCGATTTTCAGCACCAGTACTTTTCGGCGTTCCTGATCGGACCGATGATCCTCATCCTGCTCGTGCTGTTCGGCCGCGCCGTAGCGGGCATCTGGCGCACGCATGAGCAGGCCACGAAAGCGTTCGTCGTGTTGGCCGCGGCGATGATGCTGCCGGTTCTCGCCGTCATTCTCTGGGTGCCCGACATCATCAACATGCGGCTCGATGACACCACCCACTACCTCGGGCGCGTGAGCCGTATCGGTTGGATCGATCCGGCGGCAGAAGAGATCCGCAATCGCGTCGAAGCGGTCAAATCGGCCGTCGATGCGCTCAGCAAGCCCGGCCAGCCGATGTTCGACTTCTCCAATCAGCCGGCCCTTTATTTCTTTTGCGACCGCCCGAACCCGACGCGCTTCTACCAGGTGCCGATCCTCTCCCCACCCGCGTACCAAGCCGAGACGATCCTCGCGCTGGAGCGGGCAAGGCCTCCGCTGGTCATCAGGCACTCACCGCAGGAGTTCGATGTCTTCGACGGCATCGACAACTCGATTCGGGCGCAGGCGGTGGCCGCCTACATCGACGACCATTACACGTTTGCGCGGACAACCCGAGGCGTCGAGATCTGGCGGCGCCGACCGGAGGCGGCGCGGCTGAATCTTGCGGCGTATCTGGCGCGCATCCGCATTCCGACGGTCGCGGAGCTTGGCGCGATCGGCGATCGGTCGCGCGTGGTTTTCCCGTCCGTCGGCAGTCTGCCAGGGGCGAACGCGTCGTACTGGCGAAGCGATCTGACGCTGCACAATCCGTTCAAGGAGCGGATGCCGCTGGAGCTGCGCTACGTTGCCGGAGAATCACGCATCGACCGGAACGTCACGATCCTCGGCGGACAAAGCCTGCGATGGGAGGACGTCGTGCGGTCGCTCTTTGGGGCACCCGAAGGGAGCGGCGTGCTGTGGATCGAATACCGAGGGCAGCATCAACCGGTCGCGCGGATCAAGACCTACGACGCTGCGCACAACGCCCGTGGCTCGGTCAGCGCGCCGCTGTCGATGCGCGACTCCGCCAGCGCGGGGAGCGAGAACCAGGATCTCACCCTCGTCGGCATTCCCAGCGGCACCGATCGCCGCGTCAACATCGGCATCGTCAACATCGGGAAAGTCCCGGCGATCTTCCGCATCACTGTCCGCACGCGAACCGGCCAGAAGATCGGCCGGACCTTCGAAGAAGCTCTCAACGAAGACGAGTTGCGAACGATCCCCGAAATCGAGAAGACGCTCGGCGTCACGCTCGACGAGACCAACGCCCTGCACATTTCCCTGGTCGCCGGCACCTGCGTCGCCTACGCCAGCGTCGTCGATCCCAACGGCGACTCACAGTTCATGCCCGCGGTCGCGCGGTAGTCTTCGCGTCTTCGCGTGATAACTACGCTCCCCACTCTCGCAGCAACGCCTTCGCGTCCTCCTGCGCCTGCACGTTCTCGACCTCGAAATTCGGATCGTTCGGAGAGTTGATCACCTCGCGCAGAATCCGAATCGCTTCGGGGGCATTCTTGCTGTCGTCCGACACCAGCGCATCCGCCAGAAAGACGCGCGTGATCTTGTTCGTGGGATCGATCTTGTTCGACTCCCTCAGGAAACGAACGGCCTCTTTGCTCGAGGCCCAGCCGGTGAGGAACGGCACGCGCGGCGTCTGATCGTGCAGCCGGCCGAGAACGCGTTGCGGTCCGCCGCCGTCGAGTTTCGGATCGATCAACATGGCGATCGTCGCCTCGCGGCGGATGCGGTCTGCGGCTCCCTGGCGCACCGCAGCCATTTTGCCGTAGGCGAGAGCCCACTCGCCCCAGTTGACGGAATCCCAGAGAAAGACATCGGCCGCTCCGGAGATGGCGCGCGCGGCATCGGCAACGTTCTTTTCCGGGGCGTCTGCCTTCACGCCTTTCGCGGCGAGCTGCCGGTTGACCACGGCCATCGCCGCATCACCATCGTTCTTCGCGATCGCGTAGATCGCCTTCTTCTCATCGTTGGTCGATGCGACATACGCGCCTTTGAATCGCACCGCCCGCAGCAGCTTCCCGCGCGCCTCGAGGTTGTTCGGCTCCTGAGCAACTGCTTTGCGGTACGCAGCGATCGCGGCATCGACTTGTCCCGCTTTGGCCCGGCCGCCCTGATGGCCTTCGGCCCGCGCGTTCCAATGCTGATCGCCTTCGCTCACCTGCGCGAACGAAGGAAGCGTGAATCCGATAGTTGCGATGGCGACGATCAGTATTTTTCGCATAACCAGAATTGTATGGCACATCACTTGAACCGTATTTCTGCATGCGAACCATGATTGCCGCTGCAACCGCGTTTCTGCTTCTCGGCGCTTGCCGTGGTGAGAAGGTGCCACGCGATTACCAGAATGCGCCCCCGGCGATGATGCATCCTGCAAACTCCTCGGCGCAAACACCCGCGGCGCATGGCATGCCGGGCGCTGCACCCGAGCCGAGTAAAGGCGCTGAGGGGCCGAACGTTACACAGAAGCCTGCGTCGCCGGTTCCGCCAAGCGACAAACTTGGCAATCAGGCACCGGTGACGCGAACGTAGTCTTCGGGGGTCGGGGGTCGGGTGTCGGAGATGTAGTTCGCGTCGCCATCGGCTTTCTCTCCGACTCCCGACTCCCGATCCGCGACTCCCCCGGCTACAATCCCCACTTGCGCCTCGTCTTCTTCGGTACTCCGCAATTCGCTGTGCCCTCGCTCGAAAAGCTAGCGCGCGAGCACGACATCGCACTCGTCGTCGCTCAGCCGGACAAACCTGCCGGACGCGGGATGAAGATGCAGGCGCCTGCCGTCGCGGTGAAGGCGCGAGAGCTTGGACTGCCCCTCGCACAGCCGGCGAAGATTCGGACCGCCGAGTTTCTCGATTCGATCGCGGCGCTGGCTCCCGATGCCGGCATTGTCGTCGCCTACGGAAAGATCCTGCCGGCGGCGCTCCTGTCGATTCCCACGCGCGGATTCCTCAACGTACACGGCTCGATCCTGCCGCAGTACCGCGGTGCCGCACCGATCCAGCGCGCGATCGAGCGCGGCGAGACGACGACAGGCGTGACCATCATCCGCGTCGACGAGCAGCTCGATCACGGGCCGATGCTGGCGATCGAGACGACGGAGATCGGTCCCGACGAGCGTACGCCGTCGCTGGCCGCGCGCCTTTCCCTCATCGGCGCCGAGGCTCTCGGGCGCGTGCTCATGAGCTGGCCCGTCGAGATGCCGCAAGATCACGCCGCCGCCACCATCGCGCCGAAGATCGAAAAGAGCGAGGGTGCGATTCAGTGGAGTCAAACGACCGCATCGATCTACAACAGGTTCCGCGCTTTCGATCCATGGCCGGGCGTTCTCGCGGGCGAGTTGAAACTGCTCGAGATGGCACCAGCGGTTGGCCACGGTTCGCCGGGAACGATCCTCTCGGCAGGCACAGACGGTGTCATCGTCGCCACCGGCGACGGCGCGTTGCGGCTGATCACGGTGCAGCGCCCGGGAAAAGGGCCCGTGGCGGCGGCCGAACTATTGCGCGGCCAGAGCAGGCTCTAAAAACGTCGGGCGGCTCGACGATTTCTTCCCGAACTGGTGTGTTCTGAACCGTCGGAGGTGTGTTTAACACTCGCTTCAGCACGGGTTGAAAGCGGTGTATCGCCGAAAGCTCGATCTACGGCATCGCGCCAACAGTCACGAGCGAAGGGAACCACCTGGCGCGCCGACTCCACCAAATTCGAACGAAGATCGATGATGTCGACATCGAACCATCAAGGAATGACGATGTCGGCATCCAGGATGCCGATTTCAAATAAAAAACAACGATATCCACATCCGCGATTCGCGATTTCGCCTAAAGAATGTCATCGATGCCTTCCAGGGATGGCGATTTCGCTTAAGAAATGTCATCGATGACTTCCAGGATGCGGATTTTGGTCAAAAAATGTCGTCGATGACTTCTAGGATGCAAATTTTGCTTAAGAGATGACATCGATGACTAAAAATATGTCATCGATGTCATCCGGGATGCAAATTTTGCTTAGAAAATGTCATCGATGACATCCAGGATGCCGATTTCTCATCCAAAATGACGACGTTGACATCGAAAATGACCACGTCGAGAAGAGTGTAAGGAACCCGCGCCAGGTTTCCAATCCGATCACCCTCCCGCGTCGTAAACTTCGCCGGGAAAAGGAGAGCTTCCATGTCTTTTGTCGTTCGCTTTACTCCGAAGTCGATGTCTTCCGAGAAGTACGACCAGGTCATCAAGCAGCTTGAAGCAGCCGGAGCCGCCGCCCCCAAGGGTCGGATCTTTCACGTCGCCTTCGGTCCGAAGGAAGCACTGCGCGTTTCCGATATCTGGGACACCCAGGAAAACTTCGACCGCTTCGGCCAGGTCCTGATGCCGATCATGCAGGAGATCGGAGTCGACCCGGGCGCGCCTGAATTCATCGAAGTGCATAACCTCATCCGCGGCACCTAGAGCGCATGTTCGTCCGCGGACGTTCCAGTAGCGATATCCTCATCATGTTCTGGGCTGGCCGCGCCGTCCGGCGTATCCTGTCCCGCACAAATCGCCACGTGAAAGGAACGTCCGCGCTCCGCGGCGGGCGATCTGATGAAAGTCCGCACCGTCGTCGCTCTGCTGTTTCTCTGCTCCTCGGTTGCCGCCTTCGGGCAGCAGGGGGCATCGCACGGCTCGATGATCGGGCACTTTTTCGGTTACGGATTCCTGTTCCAGGTGGCGGCGCTCATCCATTGGGCGCGCAAACGCCCCGAAGCGTTCTGGATCTTCATCATCATCATCGGCGGCATGATCGGATCGATTGCCTACTTCCTCATCGAAGGGCTGCCTGACTTTCGCAATGTTCAGAGAACGCTCAGAGGCCCGTCACGCCGGAAACGGATCGAGGTTCTGCGCGTTCTTGTGATCGAGAATCCGTCGCCCGGAAACTACGAGGAGCTCGGCGAGCTGCTGCTCGAGGACAAGCGTTATCGCGAGGCCCGGGATGCCTTCGACCGCGCCTTGGCCGTCCGCACCGATTCGATCGACCCTTTTTACCGCCGCGGCATCGCAGAGTTCGAGCTGCGTGAGGACGAAGCAGCGGTCAACGATCTTCGTCACGTCACCGCGGCAGACCCGAAATACGATTTCTTCCGTGCCGCCTGTTTGCTCGGCCAGTCACTGGCACGACTGGGGCACACGGACGAGGCGATGGCCGTGTTCGACAAGTTCGCGCAGAGCGCCACCGGCGCCGAGCCCCTGGTCAGCGCCGCGGAGTTCTACGCCGGCAACGGAAGGCCTGCCGAAGCGCTCGAGATTGCACAGAACATCGCCATGCGAGAGATGACCATGCCCGCATACCAGAAGCGCCGCGATCGCGTCTGGCTGCGCAGAGCGAAGGCACTGGAGCGCACGCTGCGGAAGAAGGGGTGAGGCCTGAATCCGCTGAGCGTTGTTGTGTCATCCTTATAGGTGCTCCTGCACCGTTCTACGCTCCTTCATCGATCGTTAAGAAGAGGGCTCGTCGTGAGACGCAGCTGTACCTTCGGAGCGAAG
>JADGNZ010000070.1 GCA_017883205.1 Thermoanaerobaculia bacterium | reverse complement strand
AAAGAAAAGATGATCCCGATCAATCCGAAGATGATCCGGATCAAAGAAAAGATGATCCCGATCAATCCAAAGATGATCCGGATCAAAGAAAAGATGATCTGGATCAACCCAAAGATGATCCGGATCAAAAAAAAGATGATCCGGATCAACCCGAAGATGATCCGGATCAAAAAAAAGATGATCCCGATCAACCCAAAGATGATCCGGATCAAAAAAAAGATGATCCCGATCAACCCAAAGATGATCCGGATCAAAGAAAAGATGATCTGGATCAACCCAAAGATGATCCGGATCAAAGAAAAGATGATCGAAATCGGCCGTTTCGGGCGGCAGAGGGTCAGGCCTTCGCTTTCCTGGAAGTTGTAACTCCTTGATAGCCAGTTACTTGCGCGCCGGAGCGCCGGCGGCTCGCCGTCGAGGCTACCGGCGAATGTTCGGAGTCTTGCCGGTTCGGCGGCGGGTCGCCGCCGGCCGGAGTCACAAAAGAGCTACGCGCTCAGATACTGCCGCACCGAGGTCAGGAAGGTCTTCACGTCGATCGGCTTCGAGATGTAGCCGTCGCAGCCGGCTTCGAGGAAGCGGTCGCGGTCGCCGCGCATGGCGTGGGCGGTCAGGGCGAGGATGGGGATCGATTTCGTGCGCTCGTCGGCCTTCATCTCGTGGACGACGCTGAGGCCGTCGATGCCGGGCAGGTGAATGTCCATCAGGATCAGGTCGACCGGCTCGCCGCCGCGGGCGATGGAGAGCGCGTCCTCGCCGCTGGCGGCTTTGACGATCTGGTAGCCGCCCTCTTCGAGCAGATACTCGACGAGCTGCATGTTCATGTCGTTATCCTCGACGACGAGGACGCGGGCTCCGGTCTCGTTCATCGGCGTCTAGGACGGCTTCTTTGCCGGCGTCTTCGGCTGCTGGGCTTCAGGGAAGAACTTCGGATCGAAGTCGACCTTGGCCGCTTTGCGCATTACCTCGATCTTGTCCAGCGTGCTCTGCCGCTGCACGCGCTGGGCGATCCCCTGCTTCACCTGTTCGAACGGCTGCGCGGTGCGGGCGCCCGCTTTGAAGATGTGAATGCCGTAGCGCGACGGCACGGGGTCGCTGATCTGGCCGGGTTGGAGTTGCAGGATGTGCGACTCGATCTCGGGCGGGAGCATGCCCGGGCTGAAGGGACCGAGGAGGCCGCCGCGCTCGGCGCTGCTGGCGTCGTCGGACACCTGTTTGGCCAATTGCGAGAAGTCGGCGCCCTGCTTGAGCTGCTGCTCGATGGCCATCGTCTTCTTCATCGCATCCTGCTGGCTCAGCGGATTGCCGGAGCGAGGCGGTACGGCGCCCCCCTGATAGGCGATGAGTATGTGGCTCAGTTCCATCGCCTCGTAGTTCTTCTTGTTGTCGTTATAGAACTTCTGCACCGCGGCGTCGGTCGGCGTTGGAAGCAGCTTCTGGGCGGCGGCGGCGGCCATGATGTTGGTGCGGTCGGCGGCGAGCTGGCCGGCGACCTTGGGATCCTTTTCGACGCCGAGCTTGCGGCCTTCCTGCTCCAGGATCTTCAGCCGGACGAGCTGCTCGGCGAAGGCCTGCTTGCCGGGCTCGGATGCGAACTGGCGCTGCATGTCTTCCGGAAGCTGAGAGAACGCAGCCTGAAACTCGCTCTCGGTGATCCCCTCGTCATTCACTTTCAGGATCACGTGATCCGCGCCGGCGTCGGTCTTGGCCGGAGTGGCGCTGCGGAATGACGCGAACGGTTTGAAATCGGGCTTCATGAGAGCAAGCCCAAAGCAGATGGCGGCGACGACTGCGATCCCTGTGACCGCGATGACGATGTCTTTTCTCAAGGTATCTCCTGCCGGGTGTCGGCTTTCGGGTGTCGGGTGTCGGGTCTCGGGTGTCGGGTCTCGACTGTCCGGGACGTCGTACGAAGAGGCTAGCAGATCAAATCGAACGAGCAACCCTGGAGTTCGCTGCCGAATAGGTACTGTCAGCAATCAACACTACGACTCCCTACACCCGAAAACCGACACCCGAGTCTACAACGAACGCAAGGACATCTCTGCCGTTGACGCCAACTACCCCAACAAGTATTCTCCGCGCTTGTGAAAACTTTCACGGATTCTCATCCGGAAGGCCTTCACGAACAGCCAGCTCCACCGCCCTGATCCTGCATCCCTTCGGAGCCCCACCGAGAACAACGTATGGCAAAAATAACCATCGACGGCATCGAAGTCGACGTGCAGGAAGGCATCAACTGCATCGAAGCGGCCAAAGCCGCCGACATCCACGTTCCCCATTTCTGCTACCACCCCTCACTCAGCGTCGTCGGCCAGTGCCGGATGTGCCTCGTCGAGATCGAAGGCATGCCCAAGCTTCAGGCAGGATGTTCGACGACAGTTAAAGAGGGGATGAAGATCCACGTCTGGAACGACAAGGTCGACCAGGCCCGGAAAGGGCAGATGGAGTTTCTCCTCATCAACCATCCGCTCGATTGCCCAATCTGCGACAAAGCCGGCGAGTGCCCGCTGCAGGACTACGCCTTCAACTACGGTTCGGTCGCTTCCCGATATGGCGAATTCAAGCGCACCTATCCCGGCATGGACCGCACGCCCATCGGCCCACACGTCGTGCAGAACATGAACCGCTGCATCCACTGCACGCGCTGCATCCGCTTCACGTCCGAGATCACCGAGACCGGCGAGCTCGGATTCTTCAAGCGCGGCGCATCGACCGAGGTGGGCGTCTTTCCGGGCACGCCGCTGAACAACTGGATGTCGGCGTGCGTCGCTGACGTCTGCCCGACCGGCGCGCTCACCACGCGCGAGTTCCGCTTTGAGTCGCGCGTTTGGAACCTCGAGTCCGCCGAATCCGTGTGCAACGGCTGCGACGTCGGATGCAACATCTTCATCGGCTTCCGGCAGGGGCAGATCTTCCGTTACCGGCCGCGCGTCAATCCCGAGGTGAACGACCACTGGCTGTGCGACTTCGGACGTTTCTCGTATGAGCGTTACGACACCGACCGCGTCGTCGTCCCCAAAGTTCGCAACGATGACGAATACCTCGGCATCTCAACGTGGAGCGAGGCGTTAGACGCCATCGGCACCGCCGTGCGCGGCGCATCGAAGACCGCTGCAATCTTCTCCGCCAACATGACGAACGAAGAAGCCTGGCTCGCCAAAGACGTCTTCGTCGAGCGGATGGGCGCATCGGCCGGCGTGATGGTCGACGCCATCGAGCCGATCCGGATGAAATCGCGGACGGAGTGGATCGTAGGGACGCAGGCGGCGCCGAATTACCGGGGAGTCGCTGCGGCGCTGGGTGTGGGGGGTGGGGAGTGGGGAGTGGGAGAAAAAACAACTCCATCTGCCTCCGGCTCCGAACACGCATCCGCGGGCTCCGACACCCGACACCCGGCTCCCGACTCCCTCTCCCACACCCCACCCCCCACACCCGACCCCCTCATCGAGAATCTCCTAACCGAGGGTGCCCAAGACATCGACGTTCTCTTCATCACCGACGCGAACTTCAGCGAACGCGCGAAAGACCCTGCCGTCGTCGCCAATCTGCGCAAAGCGAAGTTCCTCGTCGTCATGTCGTGGGACGCCAACCATCCGCTCAACGATGTCGCCGACGTCCTCATCCCGTCGACGATCCACGCCGAGAAGGAAGGGACCTTCACCAATCTTCAGGGACGCGTGCAGCGCATTCATCAGGCCTACCCGCCGAAAGGACAGGCCGTAAGCGACCTCGAGGTTTACCGCCGGATCGGGGCGATGCTGTATCCCGAGGCGTCCGAACTACGTACGCTCGATCACATTCCGACACTTCCGATCGCCGAAGCGGCGGCGGTGCAGGCCTAGGACGACGATGCACGGGATCGACTGGGTTGACGTTGGCCTCTCAGTACTGAAGATCGCGATCGTCCTCGGCGCGATGCTCAACGTCACGCCGATCATGGTGTGGGTCGAGCGGCGCGGCAGCGCGCTCATTCAGGACCGTCCCGGCCCGAACCGCGTCGGTCCGTTCGGCCTTTTCCAGTCGTTCGCCGACGCATTCAAGTTCATTCTCAAAGAGGACATGCTGCCGGCGAAGGCAAACAAGATCCTCTACACGATCGCGCCGATGTTCGGACTCATTCCGGCGCTGACGACGATCGCCGTCGTGCCGTGGGGCAGGCCATTCACGCTTCCGGGCGGACGCCTCTTCGAGCCGATCATCGCCAATGTCAACATCGGCATCCTGCTGATCTTCGCGCTCGCTTCGATGGGCGTTTACGGCATCGTCATGGCCGGATGGGCCTCGGCCAACAAGTACTCCCTCTTCGGCGGCATCCGCGCCTCGGCGCAGATGATCTCGTACGAGCTGTCGCTCACGCTGGCCGCCGTCAGCGTGCTGCTCGCCGCCGGTTCTCTCTCGCTTACGGACGTCGTCTGGCGACAGACCGGATCGTTCGTGCTCTTCAACGTGATCAAACTCCCGGCCTGGAACATCTTCTCGCCGGCGATGTGGATGGCCTTCATCGTCTTCTTCGTCTCAGGATTTGCCGAGACGAACCGGATGCCGTTCGACTTTGCGGAAGCCGACGCCGAGCTCGTGGCCGGCTATCACACCGAGTATTCGTCGATGAAGTTCGCGCTCTTCTTCATGTCCGAGTACATGGCCATGGCCACGATGTCGGCGCTGGTGACGACGCTCTTCCTCGGCGGCTGGGACATCCCCTGGTACACCGAGCCGGCCACCTGGGTTGGGTTCGCGCTGTCGGTGCTGTCGTTCGTGACCAAGGTCAGCATCATTCTCTTCATCTTCGTCTGGGTACGCTGGACGATTCCACGCCTCAAGTACGACCTGCTGATGAAACTCGGATGGAAAGTGTTTCTGCCGATGGCGGTGGTGAATATCGTGATCGTTGCACTTTTTATCGCCCGAGGATGGCTATGATCACGTTTGCCGTCTTCTTCTTCTTCGCCGCCATCGCCGTGATCTTCGCGGCGACCGTCGTTCTCCATCGAAATCCGGTGGTCGGCGCGCTCTCGCTCGTGGCGTCGTTCTTCGCGCTGGCCGTGATGTACGTGCTGCTCGAAGCGCCGTTCCTGGCCGCGCTGCAGGTAATCGTCTACGCAGGCGCGATCATGGTCCTCTTCCTCTTCGTGATCATGCTGCTCAACCTGCAACATCAGGAAGAGCCGCGCACGCGCCCCGTGCAACAGTTTCTCGGCTACACGAGCAGCGCGGCTTTCGGTCTCGCCCTCATCTACTACCTCGCCAAGTTCGGCGTCACGCAGCTTCCCGACGGCCCCTTCGTGTCGGACGCGCGGACCGTCGGCATCCGGATGTTCGAGGCCTACATCTTCCCCTTCGAGATGGTCTCGATCCTCCTGCTGGCCGCGATCGTCGGCGCGCTGCTGCTAAGTGCCCGCACCGGAGCAACGGGAGTGGCACCATTGTCCGCAGGAACAACGACTGAAAACCTGGCCGCGCCGCACGACGCAGCGCCACGGATCGAGGTGGCTCCATGATCCCGACCCACTGGTTCCTGATCCTGAGCGCCATCCTCTTCACGATCGGCGTCTGCGGCGTGCTGACGCGCAAGAACGGCATCACCATCTTCATGTGCATCGAGCTGATGGTGAACGCCGTGAACCTCACCTTCGTCGCCTACGCCCGCCAGTTCCATCAGCTTCACGGGCTTATCTTCGTGTTTTTCGTCATGGCCATCGCCGCCGCCGAAGCCGCCGTCGGCCTGGCCATTTTCATTTCGTTGTTCCATCACCGCCATACGATCGATGTGGATGAGGCAAATTTGATGAGGTGGTGAGTGGGGGGGTGGGGAGTAGGGAGTGGGGGGTGGTGAAGAGCCGATTGATCGGGCTTTTCTCGCGGGATTCGGGGATCGGGAGTCGGAGAACAAGCAGCCAATCCGCTGCTTTTCTCCCACACCCCACCCCCAACTCCCCACCCCCCGGAAACAAGGCACAGCCGTCGCATCTATCCAGACTCAGGCAAAAGGAGTCTGGACCATGGACAAGACCGAAAAGCTCATTAACTGGGAAGAGAACGAACGCAAAGACAGGAATCGGGACGGCATCGACGACCGTATCGGACCGCCCGGAGTAGACATCGCCGCCGGATCGCAACAGCTTTCCGACCGGCTTCGCGAGAACAACGGCGTCGATCCCTCGCTCTCGGGCGGTGACATCGACGCGCAGTGGGACATGGCCGAATCGCAGGGCGACGAGGCTTCGACAGGAAGTACACCGACACCCGGCCAGAACAACACGGAGGAAACCGCAGCGGCGATGGGGATCACCTACGCCGATGATGAAACGCTGAAAGTCGGAGAGAAAGAGGAGGAACGCGACAAACACCGCTGGGAGCTCGATCCCGCCTCTTCCGAAGACTACCGGGAACGACTGAAAGATCAAGGCTGATGCGGGGCTCTCCTCGCATGGGCCGATGCGAGGAGAAAATCAAAGGATGAAGGATGAAGGCGGAAGGATGAATTAAGCGGCGATCGCGCCCGCGAATTCATCCTTCATCCTTCACCCTTCATCCTTCAGCCCCATGCTCAACACACTCTGGCTCATCCCCATCCTGCCGTTCGCCGGCTTTCTGCTGAACGGCTTGTTCGGCAAGCGCCTCGGCAAGGGATTTGTCACTGCCGTGGCGCTGCTGGCATCCCTCGGCGCCGCAGTCGCCGGAACCATCGCCGTCGTGCAGTATCACGCCGCCTATCCCACCGGCGGACTGCATCTCAATCTCGTCTACAACTGGATTGCGTCGGGATCGATCGGCGCCGACATCTCCTTCCAGCTCGACCCGCTCAGTGTCGTCATGCTGATGGTCGTCACCTGGGTCGGCTTCCTCATCCATCTCTACTCCGTCGGTTACATGGCTCATGAGGATGGCTATGGCCGTTACTTCGCCTACCTGAACCTCTTCCTCGCCGAGATGCTCGTCCTGATTCTCGGCAGCAGCTACCTCCTCATGTTCGTCGGCTGGGAAGGGGTCGGGCTCTGCTCCTACCTTCTGATCGGCTTCTACTACCAGACCGACTACGCTCCCGCGGCCGGGAAGAAAGCGTTCATCGTCAACCGCATCGGCGACTTCGGCTTCCTCGTCGCCATGTTCCTGATGTTCGCCTACTTCGGTAGCGTCGACTTCGCGAAGGTGTCGTCCATCGCTGCCGCGGGCGGTGTCGAGCACTGGCTTCTGACCGCCATCTGCCTCCTGCTCTTCCTCGGCGCAGTCGGCAAGAGCGCGCAGATTCCTCTCTACGTCTGGCTGCCCGACGCCATGGCCGGCCCGACGCCCGTCTCCGCCCTCATCCATGCCGCCACGATGGTCACCGCCGGCGTCTACATGGTCGTCCGCTCGAACGCGCTCTTCCGGCTCGCGCCTGGGGCCATGATGGTCGTCGCGCTGATCGGCGCGCTGACCGCCCTCTTCGCGGCAACTATCGGAATTAGACAGTGGGACATCAAGAAAGTCCTCGCCTACTCCACCGTCTCGCAGCTCGGCTTCATGTTCATCGGCGTCGGCGTCGGCGCCTTCACCGCAGGCATCTTCCACCTCATCACGCATGCCTTCTTCAAAGCCTGCCTCTTCCTCGGATCCGGCTCGGTCATTCACGCCATGAGCGGCGAACAGGACATGCGCAAGATGGGGGGCTTGAAATCGAAGATCCCCATCACCTACTGGACCTTCGCCATTGCCACGTACGCCATCGCCGGCTTCCCGCCCTTCGCCGGCTTCTTCTCCAAAGACGAGATCCTCGCGTCAGCGCTCAACAATCCCTACTTCCCCAAGCCATTCAGTTGGTTGATCTGGAGCCTCGGCACCGTCGCCGCGTTCTGCACCGCGTACTACATGTACCGCCTCGTCTACCTGACCTTCTTCGGCAACTTCCGCGGGACGCACGAGCAGGAGCATCACCTTCATGAATCGCCGGCATCGATGACGATTCCGCTGATCATCCTGGCCGCGCTCTCGGCCGTCGGCGGCGCGCTCCTCGGCTGGCCGCATCATCACTTCCTGGCGGCGTGGCTCAAACCGATCTTCCCTGAGATCGGCGGCGCGCCCGAAGCGCAGTACGAGATCTCGCCGAACATCGAATACGCGCTGATGCTCGTCTCGAGCGCCATCGCCGTCATCGGCTGGTGGATCGCCCGGACGCGCTTCCGCGACCGCGGGCTCGAGGCGGACGATCAGTTCGCGCGGAACATGCCGGCAGTCGCCCGCGGGATGGAGAACAAGTGGTACGTCGATGAAGCCTACGGCGCGACGATCGTCCGTCCGCTCGAAGGCCTCTCGCAATTCCTCTGGCGCGGCATCGATGCCCTCATCGACGGCACGCTGGCCATCGTCGGCTACATCGTCGCCGCCATCGGCGATCTCCTCCGCTTCTTCCAGACCGGCAACGTCCGCAACTACGCGCTGATGTTCTTTCTCGGCGTGATCGTCTTCATCTGGGTGCTGGCATGAGGCGGGGTTGTCGGTTTTCGGGGGCCGGGGGTCGTAGAAGAGAGGCCAAGACCGATCCGATGACCGCGCACTCTCTCCGACCCCCGACACCCGACTCGCGACTCCCGAGGGCGCTATGAACTACATCCTCTCCATCACCCTCTGGCTTCCCGTCGCCGCCGCGGTGATCCTGCTCTTCTTTCCGAAGACGGCGGCCTCGGCGATCAAAGGCTTTGGCCTGCTGGCATCGCTGGCGACGTTCGTCGCTTCGCTCGGCATCCTCAACGGCTTCCATGAAGGCGTGGCCGGACTGCAGCTTACCGAATCGCTCGCCTGGATTCCGCAGTGGGGCATCCGTTACGCACTCGGCGTCGACGGCATTTCGCTCTGGCTCATCCTGCTCACCACGCTCCTCACCCCGGTCGTCTTCCTCTCATCCTGGAACACGATCCACAAGCATCCGAAGGAGTACGTCATCGCGTTTCTGATCATGGAAGCGGCGATGATCGGCGTCTTCGTCGCCAGCGACCTTCTTCTCTTCTACGTCTTCTTTGAGTTAACGCTCCTGCCGATGTACCTCGTCATCGGCGTGTGGGGCGGCGCGAACCGGATCTACGCCGCGATCAAGTTCTTCCTCTTCACCATCGCCGGCTCGCTGCTCATGCTTCTCGGCATCATCTATCTCGCCTTCGCCCACTTCCACGACACCGGCGTCCTCACCTTCACGATCACGGAGCTTTACGGCACGACGCTCGCGCCGCACGCGCAGGTGCTGCTCTTCTTCGCCTTCGCGCTCGCTTTCGCAATCAAGGTGCCGCTCTTCCCGCTGCACACCTGGCTGCCTGACGCGCACGTCGAAGCGCCCACCGGCGGATCGATCATCCTCGCCGGCGTCATGCTGAAGATGGGGACCTACGGCTTCCTCCGCTTCGTCCTTCCGTTCTTCCCCGACGCCACCGCCAAGTACGCCGGCCTGCTCATCGCACTGGCCGTGATCGGCATCGTCTACGGCGCGCTCGTGGCCTGGGTGCAGCCGGACATGAAGAAGCTCGTCGCCTACTCGTCCGTCTCGCACCTCGGCTTCTGCGTTCTTGGCATCTTCGCGCTCAACCAGACCTCGATCGAAGGCTCGATCCTGCAGATGGTCAACCACGGCCTCTCAACCGGCGCGCTCTTCCTCTGCGTCGGGGTGATCTACGAGCGCCGCCACACGCGGCTGCTTGCTGACTACGGCGGGCTGGCCAAGACGATGCCCGTCTTCGCGACGTTCTTCATCATCGCCATGCTCTCATCTGTTGGATTACCGGGACTGAACGGCTTCATCGGCGAGTTCCTCATCCTCGCCGGATCCTTCCAGACATGGCCGCGCGCGACGATCGTGGCTGCGACCGGAGTCATCCTCGCCGCGATCTACCTGCTTTGGCTCATCCAGCGCGTCTTCTTCGGACCGATCACCAAAGAGGAGAACAAGAACGTTCGTGAGATCGCCTGGAACGAAGTCGTTGCCCTCGTTCCGCTGGTCGTGCTCATGGTCTGGATCGGCGTCCGCCCGAATGTCTTCCTCCGCAAGATGACGCCGAGCGTGCAGCAGTTGCTTCAGATCGTCCACAAGACCGACGCCGGCAAAGCGATGATCGCGGGGGTAGGGCGTCGGGTGTCGGGAGTTGGAGACCAGAACCGGCCGCACGAGGCAATGCTCCGACCCCCGACCCCCGACCCCCGACTCCCTCTCTCCGGAGGTGTCCGTTGAACCTGACTCCGCTGCTCGAACACGGATGGATGAATGCCATCCTGCCCGAGCTGATCCTCTCGATCGGCGGCATGGTAATGATCCTGTTCGACGCCTTCGCGCCGAAGTTGCGGGGCGCCACCGCATCGCTGGCCGTGGTCGTTTTCCTCGCCGCAAGCTGGGGCGAGCGCCTCGTCATCGGTGGCAACTGGTTCGGCGGCACGTACCAGATCAGCGCCATCACCATCATCTTCGATTACACCTTCCTGCTCGCCGCGATCCTGGCTACACTCTTTGCGCGGGCATACCTGGCGCGCGAAGGATTCGAGCGCGGCGAGTTCTACGCGATGCTGATGTGGGGCACCGTCGGAATGATGATGATGGCCAAGGGGCTCGATCTTCTCATCGTCATCCTCGGCCTCGAGCTTCTCTCGATCTGCATCTTCATCCTGGTCGGCTTCCATCGCCGCATCGCCATCTCGAACGAAGCGAGCCTCAAGTACTTCCTCATGGGCGCGTTTGCGACAGGGTTCATCCTGTACGGTACGGCGCTCTTCTACGGCGCCACCGGCTCGACGAATTTCGCGGCCTTCTCGCGTTACTTCGCCACCGCCGACGCGACGAATCCGCTGCTGACGATCGCCTTCGTCCTCATGATCTCCGGATTCGGATTCAAGCTCGCCGTCGCGCCCTTCCACGGCTGGGCGCCCGACGTCTACCAAGGCGCACCGACGCCCGTCGCCGGATGGCTCTCCGTCGCGCCGAAGGCAGCTACGCTCATCGCCCTCATTCGCATCTTTGCCTCCATGACGCCGGTGATCCAGCAAGCCTCGTGGATGAAGATGGTCGCCGCGCTCTCGATCCTGTCGATGATCATCGGCAATGCTGTCGCCATCGCCCAGCGCGACCTCAAGCGCATGCTGGCCTACTCCGGCATCGCCCACGTCGGCTACATGCTCATCGCGCTGCTCTCGCTGCGCGACGAATCGGTGGCCGCGATCAGCATCTACGTGATCACCTACGCGCTCATGAACATCGGCGCGTTCGGCGTCGTCTCGATGCTCGCCAAGAACCAGAACGATCCGCAGACGCTCGACGACATCGCCGGCCTCGGCTTCCGCCGCCCGTTCTACGGCCTGGCGCTGACGATCTGCATGTTCTCGCTCTCCGGCCTCCCGCCAACCGCCGGCTTCATCGCCAAGTTCTACATCTTCAAGACCGCCGTCGACTCCGGCCACATGACCGTCGCCCTCATCGGCATCCTGATGAGCATCGTCTCGGTCTATTACTACCTGCGCGTCGTCTACTTCCTTTATATGAAGGAGGGGGTGTCGGGTGTCGGGAGTGGGGCGTGGGAGACCGCCGACCACACCACCGCTCCCGCCAACGTCACATCCGGCGTCGGTGCCTCCATCTCCCACCCCCCACTCCCCACTCCCCACTCCCCACTCCTCGACACCGACATCTTCGGCACCAGCGCACTGTTGATCTCGATCGTGGGCATCCTGGCCATCGGCCTCTTCCCAACTCCTCTTTTCAACGCGGCAGGCGCGGCAGCGCGCGCGCTTTTGCCGTAGCTCTCAACTTATGCCGAACGACCGGCCAACCAACCACGAAGCGATCTCCGAGCTGACGACCGGCCGGTTGTCGGTCTACCTGCGCTGCCTGACGTATCTTCAATCGGCAGGCTACGAGACCGTTTCGTCCGGGGACTTGGCCGAGCGATTCCACCTCAACTCGGCGCAAATCCGGAAAGACCTCAATTGCCTTGGCGAGTTTGGCACGCGCGGCGTCGGCTATAACGTGCCGCGTCTCAAAGATCATCTCATCCACGAGCTCGGCCTCGACCGCATCCGCCGCGTTCTGATCGCCGGCGCCGGCAACCTCGGCATGGCCCTGGCCGATTACGGCGGCTTCAATGGAGGCGGCTTTGAGATCGCCGCCATCATCGACAACGACGAGACCAAGATCGGCCGCAAATCCCGAAGCGGTTTCGAGGTGCTGGCGTGGGATGACCTCGTCGCCATCGTCCGCGAGCACCGCGTCGACATCGGCGTCGTCGCCGTGACTGCCGATGCCGCGCAAAAAGTCTACGACGCCTTCGCGGATGCCGGCATCAACGCCGTACTGAACTTCGCACCGACCCAGCTCCGTGCCCGTCCGGGCGTCAAGCTCAAGTCCGTCGACCTCCGCATCAACCTCGAATCGCTCTCGTTCTATCTGAAGAACGTTGAGGACGACGGGGTGTAGTGCACTGGCGGTTCGGCCAGGAGTAGAATCGCAATATGGTGACTCTTCTCGAGAAAGTTATCGCCGAAGCATCCAAACTGCCGGACGAAGAACAGAACGCGTTTGCGGCGTGGGCGTTGGCTGAGCTGGAGTCTGAGCGCCGATGGGATGATCTCTTTGCACGCTCGCAGGATCTGCTTTCACGCCTCGCCGACGAAGCGCACGAGGATTATCTCGCTGGTCGAACGGAACCACTCGATCCCGAAACGCTGTGAAGTCGCGAACCTCTCCCGCTTTTCGCAAGCGCTTCGCAGAGTTGCCTCTCCAGATACGAGAGCAGGCGCGGAACACTTACCGATTGTTTTCGGTGAACCCATACCACTCCAGTATTCACTTCAAGCGCGCGCACACCAAGCGGCCCATTTTCACGGCACGAGTCGGACGCGACTATCGAGTTGCTGGCTTTTTCGAAGAGGCTGACGTAATCGTTTGGTTTTGGATTGGTACTCACGAGCAATACGAGAAACTGCTCGCCATCATGTAGCCGCTTTTCAATCCCCCTTAGAACACCTCTCCGATCCAGAACTCCGAGTGAAACTTGCCATTGGTGCTGTGAAGGTCCGTCCGTTTGGCGAAATCCAAGTGCAGTTCGAGACCCAGCAGATTGAATGCGATGCCGTAGCCAACCGATGCCACGCCATCCACGAGCCGATGGTTCTTCCAGAATACGTACGGCTGACCGGGAAGGCTCGCGCCGCCGACGTCGAGGAAGAGATTTGCGCGGATGCCCGTCACGGCAATGATCGGAGTAACCAGGACGTCGATCAGCGGAAAGCGAAGCTCGGCGTTTGCGTAGCCGGCTTTGGTTCCCACGATGGATCGATACTCGAAGCCACGCACGGTATTCAAGCCGCCGAAGTAAAAGAAATTGGGGAACGAACCGCGCGAATACCCTGCGAATACGCGCGTCGCAAGCAACGCGCGCGAGGTGATCGGAAGGTACTGGCGGGCATCGATCGTGTAGTCGTTGGTCAGCACGCCGCCAGTGCCCGCGCTGCGGTGGACGTTCGGCGCGAACACCGTATCGACTTCGTATCGATGCCCCGCAATCGGCCCGAATTCCTTGAACGATGTCGTATCGCCCGTAAAGCTGGCTGTGACAAACGGGAAGTTATCGCGGCGATTGACGAAGAAGAGATTTCCAAGATCATCGAGGAACGGGTAATTGACATCACGCTCTTCGTAGCCCATGCCGGCATCGACTCGGTGATAGCGGTCGAAGGGGTGGCTCAAAATGCCAACGAAGCCGGTCTCGCGATAGAGCTGCTTCCGGTCGAGCGTGAAGTCGCTGGCGGTCGAAACCGTGGTGAAGAACGTGCGGCTGTCAAAAACGCGGAATCCCCAGTTGGTGCGATTGTGCAGGTCGAGGTACAGAAAGTCGAAGTTCGAGAACGACGAAACGGAATCGAGCGAGGCGATGAATCGCCGGTCGCCGAGCATGTCACTCATGAAGATGACCGATCGCGACAGGAAAAGGTTATCGGACGTGACGCCGGCATTCACTTCGACGTCATCGATGAAGAGCTTGTGGCTGTTCACCCCTTCGATCTTGTCCGGATCGATCGTCACCTCGACCGGCGGCTGGAAAAACGGGCGTGCGGAGGCCAGCATCGGCGCCGACGGCAGCGTCGTCTTCTCCGCGGCATGCAGCGGCTTATCCGTCGTCGTCGAGTAGAGGCGCCAGTGGCGCTTGTAGTACGACGCAAACACCATCCGCTCGCGGTTGTTCGTGCCGGTGAAGACCACCGGAGTGAAGCAGCCGCCCACGACGTCGGTGTATTGCAGCAGGTCACCGTTGTCGAGATTGAGCGAATAGATGTTGTAGGCGGCGTATTTCGTGAGATCGACCGGCGGTGTAGCGCTCTCAGGTTTCGCCTTGACTTCGGCGTTCTGCAGGATCTCTACAGCCTCGGCGATATTGCGCCCGGTCTGCTTGTCGGAAGCGAAAAAGATCCGCTTCCCGTCAGGCGAGAACCACGAGTCGATGTCGTTCCACTCGCCGCTGGTAAGCTGAAAGCGTTCCGAAGGGTTCGCCAGATTCAGTTTGAACAGCTTGGCGTAACCATTGACGACAGATGAGTAAACCAGCCATTTGCCATCGGGCGAGAACACCGGCGCGCCGTCGAAGAACTTGTCATTCGTCAGGTTTCTGATCGCGCCGCTGGCAATGTCATAAAGATAAATGTCGGGGACGTTTCCTTTGAACCCGGCGAAGGCAATCGTCTTGCCGTCGGGCGAATAGGTTGGCGAGAGTTGCTGCTCGAAATCCATCTTCACCGAGCGCTCGATATGACCGTTCAGAGCATTGATGAGCAGCAGATTCCGGCCGCGCTCTTTCTTCACAAAGAGGGCGATCTGATCGCCGCTCGGCGAAAAGCCGACGTCGCGGCCCATGACCGGGCCAACCGTGAGCATCTGCGCGATCGCGTATTCGTATTTACTCGTGAACCCGCCGGTCAGATTTCGCAACAAACGCCGCTCGGGAATGTTGTAGAGGATGACGTCGACTTGTTCCTTGTAGGTCGCAAATGACGCCAGCAGATCGCCCGAAGGCGACGGCGCCGGCGACATATCCTCGCTCTCGGTGCCCTCGGAAATCTTGAACGAATCGCCGTACTCCTGCGGCTCGCCCTTAGCCACAAGCGCCGGCAGGTATTGCTTGCGCAGCCATGTGCGGAATTGTGAGTCGAACTCGTCGGGCTTCACATCGAAGGCACGCTTGAGGGCCTTGTCGACGGAGTTGCCCAGCGTGTTGCGATACTCGTAAATGAAATCGCGTAGCCCTTCCCATCCGTACTTCTGCTGGATGAATGCGAACACCGCGTGTCCGAAACGGTACGCAAAGTAGCCGCCGCCCTGGGCGTGCGTGATCGGCGGCACCGCATCATTGACGACGGCGTCGCGCAACACCATCCGGTCTTTGCTGTCCTCGTCGTTCCCCATGAACGACGCCAGACCTTCCATCATCCACGTCGGTGGATTCGAAGTGACTTCCTTCCCCAGTTTGCCCTGAAAGAGGATTTCGTACTCGAACACGTGCGTCAGCTCGTGCTGCACGAGTTGGAGAAGTTTTTCGTCGGTGGTATCGATCGGGATGACCATCCGGTTGCGCGTTGGCTCCGCGAACGCACCCACGCCCTCGGGGATGAAATTCAGATCGACGTTCGTCTGCTCGAACGCCGAGTGCGTGGCGTAATAGATGATCGGGATCTTCTTGGAGATCTGGAAGTTGAACTTGCGCGAGAGGTCGTCGTACGCGCTCTCCGCCATGTCGACGACCTTCTCAAGCGCCGGCTTTTCCTCATCGTAGAAATAGATGTCGAAATGCGTGGCGTGATAGACGTTCCAATGGAACTTGTCGTAGACGATCTTGTTCTGGCCGAACGGAAACGCACTCGGCGCGAACAGCATGGAGACGACGAAGAGCAGAGCGATCGTTCGCTTCAAATTAGCCTCCAAACGCGTGTCGGAATTCGGGGGTCGGATGTCGGGGTGAATATCGTTTCACACCGACACCCGACTCCCGGCCTGCGACACCCGCGTCATTCAGTGAACACATACCGCGTGGCTGACGTCTCCTGGGGCACGAAAATACCGACGAGTTGCGTCTCCATGGAGCGGAGATTCTCGAATAGGCCGAGGACTTCGTCGTAGTTGCGCTGGTCGAATTCCTTGAAGTCGCGGAAATTGTCTTCGAGAACTTTCTCGCCGGTGTCCGCATTGAAGACCCCGATATCGATGTCGAACACGAACCCTGTCGTCTCGATGAGAACCTGACGGTAGTAGGTCCTGCCGTCGGCGGGCGAGACATACTCCTCGGTCTTGTAGCCGGACTTGTCGTTGACATCGAAGTCGATGACGCCGGAAACGATGAAGTCGGCGCCGGTCTGAGAGCCGAGGTTGCGCCAGTAATCGCGGCTCGCTTCGAGCGCTTTCATCGTGGTGCCGGGAAGGCGCGTCTGGGGGACGTCGACGAGGCGCAGTTTGGTGCTCTTGGTGAGCTGCTTTTTCAGGTACCGCTGAAACTCCGCCTGAACGTCGACCTTCGAAGCACGGTCGTTTTTCTTTTCCCGATTGGCGATCACGAACGGCGCGATGGCGATCTTCTCTCCTCCTCCGATCGACAGCTTCGGCTTGAGAGGAAGCTTGAGTTTGACCTCCGTCACGCCCGCGAACGTCACGATCGGCAGGAGCAAGAAGGCGGTGACCGCAGCGACTCGTTTCATGCAACACCTCCGGGAGGTTTTGGTGCTGGTGGCGGCTGCGGATTGGGCTGCGGACGGTCGCTCGGCGGGGCCGCAGGCGGCGCGAGTCCCGTTGGGGGCGGCGTCTCCGTGCCGATCGGCTTGTCGGGCGGTCCCGGACGGGTAGTCGTGGAAGCAGCGTTTGGTGTGGTGCCGGTGGACGGCGTGGGGGTGCCCTTTGCGCTGATCTGCCGCTTTTTGTTGCGCGAGAGGAACTCGACGAAGCGGCTGTAGTTCTTCTGGATGTAGGAATTGGTGCGATCGAGTTTCAGAGCCTCGAGGTACTCCTTGCGCGCCTTCTCGAAATCGCCGTTCGCTTCGTACGCGACGGCCAGGTTGTTGTGCGCCTGCGCATCGCCGGGATTGAGCTCGATGGCGCGCTCGAAGCGGAACATCGCTTCCCGCCACAGATTCATGCGCGCCATCTCCACACCGAAGTTGTCCTGCGAAGCCGGTCTGGAGAGATCCGACTGATGCGAACAACCGGCCGCCAGCAGCATGGCAGTGGCCAGCGTCCCGAGTCGAAGCGTCCCTTTCAGCGTCGTGTTCATCGGGGATCTCCTTCCGCAGCGGCAGGCGATGCAATCCGGACTTTACCGGACACGGCTGTGAAGATTACCATTGTCCCCAGCGGCGTCCCACGCATCGCTCCCTCCTGCGGCACCAACCACGCCCATGCTCGATGTCTCGCTTCGCGATCGTCTGATCGCGTATGCCCTTCTCCCGCTCTCACCGTCACGCATTCGTCTTCTGCTTCAAACATTCGATCCGCTCGCATCGTTGTGCAGCGCCTCCGAGTCCATGTTGCGTGAGCTGCTAAGTATCGACGCAGCGGCGCCTCTCGATCCGTGGCGGAATGATGAACTTCGCAAACAGGTCGATGCGCTCCGCGGTTCCGCAGTCACTCTGGCCGACGACGACTACCCTCCCCTGCTCAGGCAAATCGTCGATCCCCCGCTGGCGATGTTCTACCGCGGCGACCTGTCGCTGGCGCAGACGCCATCCGTGGCCATGGTCGGCTCCCGCCGCGCTTCGGCGTACGCGATCAGTGCCGCCACGCATCTCGCACGCGAGCTCGTCTCGGCCGGCATCACGGTCGTCTCCGGACTCGCGCGCGGCGTCGATGCCGCATCGCACCAAGCCGCTCTCGATGCCTCGGGCCACACGATCGCAGTCCTCGGCACCGGCATCGATATCGTCTATCCGCGCTCACACCGGCGCCTGTTCGATAAGATCGAAGAGCGCGGCCTCATCCTCACTGAGTTTCCACCGGGCACGCCGCCGCTCAAATTCAACTTCCCCGTCCGAAACCGAATCATCAGCGGTCTCACCCTCGGCACGGTGATCGTCGAAGCGACCGGCCGGAGCGGCTCGCTCATCACAGCGAGGATGGCAGCGGAGCAGAATCGCGAAGTCTTCGCCGTCCCCGGTCCGATCTTTTCTCCGGGCTCGGAAGGGACGCACCGCCTGATCCAATACGGAGCGAAGCTGGTTCACGAGACCGACGACATCCTCGACGAACTTCCCGGCGATCTCCGCGTTCCGAAAGCGGCTGCGCCGCAACCCGACCCCCTGTTGCGCGAGGTGCTGCGCGCATTCCGACGCGACGAAGGAACGCACATCGATAACGCCGCCGAGTCGCTCGGCCGCTCCGTCGCCGCGATCTCGGAGCCGATCCTGCAGCTCGAACTGGGAGGCTGGCTGAAAGCACTGCCGGGAGGCCGCTATGTCCGCGTGCGCTAGCGTCTCCGAGGTAGAATTCCGTCATGAGCAAACCCGAGCCAAGGTTCAATGTGGATCCCGAAACGGGCGAAATGGTGGAAATCGACGAAGAGTTAAGTGCGGCCATCGACGAGGCAGCAGCGTCGTCGGCGCGCGGAGAATCGATTCCCTGGGAAGTCTTTCGCAAACGCTGGGAGAAGTAGATGCTCTGCCAATCGACATAACCGCTCAAGCAGAACGGCAAATCGATGAGGCGGAAGCTTGGTGGCTTGCAAACCGAACGGCTGCGCCCGACGCAATCGGAGAAGAATTCAGCGCAATGATCAGCATCCTCGCCCGAACCCCGAGGATCGGTCGCATCGCAACGAACGTCAAGCTTCCAAACGTTCGTCACATCCGTCTACCGCGTGTGGGATATGAGATCTACTATCGCGTGACGGGTACGCCGCCAGTGCTCGAAGTGATGGCTCTCTGGCATGTAAGACGCGGAAAAGGGCCGCCAATCTAGTCAGCCTGTTGTTCCGCCTCGCACCGAGGTAAAGTCATCGTCATGCGCAAATGCAAACCGAGATTCAACGTGGATCCCGAAACGGGCGAACTGGTCGAAATCGACGAAGAGCTAAGTGCGGCTATCGACGAGGCGGCCGCGCAGGCAGATCGAGGCGAAGGGATTCCATGGAAAGTGTTCCGGAAGGAGCTGTTCGACGAAATCTGACGATTCAGATCGTGAGTCGCAGAACTGTGCAATAGGCCGAGGTAGGATTCCCGTCATGAGCAAACGCAAACCGAGATTCAACGTGGATCCCGAAACGGGAGAACCGGTGGAAATCGACGAGGAGCTCGACGCAGCCATCAAGGAAGCGATCGCACAAGTGGATCGCGGCGAAACAATTCCGCTGGAGGTCTTGCTGAAGCGCTGGGAGAAAGAAAGTCGCCAGCGGGCCGCTGGCGGTACAGCCGACGAGCCGTCGGCGCTACGCTGAACAGATCGTTACGACATCCAACCCGTGCCGTTGCTCCGTTTCTTCACTTGCATCGCCACGATCACGACGGGGATGCCGATCTGGAGGATTCGCTTCACGACTTTCGGGAATCCGAAGCCGACCAGGAAGCCGACCACGGCACCGGCGGCTACGAGCTCCGTGGCATGTTCGGAGGCGATGCTCTTGACGTCGAGTTGTTTGCGGATGCGCCGGTCGAGCTCATCGATGCGGTCGCCGACCCGGTCGCGGGCGCCGGTGATGGTCTGATCGAGCTGCTGCTTTTCGTCGTCCATCTACTTGTTGCTCCTCGCATGCGCGATGTCGCTCTTGATCGATTCGACGTCGGCCTTGATGCTCTCGATCGATTTCGATGGGACGAACTCCACCGCGGCGAACTTCTTCTTCCCCATGAGCCCTAGTACGGCTGCCGTCGCGAACAGGACCACCGTCACGATCAACGCCGAAAGCCAAGCCGGCACGCCGAGGCGGACGAGCACCAGCAGGATGGTGACAAAAAGGAAGGCCAATCCGAAGAGCGCCACGAACACCGCACCGGCAAACAGTCCGATGCCGCCTCCGAGCTTCGCGACCGTGTCCTTGACCTCTAGCTTGAGCAGCGCGATCTCGCCGCGGAAAAGCGTCGTGATGTCTTCGGTCAGCTCCTTGATGATCGTGCCAAGGGAGCGATCCGGATCCGTCTCTCCAGTATTTCGAGTCATGTCGTGCGCCGATTGGAGCAAAAGAGGTGCCTCGCCACTACAATCGCCGCCGATGACCGACGTCGTTGAGCTTGTGAAGGAGTTTCGCTTTGAGGCCGCGCACTTTCTACCCCATGTGCCCGAGGGACACAAGTGCCGCCGCATGCATGGACACTCGTTTCGCGGCGAAGTGGTCGTGCGAGGACCGGTCGATCCCGTCACCGGATGGCTGATCGACTTCGCCGATCTCAAACGCGCCATCGACCCGATCGTGGCCCGGCTCGATCATTTCCTCCTCAACGAGATCGAAGGCCTCGAGAACCCGACGTCCGAGCGGCTGGCAGTCTGGATCTGGCACCAACTGGCGCCGCACGTACCGCAGTTGCATCGCATCACGATCGAGGAGACGTGCAGTTCGAGGTGCCATTATTTCGGGGGTGGGGAGTCGGGTGTGGGGAGTCGGAGTAAGACAGGTTCGGAATGACTTGCCGATTCGGCGACGCGAAACGTAATTCTCCGACACCCGACCCCCGAAACACGACCCCCGCAAAACGCTCAATCCGCATCCGGCATCCGCGGCACGCGAACGGTGTCGGGAATCGTGCGATCGGGATCCGCAATCGGACTGGTGTACGCCGTTTCCGGCAGCGGGCGGGTGCGGATGGTGTCGCGCAGCGGCCGCGTCCGAACGGTATCCCCGATTCGCGTGTTGACGGTGTCCCTGATCGGCGTGGTGCGGATCGTATCCGGCAGCGGGCGGGTTCGGATCGTGTCCGGAAGCGGGATCTCAAGCGTCAGCCGGGCCACGAGCTGCGGTGCGGGTGGCTGAATCTCCATCGGGAGGCCGAGCTTCGCGCGCGCGGCGCGTACGCGCTCGATCAGCTCCGCGCGGATGACTTCGGCGTCGTCGACCGGAAAGCGGCTGCAACGCCATGAGTGGAATGCCAGCTCGCTTGCCAGCGCGTGAAAGCGCCGCCGGTCGATACACGCGCCTATGCCCCGACTGAAGAGCGCTTGCGACGATGCTGCGATCCGTCGCCGAACCGACGTCACGACAAGAACATCGTCATGACTGAGAACATGGTCCGCCACGACGCTCTCCAGGTGCTGGCGAATCATGATCGACTCCCGCCGCAGCGAGAAGATGGCCACGATGATGACGCCGAAGAACATCGGCACCATGAAGAACAGGTAGGTGGCGAAGAACGCCAGTCCGAGGTTCGTGCTGAGGTTCCAGAGGCCATGGAGGAACATCGCGCCGGCCAGCCCCAACACTGGCGCGATGAACTTCACGAACTTCTTGTTCGTCTCCTGCGCGATTCCGAATCCGATGCCGGTCATGCTGGTGAACAGCGGATGGCAGAACGGCCCCATAACGCCGCGCACGAAGAAGACCCCCATCGCCTGGCCGCCGCCCGACGTTACCGCCTTGGCGTAGTACTGCACGTTCTCCATCATGGCGAAGCCGAGTCCCACCATCGCCGCATAGATGATTCCGTCGGTGACGTTGTCGAACTCGTCGCGCTTCCACAGAAACAGCATCAGCAGCGCAAAGCCCTTGGCGATCTCTTCGACGAAAGGCGCGGCAAACAACGGCGTCATCACCGCGGCCTGCTGCTGCCCCAGCAGCGCCGCAAAGATTCCTTCGCCGATCCCGTTGAAGATCATCGCCAGGAGGATGGCGGTCGATGCACCCCAGAACACTGCCGTCGCGAGCAACCACGGCGGCTCCGGCTCGAAACGATCCACTAACTTCGCGATCGCGAGATAGAACGGCAACGGCACCGCGGCCATCAGAAAGCCCGCGAGGAATCCCGGCCATCCACTCTCCAGTCCGACTGACAGCAACGCCAGCGAAGCCGCGCACAGCCCGATGACGACGAGCAGCGACAGAACGCACCCCGTGCGAACGTTCTTGGATGACATGGACGGTGGAATGGTACGCGAGATTGGTCCGCACCCTACGACGACAGAAGTTTGCAACCATGCCGATCCGGGCGGCGTTAAGCTCCGCCCATGCAGAAGCCAATTCTCCTCCTTCTGGCCGCCATCCTCTTCGCCACCACAGCGTCCGCCGATGAGCTCAGCGGCGCGGATCTCGATAAGCGCCGCAAAGCGCTCGCCGACCTCCTCAAAGAACAGTGGGAGTACACGCTCCGCACCAGTCCCGAATTCGCCTCCATCCTCGGCGATCGCCGCTACAACGATCAGCTCTCTGATGTCTCCGAGGCGGCGGTGAAAAAGGACCTGGTCGCGACGAAGAAGTTTCTGCAGCGGCTCGATCGCATCGAAACGACTGGCTTCTCCGAGCAGGAGTCGGTCAACAAAGCCCTCCTCGGGCACAACCTGCGCGACAACATCGAAGACATCGGACTCAAAGAGTGGGAGATGCCGGTCACACAGATCAGCGGCATTCACCTCAACGCCGCGCAATTGCCGTCGCTGCTGCCGTTCGCAACGACGAAGGACTACGACGATTACGCCAAACGCCTGCGCGGCTTTCCGAAGCAGATGGATGACACCATCGCCAACATGCGCAAAGGAATGCGCGATCGCCTGATGCCGCCGAAGTTCCTGCTGGAGAAGGTGGTGAAGCAGGCGGAAGGAATCGCGGCACAGGAGCCCGACAAAACGCCCTTCGCCGAACCGTTATCGAAGTTCCCCGACGCAGTGCCGGAAGGCGACCGAGCGCGTTTGCGGACCGAAATCGTCGACGCCATCCGCACCTCGGTGCTCCCGTCGTATGTGAAGTTCGCCGCCTTCGTGCGCGACGACTACGCCCCGCACGGCCGCAAAGATGCTGGCATGTGGGCGCTCCCCGACGGCGCGAAACGCTACGCCGTTCGCGTGCGCCAGAGCACAACCACGAAACTGTCCGCGGACGAGATTCACCAGATCGGCCTGCACGAGGTGACTCGCATCGAGAGCGAGATGCTGGCCATCGCCAAGTCCCTCGGATTTGCCGATCTCAAATCGTTCCGAGCGTCCCTCGATGGGAATCCCGATCTCAAAGGGAAAACGCGCGAGCACATCCTCGAGCTCTACCGCGGCTACATCGACCAGATGTACGCCAAGCTGCCGCAACTCTTCGGACGACTGCCGAAGGCGAAAGTGATCGTCGTCCCCGTCGAAGAGTTTCGCGAGAAGGAAGCGCCCGGCGCGGAGTACGAGCTCGGCGCGCCCGACGGCTCGCGCCCCGGACGCGTCGAGGTCAACACCGGCGAAGCGGCTTCACGCAAGACCATCAACATGGAGTCGACCGCCTACCACGAAGGCGTGCCCGGCCATCACATGCAGATTGCCATCACGCAGGAGCTCACCGGCCTCCCCGAGTTCCGCCGCTTCGGCACGAGCTACACCGCATACGTCGAAGGATGGGCGCTCTATTCGGAAAAGCTCGGCAAAGAAGTCGGCTTCTACACGAATCCCTACAACGACTACGGCCGCTTGCAGGACGAGATGCTCCGCGCCATCCGCCTCGTGGTCGACACCGGCCTGCACTCCAAACGCTGGACGCGCGAACAGGTCGTCCAGTTCTTCCACGATCACACCTCGGAGGACGAAGTCGAGGTCCAGAACGAGACCGACCGCTACATCGTCTGGCCCGGCCAGGCCCTCGGCTACAAGATCGGCTCTCTCAAGATCACCGAGCTCCGCGAGAAAGCCCGCAAAGAGCTCGGCGACAAATTCGACATCCGCGCCTTCCACGACGAAGTCCTAGGCGCCGGCGCGTTACCAATGGACGTGCTGGAGCAGCGCATCAATGACTGGATTGCGCGGACGAAAAAGTAGCGCCAGGCCAACACTGGCAATCACCCACACCCCCCAATCGAGCGTCCTTCTCCCCCACGCTTCTTGTGGGGGAGAAGGTGCCGAAGGCGGATGAGGGGGCTGTGCTAACTACCGTCTCCCAAACTCGATACCGATTGGATTGCGCGGACGAAGAAGTAGAGCTCAGGGCAACACTGGCAATCAACGAAACCCCCCAATCGAGCGTCCTTCTCCCCCACGCCTTTTGTGGGGGAGAAGGTGCCGAAGGCGGATGAGGGGGCTGTTATTAACCTAACCTAACTACCGTCTCCCAAACTCAATCCCCGCCTCGACCTCGGCGATTGCATCCCTGACGAGACCGATCGCCTTGGCGCGATGACCGCCTTTGTCGGCGGTCGCCATGTCGAGCTCGCGATGCGCCCCGCGGAGATGATTCAGGGCCGCGTTCATGTGAGGCTGCGCTGCGTGGACTCGCCCTGCAACGAATCCTCCCATCAGCACAAGGGTGAAAAGGAGTGCGGAAAAAATCGATTGACGTTTCATCTGGTGGCTCCTCTGTCCATCCGGCCGTTCTCGATCAGTGACCATTTGCGAACTCCATCCCGGCTTGCACCTCGGCGATGGCCTCGTCGATCAAGGTGATCGCCTTCTCTCGATGGCCCCCCTTGTCGGTAGCAGCAGCGTCCAATTCAGAACGCGCCGACCGGAGCTCATCGAGTGCGGCCTGCATGTGCGGTTGCCCGCCGGTTGCACAGCCCACGAGATAGCCTGCGATGAGAGTGAGTACCAGAAGCCACACAAACAGAATGGGACGACGACGATGCATGAGATCCTCCTCCTTAATCCCCTTGCACAAGTTTGTCGGGCTCGCAGGATTCTACTCCCGCCCCGCGAGACGTTACGACGGGCTGATTTTGGAATCGACTCTGGTGCCGACCACCAAAACGATGCCCTCAAAACAGGACACCTCTACTTCAAGATCAAGCCGTTCCTTCGCCGCTTCGCGGCTTCGCGTGAGGCCAATAACTGACGTCTGATCAGCAAGTTACGAGAGCGCGTCAATACCTCCGAGGGCGAGATAAATACCTCGGAAGGCGA
>JADGNZ010000069.1 GCA_017883205.1 Thermoanaerobaculia bacterium | reverse complement strand
TCTTTTCTTTGATCCGGATCATCTTTGGATTGATCGGGATCATCTTTTCTTTGATCCGGATCATCTTCGGATTGATCGGGATCATCTTTTCTTTGATCCGGATCAACTCTGGTTTGATCGGGATCATCTTTTCTTTGATCGGGATCATCTTCGGATTGATCGGGATCGTCTTTTCTGTGATCCGGATCATCTTTGGATTGATCGGAATCATCTTTTTCTTTGATCCGGATCATCTTTGGATTGATCGGGATCATCTCTTCTTTGATCCGGATCAACTTCGGATTGATCCGGATCAACTCTGGTTTGATCCGGATCAACTCTGGTTTGATCCGGATCAACTCTGGTTTGATCCGACCCCCCCCCTTTTACCCTGCCCAGTCCCCAACTCCCCACCCCCCCAGGAACCTAGATCGCCTTCACAATCTCCTCGTTCAGCCCCTTCCACTTGCGTAGGTACGCGCGGCGGTCCATGTTGTACTTCTCGACGAGCTGGTTGTAGTCATCGAGCCTCCCCTGCCGTTCGTACATCGACTTCGGCTGGAGGTAGTCGGCGTCGGCGATGCCCGGCACCTCTGACGCCACGAGGTAGCCGAAGTCGGGGTCCTTCTGCCATTTGATCGTTCCCTCGGCGATCGACTTGACGACCGCGGAAGAGTGCTGAATCTTCACCTTCTTCGACCGCTCGTCTTTCTCGTCGCCGCCGATGCGGCCCGTGTTCATGAGATAGACGTCCATCGGACTCTCGTTCATCAGCTCCATCATCCGGTTGCCCTGGTAGGCGTGCAGCAACGGGAAGAAGGGATTCGTTCCGGGCACGCGAAGCGACTTGCCCGCTTCCGCCGCTCCGCCGGCGCTCGTGCCCTTCGTCTCGCCGAGCATGAAGTACGCAGCGGCCAGCGGGCCTTCCAGCTTGACCACCGCGGGAATGATGTTCTCGTTGCGGTTGAGGATCAGCAGGAAGTCGACCTTCTTCACCTCGCGTGCGTCGAAAGCGCCGGCCACGTCACCCATGCGGATGACTGCGCGGCCGTTCGGCGTGTACGACGTATCGAAGTAATCGATCTTGCCGCTGTCGTCCTGCGAAACGTTCTCGAGATAGGCATGCGGCGACGCGCAGGCATGAAAGATCGTCGGCTCGTCCTTCGGATTGAGCCCGAACGTCTTGGCGAAGCAGCCATTCTCGGTCGCGTAAACCTTCCCGCCCGGCATCAACGCGCAGAAGTCGTCCTGCACCGGTTGCGAGTTGTTCTGCTTCGTGAACGTCGTCGTCGTCTTGCCGGTGCCTGACAGGCCCACGATGAGAGCCACGGTGAGACCGGCCTTGTTCTCCCGTTCGACCGGAATGACTTTGCATCCCGCGTGCAGCGCCAAACCGCCACGCTCGTAGACGATCTTGTTCCACATCCGCAGCCCGCCCTTCTTCGACTCGCCGAAGTAGTCGGAGTTGAAGACGCGGGTGATGTAGTGATCGAGGTCGACGGCGATGAGTCTCTCTTCCGGATACCCCTCGGCCTTCAGATTCGGCGTGTAGATCACCGTCACGGCAGGCTCGAAACTGTCGAGCTCCGCCGGCGTGGCGGGATAGTAGAGGTGCTGCTGCATCGCGGCGATGTTCGCGTTCGCCTTCTCGATGATCAGCCGCGCCGGAACGCGAAACTCCGGATCGTTGCCGATGAAACCGTCGACCACGAGCATCTCGCGCGTTCGGATGTAGTCGTTCTGAATCTTCGCCATGCGGTCGTACTCCGCGCGGCTGATCGTCTGGTCGGAGTGATTCTCGGGAGTGTCGGTGGCCACGAATGTCGAGCCCTTCGAGCGCGACACCACGCGGGTGGCCACATTGACGTTATCGAACTCGGTCTTCCGGCAGTTCGGCATCTCTTCCGTGTACCGCCGCAGATCATCGGGCGACGGATTCGACACCACAGACTTCGGCTCTACGGGAAGCGTCAGGATTTCGGTCATGAGTCGTCCTCTCGACGGATCAGATTGTGATGCTGTTTCGAGGCAAGAATTGCGCCGCGAAGGCCGCGCGCGTCCCCGCGAAGGTGCGGGATTTTACACGAAAACGTAGAATGCGCCCGGCCCCTGCAGGAGGCAAGAGTATGTACGTCGTTCGCGATGTTTTTCGATGCAAACCCGGGAAAGCCGGCGAGCTTGCCGCCAAATTCAAGCGGACCATTCCGTCGATGGAAAGCGAAGACCGCTTCAGCAACTGCCGCGTCATGGTCGATGCCGTCGCCAGCTATTGGACCGTCGTACTCGAAGCTGAATTCGCGTCGCTTGCCGACTTCGAGCACCACATGGCCGACTACTCCAAACGCGCCGACGTTCGCGAATCGATGGCTGGCTACATGGATCTCGTCGAAGGCGGCCACCGCGAGATTTTCAAGTTGATCTGATCGCGGTCAAACGATGCGCAGCGTAGCGCCGGCGGCTCGCCGGCTGGACCGCCAGCGGCCCGCTGGCGACTTTCGAAACATCACCGTCGCGCCACTTGCCGTCGTATGCTTCGAACAGAATGAAACGGGATCCAACCATGCGCATTGCGATCATCGGTGTTGGCGGCGTGGGCGGCTATTTCGGAGGCAGACTTGCTCAGGGCGGCGAGGATGTGGTTTTCATCGCCCGAGGCGAAACGCTCAAGGCCTTGCGCACGACTGGACTTCGAGTCGACAGCATTAAGGGCGACTTCGTCATCGAGCATCCGAACGTCTCGGACGATCCTGCGGCCGCCGGTCACGCCGACGCGATCTTCGTCACCGTCAAGACCTGGCAGGTGCCGGCCGCGGCGGAGGCAATCCGGCCGATGATCGGCGCCGATACGATCGTCGTCCCGCTCGAGAACGGCATCGATGCGCCCGATCAACTGGCCAGTGTCGTCGGCCGCGAGCACGTGCTCGGCGGCTTGTGCGGCATCGTCAGCTTCATCGCCGCGCCGGGACACATCCGCCACGTCGGTGCGGAGCCCTTCGTTATGTTCGGCGAGCTGGATAACCAGATCAGCAAGCGCGCAGAACGTCTCCGCGACGCCTGCCTCCACGCCGGCGTGCAGGCAGACATCCCGCCGGACATTCATCACGCGCTCTGGTCGAAGTTCGTTTTCATCGCGCCGATGAGCGGTATCGGCGCGGCGACGAGGGTGCCTGTCGGCGTGTGGCGTTCAATGCTGGAGACACGCGCGCTCGCCGCCAGCGCCATCCGCGAGATCGTCAGCGTCGCCATGGCCCACGGCGTCGACCTCGGCGGCGAGGCTGCGGTCGACCGGACGCTGGCTCGCTTCGACGGCCTCCCGCCGGATGCAACGTCGTCGCTGCAGCGAGATCTGATGGAAGGCCGCCGCTCCGAGCTCGATGCCCAACTCGGAGCCGTCGTCCGCCTCGGACTCGCCGCGGGAGTGCCGACGCCAGTGTGCGAAACGTTGCTCGCGCTGCTGCTGCCCCAGGAGCTGGCAGCGAGGGAGTAGACCTACTTCGCATCAACGCGATCGAATCAGTGCGATCGCAGCGAGTGCCGCCGCGAGAACCGCAAGTATGTCCGGGTTCAACGCTGGAGCAGGCATCGCGACGTTGATGCTCTGACTCAGAGTGATGGTGGTCGTGCTGCTCGTCATGGTCATCGTCACCACGTACGTGCCCGGAGTTGCGTAGCTGTGCGATGCCGACGGTCCGCTTGCAACCGTCGTGTCCCCAAAATTCCAGGAAATGGTGTGGGTTTCACAATTCAGTGAGTAGCCGAACGGAACGACGGAGAAGAGAATGGTCTCGTTGCTGAAGCAGGGCTCCGTTCCGAAGGCAGAGCATTGTGATGACGAGCCCGAAAAGCCGATGAATATGTTTGCAGGAGTGGGAGGAGGGCATGCCTGCCCGGCAGTGGCGACAGCCGCAACGAGCGAGACGAACGCGGCCGCCGCGAATACCTTCATCGATCAATTGTATGTTCGAACTTGGTCGTACTACCATGCGGGCAATGCCCAAGCCGCGGACGTCCACCGCGACCCCCGACGCCAAGGTCCACCCTGCGCTCGCCGAGGCGCGGCGCGTGCTGGAAGTCGAATCGGCGGCAATCCTCGGGCTGATCGACCATCTCGATCAGACATTTGTCGACGTCGTCGAAACCATCAACGCCACCAGCGGCCGGGTCGTGTCGATGGGGCTTGGCAAGTCGGGCATCATCTGCAAGAAGATCAGCGCCACGCTGGCGTCGACGGGAACGCCCTCATTCTTCCTTCATCCCGCCGAGGCCATTCACGGTGACCTCGGGATGATCGTGAGAGGCGACGTCGTCCTCGCGATCTCGAACTCTGGCGAGACCGAGGAGCTGGTGCGGTTGCTTCCGAGCATCAAGCGCATCGGGGCGGAGATCGTTGCGATTACGGGGAATCCGCAGTCGTCGCTGGCGCGTGCCGCCGACTTCCATCTCTCCGCGGCCATATCGAAGGAGGCCTGCCCGCTCGGCCTCGCTCCGACAGCGTCGACCACCGCCACGCTCGCTCTCGGCGACGCGCTGGCCATGGCCCTTCTGCTGCGCAAAGGGTTCAGGGAAGAAGACTTCGCATTCCTCCATCCGGGCGGCAAGCTCGGCAAGCGTTTCCTGCGCGTCAGCGATCTGATGCACGCCGGAAAGCAGGTTCCGGCAGTACCGCTGAAAACGCCGATGCACGACGTCATCTACGAGATGTCCGACAAAGGCTTCGGCATTACCGCAGTCGTCGATGATCAGGGCGTCCTCGCCGGAGCGATCTCGGACGGTGATCTTCGCCGCCTTTTGCAGCGCGACACCGATGTACTGAAGAAGACCGCGGCAGACTGCATGAAGCCCGATCCCGTGACGATCGAAGGGAAGGAGCTGGCGTCCGCGGCGCTGGAGATGATGGAACAAAGGAAGATTACGTCGATCTTCATTGCCGATGCGTCCGGCCGCGTCGAAGGTATCATTCACCTCCACGACCTCTGGGGTCTGGAGCTCTTCTGATGGATTCTTCGATCACAGTGGTACTACGTTATCGCGACGGACGGACGGAGCGCGCTTCGCTCGTCGAGACCGACATCGACTCGCAGATCGTTCGCGTGACCCGCGAAGATGGCAGCGCGGAAGACGTGCCGTTCTCGACATTGAAGGCACTCTTCTTTCCGCGCAGTTCGCCGGAGAGCGCGGAAGAGCCGGCCGGGAGCACGATTGCGGTCGAATTCGCGGATGGCGAGACCATGCGCGGAGTCGCTCAATACAATCCCGAGCGCAACGGCTTCTTCCTTTTCCCACTCGATCGGAGCAAGAACGACCGCATCTTCGTCGTCAATTCAGCAATCGTTTCGATCGAAGTCGAGAAGCTGTGAGCGCTTCGCGGTTGCTTGGTTGCTGAGTTGCAAGGTAGCTCAACCATGAAAATCGCCACTCTTCTCTTCACACTCGCAATCACCGTTGCTGCGTCTGCGGCCGAGCTCGATCGCGCGGCCGCTACCCTGCCAGGCACCGAGGCACAGTTCAGTCAGCGCTTCACGCCGAAAGGATTCAAGAACGGGCAGGTCGAGAGCGGGACCGTTAGTTTCGGCCCGCTGCCGATGATGCGTTGGAGCTACCTTCATCCGGAGCAGAAGGTCTTTGTATTCGATGGAAATCGCTCATGGCTTTACATCGCCGCGGAGAAGCAAGTGACCGTGACCACTCTTGACGAGAAGCAACGCAGCGAGCTGCCATTTCTCCTGATCGGTGATCCGGCCGCGCGCGACCGCAATTTCGTCGTCCACGAGGCAACGCAAGGAAACTCCGTCGTCGCCACGCTCCAGCCACGCACCCCTTCGGCGATGATCCGCAACGTCACGATCACGATCGCCGCCGCCACGCATACGATCGAGCGCGTGGCCTACTCGGACCGCGAAGGCAATGAAACAACGTTTGATTTCTCCGGCTTCACGAAACGCAGCGTAGCATCCGACTTTTTCCACTTCACACCGCCGGCCGGTGTGGAAGTGGTTGAACAATGAGGGGGTGGGGTGTAGGGAGTCGGGTGTCGGAGAGTACGACCGGCGAACTTGTGAGTTCGTGAATCGCCTCTTCTCCGACCCCCGACCCCCGACTCCCCACTCTCTAACCCAGGAGGCCCCTTGGCTCAGGAATTCTCATTCGACGTCGTTTCCAAGACCGAAATGCAGGAAGTGTCGAACGCGGTGCAGCAGGCCCAGAAAGAGCTGGCCCAGCGATTCGATTTCAAGGGGAGCAAGAGCTCGATCGAGCTTGCTGCCGAAGAAATCGTGCTCGTCAGCGATGACGAGGGCAAGCTGCGCAGCGTCAAGGACATCCTCGAATCGAAACTCGTGAAGCGCGGCGTCTCGCTCAAAGCGATGGACTATGCCGTGATCGAGCAGGCCATGGGCGGCACGGTACGGCAGCGTGCAAAGATCGTTCAGGGAATCGAGATCGAGAAAGCGAAGGCCATCGTGAAAGCGATCAAAGAGGCCAAGCTCAAGGTTCAGGCCTCGATTCAGAGCGATCAGGTTCGCGTCACCGGGCGCACCAAAGACGATCTGCAGAAGGCCATCGCCCTCGTGAAGGGAAAGGATTTCGGGATCCCGCTGCAGTTCACCAACTACCGCGGTTGAGGCTTCCTGACCAATTCGTTTATTCTGTCCCCTGTGACGCCTCCCCCAACCAGCAGCGCGCCGGTCGAACAGCTCTCGGTCGCCGACCGTCTCCTCGACCTTGTGGCGCCGAAGCTCCAGCTCGTCGAGATCGAGTTGAAGCGTAATTTCGAGTCGGGCATCAAGACCCTTCACGACGTCGGCGAGCACATTCTCGCCGGCGGCGGCAAGCGCCTACGGCCCGCCCTGCTTCTGCTGGTCGCGAAAATGCTTCGCTACGAAGGCCATCAAGACGTCACGTACGGCGCTGTCGTCGAATTCATTCACAACGCCACGCTCGTTCATGACGACATCATCGACGAGGCCGAAGTGCGGCGCGGGCGGACGTCGATCAACTATCGATGGGGCAACAACCTCACTGTCCTGGTTGGCGACTACATCTTCATGCACTCGATGTCGATGGCGCTGGTCGACGGCAACCTCGATATCTTGCGCCTGCTCTCGACGACGACGATCAAGATGATCGAAGGAGAAATCCTCGCGCTCGAGCACAACGGACGCGCCGATGTCTCGGTCGACGACTACTTCACGATCGTGGAGCGAAAGACGGCGCTCCTGTTCGGCGCCTGCTGCCGCATCCCTGCCTATCTCGTCGATCAGCCGGAGGCGATCGGCCAGTCGCTCTTTTCGTACGGCGTCAACCTCGGCATCTGCTTTCAGCTCATCGATGACATCCTCGACTTCACCTCGAGCACGGAAGTCCTCGGCAAGCCGGCGCTCTCCGATCTCAAGGAAGGCAAGCTGACCCTGCCGCTGATTCTGGCCATGCCGCGGGCCACGCCGGCGGAGCGCGAAAAGATCGCGCTCATCGCCACGATGAAGTCGTTCGAAGGGGTCGATCCCGCCGAGATGCTGGCGCTGGTGCGCAAGTACGAGACGCTGGACGAGACGCGGGCCATCGCCCGCGACTACGCGAACCGCGCGCGTACGGCGCTCGAACCGTTCGCCGGCTCGCCCGCCCGTGAAGCGCTGGAGATGGTGCTCGACTTCGTGATCGAGCGGGACCGCTGAGCGAGTCGGCGTCATCCGGCTTGACATGGTGAGTACTTTATCATAGAAAGTACTCATGAGCACAGCCAAACGAACGATCGCTGCAACGGAGCTGTTCCTCGTCTTCCCCGGCGCCCTCTTCATGACCGCGCTCGTCGTGCGCAGCCTTCAGCCGAGACAGTTTGAACCGGCACACACCGCGCAGCGTCTGGTCGACTGGTTCAGCGTTCGCCCGCACGTCGGTCTCGATCTCTTCCTCATCGCCCTGCCGCTCGCAGCGTTCGTGGTCGGTTGCAGCGCACTCGTGCGCGGCTGGTCCCGTGACGCGGAGATGCGGCGCGCGGCGCTCGAGATGCTCGCCGCGATTCGTGCGCACATGGCGACGCTGCTCATTACCGGAGCGACGCTCGTGGCCGGAGGCATCCTGGCCATTGTCGCGGTGCACATGATCACGGACTGAGATCAGGCGAGCACAGACAAGAGTGTCTGTGCCACACAAACCCGGGACTTCGATCGGGTGCCTCGAAGCCAGAAGTGACCTAGATTTCCCAGACGAGCCCCAAGTCGCCGGATCAGCGCCTCGAAGCCAGAAGTGATGTGGCACAGACACTCCTGTCTGTGCAAGAGCCAGCTACGAGAGCAGTTCCATGATCTCGGCCATGCCTGCGCGGGCGCGCGACTGGATACTCTCGTTGTCCCGGCCGCCGGTGATGCGCAGGACTTTGTTGTACTGCTCGACCGCCTTCGCGTAGTCCTGCAGGCATCGATGGTAGATCTCGCCCTTGCAGAGCTTGGCCTCGGCGTTGAGCGGATCGAGCTCGAGGATCTTGTTCAGGAAGATGAGCGCTGCGTCGTACTTCCGCTCATCGAGCGCCATTTTGTAGCGCAGCCGGTAGAGCGTGATCAGCTCGTTGTTCTTCGGCGCGATCCAGGCACCCGGCAGGTAGTTGCGAATCGCCGAGAGAAGACGATTGTCGTGATTGGAATTCGAGCGCTTGATCTCCAGCCGCTGTCGCATCACTCACACCCTCCCGTAATCTGTTTCACTCGAATTGATCATCATCTTAGTTTCGGATCGGGCGATCGTCAAGAGGTTGACTATTGACGCGGGTGTCGCGGATCGGGGGTCGGGAGCCGGAGAGGCACAGAATCACTCTCCGACACCCGACCCCCGATCTCCCGACCCCCGATTTCAGCTACCATCTTCCCCAATGCGCAACGCCATCTACCCTGGCTCGTTCGATCCGTTGACCAACGGCCATCTCGACATCATCCGTCGTGGGGCGCAGCTCTTCGACCGCTTCCTGGTCGCGGTGCTCGAGAATGAAGGGAAGTCTCCCCTCTTCTCCGTGGCCGAGCGCAAGGAGCTGATCGTGCGCTGCACGTCGGATATACCGAACGTCGAAGTGCACTCGTTCTCGGGACTGCTGGTGGATTTCATGCGCCGCGTCGATGCCAACGTCGTCGTGCGCGGCATCCGGGCGGTTTCGGATTACGAGTACGAGCTGCAGATGGCGCTGATGAATCGCGAGCTTCATCCGCAGTCGGAAACGATCTTCATGCTCCCCGCGGTCGAGTACACCTACGTCTCCTCGCGCCTCGTCAAAGAAGTCTTCCGCCTCGGCGGCGACGTCGGCCGGCTCGTCCCGCCGACCGTTCTCGCCTCGCTCAAAGCGCGGCTACCGGTGACGATCGGCTAATTATCGCGGCCATGCCTTCTGCGGATATTCATTCCTGCATTGCCATCAATGAACGAGATTGGTGCTGCCATCTCTCCGTCTGGTGATAGAACAGTAACTAAACCACAAAGGAGAAGGATATGAAGAACCGTTTGCTTCGCGCGATGTTGATGGCAATTTCGGCGTGTGTGCTCAGCCAACTGATCGCGCTGCCAACCCAAGCGTGCGACCTCGGCCCAGGGTGCGTGCGAACTAGTTCAGGCTTGTGCGCTTGTCCACCTAGCCCCCTAGCGATCTTTGCAACCGCAAGGGCTGCAGCAACCAAGGATGTGCCTGTCCGTAATCAGTCGGTTCACACCCAGACAACCTCTAGGGTTGTGTCTTCGGCTGTACCACCCAAATGAGAACGGATGCGCTCGTAACCGCTTTACCCTCCGGGCTCGAATAAGTCTGTTTGTGGCCAGGCTGAGGCGATAGTGGAGAACGTCCGAATTGTGTTTTCACTATCCCTCGGCCTCGCCGTAGCAAGAAGCCGGTTGCTCATTCGCTCCGCGGATCGAGCGCATCCCTGAACCGGTCGCCGATGATGTTGAAGGCGGCGACGGTCATGAAGATGGCCAGGCCGGGGAAGACGATCAGCCACCACGCGTACTCAACGAACTCTTTCGCGGAGGAGAGGATGCTTCCCCAGGTCGCGGTCGGAAGCGGCACGCCGAGGCCGAGGAATGAGAGGGCGGACTCGGTGACGATCGCGTAGGCCACACCGAAACTCGCGGAGACGAGGACAGGCGCAAGCGCGTTCGGCAGGAGATGGCGGAAGATGATGCGGTAGTCGCGCGCTCCACTCGCGCGCGCCGCGTGCGCGAACTCCATCTCGCGCAGGCGCATCACTTCGCCGCGCACGTAACGCGCTTCGCTCGTCCAGTTGGTGAGGGCCAGAGCCAGCATGATCGTCCAGATCGACGGCCCGAAAAACGCCACGATCGCCAGGACGAGAAAAAGAAACGGGAAGCAGAGGACGATCTCGATCAGGCGCGACACGATCCAGTCGGCCGCACCGCCGTAGAAGCCTGCGAGCGCGCCGAGAAACGAGCCGACGAGCGCGGACATCGCGGTGGCGATGAGACCGACGGTCAGCGAGACGCGCGCGCCATGGATCATCCGAGCAAGCACGTCGCGCCCAAGTTCATCGGTGCCGAGGCGATGCTGCGTGTCGGGGGGATGCAGGCGATTGGCGACATCGACGTCATTCGGTCCGAACGGAATCGGCGACGACTTCGATGCCGCAAGAAATGGCGCACTCAAAGCGACCAGCGCGACCACTCCGATGTACGCAAGCGCTACGAGTGCGAGTTTGCTGCGGCAGAAGCGCCGCCAGGTGATCCGCCACATGCGCTATTTCCCCTCCAGGCGGATGCGCGGATCAGCTACGGCGTAGAGGATGTCGGCCAGCAGGCTGGCGAAGAGTGTAGCCACCGCGGTAGCGACGGAGAGACCGAGGATGGTCGGATAGTCGCGCGTGGAGATCGCGTCGAAGTAAAGGCGCCCGATCCCATCCCACTGAAAGATCTCTTCGACGATGACGCTGCCGGAAACGAGATACGGCAGCGTCAGCCCGAGGAGCGTGATCAGCGGAATCAGGGCGTTGCGGAGCGCGTGATGCCAGAGCACGGCGGCCGAGGTTGCGCCCTTCGCGCGCGCGGTCGTGATGAAGTCCTGGCGGATCACTTCGGTCAGCGCCGACTTTGAGAAGCGTGCATAGATCGCCATCTGGGCGTATGCGAGTGTGACGACCGGCAGGATGAGATGCATCGCGCGGTCGGCGACCTTCGAGGTCAGGCCGCGGTCGAGGTAGTCGTCCGACGTCATTCCGAAGAGCGGCAGGATGTGGAAGTGGACGGAGAAGAGCTGCATCAGCAAAAGCGCCACCCAGAAGCTGGGCAGCGAATAGAGGAGAAAGAACGCAACTCCCGAGGCGCGTTCGGAGGTCCGTCCGGAACGCGTTGCGCTCCAGAGTCCGATCGGCACGCCGATGAGCGCCGCGACGAGAAATGCGACGAGGTTGAGCATGAACGTGCTCGGCAGCTTTTCGGCAATCAGCGCGGTGACGGGACGGTGGTTGATGAAGGACGTGCCGAAGTCGAAGGTGACGATGCCGCGCAGCCACCATCCGTACTGTTGCGGGATGGGCTGGTCGAGGTGATGCTCGCGCCGGATTTCGTCCAGCGCCGCGTGGGAGAGCGCACCCATTCCGTGCGACCCGATATAGAACGAGACTGGATCGCCCGGCACGCTGTGAACGAGCACGAAGATGGCGATGGTGATACCGAAGAACGTCAGAACGCCATACAGCAGGCGGCGGACGACGTAGGTGAGCATGCGGCGAGTTTAGACGGTTTCACGCGGAGCCGCGGAACCGCGGAGAATCGAAACTTCGCGATCCCCGCGTCTCCGCGTGAAACAAGAAAGCGAGCCTACTTCGTCTGCTGCGATTTCGGAATCCACCAATCGAGCTCGCCCGGGTACCAGAGGAAGAGGCCCCAGCCTGGGCTCACCTTCGCGTTTCTGATCCGCTTCGTGAGCGCCCATTTCAGCGACACCTGCACCGTCCATGTGTACGGCTGGTCGTCGGCGAGCAGAGCGTGGAGCTGACGGTAGATAGCAACACGTTTGGCGTGATCGAGCTCGTGGCGCCCCTGATCGATGAGCGCGTCGGCCGCAGGGTTCTTATAGAAAACAAAATTCTGGCCGCCGGGCGGGAACTGTGACGAGTGATAGATCGCGTTGGGATCAGGGTCCGGATCAAGATCCCACGACGCGTACGCGGCTTGGAAGTTGCCGCTGACTAAGCGCTGGATGTAGGCGCCCCCGTCGAGCGGCGAGATCTTCAGATCGATGCCCGCTTTCTTCAGCTCGGCCTGATAGAGCTGCGTGAAGGCAACCGATGTCGAACTTCCACCGGCGATGATCATCTCCACCGAGAAGGGCTTACCGTTCTTGTCGAGGATCCCGTCGCCGTCCGTATCCAGCCATCCCATCGAGTTGAGGATCTGCCGCGCCCCCTCGGGGTTGAACTGGATCACCGGTACTTCCGGGTTGTACGACCACTGGTCGGGAGTGAACGGGCCGTTCATCGCCCGTGCCGTGCCGCGATAGAGACCGTTGATGACCGACTGCATGTCGACGCACATCGCCAGCGCGCGCCGGACACGCTTGTCCGCGAGCAACGGCTCGTGCTCGCTCCAGGCGATGAAGTTGTAGCTGGCCATGTAGAAACGGCGGAAGTCGATCGTTTTTTGCAACTCCGGCCGGCGGCTCTCGTTCATCCAGGTGTCGGAGCCGATGATGGTCTCGTCGATGTCTCCCCGTTTCAGCGCGTTCCACGCCGTATTATCGTCGCCGATGATTTTGAAGAGGACGTTCTGGATGTGCGGGGGGACACCCCAGTAGTCGCTGCGGCGCTCCAGGAGAATCTCTTTGCCGGGAATGCGCCGGACGAGCCGGTAAGGCCCCGAGCCCACCGCGCTCATGCCGAAGGCGGACTTAAAATCCCCTTTGGCGTACACATGCTCGGGAATCACGCGCACGCCGTTGAAGGAGACGAGCTGCGGCGCGCGCGCTTCCTTGAAAGCCACGACAAGAGTGTGGTCATCCAGGGCTTTGGTGCCGGCTGCGTCCAGCTTCTCGAACCAGCCGGCGAACTCCGCGGACTCTGACTTCGGATCGACGATCTTGTTCAGCGAGAAGACGGCGTCGCTCGCTCGCACCGGCGTGCCGTCGGAGAAGGTTGCCTTCGGGTTGAGGTGGAATGTGTACAGCTTACCGTCCGGAGACACCTCGTACTTGTCGGTCAGCGAACCGGCAGTCGTGGGAAGCAGATTGGCGTCGAGCTGGAGCAGCGGCGTGAACAGATACGCTGCGACGTAGTGATCGTACTTGCTCGCGATGAGCACCGGATTGAGCGTGTTGATGTCCGCCTGCAGTCGCCGGATAACCGTCCCGCCATCCACCGGCGTCGAGTCATCCTCGGCGACCGGCTGCTGCGGCAACGGTTGCTCTTTCGAGCAGGCTGCAACAAGAAACAGGCTGAGAAACAGGCTGAGAGCGAAGGCAGTACGAAGGCTTCTCACGCGACGATTATAGTGGTCACCGGGCTGAGCCGAGGATCGAGTCGCGCAACCAGCGTCTGATTGCTTGCGAATGAACCCTGGGCGCCATCGCCAAAGTCGGCTGTTTCTGCCCATCGACTGATCTACAATCCACCACCGATGACGACAACCGTGCCCGTCTGCGACGACCGCAGCCTCTCGCAACTCGCCCTCGGCCTCACAGGTTCCGAGATCCTCCGAATCTCCGCCGAGATCCGCGCGATCAGCGAAGCCGGCCGCGACATCTGCAACCTCACCGTCGGCGACTTCTCGCCGAAAGAGTTCCGCATCCCGCGCGTGCTCGAGGGTCTGATCTCCGATGCGTTCAAAGCCGGCGAGACGAACTATCCACCCTCCGACGGCACCAAAGAACTTCGCCAGGCAGTCATCCGCTACTACGACGACGTGCTCGGCCTGAAGTACCCCCTCGAATCGACGCTCATCGCCGGCGGCGCCAGGCCGGTCATCTTCGCGGCGTACTCCGCCATCGTCGACCCGGGCGACAAAGTCATCTTCCCGATCCCTTCCTGGAACAACAACCACTACGCCTACCTGATGCGCGCCGAGGCGGTCGAGATCGCCGTCGGCCCGGAGACCAACTTCCTTCTCACCGCCGACCTCATCCGCCCGCACGTTCGCGATGCGCGCCTGATCTGCGTCTGCACACCGGCCAATCCGACCGGAACGGTGATGGCGCGCGAGGAGGTGGAACGGATCGCCCGTCTCGTCGTCGAGGAGAACGAACGCCGCGCTGCCTCGGGACAGCGTGCCCTGCTCCTTCTCTGGGATCAGATCTACTGGATGCTCACGTTCGGCGGGTTCCATCACTACACGCCGACCAAGCTCGTTCCGGAGGCCACGCCCTACACGATCTACGTGGACGGCGTTTCCAAAGCGTTCGCCGCAACCGGATTGCGCGTCGGCTGGACGGTGGCGCCGCCGCTGATCACTGGCCGGATGCGCGACATCCTCGGCCACATCGGTGCATGGGCTCCCCGCCCGGAGCAGATCGCCGTCGCCAAGTTCCTCGACCGTCGCGCCGACATCGACGAGTATCACGAAGGGATGATCCGCGAGTTGCGACTGCGCCTCGATCTTCTCTATGACGGACTCGAGGCCATGCGGCGCGAAGGGATTCCGGTGCGCGCCATCGCGCCGCAGGGAGCGATCTACCTTTCCGTGCAGTTCGATCTGATCGGGCGTGGTTCGATCACGTCGAACAGCCAGATCCGCCGCCTTCTTCTGGACGACGCCGGCTTCGCTGTCGTGCCCTTCCAGGCATTTGGGCTGCCGAACGAGAGCGGCTGGATGCGGCTCAGCGTCGGCGCCGTTTCGCCGCGACAGATCGAAGCGGGCCTCGCGCGCGTGCGAGACGTATTGGCGCGCTACGCGTAAACTGTCCTCCAACAGGAGGTCCCATGCTCTCTCTCGGCCGCCTTCCGGTCGTACTGTTTCTTCTCGCCGCGCTCCCGGCGCTGGCGCAGACAACCGGCTCCATCAGCGGGCGTGTCACCGCCAGCATGTCGCTGCTTCCCGGGGTCACCGTCGAAGGGAAAGGTCCTGCACTGCAGGGCTCCCGCGTGGCGGTCACCAATTACGAGGGGATCTACCATCTGTCGCTGCTCCCGCCCGGAAACTACACCGTCACCTTCTCGCTCTCAGGCTTCGCTCCGAAGGCGAGCACGGTCGTCGTTGCTCTCGGGAAAGAGGCCACGCTCGATGCCGACCTCTCCCCTTCCATGAGTCAGACCATCACGGTCGGAGAAGCCGCGCCGCTGGTGAATGAGACGTCGACGACGCTCGGTACGAATCTCACAGCCTCGGTGATCGAGACGCTGCCGACGCAGCGCAATTACTCAGCGGTCGTGCAGGTCACGCCCGGCGTCTCGTCGGATGGGACCGACCCGAGCAACAAACAGACACAGTTGATCTCGGTCTACGGATCGTCCGGCGCCGAGAACGCCTTCTACATCGACGGCGTGAACACCACGGGCTCCGAGTACGGCTTCCAGGGGAAAGAGCTCAACTTCGAATTCATCCAGGCCCTGGAAGTGAAGACCGGTGGATACGAGGCCGAATATGGCCGCGCCACCGGCGGCATCATCAACGTGATCACGAAGTCGGGCAGCAATCAGCTCGCCGGCGACGTCTTCGGCTATTACGACAGCGACTCACTGCAGACGAGCTCGACGAGAGTTGTTGGCGGCACGCCTGCTGGATTCAAGCGGAAGGACTACGGCGCCGACGTTGGAGGCGCATTCATCAAAGACAGACTCTGGTTCTTTGCCGCGCTCGACCAAGTCCGCAACACGCAGGATAACGTGCTGTCGGACGGACCCCTCGCCGGCACCTCCGCCTCATCGCTGAGCCATCGGAACCTCGGGTCAGCCAAACTGACGCTCAGTGCCAACCCACAACACACGTTTACCGCCACCTGGCTGCAGGATCCGCGTGCCGATACCGGCGCCATCAACGATGCGGATCACACATTGATCGGCGACCCATCCACCTACCTCGGCCGCCAGGATTTCGGTGGCCGCGATTACGCGCTCCGCTACGACGGCATCGTCGGTTCCAAGTGGCTCTTCTCCGCGCAGGGCGCGCGCCATCGCGACACCAACTCCGTCGGACCGGCTACGTCAGCCGGCGACGCGATCGAGTACATCGACGCCCGCAACAACTTCTTCCAATCCGGCGGCTTCGGTCTGATTCAGGACAAATCGTTCGAGCGCAAGTTCTACGGCGGGTCCGCCACGCGCTTCCTCGGCGCGCACCAGTTCAAGTTCGGCATCGAGTTTCAGGACGAGACCGCCAACGTCATCAAACGGATGTCGGGCGGCCAGCAGGTCGACGTCTTCGAGAACCCCAACAATCCCAACAAGCCGATTTACAGCCACTTCTACTGGACGACGCCCGACGCCACCGTCGCCAATGCGCCCATCTCCGAACTGAACGCATCGCCGCAGCACAAGAACACGGCCGTGTACGTCCAGGACCACTGGACCCTGAAGAACGTGACGCTCAACGCCGGTGTCCGCTGGGACCGCCAGCGCATCATCGATGCCTCCGGCGTCACGCAGATCGATCTCAAGAAAGACTACGCGCCGCGGCTCGGATTGATCTGGGATCCGAGCGGCACGAATCAGACCAAGCTCTTTACCTCCTACGGCCGTTACTACGAAGAGATCCCGATGGATCTCGTCATTCGCTCGTTCTCGTACGAACGGCAGCCGCGCATCATCAACTACAGCCCGACCAGCGTCACGCCCGACGCCAACGCCGAGAAGGATGCCGATACCGCGTCTGCCATCCTGGGCGGCTTCACCGAACCGTCCGATCCCAATCTCAAGAATCAATACCTGAGCGAATTCATCGCCGGCGGCGAGCGCGAGATCATGCCGTTCGTTTCCGTCGGCATCAAAGGGATCTACCGCAGCTACGGACGCGTCATCGAAGACTTCCTTTGCGCCGACGATGGCACGTACTGCATCGGCAATCCCGGCGAAGGAATCATGAAGAAGGTCTTCACGCTCGACTACTCCACGCAGTTTCCCGCGCCGAAGCCGAAGCGGACCTACAAAGGCATCCAGCTCGACGCCACGAAGGCCCTCTCCAACAACTGGCAGGGCATGGCCTCGTACATCTATTCGCGGCTCGAAGGGAACTACGACGGCGAGTACGCGCCGTTCACCAACGTCGGCGCCGACCCCAACATCTCCGCCGCCTACGACTACTACGACTTCTTCACCAACGGCAGCAACCTGAACGTGATCACCAACAAAGGTCCGCTCTCGAACGACCGGCGCCACCAGTTGAAGGCCTCCGGTACGTACAACACCCCCTGGAAGCTTTCCGTCGGCGTCTCTGCTTACTGGCGCAGCGGAACGCCCGTCACGCGCTACGGTTACTCCGACGCCTATCGCCGCTACGAGTTCTTCCTCACGCCCCGCGGCGCCGAAGGCCGCACCCCGAGCAACTATGACGCCGACCTCCACCTCGGCTACCCCATCCCCGTCCGAAACTCCCAGCTCAATCTCCTGCTCGACGTTTTCAATCTCCTGAACACCCAACGTCCCGTGCTTCTCGACCAGCGCTACAGTTTCCAGGAGAGCGATAACTCTCTCGCGAAGTCCGCAAACGCCGATTACCTCAAACCGATCGTGCGCACACCGGCGCTCTCCGCGCGGTTGGGCGTACGATGGACGTTCTAAAGGAGACCCGTCATGAAGCCGATCGCGATCGCAGTGCTGTCGATGTCACTCGCTGCTGTCTCGCACGCCGCAACCATCGCACTAGGAGTCGGAGCCACCTCTCCGAATGAGGTCATCGTCAAGATCGATGGCCACGATTCCCACCTGCGGATCTCCGGAGTCAAACCCTCCGGCGATCCGGCCGCAGCGACCTTCCTCCGCTGTCTCGTCGCCGGCCGCGTTCTGCGCGTACAACCGTCGTCCGGCGGAAGCGCGAAGATCACGATGCTCGACGGCAGCATCGTGGCCGACCTCGTCAACGAATACTTCGACACGACCACGAAGATCGATCCCTGCGCCCTCGGAAAGGCAGCGTACCAACCGAAGCCGCTCCACCCCGCCGAAGCAACCGCCGCGCAGACAACGCCGGCCGGCGCAGTGTCAACGAAGAAAACGGTCAACTGGTCGTTCCCGACGCTGCCGTCATCGCCCGCCGCCGCGGCCAAACCCGCAACACCATTTCGTATGCCCGCGGAAGTGAAGTTCCCGGAGCGTCAAGCCGCGCCGCCCGCAGCCCCGAAGTCTCCCGATGTAGCAACCGTCCGCACGCCCGGCACGATGCAGCCGTACACACCCGGCCAGGCGCACATGGAAACGCCAGGCACGTCATCGACGACACCGATGCAACCGGGCGGGACGTCGACGATCGGAACCGCCGGACCGTCCACCGTGCAACCCTTGCAGCCGTACACGCCGCCGGTCACGCCGCAAAAGCCGCCGGGAGAGTGAGCCAATCCGCAGATGTCGCAGATAAGACGCAGATAGGGCGGTCTCAAATCTGCGTTCATCTGCGACATCTGCGGATCAAAACTACGCTCACAAAGGTGTAGGCGCGCTACACGAAGATCCGAATCTCTTTCAACTCCCTCAGCTTGTCCCTGATCTCCGTCGCCTTTTCGAAATCGAGATTCTTCGCCGCGTCCTTCATCTCCTTCGTCAGGCGGGCGATCGCTTTGTCCAGGTCCTCCCCTTCCGTCAGGTCGAGGCGGGCTTTTGACGTTGGGCCGCCGGGGACTTCGAAGTAGTCGAGGTTGGCCATCTTCATCAGGTCGCTGTCGATCGACTTGATGATCGATGCCGGCTCGATGTTGTTTTCCTCGTTGTACTGCTGCTGGATCTCGCGGCGCCGCTTCGTCTCCGCGACCGCGAACTTGATCGAGTCGGTCATCTTGTCGGCGTAGAGGATGGCCAGGCTGTTCAGATTGCGGGCGCAGCGGCCGATCGTCTGGATCAGCGACGTCTGCGAGCGGAGAAACCCCTCCTTGTCGGCGTCGAGGATGGCCACACACGAACACTCCGGGATATCGAGCCCTTCGCGCAGCAGGTTGATACCGACCAGCACATCGTACGTTCCCATGCGGAAGTCGCGGATGATGGCGATGCGCTCGAGCGTCTCGACATCCGAGTGCAGATAGTTGACCTTGATCCCCAGCTCCAGCAGGTAGCGCGTCAGATCCTCGGACATCCGCTTCGTCAGCGTCGTCACCATCACGCGCTCGCCGGCGGCGATCCGTTCCTTGATCACGCCGATCAGATCGTCCACTTGCCCCTTCACCGGGCGGATGCTGATCTGCGGATCGAGCAGACCGGTCGGACGGATGACCTGCTCCGCGAACAGCCCGCCCGTCTTTTCCATCTCGAACGGACCGGGCGTCGCGGAGACATAGAGCGTCTGATTGATTTTTCCCTCGAACTCATCGAACGACAGCGGCCGGTTGTCGATCGCACTTGGCAGACGGAACCCGTACTCGACCAGCGTCTGCTTGCGAGCACGGTCGCCGCCCCACATCGCCCGAACCTGCGGAATCGTCTGGTGCGATTCATCGACGACGAGCAGCAGATCCTTTGGAAAGTAGTCGATCAGCGTCGGCGGCGGTTCGCCCGGCGAACGGCCGGAGAGATGACGCGAGTAGTTCTCGATGCCGTTGCAGTAGCCGAGCTCCGCGATCATCTCCAGATCGAACATCGTACGCTGCGACAGGCGCTGCGCTTCGAGCAGCCGTTCGTTTGCGCGCAGCTCCACGACCCGCTCATCGAGCTCGACGCGAATGTTCTCCATCGCCACCATCAGACGGTCGCGCGGCGTGACGTAGTGCGTTCGCGGATAGACGGCCAGCCGGTCGTACTCCTGCCCCGAGGTGCGGCCGGTGATCGGATCGATTCGGGTCATCTTGTCGATCTCGTCGCCGAAGAACTCCACGCGCACCGCGTCGTCCTCGTACGCGGGCCAGAGCTCGAGCACGTCGCCGCGCACGCGGAACGTGCCGCGCGAGAGGTCGTACGGCGTCCGCTCGTATTGCATCTCCGTCAGCTTGCGGAGGTACTGCGTCATCGGTTTGTCGATGCCGCGCTCGAAGAAGACGAGCATGGAGTGGTAGAGATCGGGATCGCCGATGCCGTAGATGCACGACACGGACGAGACGATGATCACGTCGCGGCGCTCGAACAACGACTTCGTGGCCGCCAGCCGCAGCTTGTCGATCTCATCGTTCTTCGTCATCTCCTTCTCGATGTAGAGATCGTTCTGCGGGATGTAGGCCTCGGGCTGGTAGTAGTCGTAGTACGAGACGAAGTACTCGACGCGGTTCTCGGGAAAGAAGTTCTTGAACTCCTGATAGAGCTGGGCGGCCAGAGTCTTGTTGTGGCTGAGGACGAGCGTCGGCCGGTTGATCGACTCGATCACCTTCGCGACTGTGAACGTCTTGCCGGAACCGGTGACGCCGAGGAGGACTTGATCGCGCGTACCGGCCTTGACGCTCTCCGTGAGCTGCCGGATCGCCTCGGGCTGATCACCCTGCGGCGTGAATGAGGAGATGAGTTTGAAGTTCATGTTTAGGTTGCAACCAAGGAACTCAGCAACCCAGCAACCTCATTTCAACGCCCGATTCACCTCACGCGCCGCTCCGATCAGCTTGTCCGCTTCGGCGTGGTCGATCTTGTCGTCGCCATCGACCTCGGTGGCCAGCTTCAGGAACTTCTGCGTGCTCTCGATCTTGAGCTTGCCGTTGCGCGCTGCGGCCCGCATCGTCTGCATCTCCGCGGCGAAGGCCTGTTTCTGCACGGTCGTGACATCGGCCGAGAAGCTGTGGGTCAGATCCTCCTGGAGTTTCCCAAAGAACCAATCGACGATGACGCCTGAGCGAGGGGCAAATGCACCAGCAGCGAACACGAGGACTACGAAGATGACCGAGATCCACCCGCAGCCAATAGACACCCATCTTGGAAACAGCGGACGGAGGCGCGTCTCAGGGTCTGCGTAGTAGTCAGCGGGGCGCTGAAAGGGAAGCGGATTGGGTGCGGGAGCCGGCGGCGGCTCGAGAGCCGAAGCAGGCCCTTGCAATTCGTTCGGTGTGATGTCGTCCAAATGGGTCTCGAGGCCTAGTAAGCGCCGCCGGAAAATGTATCATGCAGACGATGTCTACCTCTCCTTCTAACGCCTGCGTTCTGATCCTCGATGACAATCCACTCGTGCTGAAGCTCGGCCGCGCGCTGCTCGAGCGCGAGGGTTGCACCGTCCTGACCGCCGTGAGCTGGATCGAGTTCAATCACGTCCTGGCCAGTAATTCGCCCGACATCATCTTCCTCGACGTCAACCTCCCCAGCATCAAGGGCAACCGGCTGAGCGAAGTGCTGAAGTCGCAGTCGAACAAGAAAGACATCCCCATCGTCCTGATCTCCGATCTGCCGGAGAAGTCGCTCGAAGATATGTTCCCGAGCTCCGGTGCCAACGCCTGGATGCGCAAGCCGCTCACGCGCGACAAGATGATGGACATGATCAAACGCTACGCGCGATGACCGACGGCACGCGCATCCTCCGAACCGCGGGAATCCCGCTCGTCATCGCGGTCGCGCTGCTGTATGTCGTGCCAAAGGAGTGCTCGAAGGTACTGGAAGTTTCGAAGCAGCGGCAGGCAGCGCGGGCCGCAAGCGGACTGCACATCGAGTCTTCGCAGAAACCGGTCACGTACCCAGCGGGCCTCGATGGGGAACGCGTTCGCTATGTCGTCGAGATCGATAGCCAGTTCTCAACACCGTACATGGGTCACGTCCGCAAAGCAGCGCCCCTGGTCCTCATGCCCCGTGAGCAACTCCTGCTGGCCGCGCTGCAGAAGCTCGGCTACGCGGAGACCGCTCCCGACAACACAGTCTCGATCACGCGCGACGGCTTGCTCCACCTCGACGGTTTGGTCGACGAAGGCACGTCCTGGACCTTCCCCGTCGCGAAACGCGAGTTTGTCTCCGTGACCGCAATCGACTCCGATGCCACCACCGCCCACACCACCTTCGCCTGGCAGTGGAAGCCAACCGCCGTCGGCACCGAGATGATGCCCACCCCAAAGCGCCACGACGCCAAAGCCGAGCTGACAAACAGCACGGAGCGTTGGACACTCGTCCAGATCAGCGATCTGGATGGGGAGTTGGAGTAGCGCGTCGCAAAAAGGCGAAAGGCATTTCACCACTGAGGCACAGAGGACACAGAGAAAGTCTTAACTCTGTCGCGCAATCGAATATCGCGTGACGCTACGGCGGTGGAACTGTGGAGGTCGCCGGCGGCGGCACAACCTTCTGCCCCTCATCCACATTCGGCGCTGGTGACTCCGCGCTTTCGCCGGAACGCGCCGAAGCGTCCTGCGCGCTTTGCGTTGGCTCGAGCTCCTTTGGTTGGTAGAACGGCTTCTGCAAGTAGTACGGGAGCTTGCTTACGGCCACTGTCGCGCCGCTGCAATCTTTGTCGGGCTCCTGGCCGGCGATGAAGGCTTCCATGATTACTCGCTCGCACGGTCCTTCACCGCGGCGGCCGCTCTTCAAATCCATCGGCCTCATGACGATGCCTTGCGGTATATCGAACTCCGGACGTGACGTGCGCAGCTTCAGGACATCGATCTGCTTGACGATATCGATCCAGATCGGGAGCGCGACTTCCGCGCCGGTGCCTCCCCCGCCGAGGGAGCGGCTGGGATCGTCGTAACCGACCCATACGCCGATCGTGTACTCGGGCGAAAACCCGATGAACCAGGCGTCGGTGTAGGAGTTCGTCGTTCCCGTCTTGCCGGCCAGCGGCGGCGGCAGTCCGTGCGCCTCGTATCCGGTGCCGCGGTCGATCGTTCCGCGCATCACGTGTCCCAGCTCGAACGCCACCTGCGCCTGCGTGGCCTCGGAGAGCTCCGCATTCTGCTCCTCGAGGACGCGGTCGGTCTGGTCGACGATCCGCTGGATGAGGCGCGGCTTCACATACACGCCCTGATTGGCGAAGACGTTGTACGCGCCCACCATCTCGATCGGCGAGACGCCCGCAGCGCCGAGGGCCGTCGATGGGTAGCGCGGGATGTCGGAAGTGATACCGCAGCGCTTCGCGAAATCGACCACGTGGTCGGCGCCGACCATCATCCAGGTCTTCACAGCGGGCACGTTGATCGACAACTCCAGCGCGCGCTGGATCGTTACGATGCCGGCGTACATGCCGTAGTAGTTCTTCGGCGAATAGATCTGATTGCCGACCGGAATCGCTACCGGCTCGTCGAAAATCGTGTCCGCCGGCGTCATGCCCTTCTCGAACGCCGCGCCGTAGACGAACGGCTTGAACGACGAACCGGTCTGCCGCCGCGACTGGATGGCGCGATTGAACTTCGAGATCTGGAAGTCGTAGCCGCCGACGAGCGCGCGTACCTCGCCGCTCTTCACGTCGATGATGACTACCGCGCCCTGCACCTGCGGCAACTGATCGAGCATCCATTTGCGCGCGTGTGTCTTCGAATCTTCATCGAGCCGGATGTAGATGATGTCGCCGCGCGAGAGGACGCCTTCCATGCTCTTGTGCTGGGTCCATGCGAACGATGCGGCCGGCAGCGTCATCGAGTCTCTGCCGACGCGTACCGTGACTCCGGCCTTGTCAATCGTTGAGACGACCGCGGGATAAAGCTTGTCGGTGACGTACGGATCGTTGCTCCAGCTCGGGTCTTTGTACGCGTTCGGATCGATCCCCTCGGTCACCAGATTCCGCGCCGGCTTTCGGAATCCGCGCCGCCTGTCCCATCGACGCAGGCCGCGCTGCAATGCCGTTTCGGAGGCCTGCTGCATGCGCAGATCGAGCGTTGAATAAACCTTGAGGCCGTGCTGGTAGAGATTCTCGACGCCGAACTTCTCGCTCTTCTCGATGTGCTGGCGAATCTCTTCCGCGAAGTACGCGCCGATGCGCGGCGCTTCGTCTTTGAACGTGCCGAGGACGATCGGCGAGCTCAACGCCTGCTGGAACAGCTCCTTCGTCAGGATGTAGTGCTCCTCGTACATCCGCCGGAGCACGTGATTGCGCCGGGCCAGCGCGTGATCCGGATGCGTGATGGGGCTGTAGTACATCGGCGAGCGGATCAGCCCCGCGATCATCGCCCCCTCGGGAACCGAGAGATCTTTGGCGTGCTTGCCGAAGTAGAGCCGCGACGCCGCTTCGACGCCGTACGCGCCGTGGCCGAGGTAAACCTGATTCGCGTAGAGCTCGAAGATCTGATCCTTCGTGAAGTTCTTTTCGATGTCGACGGCCAGGAAGGCTTCGTTGATCTTGCGGCGGAAATCTTTCGCCGGAGTGAGAAAGACTTGCTTGGCAAGTTGCTGCGTCAGCGTCGATGCCCCTTCCACCTTCTTGCGGGCGATGAGGTCCTTCAGCGCGGCCCGGAAGATCGCTTTCGGATTGATCCCGCCGTGGTGATAGAAGTCGGCATCCTCGGTGGCGATGATGGCCTGCACGACCGCAGGCGACATATCGCGCTTGGCGACGACGATCCGTTTCTGAATGGAGTACTCGGCGAATCCGATGCCGTTGCGGTCGTAGATCCGCGTGATGATCGCCGGCTGATAGTTCTCCAGCGACTTGACCAGAGGCACGCTGATGGCGTGGGCAAGGAGGAATCCGCCGGGGATGCCGAGAACGACGGCCAGCACCAGGATGACCAGACGCGTCTTGCGGCGGCGGTGCGGGATCGCCGGGGGAGGAAGATCGAGAGCGTCAGGCACGGTGAGAGTGTAACAAAGGGGAAGGCTACCACCCGGAATCGCTGTCATCCGCGCTGTCGTCCTAATAGCCAACTCCTTCCAATCGAGCGCCTTCTCCCCCCGCGCTTTTTGCGGGGGGAGAAGGTGGCGAAGCCGGATGAGGGGGGCGTTGCAGGATGGGACAAACACTTTCTTTGCGAGCTTGACCCGTCTGAAAAAGGCATTCCTGCCGGTGTTTGTGCAACGTTGACGCGACAGTCAAACGCCCCTCATCCGGCCTTCGGTGTGCGACCTGGAACATAGGTAACACATTGGCCCGGGAACATAGGTAACACTCTTGATGAGCGGGCTTGGTTTTAGGTTTTCCCCCTCTCTCTGTTTTTCTCGTGGTAGGGGCTGTGGGAGATGTGGGAAACGCGGGTGGTGGTTGGGGGGCGTTTTCCAAGTCCTGTGGGAAGGCGCGGCCTCATCGCGGCTTTCC
>JADGNZ010000021.1 GCA_017883205.1 Thermoanaerobaculia bacterium | reverse complement strand
GAGTCTCTTGCGAGAAACCCCGAGTCTCTTGCGAGAAACCCCGAGTCTCTTGCGAGAAACCCCGAGTCTCTTGCGAGAAACCCCGAGTCTCTTGCGAGAGACCCCCGACGTTTTTTGTGGGATCGGGGAGCATCTTGCCATGCTGGTATCGCTCCCACCCCCCCCAAACCCACCCCCGGGTAGGGAAATCGCCTTTTTGATCATCACCTATGTACATGTCCATGCGTGGCACGGCACGGCGCGCGCGGCCGGCAATCACGATCGATCTTCGGGAGCTCGGGTGGGACCGCGCGCTGATCGCAACGATGCGTCATTCGACGCTGCCGTGGCTCGACGCCTGCGCGCCGGTCATTTCACTAGACGCCACGCCTCTCGCCGATGTGGCGGAGCTCGGTCCGCGCGACCGGCTGTCTCTGGTCGCGCAGTTCTCGACGCATCAGGCGCTCCTTCACTTCGCCGGATTTTCGGACGCCGAGCTCGATCCGGCGGAGTGGGCGGTGGTGCGAAAGCGTGGCAATGACTGCCGGCTCGTGCGCACCGCTGCGCGCACAAAGGCGGACGAAGCACACGCTCTCACGGTGATCCAGCAATTTGCAGAAGCGGTTGCGGCACCACCCCTTGATTCGTTGCGGCAGTCGTGGGGACGTGCCGAGTCGGTCTACATCGAGGCGGAAGCCCGGCTTCGCGGCGACGCGGCTGCTGACCTCCAGTGGATGCGCCGTTCCGCGCTCGGAGCGATTGGCGCACCTGGTTCCGACGCGCTGCGGGAGATCCTGCGAAGCGGGACGGGACGGTTTCGCGCATCGGATGCCATCGACAGCATCCGTGCCGCCGCCGCACTCGGCAGCGAACAGATCATCGAGATCGGTCCCGGCGCCTCGCCTCTTCAGCGATATTCGGCGCTTCGCGCGCTTGCGCCAATCACGGGCGCGATCGAGCGATGCGGGGAGAGTGAGATCGTCGAACGAGTCGTCGAGGCCGCCTCGCGGCAACACCTCATCTTCTTCGTGACGAATCGCGATTCTTTCGACTCCTCATCGGCACGCGTAATCGAGATGCTCGCGGCCACGGACGCCGGCATCTGGATTGTTGACAACGGCCACGAATCGGACCTTCCTCATTCTCGTTTTTTCGTCGTGGCTCCGTTCCTGGCCGCGCGCCGCGACCTCGAGGAGCGAATCGGCGCGCTCACTGTGGCGGACGCGCGATCCTGGCTCGAGCACTTCGTGGAGTCCGAACACTTTGCCCGTTTTCTCGACACCGGCACGCTGCCCGAGGAGGTGCGTGCGTCGTCCGTGAGCTCCCTCCGCGAGCCGGCTCGCTCCTGCATCGCCGCGCTCGCACTTCTTGGCGCACGCATTCGTATCGACATCGCTTCGGCGTTTTTTCAGCAGCTCATGTTCGGCGGAGTCGCGGAAGAACTGGCCATCGAAGGAATTACCTCGATCGATAACGGCCACATCGTCTTTGCTTCCGACGCCATCCGGGTTGCTGCGAAAAACCTGATCCCTTCGTCGTCGCGGCCAATGCTTTCCCGCGTTGCCGCCGGCGTGATGGTCGGAACTGCGGGCGAGCTTGCCGGCGCCGCCGCGCTTCTGATCGAAGCCGGCGATCCGCGCGCTGCCGCGGAACTTCTCGAACAGGTGACGTTCGCGAGTGACAGACATCTCCTGCTGCTTCAGTCGATCCCTCGCCAGGCGTTGACACCAAAACTGGCCCAGACGCTTGCCTCGGTGTTGATCGAAAGGGGACGCTACCGCGACGCCCGCGACATCGTGCTGCTGCTCACCGAAGACGTGCGTGAGCTGTTTCTGGCACGCATCGAGCGCCGCATCGGTGACTACAGCCCCGCACGGTCGCGTCTTGAACGAATTACCAATCGAACGTTTGATCACGACGCACTGCGCATCGAGCTCCTTCACCTGGCGAGCCGCTACGACGACATGCACGATGCGCTGGCGGCATGTACGCCTCCTCACGGCGAGGAGGAGCGTGCGCGCCTTGCCTACCTCCGCGCTCTCCATGCGCACGAGACAGGCCAGCAAATCGATCCGGATGACGATGCGGAGCTGCCCGCCGATCACTACTTCGCTTCGCGCCTGGCAACGTATCGTGCTGCTTCACGTCAGGATTTTGACGACGCTGCGGGGCACGCGGCGCAATCGTTCGCGCGCGCTCGTGACGTCGCCGAGCGAATCGATGCAGCGCTCGACCGCGTCTACATCCTCTTCACCGCCGGAGCCTGGCAGGAGGCGCGTGAGGAAGCCTTGCGGACGTTGGCGCTTGTCGAAGAGACACAAGGGGACCGTGCCGCTGGCGGCATTCTCTTCATCCTGGCCTACCTTGCCGCGGACGATGGCCAGTGGGCTCACGCGGCGCAGCATATCCATCGCCTGAGAAACTTCTATCGAGGAACGAGCGATACCCGGCGGCTACTCGAGACCGAGCTTCTCTCGGCACACCTCGATTTCTCACGCGGACGTTTCAACGACGCAAGGCGCTCCGCCCAGTTCATCGTTGAAGCCAACTTTACGGCTCAGATGCGCGAAGCGGCCGCGCTGATCCTCGATGAGATCGACTGGATGGAGAGGCGCGACACGCCGTTGCGCTCGACCGGAACCTCGGGAAATGTCGAGCTGACGAGACGGCACGAGAACCTGCGCATCCGCCGCTCCGGCGGGCAGGTTGATTTGAGCGCCGCAACAACCCGCTCACAACGACTGCAACTCTTTCGCGATGCGATCGGCCACAGCCGGAGCGAAGAAGCCGCGCGTATCGCAGCAGAAATGGGAGTCGAGCTCCCCGCGGGGGAAGGGAACGCTTCGTCGCTGGAGCTGAGGATGCTGCGCGACGCGGCCCTGCGCGAGTTTCCATTCGGGCCGCGCGACTTTGTCCCGACACCATGGCGGTTTGCCACACGCAACCGACTCGGCCAATGGCACGAAATCGGATCGCTCCCTCCCGCTCACGCTGCGGAGCTCGATCGTTTTCTGGCGTCGGCGGAGACCGACTGGATCGTCTGCAGCGATCGCGAGCTTCTCTTCGTCGACGGCATCAGCCGCTGGTGCGCCGAGTCGCGCGAAGCGTTGGCGGCAATCTTCCGCACGCGCGCCGAGCATCACCGCATGCAGCGCGTCATCGAACAGAACGAAAACGTCAGCGCCGCCAAGAGCGAGGCCATCGACGGAATCATCGGCGACTCGCCGGCCATGCGTGAACTGGGCTCGCTCATCACCCGTGTGTCCCGTCGTGATGTACCCGCCTGCATCCTCGGCGAATCAGGCACCGGTAAGGAGCTGGTCGCGCGCGCCATCCATCGTTACTCGCCGCGCCGCGGCAAGACGTTCACCGCCGTCAATTGCGCGGCATTGCCCGAGAATCTCATCGAGAGCGAGCTCTTTGGCTGCGTTCGCGGCGCGTTCACCGGAGCCGATCGCGATCGCGCTGGTCTGATCGAGACGAGTGAAGGTGGAACGCTTTTTCTCGACGAGATTGGCGAGATGCCGCTGGTTGCGCAAGCCAAACTCCTTCGCTTCTTGCAGGAGGGTGAGCTCCGGCGAGTTGGCGACACGGTGAACCGCACGGCGGACGTCCGCATCGTCAGTGCCACCAATCGCAAACTCGAAGCTGCTGTCGAAGAGGGCCGCTTCCGCGAGGATCTCTATTACCGTATCGGAGGCGTCGAGATCGCGCTTCCGCCGCTCCGCGACCGCGCCACCGATGTTCCGATGCTGGCCGCACACTTCCTGGCGAAGGAGCAGGAGAAGAGCCGCGGCGGACCAACGAAACTGACGGCCGACGCGGAGTCCGTCTTCCTCGCGTATCGGTGGCCTGGGAACGTGCGCGAGTTGCAGAACACGATTCGCGCCGCACACGCGTTGGCCGGCGATGCCCCAGCCATCGACATCGAGCATCTGCCCGAACGGATCCGCAGCTCCGTCGTGAGGGGAGGTGCCGGCATCAGCTCGTATCAGGATGCCGTGACCCGTTTCCGCCGCGACCTGATCGAGAAGTCGCTCCTGCAGGCTAACGGGAACCAGAACCGCGCCGCTGCATCCCTGAGCATGTCGCGTCAGGCTCTCGCCTACCAGATCCGCGAGCTGGGCATCCTTGTGCGGCCTCACGTTGTCACAGAGCGCTGACCCGGCGGACCCGGCACTGTTTCACGCCAGTCCGTACAATGACGACACCGCTATGCGCCATTTGCCTGTCATCGCCGCCGTCGCGGTCCTCGCCGGATGTGCTCTCTACTCGGATGTGTCGATCTCGCCGTTATCGTTAGCGCCCGGCGCGATCGATCAGGGGAGCGATCTGCCTTCCATGATGCGGAAGAGCGATTACCTTCGCGCCGTCGAACAAGCTTCTCTGGTCGAGGCCAGGCCGAAACGGAATCCGGCCGAGCTCGTGTCCCTCGGCTCGGCAGAGTTGGCCGCCGGACACTTCGACGCCGCGCGGCGTCACCTCCGCGCCGCACTCGATGCCGAGCCGTTCCGATCCACCTACGCCGACGCGGCGTGGCTGCTCTCCCAGCTCGAATACCTCCGCAACAACTTCGAGGCCAGCCTGGAGTGGGCACACGTCGCCGCCGATCACGGACTGGTCGTGCGCAAATGGCACATTGATTTTCTCGAATCACTGCGGAGCGTCGATGTTTATCGCTTCCGAGGGCCGGTGTCGGATCGCGTTCCGGTCCATATCGGCAAGCCGGAGGTGCCGCGCGTCGAGGTCACGGTCAATCACTCGAAGAGCGTACTGGCGATCATCGACTCCGGCGCCGTGATGTCGATCATGTCGCGCGGATTCGCCTCATCGCTTCCTGTGCGAAGACTCGGCACCTTCGAAGGCGTCTTCTCCGGGCTCGTCGGCGAGCCGATCCCGGTCGAGTTCGGCCTCATCGATTCGCTGCAGATCGGAAAGATCACGATCGAGAACGTGCCTGTGGCCATCATGCCCGACGACAAGATGAGCTTTGTCATTAGCGGCAAACACCAGTTCGCAATCGACTTTCTCCTCGGTGCTCACCTGCTGAAGGAGCTGCGGATCGAGCTCGATTTCCGCCACAACCAGGTCGTCTTCACCCATCTCTTGCCCGCCGACCGCGTTCCCGCGAACGATCAGAATCTCTTCTGGGATCAGTCCCGTCCCGCGGTGCGTGGCGTCATCAATCGCAAAGGTTGGTTCACCTTCATTCTCGACACTGGTTCGGAAGTGACCTTCCTCAATGAAGCGCAGGTCAACTCGGCCCAATTTCAACTCTTCACCAAGGTTCATAACGCTACGCTTCAGGGGCTGGGCGGCGCGGAAAAACATGGCGAAAAAGTCGAGGATGTGGAGATTGGCCTTGACCGCTGGGCCGGCCTGTTTCGCACGCTTCCCATGTATGAGCCGGGCGCATCGGAGCATGAGCGTGCCTCGGGAATCATCGGTGAGAACTACCTGAAGAACTTCGTCGTCACGATCGACTTCGGCCGCATGCGCGTCGATCTCGTCCCTCTCCTGCGGATGCCGGTGGCTGAGATCGAGGATCTGGAGCGCCCGACCGGAGGAATTCCTCGGTAACCCTTTCCTACGACCAGGACAGCTCGAACGGACAGGTGCCGGCGCTGATCTGCCGCGACCAAGCCCTGACATCTGGAAGACGGCGAAGTTCTAAAATACCTTTCAAATGAAAAAAGGGTATCAACTTCATCGCAGGGAATCGCTCGGCGAGTCGCTGAGCCGTATTTGCGCGTGGCAGACAGAACGAACAGCGAAGATCTTTCGCGACGAAACGATGTCGATGGAAGAGCGCGTCCACGAAGCAAGGAAGCGGATCAAAGAGACGCGCGCGCTGCTGCGGCTCTTTCGCGGCGCGCTCGGCGATGCGTTCGACGACGAGAATCACCGATTCCGCGACGCCGGCCGGGAGCTCGCGCCATATCGCGACGCCACGACGGTGGTCGAGGCCATCAAAGCGCTTTCGCCTCGCGTGCGCGAAACAGTTGGGCCCAAGGCGATGCGCGCGCTTCGGACCTTCGCGAATGAGCGCCAACGGGCTCAATTTGCCGGCGAATCCGCTCTTCGCGAACGGTTCGAGTCGTTGATCGCCCGTTTCGCCGGCGCAAACAAGCGGCTGGCACAGGCTTCGTTGCCGGACACGACGCGCTTTTCGATCATCGAAGAGGGTCTTGTGAGCACGATTTCCACTGGCAAGCGTGCGATGGCCTCAGCCTTCAAATCCGGCACCGATGCGGACTTTCACGAGTGGCGCAAGCGTGTGAAGGATCTCGGTCATCACATCGAGTTGCTGATCAACGTCTGGCCGAAGGTAATGACAACGATGGCGAAGGAAACCTCCACACTCGCGCAGTACCTCGGCCATCATCACGATCTCGCGCTGGTCGCGGAAGTCGTGCATCAGACGGAGGGAACCCTCGGCGACGCGGCGGAGAGGCATCGCATCGGCCGTCTGATCGCAGCCCAACAGAAGCGAACCGTCGCACTCGCACGTCCGATCGCGGAGCGCCTCTACGCGGTCCGCCCCCGGCGCATGGCGCGCGCAATCGGTACCTTGTGGGATGTCTGGCGCGCTTGAACACTTTTGCTTTGCAAGCCCTTTCCGAACGTTTGACAAGCTCCTTCCCCGCGCGCAATCGATAACCTGCGATACGATCGTGCCGGTATGGAAGAACGCCCCATCATCCGCTCGACGACCGTCCTTTGTGTTCGCCGCAACGGCGCGGTAGCAATGGCCGGCGACGGGCAGGTTACCGTCGGCACCACCGTAATGAAGCACGGCGCCGCTAAAGTACGGCGGCTCTATCACGACAAGATCCTGGCCGGTTTTGCAGGATCCGCCGCCGACGCTTTCGCACTTTTCTCCCGCTTCGAGTCCAAGCTCGAGGAGTACCGCGGCAACATGGAGCGCTCCGTCGTCGAGCTGGCCAAAGACTGGCGGATGGACAAGTACCTGCGCCAGTTGCAGGCATTCCTCATCGTCGCAAATGCCGAACGCGCCTACCTGATCTCCGGGACCGGCGATCTGATCCAGCCGGATGACGGTCTTCTGGCCATCGGATCCGGCGGCCCGTACGCGCTCGCCGCAGCACGCGCACTAATGCAGCACACGGAATTGAGCGCGGCAACGATCGCCGAGGATGCGCTGCGCATCGCCGCCACGATCTGTATCTACACCAACGATCAGATCACTGTCGAAACACTTTGAAAGCAGAGACAAGAGATCAGGAAGCGAACTAATCTCTGATCTGATCTCTAATCTCTTGTCTCTGATCGCAAATCTCCAAATCTCTGATAAACCTTCAATCATGGTCATCCAACTTCCCGGCAGCAGCGTTGACGAATCCAGCCACTCCGAGCGGCTCACGCCGAAAGAGATCGTGCGCGAGCTCGACACCTACATCGTCGGCCAGCACGCAGCCAAGCGCGCAGTAGCGATCGCGCTGCGGAACCGCTGGCGGCGGCAACAACTCCCCGCCGACCTGCGGGACGAGATCGCGCCGAAAAACATCATCATGATCGGACCGACAGGAGTGGGGAAAACGGAGATCGCACGGCGTCTGGCGCGGCTCACCAAGTCTCCCTTTCTGAAGATCGAAGCGTCGAAATTCACCGAGGTCGGTTACGTCGGCCGCGATGTCGAGTCGATCGTCCGCGACCTCACCGAGATCGCCGTCAAGCTCGTGAAGGACGAGAAGACCCGCCTGGGCCGCGAGAGCGCCGAGCGCAACGCGCGCGAGCGAATCCTCGACCTTCTACTGCCCGATTCGCGCCGCCCCACCGCCCGCCCTGCGTTCGTCGGTGCGCCGGACGAGCCGGCTCCGACCGAGACGCGCGAAAAGCTAGGAGTCTGGCTCGACGAAGGCCGGCTCGACGAGCGCGAGATCGAGATCGACGTCAAGGAGCAGAGCTTCCCGTCGTTCGAGATCTTCTCCGCGCAGGGCGTCGAAGAGATGGGCGTCAACGTCAAAGACATGCTCCCCGGCCTCTTCGGCGGGAAGTCGAAGCGCAAGAAGATGCGCCTCGGCGACGCGCGCCCGATCATCGTTCAGGAGGAAGCGGAGAAGCTCGTCGATCAGCAGAACGTCGCCCGCGAAGCGATCGATCGCGTAGAACAGAGCGGCATGGTCTTCCTCGACGAGATCGACAAGATCGCCGGCCGCCAAAGCGCTGGCGGTGGCCCCGACGTCTCGCGCGAAGGCGTGCAGCGCGACCTGCTGCCGATTGTCGAGGGAACGACGGTCAACACAAAGTACGGAATGGTGAAGACCGACCACATCCTCTTCATCGCCGCGGGGGCGTTCCACGTTTCGAAACCCTCGGACCTCATCCCCGAACTGCAGGGCCGCTTCCCGATCCGCGTGGAGCTGGAGTCGCTGACCGAAGCCGATTTCGTGCGCATTCTGAACGAGCCGAAGAACGCACTGACGACCCAGTACTCCGCACTCCTGGCGACCGAGGGCGTTACGCTGGCGTTCGCCGCCGACGCGGTCGCCGAGGTGGCACGCTATGCCGCGCTGGTCAACGAGAAGACCGAGAACATCGGCGCCCGCCGCCTGCACACAATCCTCGAGCGCCTGCTCGACGAGCTCTCATTCGACGCCAGCGAGATGAACGGTCAGAGCGTCACGATCGACGCCGCGTACGTGCAGCGCGTCCTCGCGGAAACGGTGAAGGACGAGGATTTGAGCCGGTACGTCTTGTAGCAGGCGCACCACCCTCTTCGGCCCGTTCGAACACTGCGGTAAACGTTTGCGTCTTGACGGCGAGGTTACCGCATACTTTCCCCGCATGCGACGCCTTGCCGCTACCGCCGTCTTCCTTCTCGCCGTTCCGATACACGCTGATACGCTGACCGACATGCGGGCCGCTGTTGCCCAGCTTCGGGCCACGAAGCCGATTCATGTTTCGATGGAGGTACAGCGATCGCGGAAGAATGAAGGGCGATTTGCGAACTCGCAGTTCACTGGCTCGGCAACCCTCGACGCAATCGACGATGACGCCGGGCTGCACATCACGTTTCCGCGCACGCTCCTGGAGCGGGCCGATCTTGAATCGCGCGCGCGTAACTTCGATCCGCGGAAGCCGACCCCCACGCGGAACGCCATCGACGAAACGCAAGCCACCGATGTTGCGGACGCCGTCGACTTTGTTCAACCGTTTCTGCGCCTGATCGAGACCGCGGTCAAACAGAGCGAATCTCGCGGAACGCGCGACGGCCGGCCAGTTCGCATCCTCGTTCTGAAGCTGACGCGAAAGCTGCTGCCGGAAGCGACGAGCATCTTCAGCGTGAAGTTCACGGAAGATCAGATGACCGTCTGGCTCGGCGCGGACAACATCCCCGTGGCCGCGGAACGAATCCAGCGCGGCACGGCCGGATTCATGTTCATCAAGGGCTCGATGATGAATCGGTCATCGTGGAGTTTCGTGCGCTACGCCGACCGCCTCGTCGTCCTCCGCAGCGACATCTCGTACGCTGGTTCCGGCTTCGGGCAAAAGGGCGAAGGCCGGAGCGTGCAGGTGGTGACGGTAAGGTGATTGGGGATAAAATCACCTCATGACTCAAGCGGTACTGGATCTGTACGAAAAGGCATCTGAGCTTCCGGAGACGGATCGCGCGGAGCTCGCTGGTTTGCTCCTTCAGAGCATCGAGGATGAGCTTGAGCCAGGTATCGAAGAGGCTTGGGCTGCCGAGATCGAGCGGAGAATGGCTGACTACCATGCCGGCAGGGTGAAGACCATCCCCTGGTCTGAGGTCCGCGCGCAGCTCCATCGTCCGAACAGATGATGGAAGTTCTGTTTTTCGAAGAAGCGAACGCCGAGATTGAAGAGGGTCGAGCCTGGTACCGCCGGCGTAGCGAAGTGGCGGAAGCCGCACTTCTTCGTGAGCTCAACCACGCGATCGAGATGGTGGCCGAAGCACCGCTCCGTTGGGCCAAGTACATCTCGGGCACACGGCGGTACGTCTTTCCAACGTATCCCTACTCACTGATCTTCTTTGTGGCGAATGATGCTGTCAACGTCGTTGCTGTCGCCCACGACAAGCGAAAGCCAGGCTACTGGCGCAAGAGGCTGAGGCGCTGACCTCCGATCAGAGACACCCACGACCGGCCGCCCGTGGAACTTCGCCCGCTACGCCGACCGCCTCGTCGTTCTTCGAAGCGACATCTCCTACGCGGGATCAGGCTTCGGGCAGAAGGGCGAAGGACGGAGCGTGCAGGTGGTGACGGTGAGGTGAGACGCTCATGAGACAAGCAGTTCTGAGCGACCTCGTAGACAACTAGAGTCGAACAAAGACCGATGATGTCGACACCGAGCCGTCAAGCAATGGACGATTCCGACATCCCAGGATGCCGACTTCGCCAAAAGATGACATCGATGACTTTCGGGAAGACGATTTCGCTTGGAAAATGTCATCGATGACTTCCAGGATGCCGATTTTGGTTAAGAAATGTCGTCGATGACATGCAGGATGCAAAATTTGCTGAAAAAGTGTCATCGATGACTAAAAATATGTCATCGATGTCTTCCAAGATGCCGATTTTGCTTAAAAGATGTCATCGATGACATCCAAGGATGCCGATTTCGCTCAAAAAATGTCATCGATGTCATCCAAAGATCACGATTTCGAGTAAAAAATGCCGATGTGTCATCCAAGGATGACGATTTCGCATGAACAATGACCTCGTTGACATCGAGAATGACGACGTCGAGACGTTCCCATCTCATTTGCCAAACGTCACGCTGGCCCCCCGCCCTCCTCAGAGCACCGCACTCCCGATCACCGTTTTCGCGCCAAACAGCATCCGATCGATCGTCCACTCGCCGCCGTTCGTTGCGAAGATCAGCAACGCGATCAGGAAGAAGATCAGGTCGTAGTGCCATCCTGACGCGTTCTTGCCCCAGAAACCGGTGTGCCAGACGAACGCTTTGCGGTGCATGGCGCCGAGCATGATCACCATCAGGCCGATTGCTGAGAGCCGCGTCAGGAGGCCGCCGGCAACACCGAGTCCGGCCAGCAGCTCGACGACGCCGACGAGCAGCACGATGGGCTTCGGAAGGCCCAGGTCTTTCGCGCTTCCTTCAGGGTCGCGGGAGTGGCCGAAGCCGCTCCAGACGAAGACCAGACCGGTCAGAGCGCGCAGGGCCAGAAGAGCGATCTGTTCGAGGAGAGGCATGAACGGAAGCATGAACGGAATCTACGTCACCCTCTTCTGAAATGCACGTGCACTTGCGGCGATCAGCACCGCGGAAATAGCGAGCAACGCAGTCACCGGCTCCCACAGATCGAAGAACGTCGCGCCGCGAATGACGATGCCGCGCGCGATGCGGATGTAGTGCGTCGCCGGCAGCAGATACGACACGATTCGCAGCGGCAACGGAAGCGATGCGATCGGGAAGATGTATCCCGACAGCAGCACCGAGGGCAGCATGATCCCCATCGCTCGCTGCATCGCTTCCATCTGCGAGTTGGCGCGTGACGCGACCAGCAGACCGGCCGACAGCAGTGCCAGGAGATAGATCGGCGAGAGGATCAGCAGCAACGTCAGGCTCCCGTGGATCGGGACCTGAAAGAGGACGCGCATCAGAAAAAGAATCATCAGGAGTTGCAGGTAGGCCAGGCCGAGGTACGGAAGGAGCTTACCGGTGACGACGGCCATCGGGGAAACCGGCGTGACCATGAGCTGTTCGAGCGTTCCGCGCTCCCGCTCTTTCACGATTGCGAACGCGGAGAGGATCGTTCCGGAAAACGTCAGAAGGATGGAGATGAGACCAGGGATGAGCAGATTCGCGCTGCGCATGTCGGGGTTGAACATCATCACCGGGTGCGCCTCCACCGGCGGCGTGGTGTGGCTCTTTTCGATCAGCTCCTGGATTCCATTGAAGAGCACAACGCCGTTAGCGGCCGAAAGCGCCTGGTTGGCGACGCTCGAGTCGGATCCGTCGATCATGATCAGCACGTTGGCCTGCCGGTGCGCGGCGAGATTGCGCGCGTAGTCGGGCGGAATCTCGACCGCCACCTGCGCATGACCCGCGACGATCTGATGCTGCAGCTCGGCTCGCGACGCAACCATCGTGATCACGCGCAGGTACGACGTGTTGCCGAACTGCTCGATGAGCCGGCGGCTTTCCTGCGAACGGCTCTGATCGAAGATCGCGGTCGGGATGTTCTTCGCGTTCATGTCGATGACGCCGAAGAGGATCAGCTCGAACACCGGCACGGCGATGGCAAAAAACAACGTTCCTCGGTCGCGCAGCATCTGCGTCAGCTCTTTGCGGAACATCGCACCGAATCCGTTCATCGTGCCGCCTCGATCTCCCGTCCACGCGTTTCCGTCAAGCGGACGAAGACATCCTCCAGCGACGGCTCAATCGGGCTGATGCTGACATCGCCGAGTTTGAAGGCCTCGAGATCGTGCTGGAGCTTGTCGTTGGAGACGTTGCTGTCGATCAGCAGATGGAGTGACGTTCCGAAGATTGTTGCGGCGCGAACGTACGGCAGGCCGCGTGCGCTCGTCATCAGCCGCGCCACACCTTCGCTCGACGCCGCCTCCACGCGCCTCGTCCCTTCCGGTGTGACCTCAGGCAACTTCTTGAGCGTATCCGGGCGGCCGGCCACGATCAGCTTGGCCATGTAGAGATACGCGACAGACGCGCAGCGCTCCGCTTCGTCCATGTAGTGCGTCGTCACGAACATCGTCACGCCGCTGCCGGCGAGCGCGAAGAGGAGATCCCACAACTCGCGCCGTGCCACCGGATCGATGCCCGCCGTCGGCTCGTCGAGAAAGATGACGCGCGGCTGGTGCATGAGTGCCGCCGCGAGCGCGAGGCGCTGCTTCCATCCGCCGGACAACGCGCCGGCGAGCCGGTCGCGGTAGGGACCGATGTGCGTGAGGTTGATCGCCCAGTCGATTCGTTCGGCGCGCTCCGCTCCTTTCAAACGATAGATGGAGCTGAAGAAATCGAGGTTCTCCTGCACGGTGAGATCGCGATAGAGCGAGAAGGCCTGCGAGACGTAGCCGATGTGCTGGCGAACCTCCTCGCCCTGACTCTCGACGTCGTAGCCATCGACGGTGGCGCGCCCTTCGGTCGGAACAAGCAGGCCACAAAGAATGCGGATCAGCGTCGACTTGCCGGAGCCGTTCGGTCCGAGGAGGCCGAAGATCTCGCCGCGTGGCACCTGCAGCGTGATGTTGTCGAGCGCGCGGAACGTGCCGAAATCCTTCGACACTCCCTGCACGTCGATGCCAAGGTCGTCGCTCACTCCAGCCGTCCTTTGACGCCGAGGTCGGCCGAAGCGGCCATTCCCGCCTTCAGCTTCGGATTGGGATCGACGAGCACTTTCACGCCGAAAACCATTTCGGCACGTTGTGCGCGCGTCTGCACATTGCGCGGCGTGTACTCGCCCTGATCGCTGATCGAGGCGACATGCCCGGTGAACGTTTCGTTCGGAAAGGTGTCGATCGAAATCCGGACGGTCTTCCCGACCGGCACCAGACCAAGCTCCGTTTCCGGCACGTAGACGCGTACCCAGAGCTGGCTCGATTCGAGGATCTCGGCCACGGTCTGGTTCGGCGCCACGATATCGCCGACGCGCAGTCCGAACGATTGCACGACGCCGCTCACGGTCGAGACGACGTCAGTTTCTGCTCGTTGCTTCATCAACGTGTCGAGCCGCCGCTGCTGTGCCTCGACTGCTGCGCGCGTGGCGTCGATGTCTTCCCTGCGTGTTCCCTCTTGCAGGATGCGCAGATCGTTCGCCGAGGCCTTCGCCTTCGTCGCGGCGTCCTCGGCCATCTCTTTCGCGACGATGCCGTAGCGGTAGAGACGTTCCCAGCGAAGGCGTTCGACCTCGTCGTTGCTGGCAATCGCGGCAGCCTTGGCGATCTCTTCGTGGCGCGGACCGGCAAGTGCCTTCGCCAGGGCGGCATCGGCTTCCTTGATCGCGGCACGCTGTTCGCTGAGCTGGCGGTCGATCGTCTCGGTCTCAAGCGTCACCAGCACTTGGCCGGGAACGACCTTCATCCCCTCATCGATCAGCGTCTTTGTTACGCGCCCTCCGACCAGCGACCCGACGTTGACCGTCCGCGCTTCGAGGGCTCCGCTGAGCACGATCTCTTGGGGTTTCCGGCTTTCGCGCAGATACAGCAGCAGGCCGGCTGCGGCGATTGCGATCACGATCAGCACGATCACGATTCGGAGCAGCGGTCCTGATTTCTTTTCTGCTGGCATCGATACCTCCAACGATGGCTCCCTCCGACCAGAGATCGATGAGCGCATCGACGTAGCCGGCGAGTGGAAAAATGGGCTCGACCTTCAGGACGTAGTGGAAGAGCACGTAGCCCTGCAGCGATCCCATGAACAGCAGCGCGGCTGCACGCGGATCACGAATGTGCAGGACGCCTGCCTTCGCCGCGCGGCGCATGTAATTGGTGAGCAGACGGAAGGCCCGTTTCGGCGGGTTCTCCCCCTCGGCGTTGAACGGCAACACGAGCGACGTGCGCCGCGCGCTCTCATACGTGGCGACGACGATGCGGGTGGTAATGACGCTGCTGATGAAGGGCACCACTTCCTGGGCCAACCGCCGAAGCACGATGCGCGGGTCAGTCGCTGGATCGATGTTCGCGAGCTCCAGCACGCAGGCGGGAGGGTCGATCAGCCCGCCGCTCTGCATCGCTTCCGAGAAGAGCGCGGCCTTGGAATCGACGTGCCGGAGAATTGCCGCCGGCGTCACGCCGATCTCGCCAGCGATATCAGCGAGCGTGGCCGCATCGAAACCTTTCGCGGCAAACACGCGCTGAGCGATTTCCAGGATCTGCTCGCGGCGAATACGCGGTGGCCGTCCCATTTGTAAATGAACGTATATTTACAAACGACGGTTGTCAAGAAGGCTCATGCGCACTCAGGAAGCGAACCGGGAAGCGAATATGCTTCTCTGAGGCATGAACCTCTCTTGCGTGTGGCTTTGAATTTGAATGACTCGAAACTGAGAACAGAGGTTTTGACTGATGGCCATCGCATCGATCAATCCGGCAACTGGGGAAACTATCCGCACCTTTGAAGCGCTCGATGATGCCGCGATCGAGGCGTCTCTGGCGCGCGCATCGAGCGCATTTCGTGTCAATCGCGAGCGAAGTTTTGCCGAGCGCGCGACGCGGATGCGCCGCACGGCCGAGTTGCTTGAACTGCGCAAGAACGACCTCGGGCGCCTCATCACGATCGAGATGGGCAAGCCGGTCAAAGCCGCGGTGTCCGAGGTGGCAAAGTGCGCGACGACGTGCCGCTACTACGCCGAACACGCCGAGGGGTATCTCGCCGATGAGCCGGTGAAGACCGATGCGAAAGAGTCGTTCATTCGCTACGAACCGCTCGGCCCCGTCCTGGCGGTCATGCCGTGGAACTTCCCCTTCTGGCAGGTCTTCCGCTTCGCGGCTCCGGCCCTGATGGCCGGCAACGTCGCGCTGCTCAAGCACGCTTCGAATGTGCCGCAGTGCGCGCTGGCGATCGAGGAGGTCTTCCGCGATGCCGGCTTCACCGATCACGAGTTTCAGACGCTGCTGATCGGCTCGCAGCAGGTCGAGTCGATCATCGGCGATGAGCGCGTGCGCGCCGTAACGCTCACCGGCAGCGAGCCTGCCGGTGCGAGCGTCGCCTCGATTGCCGCGAAGCACATCAAGAAAGCCGTCCTCGAGCTCGGCGGCAGCGATCCGTTCATCGTCATGCTCTCCGCGAACCTCGATGAGGCGGTGGCCACCGCGGTCAAGGCAAGAATCGTCAACAACGGCCAGTCGTGTATCGCCGCGAAACGCTTCATCATCCACGAGTCGATCGCGGACGCGTTTGAGAAGCGCTTTGTGTCCGCGATGGAGTCGCTGAAAGTCGGCGATCCGCTCGACGAGTCAACCGACATCGGCCCGCTGGCCACGCCCCAGATCGTGGACGACATCGAGTCGCAGGTGAATCAATCCGTCGCCGCCGGCGCCCACCTCCTCACCGGCGGCAAACGCCTCGGCGCCCGAGGCAACTTCTACGCGCCGACAGTCCTAGCGCAAATCCCCTACGACGCTCCCGCCGCCCGCGAAGAAACCTTCGGACCGGTAGCCTCGCTCTTCCGAGCCCGCGATGTCGACGAAGCCATCCGAATCGCCAACGACACCCCCTTCGGCCTCGGTGCCTCCGTCTGGACGATCGACCGCGCCGAAATGGACCGCTTCATCGCTGGCATCGACACCGGCCAGGTCTTCATCAACGCGATGGTGGCGTCCGACCCGCGAGTCCCCTTCGGCGGCACGAAGCATTCCGGTTTTGGACGAGAACTGAGCGCCTACGGCATTCGCGAGTTTGTGAATGTGAAGACGGTGTGGGTGGGGTAGCTCGGCCCATGGTTTCCAGAACCTCATCGCAGCGGATCTTCTGTTGGTTGGGCCCGGCGGGGCCGCCAAAACCCTGATCACGGACGAGGGATACGGTTTCACGCGGAGGCGCGGAGTTGCGGAGAAAACCTCCGTGTCCTCCGCGTCTCCGCGTGACAATGCTTTTCCAAACCTACGTCCGAACCCCGTGTTTCGGCAGCTCGTCCTCAAGCGTGAAGTCCCACTCCTTCGCATCAATCGGCTCGTTGGCGTAGATGTGGAAGACGCAGCGGCCGGCGCCGGACTGGAAGGTCTCATCACGCTCGACGCGGACGCCGAGGAGGCGAGTTAAGGCGTTGACGGAAACGCTGCACAGCGTGGGACGGCGCATGGCGGTGTTGAAGAACGGGCAGTTGCGCTCAATGAGGAGGAAGCCGTCGTCGACACGCTCGCTGGTCATGTACGGATCGGCGGGAGCGTACAACCCCTTGAGCGCTTCCACGCGCGACTCCAGCGGCATGCCCTGGAGCGTTTTCTCTTCGATCGAGACGCGGTCATCGCAGACGCGCTTGAGCACGCGCACCGCGGCATCGGGTCCGAGCTCCTGCGCCACCGCGTCGATCACAGCGACATTGAGCAGGTCATAGCTCTTCGGAAAGAGATGATCACCAGCCTCGGTGAGGTTATAGCGCGTGGCCGGACGTCCCGTGCGTCCGCGCTCGTCCCCGCGCGCCACGCGCGACTCGATCCATCCTTCGCGCTGAAGCTGCAGCAACTGCTGGCGCACCGCTTCACCCGTCAACTGCAGCGGATGGGCAAGCTGCGCGATGGTGGACGGGCCCTGGCGCTTCAGCGCGAGGAGAATCGCTCGCCGGCTATCGGGAAGTTGGTCGACGCTGATGATGGCTTGTCTCCTGAACCGGATGTCAGACTTGAAACATTGGAGTCCAATCGACGGATTGTCAAGGGGATACTTGCAAATGGTAAGCTTGCTACACTTCCGTTTCATGAAACGGATCGCGCTTTTCCTCCTCCTCGCCGCCACAGCGCTTCCTCTCTTCGCCTCGGGCAGCAAGACATTTGAGGCGACCTACGTCGCCACGGTCAAGGACGTCCCCGCGGGTTTGAAAGAGTTGAACGTGTGGATTCCGCTGCCGGTCAGCCGGGGCGGGCAGACCATCAGCGACGTTCGAATCGAGTCGCCATTGCATTGGACCGAGAAGTCGGAAAGCGAATTCGGCGACCGCTACGCGACCACGACGATTGCCAATCCGCCGGCCGGCGACTTCGTCGTCAAGGTTCACTTCCGCGGAACGCGCAATGAGATAACGGCTGCCCGACTCCCGGAAACGCATGCGTCGAAGGAGGAGCTCGCGCGGGCTTTGCGCGCGGACAAGCTCGTGACTCTTTCTCCCAAGGTGAAGAAACTGGCGAACGAGTTGACCGCCGGAAAGACGACTCCGACCGAGCAGGCACACGCCATCTACGACTACCTCGTGACCAACGTGAAGTACGACAAGACCATCCCGGGCTGGGGTCATGGCGACACCGAGCGCGCCTGCGACCTCAAGGCCGGCAACTGCACCGACTTCCATTCGCTCTTCATGTCTTTGGCACGTTCGAAGGGGATTCCGGCCCGCTTCGTCATCGGCTTCCCGATGAGCGCCGATCACGGAACCGTGCCCGGCTATCACTGCTGGGCCGAGTTTTACGTCAAGGGCCAGGGCTGGATCCCGGTCGATCCGTCGGAAGGATCGAAGAAGACGGATGCGGCGCAACGCGCCTACCTCTTCGGCAACCTCGACCCCGACCGCGTGCAGTTCACCATGGGCCGCGACATCGTGCTGACGCCGCACACCGCCGAGCCGCTCAACTACTTCATCTATCCACACGCCGAGTCGGACGGCAAGGAAGTGGGAACGCCGGCCATCGCGCTGGAGTACACGACGGTGGAACCGGCGGCGAAGACAGCGGCGAAGTGATCCTGTCGCCCGCTCAAGCGGGCTGGCAACCTGGGGATGCTCGTTTCCCCCCGGCTGGAAGCCGGGGGCGAGAACTTTGATCGCGACGCGGCGATGCAGCTCGGTATCCTCCGCTTCGTAAACGACGCCCATCCCGCCGCGGGCCAGCTCGCGCTCGATGCGATAGCGCGTGGCGCTGAAGTCAGGCTGCTCAGCAACCGTGCGTAGGTGTGCGACGGCGCTATCCGAAAGCCAAGTCATGCGTCGACTCCGAGCAGCGAGCGCACTTCGTTGCGGTATTCACCATCCGAGGCCGTCGCTTCGCGTAGCACGTCGAGCACGATGCCTCGGAAATGGCGCCGCGTCGCCGCGAGCCAATTCGTCACCATCGACTCGCTGATACCGAAACGCTCGCCGGTCTCTCGATACGACGCGCGTGATGTCTCGTCGAGGTCGTACGCTTCGAAGATCGCGAAGTGCGTTTGCCTGCCGGCAGTCGCGCACTCGTCGCGCAGCCGCTCCACTGCGAGCGCGAAGACGCTGCGCACCCATTCGTGCTGAAAGTGGTCTTCGGGCGATCCTCCGCGATCGTGTTCGCGCGCGATCTCCTCCTCGGCGTGCTCGAAATCGAGCGCGATCGCACCGCCGCCGCGCTTCTGACGCTGCGATGCTTTGATCTCGTTCACGACGAAGCGGTCGAACAACACGCGAAGAAACGTCCGGAAGGTCGCTTTCGCCTCGTCGTAGATCGCGAGCGAGCCATTCTCGAAACACTTCGCAAGAAATGCCTGTGTCAAATCTTCGGCATCTGTTTCGTTGCGGCGATCGGTAACGCGCAGGTATTTGTAGAGCGGCTTCCAGTAGATGGCGACGAACGTGTCGAAAGCGCGCCGGCGCTGCTCATCGTCGTCACTGCCGAGAGCAACGATCACACTGCGTCGCGTTGTCGGAAACATGGATCGAGACGACAGAGTAGCGCGGCTCGGTGACAGTGCGCCACGCCACTGTTAGGATGCCGGGAGATGGTTCCCGAGCCGCTTGCGGCGATGGTCGTCGCACATCCCGGACATGAGCTGCGACTCCATGGCTGGCTGGAACGCGCAAAGCCTCTTCTCTTCGTCATTACCGATGGTTCTGCGCGGTCTCCGTCGCGTGTCCCGTCGAGCCGGGCGGTGCTCGACGCGATCGGGGGCAGGCAGGGCTCAATCTTCGGCCGCTTCACGGATCGCGAGCTGTACGCCGCCATCCTGCGAGGCGACGCCGATCCGGTGGCCGAGGCGACGCGCGAGTTGGGCGATGCGCTCACGGCGAACGGCATCGAACAGGTCGTCTGCGATGCATGGGAGAACTACAACCCGGCGCACGATCTCTGCCGCGTCATGACCGCGCTGGCAGTTGACCGCGCGCGGAAAGCTTCCGGCCGTGCCATCGCCTTCTATGACTACGCGGTGGTCGGTGCGACCGGCGCTACAGGCGCCGACGGCGAGATCGTCATCGATCTGGACGACACTGCGCTCGCTCGGAAGCTGGCAGCAGCGCACGCGTTCGACGCGCTTCACAACGATGTCGAAGAACAACTACGCGATGGCAGCGAGCCGTTTCGCATCGAGTGTCTTCGACCAGCGTCCGTCGACACCATCCTCCCGCAGCAAACAGAAAAGCCGGCGTACGAGTTGTATGGCGAAACACGCGTAGCCGCGGGACGTTACGCGACCGTCCTCCGCTATCACGAGCATTTCTTGTTCTTCGTGAAAGCCCTCGTCTCGAGGTTTTCCGGAGGCAACGACGACTGATGAGCGCGCCCGAGCCACGCCGCGTTCTCATCGCAACCTACAGCGTGAGGTCGCGCTCTGGAACCGATCTCTACACCCGCGACCTCGCGCTCTCACTTCTGCGCCGCGGATGGCAGCCGGTCGTCTACGCCTCCTACCTCGGCGCCGTCGCAGAAGAGTTGCGTTTGGCCACGATTCCGGTGACAGACGATATCGCAGCAATCACCGTCGATCCGGATGTGATCCATGGTCAACATCACCTGGAGACGCTTTCGGCCATGGCGCGTTTCCCGGGCGTGCCTGCTCTTTTCGTCTGCCACGACGGTTTGACCTGGCACTCGACGCCGCCGCGCACGCCGCGCATCGGCGCGTACGTCGGAGTCGACCGGAATTGCCGCGATCGCATGATCATGGAGCGCGGCATTGATGAAGCCTTGGTGCGAGTGCTGTTGAATGCCGTCGATCTTCAGCGATTTCAACGCCGCACGCCGCTGCCGCCGCGGCCGCGGCGGGCCGTCATATTCAGCAACCAGGCTGCGTCGAACACGTTCGCGGATGCGATCAGGGAGGCCTGCGCGCAGCGTGGCATCGCACTCGACGTCATGGGCATCGGAGCGGGAACAGCGACCGATCATCCTGAGCAAATCCTTCCGCAGTACGACCTCGTCTTCGGCAAGGCGCGCTGCGCGCTCGAAGCGGCGGCGGTCGGAGCGGCGGTCATCGTCTGCGACTCCGCTGGTCTGGCAGGGATGGTGGCCACACGTGATCTCGATGCGATGCGCCAGCTCAATTTCGGCGTGCGGCTGCTGCAGCGGCCTAATACGGCGGAGACCATTGGCGCGGAGATCGATCGCTACGATGCCGCCGATGCTGCGCAAGTCACTGATGCGATGCGCAGCACGGCCGGCATCGACCTGTTGACGGAGCAGTTCCTGGAGCTTTACGACGAGCTGCGGATCAATCATCGGGTCCTGTCGCCGGAAGAAGAGCTGCGCGCGACAGCGGATTCGCTCTCACGTCTGGCGAAGCACATTCAGATCGCGGCGCCGATCGAATCACCGGCAGTGACTCTTCCGGCGCAGGATGCGCCTGTGCCTGTCAGCCTATTACGCCGTCTGAAGAGGCGAATGGGGTTGTGATGAGAGAAACCGTCTCACGCGGAGGCGCGGAGAGGCGGAGAAACCTAACCGCGCTCCCCGCGTCTCCGCGGGAACCCGTCTCCCTCGTGTTAAACGCGCTATTTGCCCATCGCCGTCAGCCGCCTTTGCGCAAGCTCCCACACTGATGCGCCGTCGGTTTCTTTCTTGTCGACACGTTTGTACGCAGCGAGCGCCGCTTCCCGCACACCGTAGTTCTCCGCCATGCGGCCGAGGACGTACCAGTCGCTACTGTCGGGAGTGTCGCGGCGGCTCTTGTCGAGGGTACGCAGCAGAGCATCGCGTGCTTCGATGTTTTTGCCGGTCTCCGCATACAGCGTTGCCAGCGTATTCAATGCCGCGGGCGACGTCTGCGACTCTTCGGCGGTGGCGCGGCGCGCGTTCTCCATCGCGTGCGTGACGTTGCCGACGAACAGCTCGAACCAGGCGGCGTTGTTGTAATCGTTCTGCGTCGGCGAGAGCTCATCGACAATCTGTTCGGCGTACTTCGCGGCGGCGGCGTAATCCTTTGCTTTGGCCGCGTTGGTCGACAACGCGCGCAGAACCTCATCATCCTTCGGCTTCTTGGCCAGGCGGCTCTTGGCCAGCGCCTCGGCGTCCGCAGTCCGTCCGCTCAGCGACAGTGCGTAGACGTTCGACGTGAAGGCGCTCTCCGAATCGGGATAGGCCGCGCGAAGACGCTCGGTGATAGGAACGACGTTCTTCCATTCCTTCTTGTTCGCATACGAGTACGACAGCGCCAGGTCGATCCACGTCTTCGTTTTGTCGCTCGATGCTCTCTCGCGCGCCGCCAGGAGAACGGGAATGCTCTTGTCGGTCCCTTTGTGACCCATGGTCGACGCGGCGGCGGTCCGAATCTCATCGGCGTTCGCCGCGGTGTTGTCTTTGGGCCAGAGCGACGCAAACGGCGCTCCGGACAGCGGATCATCGCCTCCGCCAGCGGGCACGTCCTCGCGCAGCCAATTGAGCCATGTGCGCGCGGCATCCAACTGGCCGGCATCGGCAAGGGCGAGAACCGCTGCACCAATCGTGTCGGACATGGCGCGACTGGCGCGGATCACGTATCCGCCGTTCTGACGAACGACGAAGAGCGTGGGAATCGACATGCCGTTGTCGCCGCGCATCCGCAGGCGGTAGCCGGTCTTCTCGTCGCCGTCTGTCTGGATGCGCAACGCCGCGAACGAGATGTCGCCGACGACGGCGGGCGCCATTCCGGTGCCGAAGGTAAACGAATGCATCGAACGGTGAAGATCGTCTTCGTCCTCATCGTCGAGCTTCAGGTCGAAGGCGAAGAGCTTCCTCAGCGCCGTCATGTCGTCGTGCGTCATTGCGATGATCATCTTCTGCACGACGGAGCCCGGATCTTTTTCGTCGATGGGAACTTCTTCGATGCGCTTGGTCTTCTTCAACTCTTCGATGAACGGACGCGCGCTCGACGCATTCGGGGCGCCTTGCGTAGCGGCGTCGAACATCTCGGTTGCCTGCGGGTAGAGCCGGAGATTGAGCAGCATCTGCGCGATCGACTGCGCGTAGGCGCGGCGCGTATTCGAATCGAACGCACCGAGCTCGTGCAAGGCTGGGGCAGCGCCATCGGTAGCTGCAATCGCAGCGATGCGGCCCGTCTCGCGAAGCTGTGGATCCAGCACCGTCGCCGCCAGCTCTTTCATTTCCGCAAACCGGCCGGCGTGCGCGAGCGCGAGCATCAGATCGCCGTCGAATTGTTTCGCTTCTTTCTCGCCGACATCCTTCGCGACCGCACGATACTCCGCGATCGCTTCATCGACTTTCGAGCCCGGTCCGTATTCAGTTCCTTCGCTGTTGTACGTGAGCACCTTGGCCAGAGCGCCGCGATAATCGGCATTCTTCGGATCGAGCTCCTTTGCTTTGCGCAGCGCTGCAAGCGCACCGTCGTAATCGAAGCCTTTGCGCATCAGGCGTCCGAGCAGGTCGTACTCGAGGATGCCCGCCAGTCCGGCCTGCACGTGCGCATTCGAAGGCTCGAGCGCGACGGCGCGCGCGATCTCCTCGCGTGCCGCGTCACCGAGTCCGCCGACGAGGAGCGCACGAGCGATCTCCATGTGGTGCTGCGCTTCCTTCGGATGAAGCACGGCGAGTTTGCGGAACTCGGTCAGAGCGCCAGCAACGTCGCCTGCGTTCAACTTGGCCTGGCCGGCGAGATCGAATCCGATGATCGTCGGCTTCCCTTCGACGATCTTCTTCAATGCCGCGCGTGTCTCCTCGAAATCTGCCGCGCTGATGCGCCGTTTGCCGCTGTCGAAACGAAGGACCGCCGTGACTGTACCGTCCGGCTTCGATGCGAACTCTTTGGTCAGCGTGGTCGTGCCGAGCTTGATTGTCTCGTTCGGTGGCAGTGTCCGCGCGTTGTATCCCGCCGGCGGGATGATGTGATAGGTCCACTCGCGCACTTCCGCCGCAGGAAAGATGAAGTCGCCAACCCGCTTCCTGCGCGCCTCCTCGGCGTGATCGTCGCCGAAATTGCGCAGCGGGAACGGCAGCCAGTTGATGAGATTTGCGGGATGGAAGGCGACGGCGGCGTCACCGTCACGCGCGACTCCGGTATCGGCGTCCGACGCTTCGATGGTCACCCGGAAGGGTTTGGTGAGATCGTGAGGATCGGTAGCTTCGAGCTTCTCCAGTTTCTTCGCGGAGTAGTAAGTCTTGACGTACGACTCGATCTGCTCTTTGTACTTGGTGCGGTCGCTCTCGGCATAGAAGTGGCGTTGGAACGAGTCTTCGGGGCCGCTGACGGTCTCCGTGACCTCGGTGACGTGTGCCTTGCCATCCTCCGGCAACGTGTATGTTCGCGTCTCTGAATAGCGATTCCCAGTCGACGGCGTTTCTGGCGTCATCGTCAACGACGATGTGTCATTGGCCGCGACGAGGGCGAGACGTCCCTGATCCTGCGCCGGCAGATCGCCTGCGTGGGCAAAGTCGTCGGTCGGATCGACCCACATCGCCGGCTCGTTGCTCGTCGCGTCGACGCGAACGATGGCGTGATTGAAGCGTCCGAGACCGGGAAGGTCAGGATGGACGTCGAAGTCGCCGCCGGCACGGAGCAGCGCCACATGCGCAACGATTCCCGCCTGACGCAGCATCGCCACGAGCAGCGTCGCTTTATCTTTGCAGTCACCATACTTGTTGCCGAGAACCGTGTGCGGCGGGCGCGGGATGATGGAGGACTCGCCGACTTCGACGCCGGCGTAGCGGACGTTCTTCTCGACGGCAGCCAGCGCCCGCGCAATCACGTCACGCCTTGCCGTGGCGTTGCCGATCGCATCGTGCGTGAATTTCTTGAGGTCGTCGCCTGCGATCTGCTTGTCGACGATCTCGCTGTATCGCTTTGCCAGGTTCCCCCACGAGGAGCCGGTCGAGAATGCGAGGTACGGCAGCGAGATGTCGTCGAACGGAAGGAAATTCTCGAAGTCCTTGCGGCCCTCGATGCGTCCCGCTTCGAACGTCATGATGCGACGGCCGTCTTTCTCTTCGATCTTCGCTTGCACATCCGTCTTGTTCACGATGCGCGGCTGGATCGACGCGGGGCCGTCGATCGTTACGCGAGTGCGCTGTGTCGGCGCATATCCACCGAAGACGACGATGTCGGATGCACCGGCCTCCTCGATCGGATTGTTGCCGTTGAACTCGATGACGTATTCGATGACGGAGCCGACCGCGACGCCCGGCAGCGGCGCACGAAGCACGCGGTTGTCGCTGAAGATGTCGAGGTCCTCGCGCGCCGGCGCCTCGGTGATCGCTTTCGTATCGAGCGTGTGAACCGTACCGTCCTTCGACACGATGCGCGCGGCTACGGTCGGCCGGTCGTTGTACCAAGGCGCCCAGGGAACCTCTAGGGTGCCCAGTTCATCGATCGCCGACTCATCGACGATGCGGTAGATGTGACGCTGCGTCGTGTGCGACTTGCCGTTTGCCTCGAACGAGTAGTTCGCTTCATCGAGCAAAACGACGAATCCGATTCCGCCTGACGAGACCTTCTCGGCAGCAGAGACAAGCTCTTTCGGATCCGCCGAAAACGCTGGCGCATCCCACGGGTCCGAGGCAAAGACTGAAGTGGCCACGAACGCCGAAACTGCCGTAAGCGCGATAGCGCGCAATCGATGAGCGAAGTGCATGAAGTCTCCAGGATGTAATTTTATTAGGACCGACCGGCGATGTTAGCACTCTGGCCGAATTCCGGAACGCGGTCGTCCCTTTAGACGGCTCCGGAGCTCATTTCGTTCCGCGCTGAGCCCGCCATTCGCGGACATTTGGTATGTGCTGGTCCGTTCTTGGGTAACGCGAATGCGCCTCGCGCGCTCTGAAAAGGAGGAACGTGGAAGAGGGCCACAGCGCGGGTGAGTCAGCCGAAAGGTAGTTGCGACGATCGACAGCGCGCGGAGAATCATCGAGACTTACGACGAAAAAAGAGAATTGGCTCCGGCAGTAGGACTCGAACCTACGACCCACGGATTAACAGTCCGTTGCTCTACCAACTGAGCTATGCCGGAACACTTGGCGCGGCGGGCGGCGGAAGATAGCAAAGGCTTGCCACGCCGTCAACGTGGGGGCAAACCGGGGCGGACGGCGGTGTATTTCGCGAGCGCTGATGAGAGGCGCGGCAGCAATTCGGGGAGGTTCGTGTACTCGATCAACTCGATGCCGCGGTCGCCGGAGACCATGGCCGTGCATCGCGACGTGTGGGCGGGTCGGTAGAGGCAGATGACTGGGATCCCGCGGTGGTACCGGGCGGTGGCGATCTCGTAGCCCACGCCGGTCGATGGCTTCGAGACCTCGGCAACGACGATGTCGCACTCGGCGATCCATCCGAGGTCGCGGTCGAAGATCGCTCGGGAGTCGAGCGCCTCGCCCGAGGCGGTGACGTGCTCGGCAGCGACCGCGCCGGCGAGAACGCGGTGACCCTCTGCCTCAAGCGCGGCGATGATCTCGCGGTAGAGGTCGACGTCGTCGCGGCCTCCGCTGATCGCGCCGGCGAAGTAAAGGGTGAGCATCGCGGATCGAGTCTATCCTGACGCGAAGATGTCGGGATCTCTGGAGATACCGACGGAGAGTTTCCTTCGGCGACGCTCGCGCACGGATCTCCGGGAGACGGCAGTGCGGTAGAACCGAAGATCCTGATGTCTGCGCCTCAGGATAGACTCTGAAGCGAATGTCACGCGAGATCGTTATCAACGCCGCGAAACACGAGTCGCGCATCGCCGTGCTCGACGAGGGGCAGGTTGTCGAGTTGTGGGTGGAGCGGACGCGGCAACGCACCATCGTCGGCAACATCTACAAAGGCCGCGTAACTAAGGTCCTTCCCGGCATGCAGTCGGCGTTTGTCGACCTCGGGCTCGAGCGCGACGCCTTCCTCTATGTTTCCGACGTCCTCGAGGATCTCGAGGAGTTCGACAACAGCGATCCGACCGACGACCTCGCGCTCGACGACGTTCCGCAGCAGCGCGCCGAGGCTTCGATCGCCGATCTATTGCGCGAAGGGCAGGAGATCGTCGTGCAGGTGTCCAAAGACACGATCGCCGGCAAAGGCGCGCGCATCACCAGCCACATCACGCTGCCGGGACGCTTTCTCGTCTACATGCCGACGGTCAACCACATCGGCGTTTCGCGGCGCATCGAGGACGAGGCGGAGAGGGCGCGGCTGAAGGAGATTCTCGATCGCATTCGTCCGCCCGGCGCTGGCGGCTTCATTGTCCGCACGGCCGGCGAGGAGCGCGAAGAAGAGGAGTTTCGCGCCGACCTCAAGTACCTCACCGACCTGTGGGAGCAGATCAGGCGCAAGGGCGAGAAGGCGTCAGCACCGACGGCGATTCATCACGATCTCGATCTCGTCCTGCGCACGATCCGCGACGTTCTCTCGCCCGAGTTCAAGAGCGTCTGGATCGACTCGGTCGATCAGTACCAGCGCATCGTCGAATTCCTCGATCAGATCCAGCCCAACCTCGTCTCGCGCGTTAGGCTCTATCGGCGCGAGGAGCCGATCTTCGATGACTTCAGCATCGAAGGTGAGATAGCCAAGGCCCTGAAATCGAAGGTGTGGCTCAAGTCGGGCGGCTACATCGTCATCAATCAGACGGAGGCGCTCGTCGCGATCGACGTGAACACGGGGAAGTACGTCGGCAAGAAGAATCTCGAGGAGACCGTCTTCAAAACGAATCTCGAGGCCGCGCGCGAGATCGTCCGGCAGATCCGCCTGCGCGACCTCGGCGGGATCATCGTGCTCGACTTCATCGACATGGAGGATCTGGCCAATCGCACGCGCCTGTTCGAGGCGCTCGAAATTGAGATCCGCAAAGACCGGTCGAAGACGAAGATCCTGCAGATCTCCGAGTTTGGCCTGATCGAGATGACGCGCAAGCGCGTGCGCCAGAGTCTGGAGCGCTCGCTGACGCAGGCCTGTCCGTACTGCGGCGGCAGCGGCAGGATCAAGTCGAACACGACGATCGCATTCGAGATCTGGCGCGAGCTGATGAAACTCCGCGACCTGCACGAAGGTCAGGACGTGATCGTGCGGCTCAATCCCGTCGTCTACGGGTCGGTTCACAACACGAACGATCCCATCTTCGAAGAGATCGAGCGGAACCTCGGCATTCACCTCGTGTTCAAGCCCGACGACTCGCTGCATCACGAGCAGTTTGATGTGATGCGGATTTGAGAAGAACTGCGGGTGTGCTCGCGGCGTCGCTCGCGTGGATCTATACCGCGGCGCACTTTCTCGTGTCGGGCGTCCGGCAGCCGCTCGCCAACTTCTACGGCGACTTTCTCGCCAGTTTTCCCTCCTGGCGCTTGAGTGTCTTGTTGCACCGGTTGGACCTGTACAACGGCAGTCTGGCCGAGGAGTGGGCCCTCAACTTCGGTGGCGGACATCCCCTATGGCATTACGGGCCTGTCGAACATCTCATCACGCTTCCACTGTTCGCCTTCAGTGACCTTCGATCCGCGTACACCGCATGGCTGATCGCGAACTATGCCTTCCTGATCGGCATTCTGGCTCTGACGTTTCGTGTGTTCGACTGCGGCCGCTCGAAGTGGGTATGGCGGTCGTTAGCCGCGATCGCCGTTCTCAACTACGGGCCGCTTTACGAGGCGCTCACCCAGCGCAACATCGAGATATTCGAGCTGCTCCTGATCTTCGCGGCCTTCGAACTGATGTTGCGCGGGCACGAGACCGCCTCCGGAGCCGTGATCGGCCTGGCGGCCATGACCAAGTTCCTGCCGCTGATTTTCCTGCCGTATTTTGTAGTGAAGCGCAGGTTCCGGACGCTCGCCAGTTCGATGATTGCGATCGTGCTGATCGCGATCGCAACGCAGGCGGTCTTCGGATGGCGCTACAGCGGAATCATCGTTCAACTGCGGCATGGAGGATTGGTCTCCAGCCTGCTCGATCAGAGTCTGGCCGGAATGATCACCCGACTGTTCGTCTGGACCGGGTCGTCGCTTTCGTCCGCGATGCTCATAAGCCGCGGCGCGATCGTTTTTGCCCTCGTCGCGCTCTGCTGGCTGTTCCTGCGGGCGCGCAACTGCACCGCGATCGAAGACCTCGAGTGGAGCACGCTGATCGTGGCCATGGTCCTGCTGCCTCCGCACAATGAGAACTACTATTTTGTGCTCCTGCTGTTCCCCTACCTCGCGCTGCTGGCGCGCGAGCTCCGGCCGGGCGCTGCCACGCATCGCGCCCGGCGGTGGTGGCTGGCGATCTCGTTCATCCTCACCGGAACCGTGGTGCCGATATCCGTTCTGAGCCGCATGACCGAGATGAACATCTTTTCGACATACCTGACGTTGGGCATTCCCTTTTGCGGCGCTGCGATTCTGGCGACCATCTGCGTCCGGGCAGTTCTGTGCGAATGTGCGGCACCACACGGCTCCGCGGCATGACCCCGGCACGCCCCGTGCAGTTTGACCCGCCTGAGCAGCAAGCAATGTCACTCGAAGATACCTTCAGCAACCTCGCTTCGTTCCTGAACAGCCTCGACAGCGAGGGGGAGCAGAAGTTCGAGCTCTCGCACTCGTTCGTGATCATCTGTCCCGATTGCGGGAAGAACATCGCTTTCCGAGGACGCTGCCCGAAGTGCGGCGGCAACTCGTGGATTCCAGCCGGACACACGGGCGGGATTTTCGAGCAGATGAAAGCGCAGCGCTGGCGAACGGAGATGCGGTCGGACGACGACGATGAGCCGGCAGCGCGTGAGGCTATTGAAGAACGGGCAGACGCTTGAGTATGCGCCTGCGGCGCGTTGTCGGTTGTCGGTTCGTTGCGCTTCGCGCGTTGAGTCCGAGGTCAACCGTTTTCCTGCGACAACGCGCGCAGCGCAATCAACCGACAACCGAGAACGCGCGTAGCGCTACGTATCCAGCCCCTCGCGCAGATACTCCTCCTCCATCAACTGGTGGAAGAGCGTTTCGTAATCGCGGGAGCGGAGGGCAGGTGGCTTCTTCATCGTGGCGATGCGGCGGCGCACGTTCTCCTCGCGTTCCTCCTCGCGCTTGAGCTCATCGGCCAGGGCGTGGGCGATGGACTGGCGGACGACTTCGCGCTCCTTCAGCAGCATGACGGCTTTCGTGCGCGTCATCGCCTCCAGAAGGTCGCGCGCGAGCTGCGTCACGCGCTCGCGCGAGATTTTGTGCATGACTGATTGTACGTCGGCGCCCACTCAGTGAATCGTGTCGTCGTCATCCTCGGTCGTCTCCGGCTCGCCGGCCGTCTCCTCGCCCGCGGCATCCTCGCCTTCTTCTTCCCTGTCGTCCGCATCGACTTTGTCGACCAGTTTTACGGCGGCGACGACTAAATCGTTTTCGTCGATGTTGATCACGCGAACGCCCTGGGTGTTCCGTCCGATCGAGCGGATGTCGGCGACGTTCGTGCGGATGATCATTCCCTGCTCGGTGATGAGCAGCACCTGGTCGTCTTCGAACACGTACGAAATGCCCGCTACCTTGCCGTTCTTGTCGGTCGTCTTGATGTTCGTGACACCGATCCCGCCGCGCGACTGCAGGCGATACGCGGAAACAGGCGTCCGTTTTCCGAAGCCCTTCTCGGTGATCGTCAGCACCTGTCCACGCTCGTCGGAGGCGATGATCTCCTCGCCTTCTTCCGGCTCGCTCTCGGCGACCGCAATCTCGGGCTCTTCACCTTCCACCAGCGGCTCCGGCGCGGCTTCGCCCGACGCCGGCAACACGTCCATCTCGACTACAGAATCGCCTTCGCGGAGTGAGATGCCTTTTACTCCGGCTGCGCCGCGGCCCATCGGACGCACTCCGTTTTCGTGGAAGCGGATGGCCATCCCGTCGTGCGTACCGATGAAGATCTCGTCCTCACCTTGCGAGAGCCGCACGGCGTAGAGGTCGTCCCCTTCGTTGATGTCGATGGCGATGATGCCCGATGCGCGGACGTTCGAGAACGCCGTAAGCTCAGTCTTCTTGATCTTTCCGGCGCGCGTGACCATGACCACGTACTTCGCGTCGGTGAAGTCGCGCACAGTGAGGAGGGCGCGCACGCTCTCGCCCTGCTCGACCGTGAGCAGATTGACGATCGCTTTACCGCGCGCATTCGACGCCACTTCGGGGATCTGGTGCACTTTGATCCAATAGAGACGTCCGCGGTCGGTGAAGACCAGGACGTACGAGTGCGCGCTGGCGACGAAGAGATGCTCGACGATGTCCTCTTCCTTCGTCTGCATGCCGATGCGGCCTTTGCCACCGCGTCTTTGTGCTCGATATAACGACAACGGCGATCGTTTGATGTAGCCGCCGCGCGACACGGTGATGACCATGTCCTCGTCGGCGATCATGTCTTCGATCGTGATGTCGCTGGCCGCTTGAATGATCTCCGTGCGGCGCACGTCGCCATACGCCTCTTTGATCTCGCGCAGCTCGGCGCTGATGATCTCGAGGACTAGCTTCTCGGATCCAAGAATCTCGCGAAGGCGGCCGATAAGGGCCTGGACGTCCTGATATTCGGCGACGATCTTGTCGCGCTCGAGACCGGTCAGGCGTTGCAGGCGCATGTCGAGAATGGCCTGCGCCTGCACGTCGCTGAACTGCCAGCGCTCGATCAGGCCGCTCTTGGCTTCCTGGGGCGTGCGTGCGGCTCGGATCAGCCGGATGAGCTCATCGAGAACGTCGAGCGCTTTGACGAGCCCTTCGAGGATGTGGGCGCGCTCTTCCGCTTTGCGAAGATCGAAGCGAGTCCGGCGAACGACGATCTCTTTCCGATGCTCGACGAAGTGTCGGAGCAGCGTCGGGAGGTCCATGACTTCCGGACGGTTGTTGATGATCGCCAGAAAGATGATTCCGAAGGTCGTCTGCATCTGCGTGTTGCGATACAGGTTGTTGAGGACGACCTCGGCGATGGCATCGCGCTTCAATTCGATGACGATGCGCATGCCCTCGCGGTCGGACTCGTCGCGCAGATCGGAAATGCCTTCGATGCGCTTGTCGTGAACGAGCTCGGCGATCTTCTCGATCAGCCGCTTCTTGTTCGTCATGTACGGAATCTCCGTCACGACGATCTGCTCTTTGTCAGCCTTCTTCGATGCTTCGATGATGGCGCGCGCGCGAACCTGGATGATGCCACGGCCGGTGTTGTAGGCCTCGTAGATCCCTTCGATTCCGTGGATGAAGCCGGCGGTTGGGAAATCGGGGCCGGGCATGACCGTCATCAGCTCTTTCACCGATGCGGCCGGGTTCTCCATCACCATCAGGCAAGCGTCGATCACCTCGCCGAGGTTGTGGGGCGGGATGTTGGTGGCCATGCCGACGGCGATTCCGGATGAGCCGTTGACGAGCAGGTTGGGATACTTCGCCGGCAGCACCGACGGCTCGCTCTCGGTGCCGTCATAGTTCGGCACGAAGTCGACGGTCTCTTTGTCGATGTCGTCGCGCATCAGCTCTTCGGCGAGGCGCGTCAGTCGGACTTCGGTGTAACGCATGGCTGCCGGGTTGTCGCCGTCGACGGATCCGAAGTTGCCCTGGCCGTCGACGAGGCGGTAACGCATCGAGAAGTCCTGCGCCATACGCACGACGGAGTCGTAGATGGCGGAGTCGCCGTGCGGGTGGTACTTGCCCATCACGTCGCCGACGATACGCGCCGATTTCTTGTACGCCTTGCCGGCCGTGTTTCCCTGCTCGTACATCCCGTAGAGGATGCGGCGGTGCACGGGCTTGAGTCCGTCGCGCACGTCAGGAAGCGCACGTCCGATGATGACGGACATCGCGTAGTCGAGATACGACTTGCGCATCTCGTCTTCGATGTTGACCGGGAAGCGCTGCTCGATGTGTCCTGTGTAGTCGAATTCGTTCATGTGGTGTGGTTGGTTACTCGGTTGCTGAGTTACCGGCCGCGATGCTCAGCAACCCAGCAACTAAGAAACCCAGAACCTCAGATATCCAAGTTCTTCACTTCCAGCGCGTTGTCCTGAATGAACACGCGTCGCGGTTCGACCTGGTCGCCCATCAGCACCGTAAACAGCTCCTCGGCGCCGACGCCGTCTTCGATCTTTACCTGGAGCAGGCGGCGGCGCTCGGGATCCATCGTCGTCTCCCAGAGCTGCTCGGGATTCATTTCGCCGAGGCCTTTGTAACGGCTGATGGCGAGGCCTTTCTTGGCCAGGTCGTAAACATGGTCAATCAAGTTGTCGATTGTGACGAACTCCACGGACTCGTCCGCCTTGCCAGATAACGCCTCGGCAACGCGGTGTCCCGTTTCTGCATCTGCGGGCGACACGCCGATCTCGCCTGCTTCCCGCTCGACCACCTTCGTAGTTCGAGTCGATCGCACGCGGTACGGTGGCAGTCCGAATCCGGACAGCAGCTCGAATGACTTCGACATCTGCCGGTATTCGTAGGTCGAAAGCAGCTCGCTGCTCACGACGACCTTCTTGCCGGTGCCGTTGCCGCCGACGGTAAATCGAACGGTAGGCGTCTCGGTCTCTTCGTCGGTCATCAGGCGCACATGCTCGAAGCCTTTCGCTTCGAGTGCCTTGACGAGTGATGCAAGCCTCTCCGGGTCACCGAGCGCGCTGCGATCGTGGAAACCTTCGGCGAAGAGCACGTCGACCGCCTCGCGCGGGATGCCTCGCGACTGCAACTTCTGCGCGTGACCGCGATACTCCTCCATCCGCTGGAGCATGTTCACGAGCGCGTCGCCGCGAAGCGAGATGCCGGCTTGCGGCGTGACCTCTACGTTCTCGGAAACGCGGGTGAGAAGGAAGCGCGACAGCTCGCCTTCGTCTTTGATGTACGAGTCTTTCTTGCCCTGCGACACTTTGAACAATGGCGGCTGGGCGATGAAAAGGTAACCGCGGTCGATGACCTCGCGCATGTAGCGGAAGAAGAACGTCAGGATCAGCGTGCGGATGTGCGAGCCGTCGACGTCGGCGTCCGTCATGATGATGATCTTGTGGTAGCGGAGCTTTGCGATATCGAAATCGCCGGCGCCGATGCCGGTGCCGAGGGCGGTGATCATCAGGCGGATTTCTTCGGAAGAGAGCATCTTGTCGAGCCGTGCACGCTCGACGTTGAGGATCTTGCCTTTGAGCGGCAGGATGGCCTGGAAGCGGCGGTCGCGTCCCTGTTTGGCCGAGCCGCCGGCGGAATCGCCTTCGACGAAGTAGATCTCGCAGTAGCGCGGATCGCGCTCCTGGCAATCGGCAAGTTTGCCGGGGAGCGAGGCGGAATCGAGCGCACCTTTGCGGCGGGTGAGGTCACGGGCTTTGCGTGCAGCCTCGCGGGCGCGGGCGGCCTCGATGACCTTGTCGACGATGCGGCGGACTTCTTTCGGGTTCTCCTCGAGGAACTCGCCGAGGCGCTCGCCGACGACCTGCTCGACCCATGTCTTCACGTGTGACGAAACGAGCTTGTCCTTCGTCTGCGATGAGAACTTCGGATCGCGGATCTTGACGGAGATGACGGCGCTGAGTCCTTCGCGGATGTCGTCGCCCTCGAGGCTGAGCTTGAGCTTCTGCAGGATGCCCGACGCTTCGATGTACTTGTTCATCGTTCGCGTCAACGCGGCCTTGAACCCGACCATGTGCGTCCCGCCGTCGAGATTCTTGATCGTGTTCGTGAAGCAGTAGAGGTTCTCGCTGTAGCCCTCGTTCCACTGCATCGCGATCTCGACCGCTTCGCCGTCTTTCTCGTCGCGGATGAAGATCGGGTCTTCGTGCAGTGGCACCTTGTTCTTGTTGAGGTCTTTGACGAACGAGACGATGCCGCCCTGATAACAGAACTCGTGTTTCTTCTCCGTTCGGTCGTCGCTGATGGCGATGAAGACGCCGGAGTTTAGGAAGGCCAGCTCGCGAAGGCGCTGCGAGAGAGTCTCGAAGTTCATCTCCGCGACGGAGAAGATCGTGGCGTCGGCTTTGAACGTGACGCGTGTACCGCGCTGCGCTGTCTTTTCCCCGCGGGCGATCGGCTTCTTCGGCACGCCACCCTCGTAACGCTGGCGCCAGACGTAGTCGTCGCGATGAATCTCCAGCTCCAGCCACTCGGAGAGGAAGTTCACGACCGAGACGCCTACACCGTGAAGACCGCCGGAGACTTTGTAGGAGTTGTTGTCGAACTTTCCGCCGGCGTGCAGCTCGGTCATGATGACTTCCGCGGCGGAGCGGTTCTCTTCTTTGTGCAGATCGACCGGGATGCCGCGGCCGTTGTCTTCGACCGTCACCGAGTTGTCGGTGTGGATCGTGACGAGCACCTTGTTCGCGTATCCGGCCAGCGCTTCGTCGATCGCGTTGTCGACGACTTCGTAGACCATGTGATGCAGGCCGGTGATGTCATCGGTGTCGCCGATGTACATGCCCGGACGCTTGCGAACGGCGTCGAGACCTTTGAGGACTTTGATGTCCTCCGCGGTGTAGTCGCCCGCGATCGAGGGGCTCTGCGGGGAGATTTCAGACGCGTCAAAGTCGGTGTCAACATTCGTCTCGTCTGTGGTGTAGTCGTCTGCCATTCAATTGCTTTCCGGATGCTGGTTTAGGGGGGTAGGTAGCGCGTCTCCCGACGAGCTTTTAACGCGAGGATTGCGCCGTGTTTAAGAACGCTGATTGTATCGCGATTTATTGCGTTCCACGGAACGTTTCACGGCAAATCGTTCGTCGCCGCAACTCGCCCATTTTCAATGACTAAGCGCCGATGGGGACCGGCCTCCAGCGTTCGCAGAAAGCGCTCCTTGGCAGAGGTGGCAAAAACCTGCGTCCGTGAGGGGAGTTTGACGAGCAGTTGTTCGAGGATTTCAAGGTCGAGCTCGGCATCGACGTCGTCGAGGAGGAAGACCGCTGGCTCGTCAAAACGGCGCCGGAAAAGATCGAGTTTGGCGAACTTCAGGAAGAGGACAACCATCTTCTGTTCACCGCCCGAAAGCACCTCGGCTGCCGGCCTGCCGTCGACGGAAAACTCGAGCACGTCGCGCTGCGGCCCGACCAGCGACATATGCGCACGAAGCTCGTCACGGCGGATCCGGGCCAGGTCGTCAACAGCGCTTGGTTTGTAGGCGATCGACACATTTTGGATGTGATAGCCGTGCTCGGCGACGATCGCCGCGAACGACGACGCCAGTGCCTCTGCGTAGGCCGCACGTCCGCGCTGGAGTGGAGCCGCCGAGGCGATGAGCTCCGCATCCCAGGCAGCGAGAGAAGAGGCGCTGCCACTGGCCAGGAGCGCGTTGCGTTGACGGAGGACGCGTCCGTAGCGGCTGACGGCTTCGAGGTAGCCAGGGTCAATGCTGGCGATGCCGCGATCGAGAAAACGGCGCCGCTCTTCCGGCGCGCCGCGAAGGATATCGAGCCGTGCCGCCGAGTAGGCAAAGACGCTCATGGTGTTGACGTAGACGGCCAACGGGACGCGCTCGCCGTTGATCAGCAACGCGCGGCGCTTGGTCTCGCCCGTCTCCAGGCCGACGGAAAGCATCTTGTCGACACCGAAGCGGTGCAACTGGCCGGAAACAAAGGTGCTCGGCGAGCCAAACGAGAAGAGGCTGGCCACGCGCGACGTGCGAAACGATTTGGTCGTCGCCAGGAAGTAGATCGCTTCGAGGAGGTTGGTCTTGCCCTGCCCGTTGCGGCCGACGACGATGTTGACGTGCTCGTGAAACGCAACCTCTTCGGCGGCGAGGTTGCGGAACGCCTGGGTCGCGATCGAGCGGAGGATCACGCCGTCAGACGCATCGGCATCACGACGTACAGGTATTCGTACGCGATGTCCGCGTCGTTCGCCGACGGACGGCCGATGCACTGGCTGTTCTCGTCCTTCAGATCGAGCGATACCTGTTGCGTGTCGACCGCGCTCAAGAAGTCGGTGACGTATGCCGCGTTGAGGCCGACGAAGAAGGGGTTGCCGGCGTAATCGATGGGAACAGTCTCGCGGGCATCGCCCAGCTCGGGATTGGTCGACGAGACGGTCAGTTTTCCGGGCGCAAAATCGAAGCGCACCGCGCGCGTGCGCTCGTTGGCGACAAGCGAAATACGGCGGATGGTCGAGAGCAGGCGCTCACGGTCAACTAGGACTTTCCGGTCGTTGTCGCGAGAGATCACTTCCATGTAGTTCGGGAAGTTGACATCGATCATGCGCGCGAGGAGACGGCGCTCCGCGGCCTCGAAGAAGAGGTGATTCTCGGAGACGCCGAAACGAACCATCCCGTTTTCGCCAGGTTCGAGACGCAGAATTTCTTCGAGCGCTTTGCGAGGAATCAGGATCGTGAGCTCGGTCACTTTCTTCTTACCGTTGTTGCCCTGCGGGAAATTGATGAGAGCCATGCGATGGCCGTCTGTCGCCACCATCTCCATCTTCGTGGGCTGGATCTTCAGCAGCGCTCCGTTGAGCTGAAAACGCGTCTCTTCATGCGTGATCGCAAACTTCACCTTCGCGACCATCGTCTTTAGTTCCTCTAGCGGGATGTCATACGCCTCGGTCGCGTTCACCGTCGGCAGCGTCGGGTAATCCTCGGCAGGCAATCCGAGAAGGCGGAACTTCGCGGTGCCGCAGTCAAGAAGCAGCGAGTTGTTCTCCTGCAGCGTGATGTGGACATCGTCGTCCGGCAGCGAGCGAACGATGTCGAACAGCCGTTTCGCTTCAATCGTGACACCGCCCGGCGTCGTGACGCGCGCCGCGCAGGAGCTGAGGATCGTCACGTCCAGATCGGTAGCAGCGATCTGCAGGCGGCCGTCAGCCGCGCGGAGCAGCACGTTCGACAGAATCGGAATCGTCGAGCGTTTTTCGACGACTCCCTGGCAAAGTTGCAGCTCTTTCTGAAGATCAGCCTTCGCGACGGTCAACTCCATGTCTTCTTCCTTCAGAATCAAGTCTTTATTCTTAGTAGTGGAAGCAGTCGATGCGTGCGGAAAAACTCGGCATCACTCTGCAAAGGTTTCGAAAGTATAGCAGTTCCTTCCGGTTCGGAACTGCGGGTTTCGATGCGGAAAAGCGAAGGAGATTTCTCGTGTTTTCCGCAGTCGTCGGCGACAAGTGGTCCGAGGTCGTTTTTCTCCGCAGCTTTTCGACGGAGGTTTCCGCAGGGGCTGTGGAAAGCGTTTGTGAGAGGGCCAGGACGCTCATCGAAACTGCTTCATCAAACCTTCAAGCACGCGTGCGAACTGGGGATCGTTCTGCATTTTCTCGTCGATCTTCTCGACCGAGTACATGACGGTGGAGTGATGCTTGTCGTTGAAGAAGCGTCCGATCTCCGGATAGGAAAGATCGGTCAGATGCTTGCAGATGTACATCGCCACCTGCCGCGGGAAGGCGACCGTCTTGGTGTTCGATTTCGATTTGAGGTTGGTGACCGTTGTTCCGTAGTGAGCGGCCACGACGCGCGAGATTTCGGATGCTGTGATCGGCTTGTTGTCTTTCGACAGCAGTTCCTTCAGCGCCTCCTTGACCAGGTCCAGCGAGAGTTTCTTGCCTGCCATCGAAGCGTAGACCTCGATGCGGTTGAGCAGTCCTTCCAGCTCGCGGATGTTCGTGCGGACGCGCTCGGCGACGAAGAGAGCGGCATCGTGCGGAAGGTCGATCTTCTTCTCGTCGGCTTTCTTTCGAAGGATGGCTACCTTCGTCTCGAGGTCGGGTGGCTGGATGTCCGCGATCAATCCCCATTCGAAGCGGGAGCGAAGGCGGTCCTCAAGTGTGGGGATCTCTTTCGGCGGCGCGTCGGAGGTAAAGACGATCTGCTTTTGCGACTCGTAAAGGGCATTGAAGGTATGGAAGAACTCCTCTTGCGTCTGTTCTTTGTTGGCCATGAACTGGATGTCGTCGAGGAGGAGAGCGTCGACCTTCCGGTAGCGGTCGCGGAACTGTTGCATGCGGTCATAGCGGATTGAGGTGATGAAGTCCGTGACGAAGGAATCCGCTGACGTGTAGACGACCTTCGCGCCGGGAGTCGTGTCGCGAAGTTGCTGCGCGATCGCTTGAATGAGGTGGGTTTTGCCGAGGCCTGCGCCGCCGTAGATGAAGAGAGGGTTGAAGGAGCCGGCCGGATTTTCGGCGACCGATTTCGAGGCGGCGAACGCAAGCTCGTTCGATTTTCCGACGACGAAGTTCTCGAAGCGGTAGCGCGGGTTGAAGATCGAGGTGGGCAGCTCAACGGACGGCGGCGGACCCGCTGGTAGAACCAAATCGCCGCCAGCCTCGGTGTCCGCGACGAGGTGGAGATTGATGTGATCGGTCGACAATTCGTCGAGGACCGATCGGATCTGCTGCGCGTAGTTCTGGCGGATCTCGCTTACGAAGCGCTGTGAAGGTACGCTGACATCGATCGTGTCACCCTTCTGGGCCAGGAAGCGGGTCGGAGCAAACCACGTTTTGTACTGCGTCCGTTCGATGGTTTGCTCCAGCCGGTCGAGCACTTGCTGCCATAAATTCATCGGAGGGGCGCGGCCTATCTTTCTGAGAATCCACAACTTTTCCACAACTGTGGAAAATCCGGACGGTAGAAAGGGGACGCGAATATAGCACGGATCGCGTTCGCGGCGATCGGTCCTGGTTACTCGAGTTGCGTGAAGCCGCATGTCGAAGCGATCAGAGAATCATGAACCACAGAGACACAGAGATCACAGAGGTTTTCTCTGTGTCCTCTGTGTCTCTGTGGTGATGCCTTTGAGTCCCCAACCGCGCCACGGAATAGCCCATCACCACCCCACGTTCCGCCCGGTCGCTGGCTGGTTTGACGACTTTCCGACCCGCCGCTATACTCGCCGCTTTCTTTTCAGAGGGTTAACGAAATCATGAAGCGTACCTTTCAACCGAACAACCGCCGCCGCAAGCGCACGCACGGCTTTCTGGTCCGGATGCGGACCAAAGACGGGCAGGCAGTGCTTTCGCGCCGCCGCCGCAAGGGCCGTAAGCGCCTTTCGGTCTAATCAGCCGGTGTGTCCAGAAGGTTCCGGAGGCATCATGCCGGTGAAGGGGCCTTTGGCAGCCGGTGCCGGCGCCTCCGAATCGCAGGCGCTGCCCAAAGAGAAGAGGTTGGCCAAGCGGCGCGAGTTTCTTCGCGTTTATGAGAGTGGCCGCAAACTCTTCTCCCGCTACTGCGTAGTCTTTTTTGCAGCAAACGGCCTGACGTACTCGCGGGTCGGCGTCACCGCGACGAAGAAGAGCGGCAAAGCAAACGTGCGCAATCGATTGAAACGGTGGACGCGCGAAATCTATCGCCATCAACGCGGACCGCTGGGGCTCGACCTTCGGGCGATCGACATCGTCGTCAACGTGAAGCCGAATGCCGCGCAGGCGTCCTGGGGTGAGTTCGCCCCCGACCTTCAGCGCACTCTGCAGCGCATTGCCGCGGAAAGCGCGGCGCGATGAGCCATGCGCGCCATTACCCTCCTACCGCTCCGTTTCTACAAGCGATTTCTCTCACCGCTGCTGCCGCCGATGTGCCGCTTCGATCCCACCTGTTCCATTTTCATGATGCAGGCGATCGAAAAGCACGGCACACTGCGCGGCGTCTGGCTCGGCCTGCGGCGTCTGGCCCGCTGCCACCCGTTCAATCCTGGAGGTTGGGACCCCGTCCCTTGAAATGGAAAAAAGAATCTTTGCTGCTGTATTGATCTCGATCGGATTTCTCTGGCTCTGGGCCGCCGTGGCTCCGAAGCTCTTTCCCGATCTGATGAAGAAGCCGGTTCCGGCGGTGGAGCAGCCGGCTGCATCGTCGACCTCGTCGACTGCGACCTCCGCTTCGGCGCCAGCTCCTGCTGCGAGTCCTTCGAATCCTCCGACGACGACCACGACGACTTCGACCACGAGCGAGACGGCAGCGAGCACTCCTGCGGCCGCCGCTCCGATCGTGCAACCGGTCGAAGACTCATCGCAGAAGAAGACGACCGTCGACACGGACAATTTCATCGCGCGCTTCTCCAACCGCGGCGGGGAGTTAGTCTCTTTCGAGCTCAAGCACTACAGGGCAAAGCCGAGCTCGAAGACCGACACGACGAACGTCGACCTGGTCAAGGAGCGGGAGCCCAGCCGCACCGACTATCCCTTCGCCATCGAGGCAACCGACCCCGCTTTCAGCCATCGCGCGAACAGTGCGCTTTACACGGTCCGCGAATTCGACGACAAAGGTGCTCACGTCATCGAGTACCGCTGGTCCGACGGCGTTCACTCGGTCACGAAGACCTTCCGTTTCACCAGGGAGTATCTCTTCAACTTCGCGGTGTCGGTCGTTCCTCCGATTCCGTACCGCGTCGTCATCGGGCCGGGGATCCGAACGCTCGGTCCTGAGGAGAAGGACAACCAGTTCATCACCACCGGCAACGGCGTCTACCAGCGCGACGACAGCCTCAAAGTCATCGCCCGCGAGAAGGCCGGCTCGCTGACGGCTTTTCCTTCCGTGCAGTACGTCGGTATCGAGGACAACTACTTCCTCAGCGCGCTTCGTCCGGAGAAATCGAACGGTGCGCTCCTGCGCGCCATCGACGTTCCCGCCGGCGCGAAGAATGAGAAGCGGCGCGAGATCTTCGCCGGCGTCAACGCGGCGCCCGATGGCGTGGTCACCGGCGCGGCCTTCTTCGGCCCGAAAGAGGCCAAGGTCGTCGATCTCTACGGCTTCGAGAAGACTCTCCAGCTCGGCGTCTTCGGCATCATCGCCCGCTTCTTCCTGGCCGCACTGCTCTGGCTGAACAAGTTCACGAAGAACTACGGCTTCGCCATCATCCTCCTGACGCTCATCATCAAACTCGTGCTCTATCCGCTGCAGCACAAGTGGATCGTCTCGATGAAGAAGATGCAGAAGCTGCAGCCGAAGATGGAGGCGATCAAGGCCAAGTACAAGAAGGCCAAGACCGATCCCGAGCAGCGCCAGAAGATGAACACGGAGACGATGAAGCTCTACCAGCAGGAAGGCATCAATCCTGCCGGCGGCTGCCTCCCGTTCGTGCTCCAGGTCCCGATTCTCTGGGGCTTCTACGGTCTGCTGACCCACGCCATCGAGCTTCGCGGCGCCCCCTTCATGCTCTGGATCCAGGACCTCTCGATGAAGGATCCGTACTACATCACGCCGATCCTGATGACGGTCACGATGTTCATCCAGCAGGCCATCACGCCGTCGACCGCCGATCCGGCGCAGAAGAAGATGTTCATGATCATGCCGTTGATCATGGGATGGATTTTCAAAGAGTTTCCGACCGGCGTCGTGCTCTACTGGTTGATGCAGAATGTATTAACCATCGTGCAGCAGGTCATCATGAACAAATTCTGGAAGGATCATCCGACCGAATTGCAGGCCGGTTGATTGAGCGGAAGATCAATGGCTCAGCGATTTGAAGGTAAGAGTCTCGACGAAGCATTGACGATGGCCACCGAAGCGTTCGGGGTCGAGCGCGATCAACTGACGTATCACGTCGTCCTGGAAAAGCGCGGCTTCCTCGGCGGGTTCAAGCGCATCGTCGTCGAAGCCGAAGTGAATGACGCGGCGGTGGCCAGTTCGGCGCAGTCGCCGGCCGCTGCTCAGGGCCAGTCGGCCCAGGGCGCACCGTCGCGCCGCGCGAGCGGTGGTGGTGGTCGCGGACGAGGTGGCCGGGACCGCGGCCGAGGGCGAGGCGGCGACGGGCGAGGTCGTGGCGGAAACTCGGGCGGTGACCGCGGCCGTGGACCGCGTCGCGAGCACGGCGATGATTTTCAGACCGGCGATTTCGAGCGTTTCGCAGGCGAGATCCCGGAGCAGGGACCGGAGTCGGAACAGGCCGGCGTCGTGCGCGCCTGGTGCGCGCGTGTGGTCGAGCTGTCGAAACTGCAGCTCGAGATTCGCACCGAGGAGAACGAGACGCAGATCATCGTGCGGCTGTTCGGCGCCGATGCCCGGTTGCTCACGGAACAACATGGCGAGCTGCTCGACGCGATCCAGGTACTGAGCAACAAGGCGCTCGTCGGCAACACGGTCGAAAAAGAGATCGAGCTGAATTGCGAAGCATTCAAGGAACGGCGCACCGAACAACTTGCGGAGAAGGCGCGCGATCTCGCAGACGAGGTCCGTACGAGCGGCCGCGAGCAGCTCCTGCCGGCCATGACGCCGATCGAGCGGCGCATCGTCCATCTCACGCTGCAGGAAGATGCCGATGTCACGACCGAGTCGCGCGGCGACGGCTTCTACAAACGGGTGGCCATTCTGCGCCGGCAAAAACAGGCTGAGTAGTTGCCGGGCTGTCTGAGCGGGCTGCTGGGTTACTTGCTCAGTTGGCAGCATTTCTCACACTTTCTAAGCGACTCCTTTGAATCGAGCGCCTTCTCCCCCCGCGCTTTTCGGGGGGAGAAGGTGCCGAAGGCGGATGAGGGGGGCCGTGCAGATACGATGAACACGTTCTTCTCAAGAGGTCTCGATTCCCAGCAACCCAGCAACTCAACGTGACAACCGAACAACCTGATCTCGATACGATCGTCGCTCCCGCCACGCCGCTCGGCAGGGGAGCACTAGCCATCGTCCGGATCGATGGGCCGCGCAGCGCGGCCATCCTGCAAACGCTGGGAGGTGTCTCGCCGGAGATCAGGCACGCCACCCATATCCATTTGCAGATGAGAGGTGAGGTGCTCGACGATTGCGTGGCCGTTCGCTACGCCGCTCCGCACTCGTTTACCGGCAACGATCTTGTCGAGCTCACCCTTCACGGCAGTCCATTGCTCGTGCAGCGCGTGATCGCGGCCGTAGTCGAGTTGGGCGCGAGGATCGCCCAGCCCGGCGAGTTTACCGAGCGCGCTGTGTTGAACGGAAAGCTGGATCTCGTCCAGGCCGAGTCGATCGCGGACCTGATCAACTCCCGCACCACGCTTCAAGCCAAACTCTCCCTCGGCAACCTCGATGGAGTGCTGAGCCGCCGGGCCATGTCGATCCGCGACACGCTCCTTCATGTCATCTCCCGCCTCGAAGCAGCGCTTGATTTTTCGGAGGAGGGATACGAGTTCATCACGCGCGAGGATGCCCGCGCGCGGATCGTTGACGCGATCGCCGAGACGCGAGCGATGGGCGAGACGTATCGACGCGGCCGCGCCACGACCTCCGGGCTGAAGGCTGTGATCCTCGGGCGGCCGAACGCCGGCAAATCGACGCTGTTGAATCGCCTCGTCGGGAGCGAGCGCGCCATCGTCACCGCCATTCCGGGGACGACGCGCGACATCGTCAGCGAGACGATTGAGATCGGCGGATTGCCGGTGACGATTGCCGACACGGCCGGCCTGCGATCGAGTGGTGACGTCGTCGAAGAGATCGGAGTCGCCCGCGCGCGCGAGGCCGCCGGGCAGGCCGACATCGTTCTCTATCTGGTCGATGCTTCGGAAGGAGTGAGCGCCGAGGATGAGATGGCGTTGTTTCCAAACGCGATTCTCATCTACACCAAGATCGATCGGGCGCCTGCGCCGAAGGGAGCGTTCGGGATCAGCGTTACGGCCGAGCTCGGAATTGAGCAACTCCTTGCGCGGCTGGACGCTCTGGTTCGCGACGAGTTCGCTGCACCGGAGGGGAGCCTCGTCAACGAGCGGCAGTTGCGTGCGGTAGTGGAGTGCTCCGAAGCGCTACAGGCTGCGCTGGCGGCCATCGAGGGCGGACTCGACGAGCAGATCATCGTCGTCGACCTCAACCGCGCCGCGTCCGCGCTCGCGCTCCTGACGGGCGCGATCACCACCGGCGACGTCTTCACGGAGATCTTCTCGAAGTTCTGCATAGGGAAATGAACGGGCCAGGGGCGATGGTCACGCGGAGGCGCGGAGGTGCGGAGAAAGAAGCCCCGCGCTCTCCGCGGCTCCGCGTGAACCCGTTCTCTCTTCCCGTTCACGGGTTCCGACTTCCCGCTCACGTGATCTGATTTCCCATTCATGTGATCCGGTTTCCCATTCACGGATTCCCATTTCCCATTCATGGATTCCCGTTTACCGTTCACGGATTCTCATTTACCGTTCACGGATTCTCATTTACCGTTCACGGATTCTCATTTACCGTTCACGGATTCTCATTTACCGTTCACGGATTCTCATTTACCGTTCATGGATTCTCATTTACCGTTCATGGATTCTCATTTTGTCTAGTTTCCATTTTTAGTCGTGAAATTGCCAACTTTTGTGACAATCGCTGCCCTGACTCGTTTCGCCGGTGATTCCTCCTCGTCTCGCCCGTATTCGTACTGACCAGGCGATCCGAAGTAGTACGCGCACTCCCAGCCTCGGGATGAAGGTGACCAGGCCGCATGTTCCACGTGAAACATGCTCGATGTCATCGTCATCGGTGGTGGTCATGCCGGCGCAGAGGCTGCTCGCGTTTGCGCGCGCGGCGGTGCGCGCGTGGCCCTTGTGACCATGTTGCGCGATGCTATCGGACGCATGTCGTGCAATCCCGCCATCGGCGGTCTGGCCAAAGGCAACCTGGTCAAAGAAATTGACGCCCTCGGCGGACTGATGGGGGAGGCAACCGATCAGGCCGGCATCCAGTTCAAAGTGCTGAACCGCTCCAAGGGTCCAGCCGTTCAGGGGCCGCGCGCTCAGTGTGATCGCGACCTTTACGCCGCTGCCGTCCAGCAGGTTCTGGCCGCCGAGCCCAACATCACGATCGTCGAAGGATCTGTTTCGGCGCTTCTGATCGATGGCCGGACCGTGCGCGGCGTCGCGTTCCGCGATGGTACGAAGCTTCACGCCCGCGCCGTGATCGTGACGACAGGCACTTTCCTTCGCGCACTCATGCACTCGGGCGAAACGCAGACCGCCGGCGGCCGTTTTGGCGAGCCGGCAGCGGAGACGTTGTCCGATTCGCTTCGGGAGCTTGGTCTCGATCTCGGCCGCCTCAAGACCGGTACTCCACCTCGCGTTGATCGCAACTCCGTCGATTTCTCGAAGCTGGAGGAAGCGCCAGGGGATGTGGTTCCGCGTCCGTTCTCGATCCTGACCGACCGGCTGCCATTGCCGCAGATCCTCTGCCATCTGACCTACACCGGCTCGTTCGCCCACGATCTGATCCGGGCAAACATCCATCGCGCGCCGATGTACTCGGGACAGATCCACGCCACCGGACCTCGTTACTGCCCTTCGATCGAAGACAAGGTCGTGCGGTTTGCGGACAAAGAGCGGCACCAGGTATTCGTCGAGCCGGAAGGTCTTCAGCATCCCTGGCTTTACATGAACGGCATCTCCACGTCGCTGCCCGCGGACGTCCAGGACGCCGTGGTGCAATCGCTGCCGGGATTCGAAAAGGCAGTCATCGCCCGCTACGGGTACGCGGTCGAGTACGACTTCGTGAATCCGAGGCAGCTCGATCCGACGCTGCAAGTACGAGGGGTGGAGGGGCTCTTTCTGGCGGGCCAGATCAACGGCACCTCGGGATACGAAGAGGCTGCGGCGCAAGGGCTGCTCGCCGGAATCAACGCGCTCCAGCAAATCCGCGGCGGCGATCCGGTGGTTCTGCGCCGGGATCAGGCCTATGCAGCCGTGATGATCGACGACCTCGTGACGCAGGGGACGGAAGAGCCCTACCGGATGTTCACCTCGCGTGCGGAGCACCGCCTTCTGCTCGGCTGCGACTCCGTTTACGAGCGCCTTTCGCCGATCGCGGCTGGTCTTGGCCTTCTCGATGACAAGCGAAGGCGGCGCGTCGATGCGCGTGTAGAGAGGATGCGGCAGGCGAGGGAAGCAGCGGAGTCGGAAGCTGTGACACCGGACCGCGAAACGCTGGCGTGGCTCGACCGTGCCGGCATTTCGTTGAACGAAAAGGCGACGATCGCTCGCCTGATGCAACGGGCCGGCTTCGATGTCGAGCACTTCATGACCGCAGCCGCAGCGACGTTTCCGGAGCTTGCGAAGGCGTTCGGCCAACTCGGCGATGAGGAGTTGGATGGCGTCGTGTCGCAGCTTCGCTACGCCGGTTACATCGATCGTCAGCAGCGAGAAGCTGCGCGATCGGCCGAGGAAGAGGGGATGAAGATCCCGGCGGAGATGTCGTACGGTCTTCCGGGACTCTCGCGCGAGATGATCGAGAAGTTGAGCTCCGTTCGTCCGATCTCGATCGGCCAGGCCAGCAGGATCCCGGGCGTGACGCCGGCGGCGATCTCGATTGTGCGGATGCATGTGCGGCGCGGGAACTGTGTTCTCTCGCCCGCCGGCTCTGTCACTGCGTCGCCCGCGGTGTCATCCTGAGCGTCAGCGAAGGATCTCAGAATGCGGCGCACAAGCCATGATCCGGGCATTTTGAGATCCTTCGCTGACGCTCAGGATGACACCTCTGCTCAGGATGACACGACGGGGAAGACAGCAAAGCTCGAAACCTACAAGCGCGAGCTCCTTCGCTGGAACGAGCGAATCAACCTGATCGGGCCGGAAGCGGTCGCGAATCTCGATGACCACATCGCCGAAGCGGTTGCTGCGGCTGGGATTTTGAAGCCGCAGGGCGAGGTGCTTGACTTCGGGAGCGGCGGAGGACTGCCGGCCGTTCCGATGGCCATCGTTTCGCCGGAGGCACGCTTTCATCTCGTCGAATCGGACAAGAAGAAGTGGGCTTTTCTGAAACACATCGTTCGGGCCTGCGAATTGAACGCTGTGATTTACGGTGATAGATTGGCGCGCGCTGTGATGCAGTTTCCTTCCCACCTTCGTTTTTCCCTCGTGACATCGCGTGCCGTTGGAAATCCGGAGGAGTGGGTGCCATCGCTGGGGAAATGGATGGCACCTGAGGGACGGGTGGCGCTTTTTCAAGGCTCGCCTGACGTTCCGTTCATCCCAGGCTTCACGAAGACGGACGTCTTCACGCTTCCTCGTGGCACATCGAATTATCTGGTCACCCTTGCGTTCCACGTGGAACACCCCGCATGACGAAGATCCTCGCGCTCGCGAACCAAAAGGGCGGTGTCGGCAAAACGACGACCGCGATCAACCTCGGCGCATCCGTCGCCGCATGTGAGCGACGCGTCCTTCTGGTCGACCTCGACCCGCAAGCAAACGCGACGTCCGGGATCGGAATCCTGGATCCCGAGCGCTCCATGTACGACGTCCTCATCGAGAAGATGCCGCTGGCGGACATCATTCTTCCGACGGAGATCCCCACGCTGTTCGTGGCGCCCGGGTCGGTCGATCTCGTCGCCGCCGAAGTAGAGCTTCGGGAGGCCATCGGCCGCGAGTACTACCTCAAGCGTGTGCTCGATCCCGTCGCCGCCGATTACGACTACGTCTTCATCGACCTTCCGCCGTCCCTCGGGTTGCTCACCGTCAACGGACTCACTGCCGCCCACTCCGTTCTTGTTCCCCTCCAGACCGAGTACTTTGCGCTCGAGGGGATCTCCCAACTGCTCGCCACGATCGAGCGTGTTCAGGGAGCGGTCAACCCCGGCCTCGAGATCGAAGGTATCGTTCTCACCATGTACGACGACCGGATGAACCTGACGCGGCAAGTCGCAGAAGAGGTTCGCAGCCACTTCGGCGACAAGGTCTACCGCACGGTCATTCCGCGGAATGTTCGCCTGAGCGAAGCGCCATCGTTCGGCAAACCGATTATTCTTTACGATATCCGTTCGCGCGGCAGCGAGGCGTACGTCAGTCTGGCTCGCGAGTTCATTCAGCGTGCGGAGAATGTAATCTGATGATCCAGAGGAAAGTTCTTGGACGCGGTCTCGGCGCGCTGATTCCTCAGCGGCAGGAGCAGCCGCCTGCACCAGCCGAGGCGCACGCGACCCAGGGCCTCGCGGAGATTCCGATCTCGCAGATTCAGCCGAATCCTTACCAACCGCGAAAGACGTTCAACGAGGCTTCGATCGAAGAGCTGGCGCGCAGCGTCCGCCAGCACGGCATCGTGCAGCCGCTCGTCGTCACGCGCGCGGGCGACAAATACAAGCTCATCGCCGGCGAGCGCCGTTTCCGCGCTGCGCAGAAGGCCGGACTGACGACCGTTCCCGCGCTCATCAAAGAGATGATGCAGGAGGGCGATGCCCTTCAAATTGCTCTCATCGAAAACATCCAGCGCGAGGACCTCAATCCGATCGAAGAGGCGCTTGCCTACCATCAGCTCCATGATGAGTTCCAGTTGACGCAGGAGGAGATCTCGAAGCGCGTCGGCAAGGAGCGCTCGACCGTAGCGAACTTCCTACGCCTTCTCAAGCTGCCTGACTCGGTGAAGAAACTCCTGGCCTCCGGTCAGCTTTCGATGGGTCACGCGCGTGCGTTGCTGGCGATCGAGTCGCCGCGAAAACAGGAGCAACTCGCCGACCGCGTCGTCCGGAAGAACCTCAACGTCCGTCAGACGGAGATGCTGGCGTCGGAGAGCTCCCCTAAGGCTGTGGAAAAGAAAGAGAAGGAAAAGGATGTCTTCACGCGCGACGCGGAAGACAAGCTACAAAGGACTCTGCGAACCAAAGTAGAAATCGACCGCAGGCGCCGCGGTGGCGTCATCCACATTCGTTATGGCAGCGAAGACGAGTTGATCCGAGTCGTCGATGAGCTCATGGGGAGGCGCCGTTAGCAGTACGCTCCTGGTTGCCGCGGCCGTGCTGGTTGCCGCATTGGGATTCCTGCTGATCCTGCGCGGGAGCCGGATGCCGGGAGTGGAGAAGGGCATGAGGAACGATATGAAAAACAAGAGTGGTGAACTGAATGGCTTCCTCGATCGCGGCTCCTCGTTTCACGGCGAGCTGGAATTCGAAGACACGATGCGGATCGATGGGCGCTTCAACGGCAAAATCGTATCGAAGAACGAGCTGATCGTCGGCGAGAGCGCGCACATCGAAGGCGACATCCACGTCGGCCGCATCGCCATCAGCGGGACCATCGTCGGCAAGATCGTGGCCGCGCAGCGCGTGGAGATCCACCGCAACGGCAAGGTCTACAGCGACATCGACACACCAGCCCTGATCATCGAAGAGGGCGCCATCTTCCAGGGCAATTGCGTGATGGGCGACAAGAAGCCGGCGACGGTTACGAATATCGCATCGAAGGCGTAGTTGTGCGCTTGCGCGCGTTGTCGGTTGTCGGTTGGTTGCGCTGCGCGCGTTTGAAAACCGCTGGACAACGCGGCGGAGCCGCAACCAACCGACAACTGACAACGCGCGCAGCGCACTACCTCACCAGGCCACACCTCTTTTTTCTTGGAGTGCTTCCCAATCGAGCGCCTTCTCCCCCCGCGCTTTTTGCGGGGGGAGAAGGTGGCGAAGCCGGATGAGGGGGGAGCAAATACGCAGGACGATCACCCACACCTCGTCCGAACTGCCTGAAACCGTGGCACATGCACGGATGTCGTACCCGTGGGAACGCCCCCTCATCCGGCCTTCGGCCACCTTCTCCCCCCCAAAAACCGTGGGGGAGAAGGCGCTCGATTGGAAGGTTGCGATAAGAGCGTGAGAAAAGCAGGCTAACGCAGGGCTAACGCAGGACAACGCGCGAAGCGCATCCAACCGACAACCGACAACGCGCGCCGCAGGCGCGCACTTCACCACCCCCGCATTCGCGCAATCAACACGATCGCCTCGGGGATCGTGTATTCGTCCTCGGCGCCGAGCGCGTCCTCCCACTGCAGGTCCCAGGCGGCTTTCTCGCGCTGCGGTTGCGAGGCATCGCGGAAATTCAGCTCGCAGATGTCGCCGATGTAGCGATCGCCGTCGCGAACGGGAAGACCGAATGTGCGGCAGACCAGCGGCCGGTGCTCGTACATCAGACATTCGCCGCGTTCGTTCAGGTTCGGACAAGGCGTCGACGCGGTGCGATCGAAGAACGCCGCTTTCTCGGCCGGCGTGCAATCGCGAAGATCAGGATGCGCGGACGATGAAACGATCTCCCGTGCCCGGCGGATGATCATCGCCCGGCGTTTGTGGTGTAGCTTCTCCAGCCCTTCTGCGAGAAGCGGAACATCGCCCGAGCCGATCTCAAAGATGCCGTAGCAGCAGAGCGAACAACCACGTCCGCATTGCAGGCTTTGTGGTTGCGCCGCGGCAACGCCGCGAAAGAAATCGTCCGCGTGCTCGAGCACGCTGATATAGGTTTCTGTTGACGTTTTATCCGGCACAGCGCGAACAACCGGCGAGGTGACAACGTTCTTTCCCTTGTGGTATACAACCGCCGCCTCGGGGTTCGGCGCGGTTCTCACGCGCCGGTTTTTCCGGCTCCAAAACAGTCTATGCAAATCAATCTGACGCCCGATTACTCTCTGCTCGCGATCATGGTGATTTTCATCCTGAACTATCTGATCGTCAGCAGGTTCTTCCTCCGGCCCATCAATCAGGTGATTGAGGCGCGCGAGGAGGAAGTGCGCTCTGCGAACGACCTCTACGAGCAGTCGATGGTTCGCTTCAGCGAAGCAACCTCGCTGATGGAGAACCAGCTTCACGCGGCGCGGCATGCTGCCGCCGATGTGCGCGATCACTTCCGCCGCGACGCGGCCGCGTATCGCGCCTCCATCGTCGACAAAACGCACAACGACGCGAACGCGATCGTCAACGAAGCCGACGAGCGCCTCAAACAGGATGTCGTCGAAGCGCGCGCGAAGATCGTTCGGGAATCCGAAGCGCTGGCGCAACTGGCAGCGGAACGGATTCTGGGGAGAGCGGTTTGATGCGGCGTCTGATCCTGATCATCACGCTGCTACTCGTTCCGGCAGTTCTCTTCGCGCAGAAGCATGGCAACGACGCCGGCAACGTCGCGCAAGGCGCCGAGAAGGTTTCTCACGAAGAGACGCATCCGAACGAGGCGCACGGAGGCGAGCTCGGGCCACCGAAGACGTACTTCGGGATTCCTGGCTGGATCCTGAAGCTCGTCAACATGCTCCTCTTCTTCGGGGTTCTCGGATGGCTGATCGGCGGACCGGTCAAGAAGGCACTCGCCGCGCGCCGCGTCCAGATTCAGACGGATGCCGAAGAGGCCCGGGCGCGCCGCGCCAAGGCCGATCAACTTGCCGGCGACATTCAGGCCAGGCTGACGCAGATCGAGGCCGACGTCCGCGGCATTCAGGAGCGCGCACAAGTGGAAGGCGAGCGGCAAAAACGCGAGCTCATTGCTGCGGCCGAGGCCGAAGCGCAGAAGATCCTGCAGTCGGCCCGCAACGAAGTGGAGAGCCGGCTCAAACATGCGCGTCACGAACTGACCGAGTTCGCCGGCGAGCTGGCCACGCAGCGCGCCGAGCAGATCCTCCGTGAAAAGGTAACCGACCACGATCGCGAGCGGCTCTTCGAAGAGAGTGTCCGGGAAGTGGAAGGGGCACGTACATGATCCGACGATTCGCCAGACCGTACGCACGCGCCATCATGGACACCGTGCAGTCGCCCGAAAAGGCGGCTGCGCTTCGCGACGAAATGACAACCTTCGAGAAGGTCCGCCAATCATCGGGCGACCTGCAGCAGATGTACGCCAATCCTGGCATCGACTTCGATTCGAAGCACAAGGTGACGGCTGCGATCGCCGGTCATCTCGGCCTGTCCGAGCTGGCCGTGCGGCTGCTCGACGTCCTCATTCAGAACCGCCGTATCAACGACCTCGCCGCGATCGTGGCCGGACTGGCGACGATGATCCGCGAGGCAACCGGAACTGTGGCCGCCGAGGTGCGCTCCGCCAGCGAGCTTTCGGCGAAAGAACAAAGCGAGCTGCGGGCGATGCTCGAGCGCAAGGTCGGCGCAAACGTCGACATCGATGTCACGGTCGATCCGGATCTCATCGGAGGATTCGTGGCAAAGATCGGGAGCGAGGTTTATGACGCTTCCGTGTCAGGTAAGATCGAGAAATTCCGCGCATCATTAGCGTGATGACTTTAGCGTGCTGCTTTTAGCGCGAAGCATTTTCGGGAGACTTTATGGCTGTTGATTTGAAAGCAGAAGAAATCACAGAGATTATTCGGCAGCAATTAAGCGGAATCGGCCGCGGCGTCGATGTCTCTGAAGTCGGCACGGTTGTCTCCGTTGGCGACGGTATCGCGCGCGTGTACGGCCTCGACCGCGTCATGGCCGGTGAGCTGGTCGAGTTCCCTCACGACATCGCCGGACTGGCCCTCAACCTCGAGGAAGACAACGTCGGCGTCGTCCTCCTTGGCGAAGCCTCAGCGATCAAAGAAGGCGACGTGGTCAAGCGCACCGGAAAGATCATGTCCGTCCCGGTCGGTCCGGCTCTCGTCGGCCGCGTCGTCAATCCGCTTGGCGTCCCGATCGACGGCAAGGGTCCGATCAACACGACCGAGTTCTATCCGATCGAACGCCTCGCCCCCGGCGTGGTCGACCGCAAGCCGGTTAAAGAGCCGCTCCAAACGGGACTCAAAGCCGTCGATGCCATGATCCCTATCGGCCGCGGCCAGCGCGAGCTGATCATCGGCGACCGCCAGACCGGAAAGACCGCCGTCGCCGTCGACACGATCATCAATCAGAAAGGCAAAGACGTCATCTGCGTCTACGTCGCCATCGGTCAGAAGAAATCGACCGTGGCCCAGGTCGTCCGTACGCTCGAAGAAAATGGGGCGATGGACTTCACCATCGTCGTGAACGCGTCTGCCTCCGACCCCGCGCCTATGCAGTACCTCGCGCCGTACGGTGGCTGCGCGATGGCCGAGTACTTCCTTTACAACGGTCAGCACGCCCTGATCATCTACGACGATCTCTCCAAACACGCCGCGGCCTACCGCGAGATCTCGCTGCTGCTTCGCCGTCCGCCCGGCCGCGAAGCGTATCCCGGCGACGTCTTCTATCTGCACTCGCGCCTTCTGGAGCGCGCCTCGAAGATGGCCGATGAGAAGGGCGGCGGGTCTCTGACCGCGCTGCCGATCATCGAGACCCAGGCCGGCGATGTTTCCGCGTACATTCCGACCAACGTCATCTCGATCACCGATGGACAGATCTTCCTGGAGACGGACCTCTTCCACTCCGGCGTCCGTCCGGCCATCAACGTCGGTATCTCGGTCTCGCGCGTCGGTGGTTCGGCACAGGTGCGCTCGATGCGCTCCGTCTCCGGCACGCTGCGTCTCGACCTCGCGCAGTATCGTGAGCTGGCCGCGTTCGCGCAGTTCGGCTCGGATCTCGATAAAGCAACGCAGTCGCAGCTCAATCGCGGCCGCCGTCTCGTCGAGATCCTCAAACAGGGACAGTATCGGCCGATGCGCATCGGCTTGCAGACCGCTTCGGTTTACGCCGGCGTCAAGGGCTTTCTCGACAATCTTGCCGTCAGTGCCGTGCTTCCATTCGAGACCGCGCTGCACCAGTACCTGAGCGACGAGAAGCAGGACGTCATCGACCGCCTCGAGACCGCGACGAAATTCGATGCCGACCTCGAAGGCGCGTTGCGCGGTGCCATCACCGAGTTCAAAGCGCAATACGTGAAGGACAACGCAAACGCCCTTGCGGCCTAACTGACCGATCAATCAATTAAGCAATCAATTAAGCAATCAAATGCCAAGCACGATCGATATCCGGCGCCGGATCCGCAGCGTCAAGAACTCGCAGCAGATCACCAAGGCCATGAAGATGGTGGCCGCGGCCAAATTACGCCGTGCTCAGGAACGGATGTTCGCGGCTCGCCCGTACGCCGCAGGCCTCCGCAAGGTCCTCTCCTCGGTGTCCACGCGGGTTGACATCAGCGCGCATCCGCTGCTGCAGTCGCGTGAGCCGGAGCGTAACGTCGTCGTGGTGGTTGTCACAGCCGATCGAGGGCTCTGTGGAGCGTTCAACGCCAACGTCATCCGCGCCGCGCAGAACTTCATTCGCGAACAGTCCTTCGAATCCGCCTCGGTCCTGACGATCGGACGCAAGGGCGGCGACTTCTTCAAGCGGCGTCCCATTCCTGTGCGCCGCAACGTCATGGTCGCGCAGGCGCTGTCGCTCGGTGTTGCGCATGAGATTGCCGAAGAGCTGATCAAAGACTTCATCGAAGAGAAGATCGACGGTGTTTACGTCGTCTACAACGAGTTCAAGTCGATCATCGCGCAGCATGTTCACGCAGAACGTCTTCTGCCGATTGCGCGCGATTTCGAAGACACGTCCGACCAGGGTGGCGTCGACTACCTCTACGAGCCCGGGCCGGAGCAGATCCTCTCGGACCTCCTGCCGAAGCACATCGAGTTTCAGCTTTATCGCGTTCTCCTCGAGTCGGCGGCCGCCGAACAGGGAGCGCGCATGACCGCGATGGAAGCAGCCACGAAGAACGCGTCGGACATGATCGAGCACCTGACGCTCACCTACAACCGCATCCGTCAGGCGGCCATCACCAAAGAGATCATCGAGATTGTCTCGGGCGCTGCCGCAGCGCAATAGACAACGGAGAAGACATGGCAAACGAAGAAACCAAAACCCAGCGCGTCGGAAAAGTGATTCAGGTCATCGGGCCTGCGCTCGACATCGAGTTCGAGGAAGGTCACCTTCCGGCTATCTACAACGCCATTCGCATCGTCGACAACGGCGAGCTGGGGAAAGTCCCGATCGACGTCATCGCCGAAGTAGCCAATCACATCGGTGAGAACCAGGTTCGCTGCATCGCCATGAAGCCGACCGACGGAATGGTCCGCGGCATGAAGGCGATCGATACCGGCGGCCCAATCATGGTTCCCGTCGGACGCGAGACGCTCGGCCGCATTCTCAACGTGCTCGGTGAGCCCGTCGATAACAAAGGTCCGGTCAACGCTGAGACGACGCTCTCGATCCACCGTCAGCCTCCGCGGTTCGACGAGCAGTCGACCAATATCGAGATGTTCGAGACCGGCATCAAGGTCATCGACCTCCTCGAGCCGTACACCAAGGGCGGTAAGACGGGCCTCTTCGGTGGCGCCGGCGTCGGCAAGACCGTTCTCATCATGGAGCTCATCAACAACGTCGCCAAAGAGCACGGCGGCTTCTCCGTTTTCGCCGGCGTTGGCGAGCGTACCCGCGAAGGCAACGACCTCTGGCTCGAGTTCGCGGAGACCGGCGTCATCGTGCCGGGCGATCCGTCGAAGTCGAAAGCGGCGCTGATCTATGGCCAGATGACCGAGCCGCCCGGAGCGCGCCTCCGCGTCGGTCTCACCGGCCTGACGGTCGCCGAGCACTTCCGCGATGCCGAAGGACAGGACGTGCTCCTGTTCATCGACAACATCTTCCGCTTCACACAGGCGGGATCAGAAGTCTCTGCCCTTCTCGGCCGCATGCCCAGCGCCGTCGGCTACCAGCCGAACCTGGCGACGGAAATGGGCGAGTTGCAGGAGCGCATCACGTCCACCAAGCGCGGCTCGATCACATCGGTGCAGGCGATCTACGTTCCCGCTGACGATCTTACCGACCCCGCACCGGCAACGGCCTTCGCTCACCTCGACGCGACCTCGGTTCTCTCGCGTCAGATCGCCGAGCTCGGCATCTATCCGGCCGTCGATCCGCTTGCCTCGACCTCCAAAATCCTCGACCCGCGCATCCTCGGCGATGAGCACTACAACACCGCCCGCGCCGTCCAGGCCGTGCTGCAGAAGTACAAGGATTTGCAGGACATCATCGCCATCATGGGTATCGACGAGCTGTCGGAAGAGGATCGCGTCATCGTCAACCGCGCCCGTAAGATTCAGCGTTTCCTCTCGCAGCCGTTCCACGTCGCCGAGCAGTTCACTGGCATCAAAGGGCAATACGTCAAAATCGCCGACACGATCAAAGGCTTCCGCGAGATCGTGGAGGGCAAGCACGACGAGATTCCGGAGCAGGCCTTCCTGCTCATGGGAACGATCGAGCAGGTGCTCGAGCGCGCCGAACAGATGAAGAAGGAAGCGGCGTAAAAGGAATCGAATGGCAGACGCGCTCCCAACCAAGCTCACACTCACCGTCGTCTCGCGCGAACGGAAGATCGTCGAGATCGATGTCGATGAAGTCGTGCTGCCGGCGAGCGACGGTGAGATCGGCGTGCTGCCCGGGCATACGCCCCTGCTGACGACCCTGAAGATCGGTGAGATGCGTTATCGCACCGGAACCGTGTTCCACCGGATGGTGCTTTCGTGGGGCTTCGCCGAGGTGCTGCCTGCCCGCGTGATCGTGCTGGCGGAGCGTGGCATTCTCGCCTCGGAGATCGATCCCGCGGCAGCCGAAGCCGAGCGTGCGGCTGCGGAAAAGGAACTGCAGTACCTTTCGTCCCACGATCCGGAATTTCACCTTGTCGAGGCTCGTCTGGAAGAGTCGATTGCAATGATCGGTATCGGCAAGGAGTGAGCGGTCGGAATGGGATAATTGCCAACCCGTTGACAACACACCAGCAGGCGAGTAAAAGCCGCAGACATCATCAACCCGCAGCAGCGCTGGTTTTGCTACTGCGCATTACGCTACCGACCGCCACACCATCCGGCGGGGCGCAATAGAATCCAGGGGGCGCGCGCCCCCTTATTTGTTGTTTTCTTCATACGTATCGCCGCGATGACACCGACTCACATCTGACATGGAACCCTGGCTCGAGAGCTTCGCGAAGACGAACTTTCGACGTAGCAGCGACACCGCGCACGATCTCAAGACGCCGTTGAACGTCGCCGTGCTCAACCTCGAGTTGCTCCGCATGCGCGTGTCGAAGCTGGCCGGCGGCGACGATGAGAAGGTCAACGCTTACGCTCGATCGATCGAACTGGAACTGCGCCGCATGGCGCGGATCTTCGACGCCTTCTTCGTCCTTTCCACACCTCCGAGAAGCGACGAAGAGCTGACGACGCTCGACGTCTGCGCGCTCTGCGCAGAGGCGGCAGCGGACGCGTCATTTGAGCTTGCTCCGGTCGATGGGCCGTTTCCTTTATCGGGCCACGAATCCAGAATTCGACAAGCCTTCACGCTGTTTTTTGAGGGCGCCGAGCGAGTCTTTCGTCAGGAGGGCCGGCAGGCTTCGGTCGAGAAGAATGCAGAATCGTTCTCTCTTGCCATCTTCGGAGATCCAGCTGCCGAGGACTTCGAAATGACGAAGATATTCAAGTTCTACTACACCGACGCGCTCGGCAATCCCGATCTCTCGCTGGCAGCAGCCAGACTCATCGTCGAGACCTACGGCGGTGAGATGAACGCTGCCGAGGAACATGATAAGGTCGTAATCCGTCTGTCTTTTCCGGGTCAACCATGAAAAAAGTACTGATCGTTGATGATGATCGCGCTACGAGTGCCGGTATGGCCGACGTGGTCGAAGACTGGGGTTACGAAGCGGAAGTCGCCGACACGGTTAAGGCCGGTTGGAGCTCCATTTCCAAGATGGTCCCCGACGTCGCGATCGTCGATCTGAAACTTCCGGACGGCTCCGGCCTCGACCTTCTACACCGGATCAAAGAAACGTATCCCGGCGTCTCGGTCGTCATCCTCACGGGCCACGCTACCGTCGACTCCGCTGTCAAGGCGCTCAAGGTCGGCGCCGAGGATTACGTCACGAAGCCGGTCGACCTCCCGCGCCTGCAGGTCATCCTCAAGACCGTCGAAGACAAGCAGATGATGAAGCAGGAGATCCTCGAGCTTCGTCGTCAGCTCCAGAAAATGGGAGCGCTCGGCCATCTCGTCGGCAAGTCGCCGAGGATGCAGAAACTCTTCGAAGAGATCGAGATGGTCGCGAACACCGACGCGAACGTCTTCATCGTCGGCGAGTCGGGCTCGGGGAAGGAAGTCGTTGCCAACACGATTCACTCGCTCTCGCGCCGGCGGCTCAAGCCGTTCATCGCGTTCAACTGTGGCGCCATCTCTCCGACGCTGATCGAGTCCGAGATCTTCGGACACGAAAAAGGCGCGTTTACGAATGCGATCAAGCGGCGCGAAGGCTACTTCGAAGTCGCTAAAGGCGGCACGGTCTTCCTCGACGAGATCACCGAGATGCCGATCGAGCTGCAGGTCAAGCTCCTGCGCGTGCTTGAGGAAGGGAAGTTCCGGCGCGTCGGCGGCAACGAAGAGATCTACATCGAGGCGCGGGTCATCGCTGCGTCGAACCGTGATCCGCAGAAGGCGATCATCGACGGCAAGATGCGCGAGGATCTTTACTACCGCCTCAACGTCTTCCCCATCGAAGTGCCGCCGCTTCGCGAGCGCCTCGAAGACATCCCTTTGTTCTCACACTTCTTCCTGCAGAAGCTGAACGAGACGGAAGAGAAGAAGGTGGAGACGATCGAGACGGATTTCATCGAAGCGCTGCAGCAGTACGAGTGGCCAGGCAACGTTCGCGAGCTGCGCAACGTGATCAACCGCGCCTTTATCATGGCTCGCGGCAGCAGCCTCACTCTCGAGTGCCTTCCGGACAAGCTCCTCGGTGCCCGCAAGCGCCGTTCGAAGGAAGGCGTGATGATCCCCCTCGGTCAGCCGATGGAAGAAGTCGAGCGGATCGTCATTGAAGAGACGCTGAACATGACCGACGGCGACCGCCGCAAGACCGCCGAGATTCTTGGCATCTCATACAAGACGCTCTATAACAAGACAAAGAAGTACAAATCCGCCGGCGGCGCCGACGAGGACGAAGAAGAGTAGGTCGACACGGTCGACGGCGTTGCTTGGCCAAGACTCATCAACCATTTGGCGACCAAACTCCACGTCTCGTAGCGTTTTTTGGCCTTCCTGACGTCCGGTGCTATCGTCCGCGCCTCAGACCACTCCGGCGCCCCGCGTACGCGTGCGCATGATGCGCGCGCGAGGAATTCCGGCGTCGGCGTGGAAGTTTGGGGCGTTCCGCAATGGCCAAAAACCTCGTCATCGTCGAGTCTCCCGCGAAAGCGAAGACGATCAACAAGTTCATCGGTAGCGACTACATCGTCAAAGCCTCCGTCGGTCACGTTCGCGATCTCCCCAAGAGCGAGCTCGGCGTCGACGAAGAGACCTTCGAGCCGACATACGAGGTTCTCGAAGGGAAAGAGAAGGTCGTCAGCGAGCTGAGGGCCGCCGCAAAGAAAGCCACGACCGTTTTCATCGCATCGGACCCTGATCGCGAGGGAGAGGCGATCGGCTGGCACGTGATGAAGCTTCTCGGCGGCGACGCCACGAAAGTCCGCCGCATCCTTTTCCACGAAATCACGAAGAACGCGGTCCGCAAGGCAATCGATCAGCCTGGCGAGATCGACATGAATAAGGTCAATGCGCAGCAGGCCCGGCGCGTCCTCGATCGCCTGGTCGGCTACAAGCTCTCTCCCTTGCTCTGGGACAAAGTGCGGCGCGGACTTTCTGCCGGCCGCGTGCAATCGGTCGCACTGAAAATGATCGTCGACCGCGAGGAGTCGATCAAAGCGTTCGTGCCCGAAGAGTACTGGAGCTTCGCTGCGAAGCTGGCAGCAGGTATGCCGCCGCAGTTCATCGCCAAGCTCACGAAGATCGACGGGAAGAAAGCTGACGTCGATAACGAGGAGCAGGCCCGAAAGATCGAAGCAGCACTGAAGTCGGGCACGTTTGCAGTCGAAGCGATTGCGCGAAAAGAGAAGAAGCAGACCGCGGCGGCGCCGTTCATCACGTCAACGCTGCAGCGCACGGCGTACAACCGCTTCAAATATCCCGTGAAGCGCACGATGCAGATCGCGCAGAAGCTCTACGAAGGCAAAGAGCTTGGCGCGTTCGGGCATGTGGGCTTGATCACCTATATGCGTACCGACTCGGTTCGCATCAGCGAGGATGCCATCACCGAAGTGCGACAATATATCGGCACAAAATACGGCGCTGATATCCTTCCAGAAAAGCCAAACGTTTATCGTGTTAAGAAAGCTGCACAGGCGCAGGAGGCTCACGAGGCCGTCCGCCCGACATCGCTCGACCACGAGCCCGATGCGATCAAGGATCACCTCACCCGCGAGGAGTACAACCTTTACAAGCTGATCTGGGACCGCTTCGTAGCGTCTCAGATGAAGCCCGCCCTCTTCGACGTCACCGATGTCGACATCCGCAACGGTGCGTACACGCTCCGCGCTTCGGGTGAAGTGCAGAAGTTCGCCGGCTTCCTGGCCGTCTTCCAGGACGCATCGGTCGATGGTGCGGATGACGACGACGAGAGGCCCGAGAACTCCAAGGCGCTTCCGGCGATGAATGAGGGCGAAGTGCTCTCGCTCGTGAATCTCGACACGAAACAGAACTTCACGCAGCCGCCCGCTCGCTACACGGAAGCAACGCTGGTGAAGGCGCTGGAAGAGAACGGCATCGGCCGTCCGTCGACGTACGGCTCGATCATGACGACGATCCAGACGCGCGACTACACCTACAAGGACGACGGCAAGTTCTTTCCGACGCAGCTCGGCATGCTCGTCACGAAACTCCTCAAAGCTTCCTTCGGCGACATCATCGACGAAGGCTACACGGCGGAGCTGGAAGGAAAGCTCGACGAGATCGAAGAGGGCAAAGTCGAGTGGCACGAGGCGATGAGAGACTTCTCGCTGAAGTTCAACAAGGACCTCGCTCGCGCCGGAAAAGAGATGGTCGAGGTGAAGCGCACCGGCGTCGAAACGGACGAGATCTGCGAGAAATGCGGCTCTCCGATGGCTATCAAGTTCGGCCGCTTCGGCGAATTCCTGGCGTGCTCGAACTATCCCGAGTGCAAGAACACGAAAGAAACGGCGCGCGGCGATGTGGCTGAGACACCCGAGGGCGAGGCGATCGTCTGCGACAAATGCGGCAAGCCGATGCAGCTCAAGCGTTCGCGCTTCGGCCAGTTCTACGCCTGCACCGGCTATCCAGACTGCAAGAACACCAAAGACCCACGCCTCCTCAAAGCGAACATTCCGAACGAGCCGCAGCCGCCGTGTGAGAACTGCGGCAAAGAGATGGTCCTCAAGAGCGGCCGTTACGGCCCGTTCTACTCCTGCTCCGGCTATCCTGACTGCAAGACCATCCGCAAGATCGGAGGCGGGAAAGGCACACCTCCGAAGCCGACCGGCGTCTCCTGCCCCACCTGCAAGGAAGGCGAGCTGGTCGAGCGGCGTTCGCGGCGTGGCATCTTCTTCTCGTGCTCGCGCTATCCCAAGTGCGACTTCGCACTGAACAATCGCCCGGTACCTCGCCCCTGCCCGAAATGCGCCGCCACCTACCTTCTCGAGAAGGAGACCAAGCGCGAGGGCCACATCGAGTATTGCAACAATCCCGAGTGCGACTATCGGGCGGCAATCGCCGCAAGACCGAACGCAGCGAACGAATAGCAGCCGCTTTAATTCGCACGCATTTGCTGTGCGTTATCGCGCTCTATTAGTCGCACATTAGCGATTGACATTCATTTCGGTTTCGCTGTAGCGATTTCGTGAGCATTTACTCCGCGTAACTGATACCTATTAACGTTCTGTCATGCCGCGCTACACTCCGCTCACGGAGGTCCTTCCATGACGCGCTTTTCCTCGCGAGCACGCCGAATCCTCGGCGCGCTGTCCTTGTTCATCGCTACAACTGCGCTCGCCCAGCCCGCGCTGGTCTCCGACCGCATCATCCTGCGTCAGGTTCTCCAGGCCATGCCCAAAGGCGGCGATCTGCACAATCATCTGTCTGGATCCGTGTACGCCGAGTCGTATCTCCGCTTCGCGGCTGAGGACAAGATCTGCGTCGACTCCGTCAAGCTGACCATCACGCAGTGCGCCACTCCCGAGCAACTCGCTGCTGATCCGGCCCATGCCACGGCCATCGTGCCCGCCTCGACGCTGTTCGCGCCGTACTCCTCGCTCTACGGCCAGATGCTCGATGCCCTTTCGATGCGGCAGTTCCGGTCGGGGATCGAGTCGGGGCACGACCATTTCTTCAATACGTTCGGGAAGTTCAGCCCGGTCTCTCGCGCACACGTTCCCGAGATGCTGACTGAGGATGTCTGGCGCCTCGCCAGCGAAAATGTCGACTACGTCGAAACGATCTTCGCGCCTGACTTCGGCAAAGCACGCGACTTGATGAAGGCCGCTACGCCGGGCCAGAGCATGGCGGAGGCGCGCGCGGCAATCATGCAGAGCGGACAGGTTCCGCCGATCATCGCCGCCGCCCGCGCCGTGATCGACGACGCCGAGGCGCGCATGCGCACCAATCTCAACTGCGGAACGGCGAAGGCGCTGCCGGGTTGCGAATCGACCGTCCGCTATCTGTACGAGTTGCACCGCGGCGTGCCACTGCAGCAACTCTTCGCGGAGATGGTCGTCGGTTACGAGCTGGCCAGCGCCGACTCGCGCGTCGTCGGACTCAATCCCGTCATGCCCGAGGATAGCTACATCTCGATGCACGACTTCGACGAACAGACGCGCATGTTCGCCTTTTTTCATCAGCTCTACCCGGCCATTCACTTAACGACGCATGCGGGCGAGCTCACGCCGGGTCTAGTGCCGCCGGAAGGGCTTCGCAATCACATTCGCGACTCGGTCGTGATCGCCGGCGCGCAGCGGATCGGCCACGGAGTCGATGTCACGTATGAAGACGATGCCGCCGCCCTGCTGTCGATCATGGCCACGCGCCATGTCGCCGTCGAAGTCTGCCTCACGAGCAACGACGTAATCCTCGGCGTCTCCGGGAAAGCGCATCCGCTGCGGCTCTACCTCGCAGCAGGAGTCCCGGTAGCTCTCGCCACGGACGATCCCGGCGTCTCACGCGACGACATGACGAATCAGTACATGCGCGCGGTGCAGGACCAGGCGCTCGACTACACGGCGCTCAAGCGTCTGGCGCGCAACAGCCTCGAGTACTCGTTCGCCGAGGGTGACTCGCTCTGGATCAATCACAAGTATGACGAAGTCGCAGCGCCGTGTGCGAAGGAAAGCGGTGGAGCGAAGACATCCGAAACGTGCTCCACGTTTCTTGCGAAAAACACGAAAGCGCGCATCGAGTGGCGGCTGGAACAGCGCCTGCGGCAGTTCGAAGCGTCATGGAAGTGATGAGAGGAACGAGGTTACAGGAGGCGTGATCAGGCCGTAGTCGATGAGAAAAGTGTCATGGCCGTTCGTCGACGCGATCCGTTCGTGCCGCACGTCGGTGCCATTGGCTACCATCGCTGATTCAACGCGTTCGACATCGCCGACCGGAAAGAGCCAGTCGGTGTCAAAGGAGACGAGCAGCGTGCGGCCACGCCACTTGGCAAAGGCTTTCTGCAACGAACCGTACTTTTCTTCGAGATCCATCTCATCCATCGCTGCCTGCACGCGGATGTACGAGTTGGCGTCGTACTGCGCCGCGAACTTCCGTCCCTGGTGCTCGAAGTAGGAGTCGATCTCGAACTGCCGCGTGTTGCCGCGCCGTCGTCTGCCGAACTTCGACTGCAGCGCTTGCGCGGAGAGATAGGTCATGTGGCCGACCATCCGTGCGACCTGCAACCCGCGCAGCGATTCAGGATGGTCGTAGTAATCGCCGCCGTTGAAGCGAGCGTCGCTCTCGATCATCTTGCGCCCGATCAGGTGCCACGCCACTCCCTGCACCGGGACCGCCGCGCCCGCGGCCATCGTGATGATCGAATCCATCAGCTCGGGATAGAGCGCCGCCCACATCAGGACCTGCATTCCGCCGAGCGATCCGCCGGCGACAGCGCGAAGGCGGGTGATGCCTAGCCGGTCGAGAAGGACCTTCTGCGAATGCACCATGTCTTCGATCGTGGGCCAGGGGAAGCGCGATCCGTACGGATGCCCGCTTGCCGGATCGACGGACGACGGTGCGGTCGTCCCGTAACAGGAGCCGGGAAGGTTCGCGCAGATGACGAAGTACTTCTCCAGGTCGATCCCCTTCCCGTATCCGATGAGACCATCCCACCATCCCGGCTTCTCATCGGGATCATCTCGATATCTGCCGGCGGGATGCGCGCTGGCCGAGAGCGCGTGGCAGACCAGAATGGCATTCGATCGATCGGCATTCAGCTCGCCGAACGTTTCGTAGCGGATCGTGAAGGGAGCGATGGTCTGGCCGTGGATGAAACGGAAGCCTTCGTCCAGCAGGAGATCCTTCGGCGGTGCAGCAATGAACGAGTCAGGCATCAGGACCGCGAAGGATCTCACTCCTGACGCTCGCGCTTCAACTGTCCTTCGTAAATGCGTCGCACTTCGTCGATCGTGGAGATCTGATCAACGGTCTTGTCTGGGCGGAGATGGGCGATGCGAGGAAAGCGAAGGGCGTAGCCGGACTTGTGACGCGCCGACTCCTGAATCCGATCAAATGCGATCTCCAGGACGATCGTCGGCTCGACCACATGCACCGGTCCATGCCGTGATGTGGTCGTTGCCTGCAGGTGGTTCGTCAGCATCTCGATCTCCGCATCGGTGAGGCCCGAGTACGCCTTGCCGATGTTGACTAGCTCACCGTCGCGGCAAACGGCGAAGGTCACGTCGGAGAGCACCGAACGGCGCTTGCCGTGACCGTACTCGGCCGCAGTGACGACGCAATCGAGCGTCGCCAGCGCCTTCTTGTATTTCAGCCACGACTTGCCGCGCCGGCCTGGCGTGTAGACGGAATCCGGAGCTTTGACGACAAGCCCTTCGTTCGCTCTGGCTCGTGCCGCGTCAAACAGTTCGTCGACGTGGGCGGAGTCGCGGACCTCCGTCTGGCTGGTGAAGCGAATCGACGCCGGCGCTGCACTCAGGAGCTCGCGCAGGCGCACGAGCCGCTCGCGGAGCGGAGTCTCGAGAAGAACCTCGCCGTCGATGAAGAGCAGATCGAACGCAAAGAAGACGACAGGTGCGTCGCGTAACAGCGCGTCAGAGACCTTGCGCCGCCCGAGCCGTTTCTGAATGGTGGCGAATGGCAGGACGCGACCGGAGAACGCCACGATCTCGCCGTCGAGAACAGCGTCGTGGCCGAGGGCACGCGCGGCGGACTCGAGCTCCGGGAAACGATGCGTCACATCGTCGAGCGTCCGCGAGTAGATCCGCACTTCGCCGGCACTGGCATGAATTTGAGCGCGGACGCCGTCGTATTTGTCGTCCGCGAACGCGCCCGCGCCGAGCATGGCCACGATCTCCTCGGGGTCCTCTTCCGGCTGGGCGAGCATGAAAGCAAACGGATGGAACAGATTCATCTGCGCGCGGTCGAGCGCATCCGCGCGCGCCAGAAGCGCGGCTGCGCCGATGTCGCCGGTGAGCATGTTGGCTCGTCTCACGGAGACGAGAGGACGATGGAAGGCCTTGGCAATCGCGGCCTCGACGAGCCCTTCCTGCAGCCCGATGCGAAACTCGCGAAGGAGGATCTTCACGACGTAACGCACTCCGTCACGATCGAGCCTGCGAAGGAGGGCTACTAGGATGTTCTTCTTGTCCGTAGCTCCCAGCGTCGCCGCCAGCCGCTCGAATGTCTCGCCTGCTTCCGACAGAGTCACCGAACGGCTCGGATCGACTGGAAACAACGCCGCTGCGGTGTCGCCGGCATCGCCGTACCGCGGCCAGGCGCTCCAGACCTCATCCGCCGAACGGCCGGTGACCTCGACAAGGGCCTCGCTCAGCGTCGCGCCGCCGACTCCGGCGGCTCGCTGGTCCTTACGCGGAAACGGCGAGCCCGAAAAGAAAACAGCGGCACGCTCGAGGGATGCGTCATCGAGCGAGACGAAGTAATCGGCTAGAAGGCGCTCCTTCTCCGACTTTTTCGTCGTCGCGGCAATGGCGTTGGCGGTTTTGCAGAAGTCAGAAAGCGTGTTTTTCGTAGTCTCGTGGTTACGGGACCGCGGCGGCGAGAATTGAAGATCGCCCTTGACCGTAAGATCAGAGACCAGAGATCAGGGGTCGCCGGTCCAATAAGTCCGATCATCTCCGATCTCCGATCGTCGTGATATCCAATCTCGAAGCTCATCCCCTCGGCCGAAACCGCAAAACCGCGCGACCACGAGATCCCGAAACCACGTGACATAGCACCCAGGCAACCGCGATTCCCATCACATGAGCCCCCGAAACCCTCCGATATATGATCCGCGCCGCAAATATCGCACCCCCGAGGTATGAGATGAAAACGAAAGTTACAGTGGTTGGCGGTGGCAATGTCGGAGCCACGGTTGCGCAGGGAATCGCACTCAAAGAGCTCGCCGATGTCATCGTGGTCGACATCGTCGAAGGCGTTCCTCAAGGGAAGACCCTTGACCTGATGGAGACCGCGCCGGTCGAAAACTACGATTCCATCCTCCGCGGATCGAACAGCTATGACGAGACCGCTGGCTCCGACGTCGTCGTGATCACGGCCGGGCTGCCGCGCAAGCCGGGCATGTCGCGCGACGACCTGCTTTGGAAAAACGAGGAGATCGTGGCTGGTGTCACCCGCGAGGTCGCAAAGCGCTCGCCTGACAGCATCCTCGTCATCGTTTCGAACCCGCTCGATGCGATGTGCGAAGTGGCCCGGCGCGTCTCCGGTTTTCCCCGCGAGCGCGTGTTCGGCATGGCCGGCGTCCTCGATTCCGCCCGCATGCGCGCCTTCATCGCCATGGAGCTGAACGTCTCCGTCGAAAACACCCACGCCTTCGTCCTCGGCGGCCACGGCGACACGATGGTTCCGCTGCCGCGCTACTCGACGGTTGCCGGTATCCCTATCACCGAGCTGATCTCGAAAGAGCGCATCGACGCGATCGTCGAACGCACGCGTACCGGCGGCGCGGAGATCGTCAACCTGCTGAAGACCTCGGCTTGGTACGCCCCGGGCGCAGCGACGGTCGAGATGGTCGAAGCGATCCTGAAGGACAAGCGCAAGATTCTGCCGTGCGCGGCGTATCTCACCGGCGAGTATGGGTTCAACAACCTCTTCGTCGGCGTGCCGGTGAAGCTTGGACGCAAGGGCATCGAGCAGATCATCGAGATCACGCTGACGCCGGACGAGAAGGCCGCGCTCCAGAAGTCGGCGGATGCGGTGAAAGAGCTGTTCGATACGCTGAAGACGGTGGCGTAGCGGCGCGCGCACGCTGTCATTCTCGCTGTCATTCCGAGCGGGCGGGGGTCGGTGGGCGAGGAATCCCCTCCCTACGAAGCGCATTCGTTGACCCCGCGCAACGATGGCGCAGCGCCCGTGCCCGAGTCGCTCCGTCGGCAGGGGATTCCTCGCCACCGCCGCCCCGCCCGCTCGGAATGACAGTTCGCACGAGCAGCGCTCGGAATGAGCTGCGCGGCCTCCCCGTTGCGCGGCTGGGCGAGATAAAATCGCCATACCCCCATGAAAAAACTCGTCATTGATATCGAAACCGTCGGAACGCCGTGGGAAGAGCTCGACGCTTACGTTCGCGAGTACCTCATCAAAGGGCTCAACGACGGCGACGCCGAGGAGACGCGGCGGGCCGGAGGGCTCTCGCCGTTTCGTGGACGCATCATCGCCATCGGCGTGATCAACATCGAAGACGGACGTTCCTGCGCGATGTATGAAGTGCCCGGACAATCGCAGCTCGCGGTCGAGAAGAGCGGGTCAAGGACGTACATGTCCGGCAGTGAGAAGCAGATCCTGGAGAAATTCTGGGAGTTCTTCGACAGCGATTCGCGCTTCATCACCTTCAACGGCAGGCAGTTCGACGGGCCGTTCCTGATGATCCGCTCGGCGATCAACGGCATCGTTCCGAAACGCGATCTCGTCGGTTACAGATACGGCTACCATCCGAACTGCGACCTTCGCGAAGTGCTCAACTTCTTCGGCACAACGAACGCGCGGCAATTCAAATTCAACCTTGATCTGGCCTGCAAAGTATTCGGCGTCGAGACGTCGAAAGGTGAAGGTCTCGACGGGCGTTCGGTCGAGACGTGGTATCGCGCCGGGCGGCATCGCGAGATCGCCGACTACTGTCTCGACGACGTCCGTGCTACGGCCGAGTTGTACGAGAAAGTGGCACCCTCGCTGCTCATCTTCAACAAAGAGTTCCGTGATGCGGAAGAGCGTGCGGCCAGGACGCGGCGCGAGATCGAGGCGCAACCTTCATTGCCGATGAGCTTCATCGAGTCGGTGACGAAGACATCGATCGAGCTCTCTGCGTCGCTTGATGGACCCGAGCAGGTGGCTGTCGTCAGCGGATCGCATCAGGCGATCGTGCTCGAGAAATTGATCGGGACGGGCGAGCCGGAAGAAGAGATTCCGTCCGGCGCCTGATCGCGTGAGAAAATGCACGCGTGAGAGTCTTTCGGGCCCGTGTCTTCACGCCCATCGCTGATCCCTTCACCACGGACTCAGCGAAGTCCTACACGTACTACGACGATGGCTTTCTGGCCATCGACGGCGACCGCATCGTCGGAATCGGCGACTGGCGGGAAGTGCCGCGGCAGAGCTCCAGCCTGACGCAATTGGGGCGCGACATCGTCATCGCGCCGGGATTCGTCGATACCCATCTCCATGCGCCGCAGCTCGAGATGATCGGATCGTACGGCGGCGATCTGCTCGAATGGTTGAACCGCTACACGTTTCCGACCGAGGCGAAGTTCCGGGACCCGGCGCACGCGGCGATGGTGGCGCGCGTCTTCTTCGATGAGCTGCTCCGCAACGGGACGCTCTGCGCGCTCATCTTCTCGACGATTCACGAAGAAGCTACCGACATCTTCTTCGCCGAAGCGGAGCGGCGCGGATTCCGGGCAATCATCGGCAAGACGATGATGGACCGCAACGCGCCCGACTCGCTGCTGGAGTCGCCGCGTGACTCCTACGAACAGAGCCGGGCACTGCTGCAGAAATGGCACAAGCGCGGGCTGCTTCGCTACGCCATCACGCCGCGCTTCGCGCCGACGTCGACACCGGAACTGCTCGAGGCCGCCGGCCAGCTCAAGCGCGAGTTCCCGGACGCCTACGTTCACACGCACATCTCCGAGAACCGCAACGAAGTGCAATGGGTACACGACCTCTTCCCGGAGGCGGAGTACGCCGATGTCTATGACCGCTACGGCCTGCTCGGCGAACGGACGGTGCTCGCACACGGCGTCTATCTCAGCGAAGAAGAGCTGGAACTGCTGGCGCGGCGCGGATCGCGCATCGCTCATTGCCCGAACTCGAACCTCTTCCTCGGCAGCGGCCTCTTCCGCCTGCATCACACGCTCGAAGCAGGCGTCGCCGTTGGACTCGGCACGGACATCGGCGCAGGAACGACGCCATCGATGTTCACGACGATGGCCGATGCGTACAAAGTGCAGCAGGTTCAAGGGATCTCGCTAAGCCCGTTCCAGCTCTGGTATCTGGCCACGCTCGGTGGCGCGCGCGCCCTCTCCCTCGGCGATGAATGCGGTAGCCTCGAGCCGGAAAAGTCTGCTGACTTCGTGATGCTCGATCTCAAGTCGACCCCGCTGGTGGCCCTGCGGAGCGAACGAGCCTCATCTGTCGAAGACCTCCTTGCCGGCCTCATCTTCACCGGCGACGACCGCGTCGTCCGTGAATGCTGGATCGGGGGGCAGATGGTGGCGTCGCGCAGTTAGGGTTGCGCGGTGTCGAGGTTGCGCGCTTGGAGTGAGAGATCAGAGACTAGAGACCAGAGAATCAGGAACCTCCCCAGCCTCTTCCTGATCTCTGATCCCTGATCTCTGCGTCCTGCAACCCGTTACTGGCAGCGCTCTTGCGCCATCTCAGCTTCCGGAGGCACCCATGAAACAAATACGAGCGGTCTTCATCTTCGTGGCGCTCACTACTGTCGCCGCCTTTGGACAGGATCGTACTGTCTGGCGGACGAGTGCGGACGTGCAGGAAGGCGGACGCGGGAGCATCACCGGGACGGTTGCGGACACGATCACCGGTCGAGACCGCATCATCGTCACTCCCGATGATGCGCTCAGCGATCAGGTCACCATCGACACCGATTCGGTGTCGACCCAGTACAACGGCTTCGGCGGAACGATCAACGGCGCGCCGGAGATCTTCATGGGGTCCAGCGGTTTCAACAACGTCCGTGTTGGCGACAGGATTGAGGTGCGTGGCACCGCGGGCGGAGGGAACGTCGTTCGCGCCGAGCGCATAACCCTGCTCGGGCGGCCGGTCGAGGCACCGCAGACGGGCGTAGGACAGACTCGCACGCCGATGTCGGTCTCGACGCCAACCGCATCAGGCACGAGGCCGAGCACCGTCCCCGATCGCCCGGGCCGTGTCGAAGGCGTCCTGCAGCAGATCAACGCTGAGGCCGGACGGCTGGTCATCGTGACGGATCAACGCGAAGTGCTTACCGTGCGCACGCCGCAACGAACACCCGTCCGCTATCACGGCGACACCTATCGGATCTCGAACCTCGACGTAGGCGACCGGATTCGTGTTGAGATCGATGCTGGCGCCGCCGGAACCGACCTCAGCGCACGATCGATCGAGGTCACGCAGAGCGCGCGGGAGTCGGGCTCGCGATCGAATGGTGTCGGTGCATTGAGCGGCCGCGTGACGCGCGTCGATCGAGGCAATAACGTCATCCAGGTCGATGGCGGCCGCGGCTCGGTTGCGGTCGATCTTCGCGCGGCTACCGATCCCGACGGCAAGCCGGTTCGCGCGCGCGACGTGCAGGCAGGCGATCAGGTCGAGCTCAGCGGCTCGTACACGGGATCGACGTTTGTGGCAACGACTCTGCGCTTCACCGATGAAAACGGAGCCGCGCCCGCACCCTCGATCAACACCGTCCCAGCGCGCTCGTTAGCCGACCTCGGCGTTGTGACGATCTACGGCATCGTGACGCAGACTCTCGCCGACAGCCCGCAACTCGTGCTGCGCGACACGCAGAACGACCGGTTGATCACGCGCGTCTACGCGCTCGATGACCTGCCCATCCGCACCAAAGCGGGCACGTTGTCGACCGCCGCCAGACTCCGCGCCGGCGACTCGGTCGTGATCAAGGCCTATCGTGACGGAGATGGAAACTACATCGCGCAGACGGTGAGGATTCGGTAGGCGCTTTTAGGGGGTCGGGAGTCGGGGGTCGGAGTAAGGCTGGTGGGTTGCCGAATTGCTCGGTTGCTTAGCCACTTTGTTGAGGTTTCAGATTACAAGTTGAGGCCATTTGAGGTTGCGGACCAGGAGGTCCCGGTTGACCGACCCCGTCGATGAGGTTGCGGACCAGGAGGTCCCGGTTGACCGACCCCGTCGATGAGGTTGCGGACCAGGAGGACCTGGTCGACTGACCACGTCGATGAGGTTGCGGACCAGAAGCACTTGGTCGACTGACCAAGTGAATGTGGTTGGGAACCAGAAGCACCTGGTCGCTGACCAAGTGAATGAGGTTGCGGACCGGGAGTACTTGGTCGACTGACCAGGTGAATGAGGTTGCGGACCGGGAGCACCTGGTCGACTGACCAGGTGAATGAGGTTGCGGACCGGGAGCACCTGGTCGACTGACTAAGTGAATGTGGTTGGGGAACCAAAAGCACCTGGTTGACTGACCAGGTGAATATGGTTGGGGAACCAGGAACACTTGGTCGACTGACCAGGTGAATGTGGTTGGGGAACCAGGACCAACTGGTCGACTGACCAAGTGAATGTGGTTGGGGAGCCAGGAACACCTGGTCGACTGACCAAGTCGATGTGTTGCTGGACCAGGGACGTTGAGTTCGACCGAACTCTCCTTTAACCTGCTCATTACGTTGACGTTAGTTGACGCGCTACCCAGTAACACAGGCAGCTCAGCAACCCCTCACTCCGACCCCCGACCCCCTCGTCTCTACGACACCCGTGAAATCGGTTATTTGGAATAACGCACCTCCCCTGCGCGTCGAACACATTGCGATGGAGAAGCCCGTTCGACGCACTCTGCTACCCGGCGTTTCAGACGCCGCCGTACCCCCTCCCGTCGTTATCGATTCGCGTGTCGTCGTCGCAAGGGCACGCCGACGCGCGAGCGTTCGCGACACCGTCGATTTCCTGCTCCTCGTCTGCGTCGACGGGCTTTTTCTTCGCGTTCCGGGCGTGCACGTCCCCTTCCTCGACCGCGGCGATTCGCTGATGGTCGTGGTCGGGTTGAACGTGATGCTGATCGCCTATCTCTGGCTTGCGCGCTCGATCCCTCGATGGACGGCGCGCCGCGTCGCCACCACGTGGAGCCTTGCCGAGCGCACTCGGTTCTTCAGGACCGCTGCGCGCTGACGAGGCGTCCCAGCACGATCAGCAGAACGGCGGCGGCCACGCCGATCGCGATCCCGAAAAGGCGCGACTCCCGATGCTTCGCCGGCGGTTCGGCCGAAGGTTCTCCGGTGAGCGCGATCAAACGCGCGGGCTGTCCAACGAGCTGCGATGAAATGAGCGCGAGGTCGTAGCGTGGCGCGGCGATCGATGAATTGCCGTACAGCAGCGCTAACGGCCTCCCGGGGCTGACGAATCGGAGAGCGAAGCTGGGCAGCCGCAGCTTCGCGGAGACGATCGGCAGCGGCGCGTTGTCGCCTTCATCGACGACCACTTCGATCGCGCGTCCGCTCGTGAGATTGGTTCGCAGCGAAGGCGAACTTTTCCAACTCACTCGATCGATCACCGTAGCCTCGCGGCCGCGGCTCTCATCAAGCGGACGGCGCAGAACGACGTCTCGCTCGAACACGTCGGCGCTCGTAGTCAGCTCCAGCTCCGTGCCATCGGGTAAGGACTCGTATGGAAGTGTCAGTCTGTAGACGGATTGCTTCCCTTCACGGGTAGCGGGCGGAATCGAAAGCGAGACGATCGTTGGCGCCGGCAGCGGCACGACGAGGTAAGGCACCTGATTGCTCTTCGCGTCGACCATCCGCACGTCCTGAAGCGCGTGACTCCGCAGCAGAACGTGAGCATCGAGCGTGAGTAAGACGATGCCGGCTGGGATGGTGCCGAGAGGCCGTGCGTAGAGGAACTCGCCGCGGTCGACCGGCGCACCCGCCGGCACCTCGGGCAACGTCAGCGCGGCCAGCAGAAACGCCGCCGCGATCACGCCGCCTCCCCGGTCGGAGGGGCTGCCTTCCGGATCACGAACTTCTGCAGCAGCACCCCGACGAGAAGCAACGAAATGGTCAGCCCGAGGAGAGAGCCGACGCGGTAAAGACCGCCGAGGCGCGCAAGATCGTGCAGGAAGCACTTCAGCACCGTGACGAGCAGCAGGATGATCGCTGCAATCCGCGTCGCGCGGCTGTGCACAAAAAGGCCGGTGATCAGCATCGCCACGGCGAACACCGCCCAGGCGATCGTGTAACTCAGATCCTGCGCCAGCGACGACGAGAAGAAGTTGAACGTCAGCACCGAACCGGTCGAGTAGAAATCGGCGATCTCGATGTTGACTAGGAAGAACAGCAGGATCGTGCCGGCGGAGCTCAGAACCGGCCGCGCGAACGCGTATCGCCTCGTCTCGGAATCCGGCAACAGCCGCGCCGCCGCAAAGAACGCCGCGGCGCTCACGAGGTAAGTGTAGAGGTACCAGTTGACGATTGGCAGGCGGCTGGCGGTGTGTACGAAGACGTCGTCGCCGAAGAGCAGCCGGACGAAGACCGCGGCGAAGAGTGCGCCTGACCAGATCAGCAGACCGCGGTAAGCGATACGCCGGAAGAGCCAGATCAGCGCCGCCGCTTCGAGCGCCCATACGATCGTGATCCACTGCCTTGAGAGTTGCAGCGGAATGGCGACGGTGATGAAGGCGAGCGCCGCCCCGGCCACGAGCGCCAATCGCGAAAGCAGGCGCTCGGTAGCCGGCTCGGCGCGCAGCAAACGCCACAGAAGGAGAAGCATCAACGCCGCCTGGAACAGAGGCAGAACGCCGATCGCGTAGTTGTAGCCGGCGTCCCGGACCGCGTCGCGTGCCACGATGAAGAACGGCACGCTCGCCAGCACGGCCGCGAGATACGGATACAACGAGCGCTTCGCTCTGCCGCCGAGCAGGAGCGGATAGACGATGAAGATCGCGTAGATCGCGCCAGCGAACGTGAGTCGCGTTCCGGGCGTCGAGGTGCGGGCAAGCACAGTAGCGGCTGCCAGTACGGCTACCGCGACAACGGACAGCTCGTGCCACTCGGTCAGCCACGTCACGGCGAGAATCGCGATTCCGATCGCCAGATGAGCGGCCAGCAGCGATGCGAAGAGCGGTGTGCTCGCGTCGTAGCCCGCGATGATGAGAACGAAGTCGCCGAGGAAGAGCGCGATCAGCGCGGCGACGGCAAAACGCCGGTCGATCCTGAACCAGACCAGCGCCATCGCGCAGACCGCAATCGCAGCACCGATTGCGACGACCGGCCAGGGCGCTGCCTTCGTATTCGCCGCCCACGCCATCAGCACGATCTGCGAAGCGGCCATCGCGGATGCCATGAGACTGGCGCGGCGCAGGTAGATCACGGCAACGCCGATGGCGAGATCGAGCACAAACAACACCGCGAACAACGGCCATGGCGGGAAGGCCAACGCAGGTTGTGTCGCGATGACGAGGAGAAAGAGATGTCCGATGAGTCCGAGATACGTCGTCCCCGCGTCTTCGTCCGCCCCGCGGCTCAGCCAGACCCCGCCTCCGACAGCCAGCAGCGCGAAGCCGCCGATCACGGACAATACGGCCACGAGGTTCGCGGCAGTCATCGCCGAGGCGCACCAGGTGGTGATGACGATCCACGAAAGAACGATTGCGGCAGCCGCCAGCACGGCATGTGCCTTCTTCCGAGCCTCGGCAATTGCACCCGCGTTGATGATGACGAGAAGAACCGCCAGCGCCCAAAGCGCGTACGAAGCCACGCTTCCCACGGCGAGGAAGAAGAGAATCGCGATCGATCCGAGCACGAGCAGCAGCATCGTTCGCTGCGAAACGATCTCGCGGCCGAAACGGCGTCCGATGACCGGAACGCCGATGAAAAGCAGGGCGAAGGCGGCGTAGATGAGAAGCGCAGTTGTTAGATTCGCCGGCGTGATGTTTTCAGCCGACCACACACCTTCGGTCACGATGGCAAGGAACGCCGCCACGGCATACGCTTCGCCCGCCTGGTGAAGGAAGGCGTAGGCGGCGATGAGCGCGACCAGCACGAAGAGCGTGCCGAAGAGAAGCAAGGGTGCGGCTGCAGGAATCGGCGTCGCCGCGAGAGTTGGCAGAATCAGGAGCAGGAGCGGGACGAGAACTCTGCGCGGGTTTGGGGCGAAGTACGACAGCACGAGTTGAACGACGACGAATCCTGCAACCCACGTCAGGATCGCCGGCCATGCCTGCGGTGTGTAGGACGACACGCGCCATACGAGGAGAACCAGGGCGATCGTGCCTCCGCCGAGAAGATGCAGCCAGGCGGGACCGCGAACGATCGCGATCACGGAAAGCCCCGACGTGATCAGCAAAAGGAACGTAAAGAGGACGTTGTACTGAACACCGTAGTTCGCCACCGCTGCAACGTAGATCGCGAAGAGGATCGGCAGGCCGGCTGATGAAATGGCGACGAGATCAAAACGTCCCTGCTCGGCGTCGGCGCGTCGCCGCATCCACAGCGAGGCTGCAGCAGCCGCGGCGAAAACGGTGAAGATCGCGACTGCAAGAGGAAGCTGCGAACCGGTCAGGAACTTGCCGATCCATCCCCATTCATAGATCACGGTGAAGAGGACGCTCAGCGCTGTCAGCAGCGGCCAGCGTCGTCGGATGGCCACCCACATCAAGCCGACGTTCAGCAGCAGCAGATACGAGAAAAGGGCGATCGGCTTGTTCTCGCCCGTCGAAAGCAACGCCGGGGTGGCGAAGCCGCCGACGAGTCCGAGCAGCGCGATGAAGACGGAGTCGCGCCGGATCGATAGCAGGACCGCGATTGCCGTCACGAGCAGCATCAACGCGAAGACGGCAGCAGCCGGCAGCAGATGCCAGAGCGCGTGGATGGCGAACAGTGTGGCGTAAAGGATCGCGATGCCGGCGCCGTCCATCGCGTTCGCCGTGAAGGCGTAATTGCGCGCCACACGCAGCTCGCACACGAGCAGCAGCGCCACGCCGGTCAGCAGGCCGAGCGACGCGCGCACCGGCGGGCTGAGCCAGCCATGTTCGACGGAGTAACTGAGGAAAAAGAGCGCGGCCAGAACGAGCGCGATTCCGGCGATCCACGAGAAGAGTTTCACGCCGATGAGCGACTCCCAGTCGAAGGGTTTCTTTGGCGGGGGTGTGGGGCGTGGGGGGTGGGGTGTGGGAGGAGGTAGAGGCTGTGTTGCCCTCGGAGGTTCGCGCTCAGAAATCGCTTCGTCAACGACGGCTACCGGTTCAGGCGCTTTCGCGGTGAAGGCGGCGACGGATGGAACAACGATCGGAGCTGGCTCAGGAAGCAGAGGCGCGGGCTGCTGAGGCACCTCGGGAACAATCGGCGCGATACCGTCGTGAGCGGCGGCGTGAGTCCACGCGGGCATCGGCTCCGGAACCTTGCGGCCGCCCTCCGCGGCAGGCGCTGGCCGCAGGTCCTCGTCCGCAAAACCGGCCGCGGCACTCTCCGCGTGCGACACCCGTTGCGACATGCGCTCGAGGCGGCGCTTCAACTCAGCGACTTCCTTCGTCGCCTCACCTGCCCGGCCGGACGCGCGAATCGCCACCACAAATGTGATCAGCGCAAAGACCGCGACGAGAAAAACCACGCAGCCAAGAGGTTCCATTGGACCGGCAAAGGATACCGCGTTAACGAAAAACGGCGGCCTCGAAGGGCCGCCGTTCAACGAATGTGCGAAAAGAATCGATCACGTGCTACGCGTTTTCGGCGCCATCAGAATTTCGCGGCCCACGAGGTACAGAAGCAGGATCAGGAAAATGAACGGGACGCACGACAAGAGGTCGGAGTGTGCGCCGGAAACGAACGGGTTCTTTTCGGCGAACTTGTCGAGGCTGGCGTTAAAGTTCGTCACCCAGGCCACCTTGTCCTGCAGGCCGGCGATGAAGGCAATCAGTATCCCAGCGATCGCGCCGCCGGCGATGTACCCAGAGGCCATCAGCACGCCGGGGCTCTTGTCGCCTTCGGCCACGAGTTGCTCCTCGGTCAGGCTCGCGTCCTTGAACTTCTTGCGCACGTACAGGTCCGACAACCAGCGGATCATGCCGCCGATGAAGATGGGGCTCGATGACGACAGTGGCAGATAAACGCCCACCGCAAACGCGAGTGAGGGGATGCCGGACATCTCCAGTACCAGCGAGATCATCACGCCGAGGAGCACGAGGCCCCACGGAAGCTGGCGGTTGAGAATGCCTTTGATGATGTACGACATCAGCGTGGCCTTTGGCGCGTCGAACTTCTTCGGCGCCAGTTTGCCGTTGGCCAGGAACTTGTGCGTGCCGTTGATCGCCGGGTCGACGAGGAACTGCGGCGTGCCGCTCGGGTCGACGAGGAGCTCCTGCGCGGATGCTCCGCCCGCGGGCGTGTAGTGCCAGACGAGGAAATCCTTCCCCTCATAGTTCCTGTGCGACAGCGTTGGCAGGAGCGATGGATCAGCGTGCAGCCCCGGGGCCCAGTTCTCGATCTGCTTGAGCGGCGCGCCCTCTTCACCGGTCGACGGTTCGGAGCTGATGCGCGGCAGCACGACGCTGCCGTTGTTGTTGAGCATGAGGAGCAGCGGTCCGAGCACGAGCGCCGAGGCGAGTGCACCAATGAGGATGGCGATCTGCTGATATTTCGGCGTCGAGCCGACGAGGTAGCCGGTCTTGAGGTCCTGCGACGTTGTGCCGCCATTCGACGAGGCGATGCAGACGATCGCGCCGATCGACAGCGCCGTGACGTAGTACGTCGACCCGGTCCAGCCGATCACGAGGAAGACCAGGCAGGTGATGAGAAGCGTGGCCACGGTCATGCCGGAGATCGGATTCGATGACGAGCCGATCTCGCCGGTGAGCCTCGATGACACGGTGACGAAGAGGAAGCCAAGGACGACGATCAGGATCGCCGCCATGACGCGCGCCATCACGCCGGTGCCGCCGTGGTACAGCGGGCTGGCCAGTGCGATGATGGCCACGAGCGCGAAGCTGCCGATGAGCACGAGCTTCATCGAAAGGTCGCGGTCCGTGCGGACCATCCCCTCCCGCGCAGCGCTGCCGCCACGCATGTCCTTCAGCCCTTCCTTCAGACCGTGCCAGATCGTCGGTAGCGAACGGAGCATCGAGATGATCCCGCCCGCGGCCACGGCCCCGGCGCCGATGTAAAGGATGTAGGCGCTGCGGATCGCGTTCGGCGACATGTCCTTGATCAGCCGCGTCGCTTCGGGTGCGAGCGGCGCCGCAAGGCCTGCGCCGAAGAACTTGATCGCAGGGATGAGCACCAGATAGGCGAGCACACCGCCGGCGCACATGATCGAGGCGATGCGCGGCCCGATGATGTAGCCGACGCCGAGGAGCTCAGGCGAGATCTCGGCTGAGACAGAGCCAGCCGCGAACGGCGCTCCGAATACACGTTCTGGCGTGTCCTTCCACCAGCGGAAGGCGACGTTCATTGCTTTATAGATGAAGCCGATGCCGAAGCCGGCGAAGATCGTCTTCGCACTTGTGGCCTGGCCGCCGAGCTTTGCCATCTCTGCTTTGGCGCTGTCCGAGGCGGCCGCGATCGACTCCTCCGACGCACCCGCTTTCAGCACCTCGGCACACGCGGTGCCTTCGGGGTACTTGAGAGTGCCGTGTTGCGCGACGATGAGGGCGCGGCGCAGCGGGATCATCATCAGGATGCCGAGGAGACCGCCGAGAACGGCGACGAGCATCACGCGCGTGAACTCGAGGTCAAAACCGAGGATGAGGATGGCCGGCATGGTGACGCCGACGCCGAACGCAATCGACTCACCGGCCGAGCCGGCCGTCTGCACGATGTTGTTCTCCAGGATGGTGGCGTCGCGTCCGCCGAGCTTCGAGAGGATCCGGAAGAAGGTGATGGAGAGGACGGCGACCGGGATCGAAGCGCTAACCGTCAGGCCGACCTTCAGCACGAGGTAGAGCGACGCTGCGCCGAAGATCATGCCGAGAATCGTGCCGACGATGATCGGCAACGGCGTCAGCTCCCGCATTATCGTCGCTGCCGGGATGTAAGGCTCAAACGGGGCCGGTGCGGGAACCGGGGCGATGTAATCCTTTTCGACAGCGCTCATGTAGTCTCCTGTCCTGGAGAAGCCGGCCGATTTGCGTGTGCAGCATGCGTCGGGCGCGCCATTCTACATCGGGTAGATAGAGGGGCTCCCTGGGACCGCAGGCGTCTCGCCTGCTCCTTCCGACTTGAACAGCAGGGGAGCTGGAGCGCTATCATTTCGATCATGCCTGATCCCACCGTTGAACAACACTTCTCCGGCCGCGCGGATCATGTGCGCAGGAGCTATGACACGATCGTCAAGGCTTCATCGGCCCTGGGACCGGTCGGGCAGGATCCAAAGAAGACCTCGATTCACCTCAACCGTCGCGTCGCATTCGCCGGTGTGGAGACGCGCAAAGACGCGCTGATCCTGACGCTCAAGTCCGACCGCGCCATCAGGCACCGCCGCGTCCGCAAAACGGAACAGACGTCGGCGAAGAGGTGGTACTTCGAGGTGCGGCTGACCGCGCCGGAAGAAGTCGACGATGAGATCCGCAAGTGGATCCAGGCGTCGTACGAGCTGGCGCAGTGATGCCACCGGAAGAGCGCCTTCGCGCCGCAATTGCAAATGCGTTCCCGCGCCTCGCCGCCATCTCGGACGCCGACGCCGCGAAACCGCGCGCTCCCGGCAAGTGGTCGCCCACGCAGGTCATCGGCCACCTGATCGACTCCGCCTCGAACAACCACCAACGCTTCGTCCGTGCCAACTTCACCGACGACCTGATCTTCCCCGGCTACGACCAGGAGCGCTGGGTAACGCTCGGACAGTACGCGGACGCGCCGTGGGAATCGCTGGTCACGCTATGGCGCGAGTTCAATTTGCAGATTGCGCGGGTAATGGAGGCGACACCGACTTCTGTTCGCGACGCGCCGCGCGCCCGGCACAATCTGCATCAATTAGCCTGGCGCACGGTCGCCGAGGATCAGCCGGCGACACTTGCGTACTTTATGAGCGATTACGTGGATCATCTGGAACACCATTTGGGGCAGATTCTGTAGGGTCGCGTTGTGGATCAGTCGAGCCCGAGCTCCGCTAGATCCAGAAGCTGCGCGAAGTTTCGAACGGTGAGGATCGACACTGTCGATTTATCAACGTTGTACACGACGCGGTGGGACTTTCGGTAGACGATCTCGCGATACTCCGGCAATCCGATTTCGGGGACTATGCGGCCCGATTGCGGAAAGTCCTCGAGGCCGTCGGTTGACTTGAAGAGACCTTCAAGCCAAGTCGATGCCGCCTCGGGCTTGTCTCGAGCAATGTACGCTGCGGCTTCGTAGGCGCGTTCGACCGCAACCAGGGTCCAAACGACTCTCAACGAGCGAACCGCTTTCGAAGCTCCGCTTTCGCTGCGGAATTGGACATGACTTGTCCAAGCTCGACCTGCTTCATTGCTGTGCGCACGTCGCTCAGAAGTTCGAGTTCTTCAATCAGCTGCTGGTAGACGGCTACGTCCAACAGAACCGCGGCGGATTCGCCGCGTTGCGTGAGCACCAGCGGACGGCCGCTGGCTTTTACTTGCTCGATCATGCCCGCGGCGTTGGCTCTAAAGTCAGAGACGGGTTTGATGTCGGTGGCAATTCTCAGGTGACGCTTCATGGTACCTCCTAACGTACGTGCAATTGTACGTCAGGCTGCGGCCGTGGCGCGAGCTAAATACCGTCCTGTAATACTCCTCTCATTCGTCGCAATGTCTTCGGGCGTTCCTACAGCGAGCAACTCGCCCCCTCCATCCCCACCTTCAGGCCCAAGGTCGATGATGTGGTCGGCGGCTTCGATGAGTTGGATGTTGTGCTCGATTACGAGGACTGAGTTGCCGCGGTCGATGAGGTTGCGGAAGGTTTTGATGAGTTGGGCGACATCGGTGTAGTGCAATCCAGTCGTTGGCTCGTCGAAGAGGAAGAGATGGCCGCTGTCGCTCTTTGTGCTTTCGGAGAGGAACGAGGCGAGCTTGAGGCGCTGCGCTTCGCCGCCGGAGAGGGAGGCGGTGGACTGGCCGAGGCGGAGGTAGCCGAGGCCGACGGAGCGGAGGGCGGCGAGCTTCTTCAGGAGAGCGCGCTTGTCGACGAAGAACTTCATCGCTTCGTCGACGGTCATCTCCAGGATGTCGTTCACGTTCTTGCTCTTGTACGTGACCTTCATGACCTGCTCATTGAAGCGCTTGCCGCCGCATTTGTCGCAGATGACCTCGACGTCAGCCAGGAACTGCATGTCGATCGTCACCGTGCCGGCGCCTTCGCATTCGTCGCAGCGTCCGCCTACGGTGTTGAACGAGAACATGCCGGCGGTGACGTTGTTCAGCTTTGCCGCGGTCGTCGCGGAGAGGATCTTGCGAACCTCGTCCCACGCTTTCACGTACGTGGCCGGATTCGAGCGCGTAGAGCGGCCGATCGGCGACTGATCGATGAACTGCATGTCGTAGATCTTGTCGGTGCCTTCGAGCGCGGCCACGCGGCCGGCGTCGAGCCCCGTTGCACCGCGTACGTCGCGCTGGTAGCGGTTGTAGAGGCAGTTGCGGATCAGCGTCGATTTGCCCGAGCCGGAGACACCCGTGACGGCGACGAACTGACCGAGCGGAATGGTGACGTCGATGTTCTGGAGGTTGTGTTCGCGTGCGCCGCGAATCGTGATGGCTCCGAAGCCCGCGTCGGCGGCGCGGTTTCGCGTCGAAGGCCTCGTGTCCGATTCGGTGGGAATCACGAGCGGCCGCGGCGGCCCAACGTACAACACCGACCCGCCGTACTCGCCCGCGCCAGGTCCTAGTTCAATCGTCTGATCCGCGCCGGCGATGATCGTCGGATCGTGCTCGACGACGATGACGGTGTTGCCGGCGTTCTTGAGGCGCTTGAGCACGGCAAGCAGCCGCTCGCTGTCGCGCGCGTGGAGGCCAACCGTCGGCTCATCGATCACGTACATCGTCTCGGTTAGCGAGCTGCCGAGGGCCGCGGCGAGGTTGATGCGCTGCGATTCGCCGCCGGAGAGGGTGCGCGTTTGGCGGTCGAGCGTGAGATAGGACAGGCCGACCTCATCGAGATAGGTCAGCCGGTTGACGATCTCGCGACGCAGATGGCCCGACTTCGCCTCCTCCGATTTCGTGAACGGCAGGAACTCCCAGAATCGTCGCGCGTCGCGAACATTCATCGCGAACAGATCGTTGACGGTCTTGTCGCGAAACGTCACATACGACGCCGAGATCTTGAGGCGCGAGCCGTGGCACTGCGGGCAGGGCTCGTAGCTGCGGTATTTGGCCAGCTTCACGCGGACGTGGATCTTGTACTTCTTCGTCTCCAGCCACTCAAAGAAGCCTTTGATGCCGTACCACTTGCTCCGCCCTTCGTACAGCAGCGTCCACTCCTCGGGGGACAGATCCTTGACCGGAACGTCCATCCGGAACTTGTACTTGGCGGCGGCCTTCTTCAGATCGTCGTAGCAGTCTTCGTAGCCGGGAGAGTTCCACGGTGCGATCGGCATCTCATCGAGGCGCAAAGCACGATTCGGAATCACCTTCTCCATGTCGATGCCGATGATCCGGCCGTAGCCCTGGCAGTTCGTGCAAGCGCCAAGGGGCGAATTGAAGGAGAACATGTGCGGCGTCGGCTCGATGAACTCCGTGCCGCACTTGTTGCAGGAGAAGCGGGACGTGAAGCGGTGGCTGATCCAGTTTCCGTCGCCGGCGTCCTCGAGAATGTTGACGTTGCCTTTCGAGACCTCGAACGCCTGCTCGATGGCCTCGGTGATCTGGCCGCTCCGCTCCGCATCGACCCGCAACCGGTTGATGACCAGCTCAAGCGAGGTGAATCCGGTCGTATCGGTCTCGTTGATGTCGCGCACCTCGCCGCCGATCCACGCGCGGAAGTAGCCAGCCTTGACGAGCTGCATCAGCACCTCGCCGCGATTCTCAGCGCCGAAGAAGATTGGCGCGAGCACGACCACGCGCTTCCCTGCCAGCGAGTCGATGATCGCGCTCGTGATCGACTCGGGCGTCTCGCGACGCACCTTTACCTGGCAATCGGGACAGAACGTCTCGCCCGCGTAAGTCATGAATAGGCGGATGTGGTCTGCGAGCTCGGTCGCCGTCGCCACCGTCGATCGCGCGTTCTTGACCGAGTTCTTCTGCTCGATGGCGATCGCGGGCAGGATGCCGTCGATCTCGTCGACGTCGGGACGGTCGATGCGCTCCAGGAACTGCCGCACATACGTCGACATCGATTCGACGAACCGCCGCTGTCCCTCGGCATACAGAGTGTTGAACGCCAGCGACGACTTCCCCGACCCGGACGGTCCTGTCAGAACCGTCAGCTGGCGCTGCGGAATCTCGACCGAAACGTTCTTGAGATTGTGCGTCCGCGCCCCGCGAATGGAGATCGTGCGAATGGGCATGTCGAGTTGAGAACGTATTGCAGGTTGGCGCTGTTCCGCGTTTCTGGTTCTGTTTATTGGAACCACAGAGACAACAGGGATCACGGAGGTTTTCTCTGTGTCCTCAGTGTCTCTGTGGTTAAGGCTTCGACACTTCAGATCCGCACGTTATGCCGCTGATAGAAGTTGTAGTCGCCGAGGCGGGTGCGGAGTTTTTCGACGACATCCTCCGGGAGCCAGGCGTCGCCGGCGGTGACGTTAGTCTCCACCTGGCGGATGTTTTTGGCGCCGGGGATGGCGGTGGCGACGGCGTCGTTGGCGAGGACGAAGCGGAGGGCGCCTTCGATGAGGCTGCGGGCTGTGCCGCCGATGATCGATTTCACCTCGTCGACGCGTGCCAGCGCTTCCTGCAGACGGCGCGGCGTCAGGAAACTCTGGCGGAGATCGTCGGAGGCGAAGGTGGTGTCGTTGCGAAATTTGCCGGTTAGCAGGCCGGATGCGAGCGGAACGCGGACGATGATGCCGTAGCCTTTCTCCTTCGCCAGTGGAAACAGCTCCTGTGCCGGCGCTTGATTCAGAATGTTGTAGAGAACCTGCAGCGCGTGGCCCCATCCACGCTTAATGATCTCGATCCCCTCCTCGGGACTCGACACCGACACGCCCCAGTAACGGATCTTCCCCGCATCCTGAAGCCTCTCCATCGCGTCCTGAATCTCTTCGCGCCGCAGCTCGTCGAGTGTCGGATTGTGAACTTGGTAGAGGTCGATGTAATCGCTGCGGAGCCGTTTAAGCGAGCCATCGACGGCAGCGAAGATGTGCTGTCCGGTGAAATCCTTCTTCAACTCGCCGCCCGGTCCGCGAACGACGCCGACCTTGGTGGCGATGACGGCGTCCTGACGCTTGCGCGAAAGGACGATGCCGAGGAGCGACTCACTGCGGCCGAAGCCGTAACTGTCGGACGTGTCGAAGAACGTGACGCCGAGGTCGCGGGCGCGGCGGATGGCGGCCAGCGATTCCTCATCGTTCGTGCGTCCCCACCCAAGCGGAGTTCCCGACGCCTCGGAAGGACCACCGATGGCCCAGCCGCCGAAGCCGATGGCGCTGACTTTGATTCCGGTCTTTCCGAGCTCGCGGTACTGCATCGCGAACGATTCTAAGGTCAGTGCTGCGGTTGGAGTGTGACTTTGATGACGTTGGGCTCGTGGTCGTACATCGCGCCGGTGAGGCGATCGACGACAAGACCGCCGGCGCCGATGAGCCCAATCCCAAGTCCCACAAACAATGCTCCATCGGATCCGCTCGTGAACGCTACGAGGACGGAAAGCGGAAACGCGCCGGCGGGAATGAAGTTCATCCAGTACGACGCATTGAAACCGCGCTCGATCTGTACCTTCTGGGTCGCCATGCCGCTCTTCTCAATATCGATGCGGCAAAGGTCGGCTTTTCGAGGAATCGTCAAGTGGGCTGGTGTCGTGCCGCTTGCGGTGATGTTGCCGGCGCACATGATTGTGGCCTTCGCTCCGGATGGATCCGAATCGATAGAGATGACTTCATCGCGACCGCGGTTCATCGTTGCGCATGACGAGAGCAGGGAACCAGCGAGAAGCAACGCGACGCAACGATTCATAACTTCACCTGCTTCACTTCCTCCACCGCCTTGATGCTTTTCAGAGCAGTGATTGCCTCAAAATCGAGAGCGGAGTCGACCGTGATGATCGCCATGGCGCGCCCACCCGAGGCATTGCGCGCCAAGTTATATTCGGCAATGTTGATTTCATGGTCACCGAGCGCAGTGCCAACCTTGCCAACGACTCCGGGCACATCCTTGTTGATGATGTAAAGCACGTAGCCTTCCGGCTTGAACTCGACACGGAAGTTGTTGACCGAAACGATGCGCTGGTTCTTTTCACTGAAGAGCGTCGCCGAGACGCAGACCTCGTCCGTTGCCGACGACGCGCGGAAGGTGACGAGATTCGCGTAGTCGACGGGTACGGGGTGCGCGGTCGGCTCGATGTCGATGCCACGCTGGTGGGCGACCTGCTCGGCGTTGACGAAGTTCACCGGTTCCGCCAAATGCAGGTTTAGCATTCCCTTAAGCGCGGCCACGGAGATGATCTTCGTCAAACGCTCGTCGATACCCCAAAGCTCGACCGCAGCGCCCGTGATCGGACCGCTGATGATTTGGGCAGCGAAGAGGCCGAGTTTTTCGGCCATGCTAGCGAACGGCGGCGCATCGGGATCATCCAGCCCCATGAACGGCAGATTGACCGCCGAGACGAAGATCGATCCGCGCAGCGCGGCGATCACCATCTCAGCCGTCTGCACGGCGACCCGGTCTTGTGCTTCGATCGTGTTCGCGCCGATGTGTGGAGAAAGGATGATGTTCTTCGCCGACAGCAACGGGTTGCCATTCGGCGGCTCCTCGACATAGACGTCGACCGCGGCGCCGGCGATCTTGCCGCTGTTGAGCGCATCGGCGAGCGCCTGCTCTTCGTATATCCCGCCGCGGGCGATGTTGAGGACGACGACGCCGTCCTTCATCTTCGCAATCTCGTCCGCGCCGATCATGCCGCGTGTCTCATCGGTGAGCGGCGTATGAACGGTAATCACGTCGGCGCGATTGAGAAGACCATCGAGCGAGACGCTTTCAACTTCGGATTTTTCGAAGACGCTGGGTGCGATGTGCGGGTCGTAAGCAATAACAGTCATGCCGAAGGCGCGGGCGCGAACGGTGATGCGCGTGCCGATGCGTCCCAGCCCGATGATGCCGAGGGTCTTGCCATCGAGCTCGGTGCCCAGGAACTTCGAGCGGTTCCATTCGCCGCGCTTCACGCTGGCGTGCGCCTCCGGAATGTTGCGGCAGAGTGCGAGCAGCATCGCCATCGTATGCTCGGTGGCCGACATGATGTTCGCGGTCGGCGCGTTGATGACGAGGATTCCGCGCGCGGTGCATGCATCGACGTCGACGTTATCGAGTCCGACGCCGGCGCGCCCGACGATGCGCAACCGCGCGCCGGCGTTCACCAACTCCGCAGTCACTGCGGTGCCGCTGCGTGTGATGAGTGCGTCGGACTCGGCGACCGTCGCGAGCAGTGCAGCATCTTTGAGGCCGGGCCGGTAGTCGAGCTCCATGTCGCTGGCAGCGCGAAGGATGGCCAGCCCGGAATCGGCCAGCGTGTCGGTCACAAGGATCCTCACGTTCCCGCAACCTCGGACAGCACATCGAGCATCGCGTTGAGATCGTCGAGGCTGATGTCCCCCATGTGGCCGATCCGGAAGGTGGTGTTCTTCCACTTTCCGTAGCCGCCTCCGAGCGTGAAGCCGCGCGCCTTCATCCGGTCGCGAATTTGTTCGGCGGGGAGATTCGGCAGAAGCGCGGAGACTGTGGCCGATGCGTGCGCGGCGTCGGACGCGAGCGTCGCGTACGAGGCGGTGCGGCGGATCGTCGCCTCGCGCATGGCCTCGTGACGGAGGAAGCGCGCGTCGAGCGTTTCGACGTTGATGATGTCGTCGAGCTGTCTGTCCAGCGCGTAGAAGTGCGGAATCGACGGCGTCGAAGGAACGCTGCCGTCGTCAGCATGTTTCTTGTAGTTGAGAAAATCGAAATAAGTTCCGCGATACGGTTTCTTCGCTGCCCGCGCCAACGCCTGGGCCGAAACGGCGAAGAGAGTAATGCCGGGCGGCAGCGCGATGCCCTTCTGCACGCTGGCGAGGCAGACGTCGAGGCCCCACTCGTCGAAGCGCACGGGAATGCCACCGAGCGAGGAGACGGCATCGACGAGGACGAGCGTATCGGGTGAGCGCTCGCGCACGACGCGCGCGAGCGACGCTACGTCGTTCGTAACGCCGGTCGACGTCTCGTTGTGCGTGATCGTCACGGCGTCGTAGTGTCCTCGGCGCGACGTCAGATGATCGGCCAGCGCCGCGGGCTCGACGGCGTTTCCCCATCCCGCATTGAGTTGATCAACTTCCAGTCCGAGGCTTTCGCCGATGGCGCGCCAGCGCTCGGAGAACGCGCCGCAGGTCGTAACGAGCAGCCGGCGCGGCACGCAGTTGATGAGCGCAGCCTCGAGAATCGCGGTACCGCTGCAGGTGGCGACGAGCGTGTCCTGCGTCGTGCCGAAGAGCGTCTTCAGGTTGGCGATGACGCGCACGAAGAGGTCCTTGAACTCCGACGAGCGGTGGCCGATCATCGGCCGTGTCATCTCGTTCAGGATCGCCGGGCGAACCCAGGTTGGGCCGGGGACGAAGTAGGTTGCTCGTTCTGTGGGGTTGCTCATGAGAGGTGCTGGAGTATGTCGCGAAAGCTGGTTACGAAGATGTGCGCATTTTCCTTCACACGTGGGCGGACTACAACGCCGCCGAAGCCGATGAAAAGGTCGACGGCAGCTTTCGCCTCGAGATCGCTCACGCCGTCGCCGACGAACGCGGCCTTTCCGTGAGAGCGAGCGCGGATATCGCGCCCGACGAGCTCCTTCCCACCCGGACGTGCAAGAAACGAGCGCCGGTCGAAGTCTTTGTAGGCACCGTTCGCGTCGAAGCGCAGCCGAACCGCGTGAACATTGCGCTCAGGAACATGGAGCGATTTCGCGAGCGGAAGGATTGCCTGTTCGATGCCACCGGTGATCAGGTGGATAACCGCTCCTGCGCCTTGCAGTGTTGCGATCGTCTCCTTCGCTCCGTCGACGAGCGAGTGGACATAGGTCGCCGCCAGTTTCTCAACGTCGTCAGACGTCGGCTTGATGATGTCGAGCCGCCTCGCGTAGACCTGATCGAGCGGAATACGGCCATTCATCGCGGCATCGGTGAGCGCTGCGATCTCGGGGTCGCCGTTCGCAAGGACATCGATTCCTTCGATCGTGACGAGCGTCGAATCAACGTCGAAGAAGATGAGGCGGTAAGTCATGGTTGACGTGACACATCGGTGCTCTCGCGAATCACAACATCGCACTTCTCACTCTTCACCACGCCGACCAGATCCGAAAACTTCTCCAGCACGAAGTCCGGCCGCGCTGCGGTCAACTCGGCCGTAGTCGACGATCCCGTCGCGATGACGGCCACGTCCATCCCGCTGTTTCGCGCGGCATGGACATCGATCGGCATGTCGCCGATGAAAAGCGCATCGGAGACCGCGCACCGCGTTGTCTCGAGTGCGTGCAGGACGTGCTTCGCATCGGGTTTGCTCGCGCCGGCGAGGTCGGGTCCGACGATGGCGCTGAAATAGGGCGCGAGCTCGAGGAAGGTCAGGATCTTTTTCGAGAGCGACGTTCGTTTGTTCGTGCAGACCGCCATGACTACCCCGAATCCGTGGAGCGTCTTCAACGTTGTTTCGACGTCAGCCAGGATCGTCGATTTCTCGCAGCAGATCTCGTCGTAGCGCGCTTCGAACGCGTCATGGGCGCTGCGTGGAACGTCGTCGGTGTCGAAGGAGCGGCGCAGTAGCATGTCCAGGCCGTCCCCGACCGAGCCGCGGATGTGCGCGATGCTCAGCTCGTCGAGGCCGTGTTCGCGCCGCGCGAAGTTCACCGCTTCCGCCAGCGCGGCGTAAGAATCGACCAGAGTTCCATCCAGGTCGAAAAGGACTGCGCGGTAACGAAGCGGTGGCAAGGTCATTCGGAAGGGCGGATTCTATCGCCGCGCCCATGTGGGACGTGGAGAATGGCCGGATGAAACATGCGCTGGCTGCGCTCCTCTTCTTCGCGGTCCCGCTCTTTGCCGCGGATGGCAAGCTGACTGTCGCGCTCGAGCCGCTCGGCGATTCGGCTGAGGGGGTCGTGGCGCGCGTGAGCTATCGCTTCACGGTTCCGACCGATGCCCCCTCCGGCGTGCCGCTCGTAATCACAGGCTCGATCTCACAGAACGGACAAGTCGTCAAACGCTTTCGTTATCCGGTGCTGCCGTCCACAACCAGTCCGATCACCGCGATCCAGACCCTTCAGCCAGGTGCCGCGGAGATCGACGTGCGTCTGATGGTGCCGCTCGAAGAACAGACGCCGGTGATTTTGGCCAAGACCACGCAGACGTTCACGGTCGCGAAGAGCGGCACTGCGTACGTAGCCCACGAAGGTGAGGGAGCAGAAGCGATCCTAGCCGAGGGGGTGGTGCCCGAGGGGATTGGCGCGGTGAAGATCGTGCCGCCGCGCCGCGACGTGGCGCCGAACCTTTTTGTCGTCGAAGTCGAAGTGACGCCGCCGGTGACGCGCGTGGAGTTTTGGGTGGAAGGCAAGAAGATCCTGGCCCGCAACGCTCCTCCCTACCGCGCCGAGCTCGACCTCGGCGCACTGCCGAAGCGCGTCGAAGTGCGCGCCATCGGTTACGACGCGCAGGGCCGCTATGTCGACGCCGATGCATTTGTCGTCAACGAGCACGAAACGCCGCTCGAGGTGAAGATCACGCGCACGGTCACGCCCGACGGGGTCTCGCACTTCAAGCTCAGTGTGCAGAATCCGAAAGCGACCGTGATCAAGTCGGCTGAGTTCTTTGCCGGACAGAAGAAACTGCACGCGTGGAGCGGTCCGCCATACGCCCTCGATGTGCCGGCCGCCGCGCTGAAGGGCGTCGAGTTTGTTCGCGCGTCGGTGCTCGATGACACGAACTACGAGGCCAGCGACCTTCTCTTTCTCAACGGCGCGCGTTTTTCCGAAGAGATCGAGGTGAACCTCATCGAGCTGCCGGTCATGGTGGTCGATCACGCCGGCATTCCCGTCACGGATCTCAGGCAGACGGATTTCACAGTCCTCGAGAACGGCAAGCCGCAGAAGATCACGACCTTCAATTACGCATCAAACCTGCCGATCGCAGCCGGCGTGCTGATCGATCACTCGGGAAGCATGAAGCCGCGCATGGCACAGGCGAAAACGGCGGCGCTGGAGTTCTTCAAGAAGATCATGAAGGGAGGCGACCGTGCCTTTGCCACTGGCTTCGCATTCGACGCGGTCTCGTCAGCGCCTTTCGTGACGGACGTTGGGTCGCTCGAACAACAGGTGAACGCGATTCCGGACGCGAGCGGTGGAACGTCGCTCTACGACGCCATCGTCACCGGCCTCTATCGGTTCCGCACACTCCAAGGCCGCAAGGCGCTGATCATCCTCACCGACGGCGAAGATACGACCTCGCGCACGAGCTACGACGACATGCTCACGTACGCCCGCTCCGCGCGCGTGCCGCTCTATTTCATTGGTGTCGGGCTGGGACTCTTCGACGCCGGCGGCATCTCGAAGATGAAGACGCTGGCCGCAGAGACAGGCGGCATCGCCTACTTCATCCACGACATCAAACAGCTCGGCGAAACGTACACACAACTAGAGAAGGATCTCCGTTCGCAATACCTGATCGCCTACAACACGCAGAGCACAGGGAAAGATCGGACCTACCGGAAAGTCGACGTGACGGTGAGCCGGCCAAATACAACCGTACGGACGATCCGCGGATTCATCCCGTGATGTCTCGCCGCGTGGTCGCTGTCGTGCTGATGCTGGCGCTCGCGTGTACGCCGGCGCCGTGCCCGCGCGACCGCCACGGCAACCCGGTCGATGTCGATCTGCGCGGCGCGCCGGTGACGCTGCTGCATTTCTGGGCGGCGTGGTGCGTCCCCTGCCGCGAGGAGCTGCCTCGCTTCGTGGCATTTGCGGCCGCGCATCACTTGCGCGTGGTGGCGGTGTCGCACGACCGAGACTTTGCGTCGGCAGACCGCTTTCTGCGCCAGCACGGCATCGCGCTCGAAACACTTTTGGACGATCACGGCCGCTTCGCCGCGCGGTACCACGTCCGAGTCGTTCCAACCACGATCGCGTTCGACGCTGACGGCAATGTCATCGATCGGTTCGATCAGTCGGTGGATTGGAGTGATCCGGCGGTTGCGCGAAGAGTGCTTAGGTGATGGGTTGAGATCAGAGATCAGAGATAGGAGCAGAGATCAGAGACAAGAGATCAGAGATAAGGCGCCTTCCTGATCTCTTATCGCTGGTCTCCAGTCGCTAGGCAATTGCGTGAAGAAGGCTGCGATGAACCAGAGATCAGAGACAAGAGGCGCATTCCTGATCTCTGCTCTTACGGGTACATCCGCCGGTACGACGACGCGATCATCACCACGTGCTTCACATAGGTCCGCGTCTCGCGGAACGGAATCGATTCGATGAACTCGTCCATCGGCTTCGACGGTGCGGCGCGGAGCCATTGCTGCACGCGCCCCTGGCCCGCGTTGTAGGAGGCGATGGCCAGCTCGTCGCTGCCGTTGAAGAGGTTCACGAGTCCTTTGAAGTGTGCGGTGCCGAGGCGGATGTTGGTCTGGGGATTGTCGAGCCGTGGCGCGATGTGAAAGCGGGAGGCAAGCTCCTTCGCGGTCGCGGGCATGAGCTGCATCAATCCCGTCGCGCCAACTGCCGATTTCGCCTTTGGGTCGAAGTAGCTCTCCTGGTGAATCAGTCCCATGACGGTGAAGGGATCGAGATCATTCTTCCTCGAATAGCCACGGATCCAATCGTCGTATTTGAGGGGGTAGTACATCCTCAGAAAGTAGGACGGCACGGAGTCTTGCTCCACAGTGGCCAGCGCGGGAAAGGCGCTGCGGAGCGTCTTCAGCGTCGATTCGGTGTCGCCTGAGGCATGGTAGATCTCGGCCAGCAGGGCATCGGCAAATTGTTGATTGGCGCGATTGCGGTTCCTGTCGATCTCCAGCCGTCCGTCGCGAAAGTCGGTGAGCGCGGTCAGCTCGTACCCGAGGCGGAGAGCTTGCGGCATATTCTGTTCGGCGGTGTCGCGCCAGTCCGGACGGTTGGACGTCAGCGGATTGACATTGGAGTCAGGCCGTTTCGCCCCGCGCTTTTCTGACTCGATGGCGTAGATGTCGTCGTACGGGGCCGCAGCCAGCCTCTGATAGGCAGCAGCGGCAGAGGCCTTTCGGCCGAGCCGGTCGTCGCAGCGTGCGGACCAGTACTCCGCCTGGCGCTTGACGTTCGGGCTGCGGTAGGAATCACGAACGAATGCCATCAGCGAGAGAGCGCCATTGAGATCGCCGCGCTCATACGCTGCCCACGCTTTGTCCCAGAAATGCTGCAGGCCGGCATCCTGCGAGGGATCGACCTTCTCCAATTGAACGATGAGCTCCTGTTCATACGCATCCTGATTCTTTGCCTCGGCGGCCGCGATCAGGTTGTTCAGGACGGTGATGCGAACCTCGTCCGCGAGCGGAAGCGCAAGCAGATCCTTCAATCGTTCCGTGGCCAGCCGCTCATACTCATCCCGCTCTGCTTTCTTGGCCAGGTCGACGAGCTGGACGTTCTTCTTCACGTTCTTGAACTTTGGCTTCTTCTTGCCGCTCTTCAGTGTGATGGTGCCAACCTGCTGCTTGACGACAACGCTCTTCGTCACCATCGGATTGATCGATGAGGCCAGGGCGAGATAGTTCCGGGACGCGGTGAAAATCGCAGGGATGGCAAAGCGATACGGGCCGGAGGCGAGCGGGTCGAGGACTTTGCTCGACTCGTCGTAACGATGCAATTGACTCAGCGCCAGCCCGCGATTGAGCTGAACGGGAGCGCGCAAGTCCGGCGACGGACCCGCCGTCTGGAGCGCGTCCAATTCGTCGAATGCGTGTTGCGGATCGCCGTCGCGCATGAGCGAAACCGCGCGTTCGAGACGCTCGCCATCGGTCAGCTTGATCGGCGCTTCGGCGGGGAGCCCGGCGATGGCCCGCGCCATCTCGATGGCCAACGGCGCCTGGGGTGCGCGCGGGTTCTTGATGGCGATGTCGCGCGCCGCGTAGAGCATCGTGGCCACGTCGCCTCGGGCAAAGCTCGACTCGATCGTGTTCCATCGCGCGGCGGCAGCGACGTTCGAGTCCGCAGTGTGCGTTGCCACGTCAGCAAACACCGTTGCCGCGTGAGTCCAGTCGCCTGCCGTTTTGTAAAGTGCGCCGAGGCTCGCGGTGGCATCGGGACGGAGCACAAACGCTGGATTACGACGCCACAGCGCGGCCAGCGTCGTCCGCGCGCTCGTCAGGGCACCCGACAGTTGCAACGCGCTGCCGAGATAGTACAACCTGTACTCCTCGACCGCGCGTCGGCCGAAATGAAACGAGGAGAGCTGCGTCACCGCCTCGCCGCCATCGCCGCGCCGGAACGCCTCGAGCCCTGCTTCGAACACCGGCCGCAGCTTCTCCAGATCCGGCGGTGCTTCCGGCTTGGCTGGCACGACGAACTCGCGATTCTTCGCCGGCCGCAGCCGAACGACGAGAAACGTCACGACCGCCAGCACCGGAACCAGCACCGCCACCACCATGATCATCCAGGGACGACGACGTCGGGTTCGCATCAGGTGGTGTCCGCTGCGAAAAGTGGGCCGTGAGGAGGTGCTTCATTGTTCACGTGCTCGACGGTGCTCTTCCTTGCACGGAACGAAGGAGACCGTTTCACGCGGAGACGCGGAGGAGCGGAGGGCGATGTGGGTGAACGCTGCGTTGCGCTACAGACCCAGCGCGTTTGCGTCGCCGTCGGCGAGAATCCGCACAAGCTCATCGTAGAAGTAGTTCGATGACTTGCGGACGTCGTCGGGGATGCGCTCGTCGTACATCTGGCGGCTGCGGTCGATGTCTTCTTTGAGGCGCTCGTAGAGGTCTTTGTTCTTGCGGCCCGCGTCGACCTTCGGCTCGTTGTAGAGCTTGATCTCGGAGACTAGGAGGCGCGCGAAGCGGCGGGCTTCGTCGTGCTTCTTCGAATCACCGACTGCCGGGCCGGCGTTCGGTACGTGGGCGCGGGTGACGTTCGGCGGCGGGATGTACTGCGTGCTTGGCCGCTCTTCGCGTTCGTGGGCCGGATGTGGTGGAGGAGGCGGGGCAACGGGAGTGGGCCTCGGTGCCTCGACGGATGGAATCGCCGTCGTCAGGAACGAGGCGGTCGAGGGAGATGCGGAAGGCGTCGGCGCTCCTCCGAAGTCTGTCTCCGGCATCGTGAACGCCGGCTTGGATGGTGTCGACGGCGTCATCATCTCGCGAAGCTGGGCTGCGGAGACGGCGACCGTGGCGTCGGACGATTTCTCGATTACTGGAGCTGCAGGCGGGGCCGGTGGAGGAGCGGCCGGCCGCGGAGCTGGGGGTGCGGGTTGTGGAAGCGCGCGTTGCGGGGCGGTTGGCGTCGTGTGCAGCGATTCGGTGGCAGACTCGGAATCGTTGAGGCTCGGCGACGGGATTTTCTTCCGGATGGTGAGCGTGTCGATCAGGAGACCCGTTGCGAAGACGAGTAGCTCGATTGACGATGCGTCGAGCTTCGCGGCGTCGTCTTCGGTCGCGTCGACGTAGACGGCGGCGGCAACTTTGTCCTTGATCACCATCGGCACGAGGACGGCGCGAGACGATGCCGGGACGCCGAGGCGGGTGGAGAGGTTGGCGCCGTCCCAGATCACCACTTCTTCGATGCGCAGAACGCGGTCGAGCTCGGGGATGAGTCCGGGAGCGGCATTGAAGCGCTTCACCATCTCATCGTTGCCGCCGGCGGCGGTGAAGCCGACGCCCTTCCAGCCGCTGAAGGTTTCGTTGCGAAGGATCAGCATCGCGGCGCGGGAGCCGAAAGCGAGGCATTGCTCGAGAAGGGCGTTGAGGATATCGACCTGCGACTTCCCGCGCTCCACGGCCTGCACACTGCGTTTCACGCGTGAGGCATCGCCGCCCAAAGGCGCGTGGACAACCGCGGCGGGTTGCGCGGAGGTGATGCTCTCTTCCAGCTCGCCGATCGACTTCTGAATGTGCGGCAGGAAGGAGACGGCGTTGACGTCAGCTTGCACGCTCTGAAGCGCCGCGCGGAGCTGCGAGTCGACGACCTCGCGGACGTCTTCGATGGAGGAGCGAATCTCGCCCACCAGCTTCTCCATCGCGTCGCGGACGTGCGCCTCGATCGAGCCCGCGACCTCGTCACCCCTCACAGCCATGCTTCCTCCGAATGCTGAAGGTTGAATAACCCCTGCAAAACGCGGGGATTATAGCGCAGAGAACGTGTGCTACTTTGGTACCGATGCGACGCTCGCTCATCCTGATCAGTCTCGCTGCCATGGCCTGCGGCGGCGGCAATGCCGTCGACAACTCCTCCGATTGGTTGCGCGTTCTCCACCACAAGCAGGCCGCGCAGGCGCCGAACGCCCCCACCCAGGCCAAACAGGTCTACGCCGATACCCTGGGAACTTTCGTCCGCAACCACCCCACGCACAGCCGTGCCCGCGAGGTCTACCAGCACATCCAGCTCGATTTCGCGCACGAGCTTTCGTCGCTTGGCCGCTACCAGGACGCGATCCGGATCTACCGCGCGGTTCTGGCGCACGACCCACAGAACATCGCGGCGATGCAAGGTCTCAGCAGTGCAGCCAACCATCTGGCCGTGTCGCGCGAAAAGCTGCTGGCGCTGCAGAAAGGGATGTCGCAACGCGACGTCGCCAATCTCCTGGGGAAGCCGATCCCGGGATGGCAGATCCGTACCGAGCGCCCCGATACGACCATCGAGGCGTGGTATTACCGGCGGATCGATGGCGGCATCGCCGGCGTCTACTTCCGCGACGGCGCGCTCTTCGCAGCAGAAGAAAACTCGCAGGCGAAAGTGGCGCCGTTGATGAGGGAGTGATGGGTGGAGAAGAGATCGGCGACAAGAGGTCAGAGATCAGGACGACCCGCAATCCCCTGATCTCCGATCTCTTGTCTCTCATCTCTGCCCTTCACGGAATCGCGCCAACGCCCGCCTCGTTCAACATCCCGCATGCCCATCTTCGAGTACCAGTGCACCAAGTGCAACGACAGGACGGAAGTCATCCAGAAGTTCACGGATCCGCCGTACGCGGCCTGCGAAAAGTGCGGGGGTGAGGTCCGTAAGCTGATGTCCGCTCCCGCCATCCAGTTCAAAGGATCGGGCTTCTACAAGACCGACTACGCCAGCGCGTCGTCGAAGGAATCGAAATCGGACTCGAAGTCCGAATCGAAATCGGACGGGAAGAGCGAAGGATCGGGCGAGAGCAAATCGTCCGACGCGAAGAGCGATTCAAAGTCGGATTCGAAATCGGATTCCAAATCCGATTCGAAATCCGAATCAAAATCCGAGACGAAATCGGAGAGCAGGAGCGAGACGAAGTCAGAATCGAAGACGGAGTCCAAATCGTCCGTCTAAGCCGCGATGGGAAGAGCCCGGGAACTGAAGCTGCGCGCCGACTCGATGCTCGAGGAGGTCTTCCGCTCTCTGTTCGAAGAGATCGATACGGAGAAGATCCGCCGTGACGTCGAGGCTCTGAAAGCGAGAACTCCTGACTTCCACTCCGATGATCATGCGCGGCTACTCGTGCGGCGCACAGCGCTTCGTTGCGCCGCTGCCGGCGCTGTTTCCGGACTGCCGAGCGGTCTGATCGCCATCGGCACGCTCGGCGCCGAGCTGGCCTTCCTCGTCTTCCAGCAGTTTCGCCTGATCCTGGGCATCGCAACCGTCTACGGCCACGAGCCGACGCAGCGCGAGCGATTCGCCGAAGCGATGTCGTGTCTCGCCTACGCCTCGGGCGTCGGAATCGGCAAGCAGGGGATCGCTGTGATGCTCGAGTCGGCCACGATGGACGGCGGCATGATCGCCGAAAAGCTCGGCGCGAATTTCTTCCGCGACCGGCTAACGAAAGCGATCCCGTTCGTCGGTGCCCTTTCCGGCGGCGCGCTGAACTACGTTTCCGTTCGCGCCGTCGGCCGCGCCGCGATCAAGTTTTACGAATCGCAGATCGACCCAACGATTGCGGATGAGATCTGGGCCGAAGGCGACCGCGAACACGCGTAGTCAGGCGGAGGCGTTGGTGGGCCGGGCCTCGAAAATATGTCGCACGCGAATGTTCATCGAGTCTGGAATGGTAGACAGGGCATCGCCGTTTGAGCGCGGTAACCGAGCATGAGCAAGTACGCGATGGATTCGACGACAGAAGTCCGCTCCCCGATTTTCGAGCGGCGCCGCCTTCGTCGCATCCGCATGATTGTCGAGCTCACGCTCAATCTCATCGGCAGCGACATGACCGTGTCGCACCGCGAAGCGCGATGCCTCGTGCGTTGCGCGCGCAAAGCGATCCTCGACCTTCATCCGGAGTTCGAGCAACGCTACGAACGAATCGTCCGGCCGTACTTTGAGCGCCTTCTGGCGTCACGCTGGCCGCACGAGCAGGCTCTCGACGACGACTCCTGCGACGTCGTCAACTAACCTCGGCTTCGGATGATCCCGGCAATGCGAATGTAGCGCAGGCATTCCTGCCTGCTCCCGCCGGGCGTCCCCGCCCGGCGGTGTTAAGCGCAAACTCTTCGCGATTCAGAAATGACACTCCGCCCGAAACGTCGCGACGCGCCCGATTTCGAAGATAGGGGACGATCCCGTCGGGCGAGGACGCCCAACAGTAGCAGGCAAGAATGCCTGCACTACGAAGTGCCTGCCCGGCGGTGCTAAGCGCAAACTCTTCGCAGTTCGGAACTGACACTCCGCCCGAAACGTCGCGACGCGCACGATTTCGAAGATAGGGGACGATCCCGTCGGGCGAGGACGTCCAACGGTAGCAGGCAAGAATGCCTGCACTACGAAGTCCCTGCCGGCGATGTCAAGCGCGAACGCCTCGCAAGCGCTCATGGCGTCTTCGGCACCAGCACCCAATCCGTCTTCGATCGAGCGCTTTCGTTGCCGCTCTTATCGACGGACACCACCTCGTAGTAGTAGGAGATGCCGGGATTGACTCCGGTGTCGCGGTAGTTCGTGGCGGTCAGCAACTGCACCGGATTCAGAGGAATCGTTCCGGCGGGACGCAACTGCTCGATCCCTGTTCCTTCCGTACGATAGATCTTGTAACCGGCGAGATCGGGCGCATCGACCGGATCCCACACCAGGCGGACGGCGCCGGTCTCGACGAGCGCAGTCAGTCCGGCCGGAGGCGCAGGGGGAACGAGATCCTTGAATGTGGCGCCGGCAATTGCCGATGGATCGCTCTCGATGCGGGGAGTACCTGGTGCTGCAACGGCGGTAACGAAGTAGTCGTGCGCTCCGTAGGGCGGTTGATCGGTGTAGCTCGTCGCTGCGATGGGCGAGGGATTCGCCGGAGTTGCAAACTCGTCCGCGGGCTGGCCGTGCGGGAATCGATAAACGTTGTAGCCGGCGACCGGTGGATTCTTCGCTCCGCCGATGGACGTCTCTGGCGCCGTCCAGGTGAGCACGACCCCTTCTTTCTTCGCAGTCGCGGCGAGCGCGGTCGGCGCAACCGGTACATCGAGAGGGACGATTGCGGGAAGATTCGACAGATCGCCACTGACGACTGGACCCTGGGTTACGACCGAGTAGGTGATCCGAACCGGCCTACCGTCCGCGGCATGAAGCGGCGGCGCATCTTCGTACGTCAGCCGGGCACCCGTGGTCGCTGCTTTCAAGTTGGCGCTCTCTATGCTGTCTACCTTCGTCCGGAGCTTCAGAAACTGATTGGGTCCGAGTGGCGGAACTTTCGCAAAAAGCTGGACGGGTTGTTCAATCGGCGAAGGGGGAGCGCTCGTTGCGACCGGAAGCTCTTCGACCGACCGCCATACGACGATCCGCTTGATGCCGGTCATGCTTTTTCCTGCCGTCGTCAGCGATGGGTAGCTCCAGGAGAGAAGAACTTTGGTACCACGCTGTGCTACAAGAAGATCGGTCGTCGCTTTCGGAATGACAGGCACAGGCGGATATGGATCTCCGCGTTTACCACAGGCGAGCACCGCGACCGCGAGCAGAACAACCAGTTTCTTCGGCAGCATTACTCACGATTCTAACGATGAACGATGAAGGATGAGCGATGAACTTTCCGGGTGCCAGTTCATCGCTCCTCCTTTGTCGTTCCCTGTTCTGGAGGCTTCATGTGCGGAATCATCGGATATGCCGGCACTCGTGACGTTGTGCCGGTCCTGATCGGGGGACTGAAAAAGCTCGAGTACCGCGGCTATGACAGCGCCGGAATCGCGGTCGTGAACGGAAATCACGTGGATGTGATTCGCGCTGAGGGGAAGCTCTCTAACCTTGAAGCAAAGCTGGGAAACCACCCGCTCTCCGGTACGTTCGGTATGGGTCACACGCGCTGGGCCACCCACGGAAAACCGAACGAGAACAACGCGCATCCGCACCGCGACTGCACCGGCGCCATCGTCGTCATTCACAACGGCATCATCGAGAACTTTCTCCCGCTGAAGCAGCGGCTGCAGAAAGCGGGGCACGAGTTCAGGACCGAGACCGACACGGAAGTCGTCGCCCATCTCATCGAAGAGAACATGAAGGATGGGACGAAGTTCGTCGAAGCGGCCACGAAGATGCTCAAGGAGCTGGACGGCCACTACGCGCTGGTGATGATCGACGGCAACGAGCCCGGCACGATCATCGCCGCGAAACAAGGCCCGCCGCTCGTCGTCGGATTGGGCGACAACGAGAACCTCGTCGCCTCCGACGTCGCGCCGCTGCTCCCCTACACGCGCGACATCATCTACCTCGAGGACGGCGAGTACGCGGTCGTCGATCAGAAGAACGTTGTGGTTTTTGGTCATGACGATGAGAAGGTCGAGCGTGCGCCGAAGCGGATCTTGTGGGACGCCGTGATGGCCGAGAAGGAAGGCTACCGGCACTACATGCTCAAGGAGATCCACGAGCAGCCCCGCGCCGTCCGCGACACGTTCACCGGCCGGATGTTCGAGGAGTCCGGCGAGATCTTCTTCAACGACCTGCAGTTCACGCCGGACGAATGGGCGAAGATCAGGAAAGTCCATGTCATCGCCTGCGGCACGTCGTGGCATGCGGGTCTGGTCGGGAAGTTTCTGCTCGAGGATGCCGCGAGGATCCCGATCGAGGTCGACTACGGATCGGAGTACCGCTATCGCAATCCCATCATCGACGAGAGCACGCTCGTCATCGGCGTGACGCAGTCCGGCGAGACCGCCGACACGATCGCCGGCATGCAGGAAGCGAAGAAGCACGGCGCGAAGCTGATCGCGATCTGCAACGTGATCGGTGCCGCCGCCACGCGCATGTCGGACGGCGTGATCTATACGAACGCCGGGCCGGAGATCGGCGTGGCGTCCACGAAAGCGTTCACCACGCAGCTCACCGCTTTCTACCTTCTCTCGCTCTACATCCGCCAACTGCGCGGCGGAGATCTCGACGACCGCCGCTACGCCATGCACGAGCTGAGCGTGATTCCGCACAAGATCGAAGACATCCTGGCAAAGCAGGAAAAGCACATCGAGGCGCTGGCCCACAAGTATTCGAAGTCGCAGGATTTCCTTTTCCTCGGGCGCGGCGTGCACTATCCGATCGCGCTGGAAGGAGCGCTCAAGCTCAAGGAGATCTCGTACATTCACGCCGAGGGCTATCCGGCGGGCGAGATGAAACACGGTCCCATTGCGCTGATCGACGAGAACCTGCCGGTCGTCGCCATCGCCACGCATACACCCGTTTACGACAAGGTCGTCTCGAACCTGCAGGAAGTGAAGGCCCGCGATGGGAAGCTCATCGTGATCTGCGATGAGGGCGACGACGCCGTCAAAGCACTCGCGGATGACTTCATCGAGATCCCCTGGACGATCGAGCCGCTTCAGCCGATCCTCTCCGTCGTCCCGACGCAACTGCTCGCCTACTACATCGCCCTGCGTCGCGGCTGCGACGTCGATCAGCCGCGGAATCTGGCGAAGAGCGTGACCGTGGAGTAGGGAGTTTCACAGCATCGGAATGTCCACGCCCCGCTCTTTGGCCGTCTCGATCGCAATCTCGTATCCGGCGTCAGCGTGACGCATCACGCCTGTGCCGGGATCGGTCGTGAGGACACGCTGGAGGCGCTCCGCGGCAGCGTCGGTGCCGTCAGCGAGGACGACCATGCCGGCATGCAGCGAGTAGCCGATTCCAACGCCGCCTCCGTGGTGAAAGGACACCCACGTCGCGCCGGCAGCGGTGTTGAGCAGCGCGTTGAGGATGGGCCAGTCGGCGATGGCATCCGAACCATCCTTCATCGCCTCGGTCTCGCGATTCGGCGAAGCAACCGAGCCGGCATCGAGATGGTCGCGGCCGATCACGATCGGCGCTTTCACTTTGCCGCTGCGCACGAGGTCGTTAAACAGCAGCCCCGCTTTGTCGCGCTCTCCGTAGCCGAGCCAGCAGATGCGCGCCGGCAATCCCTGAAACTCGACGCGCTTCTGCGCCATGCGGATCCAGCGATGCAGTGCGGCATCGTGCGGGAAAAGATCGAGCAGCGCTTCATCCGTAGCGAATAGATCGTTCGGATCGCCGGAAAGCGCGGCCCAGCGGAACGGTCCGCGGCCTTCGCAGAAAAGCGGGCGAATGAAGAGCGGGACGAATCCGCCGACGTCGAACGCGTCCTTCACTCCGGCCTTCAACGCCTGCCCGCGAAGGTTGTTGCCGTAGTCGAACGTGATCGCGCCGCGGCGCTGCAACTCCAGCATGGCGCGCATGTGGCGCGCCATCGTGTCGTAGGAAAGCTCGATGTAGGCGTCAGGACTGCTGTCCCGCATCGCCAGCGCCGCGTCGTACGAAAGGCCGGCGGGAACGTAGCCGTTCAACTCGTCGTGCGCCGAGGTCTGGTCGGTGAGGATGTCGGGAACGATGTTGCGCTCGATCAGCGCTTCGAGCAACTCGACTGCATTGGCGACGACGCCGATCGAGACCGCCTCGCCGGCATCACGCGCCGCGATTGCGCGCTCGATGGCCGCACGAAGTGAAGGCGCTTTCTCATCGAGGTAGCGCTTGTCGAGCCGGCGCTGAATACGCGTCTCATCCACCTCCGCCACAAGCGCCGTCGCCTCGTTCATCGTCGCAGCCAGCGGTTGCGCGCCCCCCATCCCGCCCAGCCCCGCCGTGACGACGAGCCTTCCGCGAAGCGTGTTGTCGAAGCGCGTCTTCGCCACCGACGCGAAGCACTCGAACGTGCCCTGCAGGATTCCCTGCGTGCCGATGTAGATCCACGATCCGGCTGTCATCTGGCCGTACATCGTCAGGCCGAGGGCGTCGAGGCGGCGGAACTCGTCCCAGGTGGCCCAGTGCGGGACGAGATTGGAGTTTGCGATGAGCACCCGCGGCGCGTTCTCGTGCGTGCGAAAGACACCCACAGGTTTGCCCGACTGCACGAGCAGGGTCTCATCGCTCCGCAGCCGCTTCAGCGTGCGCACGATCGCGTCGAAGCATTCCCAGTTGCGCGCCGCTTTGCCGATCCCGCCGTAAACGATCAACTCCTCCGGCCTCTCCGCCACTTCGGGGTCGAGATTGTTCATCAGCATCCGCAGCGCCGCCTCCTGCTGCCAGCCGAGGCAGGAGATGGCCGTGCCGCGCGGAGCGCGAATGACGCGTGCTCTTTCGATGGTCATCGTCATGGGCGGATTCTAAAAGCTTTCACCACGAAGGCACAAAGATCACAAAGGTCTCTTTGTGTCCTTTGTGTCTTTGTGGTTGCATGCCTTTGATGACCACGAAGAAACAGGAGCGCGCCGCCGACATCGTCGTGCAGCTCAAGCGGATGTATCCGAAGGCGAAGTGCGCGCTCGATTTCACCAACGCCTTCGAGTTGCTGATCGCCACCATCCTCTCCGCCCAGTCCACCGACGCCCGCGTCAACATCGTCACGAAATCGCTCTCCCGCAAGTACCCGAGCCCGCAATCGTTCGCGGACGCCAGCCAGGTCGAGATGGAGCGCGACGTCAAACAGACCGGTTTCTTCCGCAACAAAGCGAAGGCCGTCATCGCCGCCTCGAAAGCGATCGTCGAACGCCACAACGGCGAGGTTCCTAAGACAATGGCTGAGCTGACCGCGCTCCCGGGCGTCGGCCGCAAGACCGCGAACGTCGTCCTGTCAAACGCGTTCAAGATCGCCGTCGGCATCGTGGTCGACACCCACGTAACCCGCGTCTCCGCCCGCCTCGGCCTAACCGCCACCGACGACGCCGTGAAGATCGAGCAGGACCTGATGGCGCTCATCCCCCAGAAGGAATGGATAAACTTCTCGCACCGCCTCATCGCCCACGGCCGCACGATCTGCATCGCCCGCAAACCGAAGTGCGCGCAGTGCTCGTTGAATGAGTTGTGCCCGAGCGCGGAGGCGCCGCCGGAGTAGGTTCCGCACACAATGTCCCAGAGAGAGCATGAAAGATGCTGGTTAGCGGCAACGCATTGAACAGACGGATACTTACGGTCTCGTCGTTGGTGTGATCGTCACGGGAATGGTCACGACCGATCGGCGATAAATCGAGATCTGCCAAGGTTAGATCGGCATCTAAAAAAAGAGATCCGCATCTAAAAAAAGAGATCGCGACCTCCCCGGGAGGGATCCGCATCTCCCGGAAAGAGATCGCGACCTCCCCGGGGGAGATCCGCATCTCCCCGAAAGAGATCGCGACCTCCCCGGGGGAGATCCGCATCTCCCCGAACGAGATCGCGACCTCCCCGGGAGAGATCCGCATCTAAAAAAAGAGATCGCGATCTCCCAAGGAGAGGTCCGTATCTCCCCAAAAGAGATCGCGATCTACCAAAGGCAGATCGTGACCTGCCGGGCAGAGATCGAGACCTCGCCGATCCACCCCAGTAACCTTTTTTTTCGTGCTCCGTCTCAAAGAATAGCCGGGGGAGGCTGGACCTCAACGCACGGCCAAAGGAGAAAAGGATGTCTACGAAAAAACGCACCGGAAACCGCTCTTCCAAAACCGTCGTTCAGAAGCGCACCAGTACCAAACCAACGGCCATCGCGGCCATCCCTGACCCTGCCGCAGCGGCGGCCAGGATGGTCGAGTTGCTCAACGAAATGGAGGCCATCATTCCCGATCTGACTCAGCCGGACGTCACGAAGATCCCGCGCATGGCCCAGGGCGCGAAGTTCGGACGCGCGCTCATCCCGGCCATGATCAACGCCGTCAACTCCTATCCACCGTTTCAACAGCGCAACATGTTCGACCCCGCCGCCGCTCAGTACGCCCTCGACTACCACAGCCAGATGCACCCAATCACGCAGAGGATGGCCGCGATCACCATGGCCATGTCGTATTCGATGAATCAGAAGCTGTCCACCTCCAACGAACAGGCCCTTCAGTTGTTTCAATGGGGCAAGCGTCACGTGAAGCAGCCTGACGGCGGCGGGGCGCGGATCTATGTCGATGAGTTAAAGAGTGTCGTCGATCGGACGATAAACCGCCGCAAGCCGCAAAAACCCGCCACCAACCCTCCCACCACACCGCCCTCAACGACTCCTCCCACCACTCGTCCCATGCAGGGCTTTATGGCCCCCTCTCTTGCCGCGAAGGCTGCGGCGCAAGCGCAATCCGATCGGGATGACGATGAGATCATGGATCTCGTTTACAAGATCGCCATGGATCAGGAGAAGTAGCCGCGCGTGATGAAGGGGTGCCGCGTGAATGAGAACGCGGCGCCCCGCAACGTAGTGCAGGCATTCTTGCCTGCAACCGACGGGCGTCCTCGCCCGGCGGTGGTTCTCGAAATGGAGCGACAACTCGTACATTTCGTTGGCTGTTGGAAGCGACCATACCGACGGGCAGGGACGCCCGTCGGTAGCAGGTGTGGACACCTGCACTACTTGGCCGCGGCGATTCTGTCCGGGTACATTGAGTGTCTGTGGCCGGGCGCGGAGAAGCCGCCGGAATAGGTCCAGCTCCGCCGGCCCTCTGCGATCCGCCGGACGCCAAACCACTTCGCTAGAAGTGATCGAACGCGCCTCTATCGTCAGAATCCGAATTGGGTTCATCCAGGTTGACGCCCACGCTCGGATCCTCGGCAGGAGCGGCAGCGGCCGTAGTGGCGGCCGGCATCGTGCTCACCATCGGACGCGGTGCCACGGCTCGCTTCGGAGCGGCCTTCTTCGCCGGCTTCTTCTTCGCGGGAGCTCGCTTCGCAGCCGCTTTCTTCGCGGCCGCCTTTTTGGCCGGAGCTTTCTTCGCAGCGACTTTCTTCGCAGCCGCTTTCTTCGCCGGCGCCTTCTTCACGGCGCGTTTCGGAGCGGTCTTCTTCGCCGACTTCTTCTTCGCGGGCGCTTTCTTTGAGGCTTTCTTCTTTGAGGCCTTCTTCTTGGCAGCCATTCCGTTCTCCTTTAGTTGAATCGAAATCGGGGAAGAGCGACAAGATGGAACTACGATCAAATCTTACGACACGCATTTGTCGTGCACAAAGGAGTGTGGGCGTCTCGCCCATAGGCGCTAACTTAGACCTCCGCAGAGGAGGATGGCGGCGATGCGCTGATTCTTCCGTTTTCGTGGCGGGTTGGAGAAGTGTCGCC
>JADGNZ010000003.1 GCA_017883205.1 Thermoanaerobaculia bacterium | reverse complement strand
ACGGCCACTGATACTGAACCCACTCCCTCTCATCCACCCTTGGTTCCATCCATTCAAAGTAGCACTAAGCTAAGTTAGCGCCTATGGGCGTCTCGCCCGCGGCCATCGGGGCGTCCCGCCTCGATGGTTGGGCCAGGCGCGATAGTTCCAGGAATTTGAAGCACGCTCTCTACGCGTAACGCCGCCGACATGGCAACATCACGGCGGATCGAACGTCCCCACCTTCGTCCATGGGCCGCACCTTGCGATGCGCCAGAACGTCTTCGCGCCGCCGATGAGGAAGCCGTGCTTGCGGATCGATTCGTGGCCGTACCAGGAGCAGGTCGGCGTGAAACGGCACTGCACGACGCCGCGCAGGTGCGGGGAGACAAACGCTCGGTACTCATCGATTGCCCCGACCGCAGCTCGGGCATCGAATGCGTAACGCGGAGGGACGAGCAGGTCGTGCGCGATCCAGGCGGCCACGATCGCGGCGAAGATCAGGCGCGTTCGGCTGCTTTTGCTTCGTCCCATAGTCCGTCCATCTGTTCCAAGGTCAGCTCGTCTAGGTTCTGCCCGCCGTTGCGAACCTTTGACTCCATTGCTTCGAAGCGGCGCGTGAACTTGCGGTTGGCAGACTGCAGCGCGTCTTCCGCGTTCACGTTCAGTTTGCGGGCGATGTTGGCGATTGTGAAGAGGAGATCGCCGAGCTCTTCGTGAACGTGCGATTCGTCCCCCGAGGCGATGGCTTCGTGGAGCTCGGCAATCTCTTCGTCGAGTTTGTGAAAGACATCCTCGGTGCGTCGCCAGTCGAAGCCGACACGCGCCGCTTTCTCCGTCAATCGTGACGCGCGCAGAAGCGCCGGCAATGATTGCGGCACGCCGGCCAGCACGCTCTTGTTCTCCGCCTTCCGCTCCTCGTTCTTCTGCTTCTCCCAGTTGACGAGGACTTCGTCGGCATTGTTCGCTTCGACATCGCCGAAGACATGCGGATGCCGTCGAACGAGCTTGTCGTGAATCGCGGTGACGGCGTTGTAGATGTCGAACGATCCTTCCTCGCTGGTCAGCTCAGCGATGAACACCGCCTGCAGCAGAAAGTCGCCAAGCTCCTCGGCCAGCGCAGCGCGGTCGTCGCGGTCGATGGCGTCGACGACTTCGTACGACTCCTCGATCACGAACGGCTTCAGGCTAGCCAACGTCTGCTTGCGGTCCCACGGACATCCATTCGGTCCGCGGAGGGTGTGCATGAGCTGCACGAGCTCGTCAAACGTGCGTTTGGACATCGGTGGATATTGTCATCGAATGGCGCCTTCGCAAACAGCAAAGCAACTATTCGAGTCATTGCCACTCCGCGGTATGCTACATTCTTTAAATCCTTTTACCGATTCGTCCATGACTGTTCGCAAGTTTCCTGAGAAGTTTCTGGTCGCCTTCTCATTCGTCGGGGAGCAGCGCAAACTCGTGCGCGCCATCGCTGAGGAAGTTGAGAGGCGGCTGGGAAGGTCCAAGGTCTTCCTCGACGAATGGTTCAAGGCTTACCTTGCCGGTGCGGGCGGCAACCTGAAGCTTCAAGAGATCTATCTCGAAAGATCAGAGTTGGTTGTGGTGTGTGTTTCGTCACGGTATGGAGAGAAGACTTGGACTCTCGTGGAACGCGAAGCGATCCTTGCTCGGCAGACCGAACTACTAACCTCCAGCGACGAACGTGACTCACATAGGATTCTTCCTATTCGTGTTGGCGAAGGTGACATCAAGGGCATTCCATTCACTACGTTCATTCCAGAGGCGCGCGGAATACCACCGTCCGAGACAGCCTCGCTGATCCTCGAGAAGCTTGATCTGGTTCTCCCCGGTAAGCACGCTGGAAGATCGTCCCGTCATCGGTCCTGGCCAAAGAAGCCTATTCCTTTCAGCCATGACCTCGCTGACAGGGCCGTTAGCGAGTGGCCCGCTGTCTTGCAGCTGCTCACGGTCGACTCGGCCAAGCAGATTCTCATGTTCGAGGGCCGGAGTGGCTTCAGCAAGTCGGCTCTGCTGAGCGCGGCGGAGAAGTACGCCAAGGCTCTACAGGTACCGACGGCGTATGTGGATTTCAAAGTCACGATGTTGTTGAGCGAAGCAAATGTGGTGCGTCAAATACAATCGGGGCTTGGCCGCGCTCTCCCGGGCTTCGCGGCGGAGAAAGAACCTGACCGCTGGAAGCTGCGTCAGTCACTGCAGGGACTTGGGGAGCCGGCGCTCATCCTCTTGGACACCTACGAGAAAGTTGCCGAGACGAAAGATCTTGTCGAGTGGATCGAAAGGCAATTGCTTGCTGAGGTGGATGACTACCCGCTGCTTCGGGTCATCATCGGCGGACAAAAGGTGCCGGATTTGGCGCAAGCCCGTTGGCGCGACCGGGCGGAAACGGTAGAGCTGACGGCGATCCGCGACAAACAAATCTGGAAAGATTGGGTAAAAAGAATGAACCCAAACGTGGATGGAGGATACATCGAGGCCCTAGTTGATGGCTACAACGGTGTGCCGGCCAACATCAGCTCGACGCTCATGATCCTCGCACGGAACCTCAAACAGTCTGCGTAAATCTCATGGTAGATCCGCTCAGCGAGTTATTGGAACGGCTTGCCGATACGCAGGGCGACACCCACGCTCAGTCCTCGCTTGCCGCCGAATTTGCCTTGGCGGCACGACCGGCGGAGGAGCGAGAGTCGCTCCGGGCCGCATTGGACGTCGCAGCCGTGCTGCGATGGTTCGACGACCGCCTGCTGGCAATCGTTCTGGCGATTCCGAAGGAAGAGGCCCTACGGCAATACGAGAAACTCAAGACACTCCCGTTCGTCGAGCGCTACCGCGGGCGTGAGCAGGACCTTAGCGATGTTCATGAGTCCACTCGGCTCGGCTGGCGCAAGCAACTCGCGCAAAAGACACCGGCACGCTTCCGCGATCTATCCGCCAAGGCGGCGGCGTGCTTTGCCGAAGACCAAACGCCTTCAGGCCGGATTGAGTGGATTTACCACTTGCTTTGTGGCGATCCGGACCGCGGGGCTATCGAGCTGGAGTCGATGGACCGTGACTGGAGCAGGCAGGCGAGGAGCGAGGATCGCTACGCACTGTCGGCCGCACTCAATGAACTTGAGGAGACCGCGCTGGTTCAGAAGCGGGCGCGTGTCTGGGTTCTGCTGGCTCTTGCGGCGACGCGTGTCGGCAGAGGTGAAGAAGCTCAACTTGCCGAGTCGGCACGTGCAGTTCTGGCGTATGCACGCGCAGCAAACGATCTCAGTGCAGAAGCTAACAGCCATGGTCTGCTCGGCGACGTTTTCCGAGCGCTGGGCAACTTGCCCGAGGCTCAAAAGGCATATGGGCAATCTCTGACAATCATCCTTCAGCTGACTGCCCAAGATCCGACTAACATGGGCTCGCAAATTGACTTGTCGGTGGCGTACAGCCGAGTAGGAATCGCCTTGGAAGCAGGGGGCAAGCTGACGGAGGCTAAGGCCGCATACGAGGCGTCTTTGGCGATTGACAAACAGTTAGCAGAGCTGGCTCCGGAAAACGCCAGCTTACAAAGAGAATTGTCGGCCGCGTACATCAACTTGGGCAGCCTGTTGCAAACGCAATCCCAGGTCGAAGAACCTCAGTCGCTACAAGCCAAGCTCGAGGAGGCCCAGTCGGCCTACGAGCAGAGTTTGTTGATCAGTCGGAGACTCGTGGCACGGGATCCCGAAAACGCAGGCTGGCAAATGGCATTGGCAACGGCGCACAGTTGGATGGGCAGCGTGTTGGAAGCGAGAAACAACTTAGTTGAAGCGCAGGCCTCTTATGAGAAGGCTGAGGTGGTTATCCGGAGGCTAGCAGAACAGGATCCGGGTAACGTGCTCCTGCGATGGAATTTATCGAGGCTTTCCGGCATCCTAGGTAATGTGCTGGAGGCTCAAGACAAGCCGGTGGATGCCAAAGTGAAATTTCACGAGTGCCTCTCGATCCTGCGCCGGCTGGCAGAGCAGGACACAGCCAACGCGTCCTGGCAACGGGACTTAGCCGCGGCCTGCGCAAGAGTGGCGTCACTTGAGTCCATTGACGGCAGAAACGAGTTGGCGCTGGCACTCTACGAAGAAGCAAGCCGAATCATGGCTGCCGTAGTCGAAACCGCCCCCGACTTTGCTGAGTGGGAAGAGGCCAAAGAATCGGTGGACTCTCAGCTGGCGGCGTACCGCGCCCAAATAGCGGAGGCCAAGGGGTCCACAGCCCCAGCTTCCGAATGACGCGCCATCGGCGACACCCGTGAGTTTCTCCGGCTGAGGTAGCTGTAGCCTCCGTCGTCTTCCATGCGGTTCCTGGTGGTAGCATCGACGCTCGATTTCCTCAGCGCCATCTCGCATGTCGAATCAGGTCCTGATCGTGGCCTCCGAAGTGGCCGCAAGAGCACCCGCTGAGGTGGCGGCATCGCTCAGCTTCACGCCGGTTGTGACGGGCTCCGAGGAGGAGGCGCTTTCGCTTCTCGATCGCGAACGATTTGCGCTCATTGCCATCACTGCCGGCGACGATTGGAAGCGACTGCGCGCGGAAGCGGAGCGAAAACAGCCGGCTGCGCCGCTGCTCGAGTTACCCGAGGTGAATGGCGACAACAGCGCGCTACGGCGGCTGATGATCCAGTATCTCGACCGGCGTATCCGGCCGAAGCCGTTCGGGTCTGAAGAACGCTACCGGTTTCTCTCCAGCATTCTCGAGTCCTTCACGGGCACGCTCGAGCTGAAAGAAGTCCTGCGCCGCATCGTCACGATTACGCGCCAGGAGTTTGGCGCCGATCGGGCCTGGCTGCTCCATCCGGTGAACGCGCAGGCGGAGTTCGCGAAAGTGCGCTTCGCGGTGAGCGCACCTGAATACGCGGTTCCGAATGAAGACTATGCATCCACACTCTCCTTGAAGCAGTCATCGAAGCTGATCCAGCGCCTCCTCGACGCCAGCGGACCGATCGTAGTCATGGAAAATGATCCCGATCTCGATCGCGAGCAAGCCGAGATTTTTCAGGTGCGCTCCGAAATCGTGCAGGTGCTCCGTCCGCGGGACGACGAGCCGTGGGCGTTTGGGCTTCATCAGATCTCGTCCCCGCGTGTGTGGACGGACGAAGAGATCTCGCTCTTCGCCGAGATCGGCCGCTACGCCACGCTCGCTCTCAACAACACGCTGTTGCACGAGCGCGCGGTCCGCGAGATGGCGAAGGTCAACGCCATCCTCGATCAGATCCCCGAGTCGGCGGCGATCTACGACGCGCAGGGCCGGCTGGAACGGATGAACGCGGCTGCGCAGCGCGAACCGGTCTCGCATTTCGCGAATGATCCCGAAAGCCGCGTACGCAAGAGCCGGCACCGCTACATGGACGGCAGCCCGCTCGAAGCGGATGACCTTCCGTCGATGCGCGCCATCCGCGGCGACGTCGTCAAATCGGACTACCTGGTGCACGACGCGCGCAGCGGTGACGACCGCGTCGTCAATCTGAAAGCGGCGCCGATTCGCGACGACCGCAATCACATCATCGGATCGGTGGTGTTGTCGCGCGATGTCACGGATGAGCGTCTGACGGCCGAGCGCGAAGCGTGGCGCCGCCGCCGCGCCGAATGTCTCGCCAACCTCGGCGTCGACACCGTGACTGTGCAGCCATCATTCGAAGAGCTCGACGATCCGGCGCGCCGCGTCGCGGATGCCGTCGGCGGCACGGCCCTGATCTATCTCTACCACTCGCTGTCGAGCGAGCTGCGCATGGTGGGAATGGCGTCGGTCGCTCCCATCGCCAACGAAGTGCAGCGGTTCCGCGAATACCTGACGCGCAATCCTTTCCACGCCGGCGAAGGCATCGCAGGAACGGTCTTTCAGATCGGGCGTCCGCTGCTCTACTCGGAGTTCGGCGGAAAGGCGGCGACCGATTTCGCGCGCGACACTACCGAGGCTGAGCTCGTGGCGGCAATGAACGAACAGACGCTGATCGCCACGCCAATCGAGTCGTACGGCGACCGTATCGGTGCTCTCGTCATCGCACGTTCCGACCAACGGCGAAGTTTCGATGCGGAGGATCTCGAATTCGCGCAGGCGGTGGCGGAGCGGATCGGCGCGGCCAGTCACATCCATCGGCTGACGCGCATCTCGCAGGAAGGCCATCGTGCCGCTGAAGAACTGGCCCGGCGCGAAGTCGATGCGCGCGTCCGCTTCGAGGCTGTGATCGAGACGGCTCCGATCGGCGTGGCCGTCTTCTCCGCCGACGAGCTGCGAATCGAGCTGGCCAACGCCCGTTTCGTCGATTTCGTGCAGCGCCTCGGCAAGATCGCCATCGACACGCCGCTGGTCGGCCTGCGCGTCGACGAAGTCATCCCGTCGCTGGAGAAGCCGCTCAAACAGGTCGCCGAGTCGGGCGAGATGCGTTTCGATGAAGCGTTCAAAGCCGACACGCGGCCGACGCCGACGTACATCAACCGCATCGTTTCCGCCGTGCGCGGGCGCTTCTCCGGCATCACCCAGAACCTGACCGTACTGATCCAGGACGTCACCGATCAGGTCAACGCACGCCGCGAGATCGAAGATCTGGCGCAGGCGATGGCCGAACGCTCGGCGCGACTCGACTCGATTCTCAGCTCGATGACGGACGGACTCTGGGTTTACGACGCCGGCGGGCAGGTCGTCTCCGTCAACGAAGCCGCTATCACGATGTTCGGCTTCGGCTCGCGCACCGAGGCGGCGGAGCATGGATCGTTTGCCCAGTTGAACCTTCGCTATCCCGATGGCCGGCCCATTCCGCCGGACGACCTTCCGCACGCCCGCGCCCTGGGAGGCATGACCGTCCCCGACTACCTGGCTATGGGCCGGCACTTCATCACGGGCAAAGACCTCGACCTTTCGATCGCCGCTGCGCCGATCGAGAGCAACGGCATCGTCGGCGCTGTCCTCGTGATCCGCGACATCACGGCGCTGCAGGAGCTCGACCGCAAGAAGGACGAGTTCCTCTCCGTTGCCTCGCACGAGTTGCGCACGCCGCTGACGACGATCAAGGGCTACACGCAACTGCTCGCGCAGACGATCAACGATCTGCCACCCGAAGAGCGGATGACGTACCTCAACGCGGTTCTCGGCGAAGTCGATCGCATGATGGGGCTGATCTCAGAACTGCTCGACGTCTCCCGTATCGAGACCAATCGTCTGCAGATCGACCGGCAGCCGGTGCGCTGGCTCGAGTTTCTCGACCGCCGCGCCAACGCCTTCCGTGTGCAGAATCCTGCGCGCACGATCCGCTTCTCCGCTGAGATCACGGAGACGACGCTCCCGGTTGACCCCGACCGGATGCGGCAGGTCGTCGACAACCTCATTTCGAACGCGATCAAGTACTCCGCGGAAGGCACCGACATCGAGCTCCTCGCGCGGATCGAGTCGAATCAGATGCTGACGGCGGTGATCGACCAGGGCATCGGCATTCCGACCGACGAGATCCCGAAGCTCTTCGAGCGCTTCCACCGCGCACGCAACGTTTCGAGCCGCTACTACGGCGGCCTCGGCCTCGGCCTCTACATCGCCAAAGCCATCGTCGAAGCGCACAGCGGCTCCATTCATGTCGCCAGCGAAGAAGGACAAGGCGCGACCTTTACGATCCGGCTCCCGCTGCCGTAAAACCGATACAATCCGCGCGCTTTCCACGGAGGTCCCCCCCTTGCGATTCCGCCTTCTCCCCAGGGAAGAAACGTTTTACGCCGACATGATCGCAATGGCCGATCAGCTCAAGGTGGGCGCGCGTCTGCTCGAAGAAATGTTCGCGCCCGATCCCCCGATCGCCGACAAGGCCCACGAGATCAAGGAAGTCGAGCACAAGTGCGATTTCCTGACCCACGCGATCATTCAACGCCTCAACAAGACCTTCGTTACGCCGATGGACCGCGAGGACATCCATTCGCTGGCCCGCACGCTCGACGACGTGATGGACGCAATCGACAATGCCGCGAGCCTGGTGCCGCTCTACAAGATCGATCGCGTCCGCCCGGGCGCGCGCGAGCTCGCCAAAGTCATTTCGACGTCGGCCGATGAAGTCCGGCGCGCTGTCATCGCGCTCGAACGGCGCGACGGCGTCATGGCCTGCGCCGTCGAGATCAACAGGCTGGAGAACGAGGCGGACCGCATCCACCAGAAGGCTGTCGGACAGCTTTTCGACGAAGAGCGCGACCCGATCGTGGTCATGAAGTGGAAGGAGATTTTCGACCTTCTTGAAGAGGCCACGGACCGCTGCGAGGATGTCGCAAACCTGCTCGAGAACGTGGTCGTGAAACATAGCTGATGCCGAGCCATCTCTTGTTGCTGGTCGCCGGCTTGATCGGCGTGGCGTTGGTGTTCGACTACATCAACGGCTTTCACGACGCGGCGAACTCGATCGCGACGGTCGTCTCCACGCGAGTTCTCTCGCCGGGGCAGGCCGTGATCTGGGCGGCTTTCTTCAACTTCGTGGCCGCGTTCGGCTTCGGAACTGCGGTGGCCAAGACCATCGGCAACGGCATGATCGACATCCACGCCGTGACGTTCGGAGTGATTTTCGGCGGACTGATCGGCGCGATCCTCTGGGATCTCACCACCTGGTACTTCGGGCTGCCAACAAGCTCGTCCCATGCGCTCATCGGCGGATACGCGGGAGCGGCGGTGGCGCGGTACGGTTTCGGCGCCATCATCCCTTCGGGCTGGACGAAAACCCTCGTCTTCATCGTCATCGCTCCGCTGATCGGCCTCGTGCTCGGGTTTCTGATCACCGTGGCGATCATGTGGATCTTCCAGCGCAAGTCACCGAAATCCGTCGATAAGACGTTTCGCCGCCTGCAGCTTGTTTCCGCCGCCGCATACTCCCTCGGTCACGGAACGAACGACGCGCAGAAGACGATGGGCATCATCGCAGGCGTCCTCTTCACAGCCGGTTACCTCAAAACGTTTTACATCCCGATCTGGGTGATTCTCGCCGCGCACTCGGCGATCGGGTTGGGCACGCTGTCGGGCGGCTGGCGGATCATTCATACGATGGGCTCGAAGATCACGAAGTTGCAGCCGGTTGGCGGCTTCGCCGCCGAGACTGCCGGCGCGATCACGCTCTTCCTAGCCAGCTCCTTCGGCATCCCGGTCTCGACCACGCACACGATCACCGGCGCCATCGTCGGAGTCGGCGCCACGCGCCGCCTTTCCGCGGTGCGCTGGGGCGTGGCAGGCAGAATCGTCTGGGCCTGGATTCTGACGATTCCGATGGCCGCGATCATGGGTGCCGTGACGTACTGGATCGTGACGTTGTTCGGCGCGAAGTAGGGTTATCCTCATACCGTGAACGAAACGATCTCCCTCGACATGGAGCTGCGCGCGTTCGTACGGCGCGATACGGATGAGCGTTGGATGGCTGTCTGTCCGTCGATCGACGTCGCGTCGCAGGGTACCGACGTGAACGACGCAAAACGATGCCTCGACGAGGCTGTTCAGCTTTGGTTCGAGAGCTGTATCGAGCGAGGCACGCTGGAGCGGGCGCTGCAGGAATCACACTTCCGGCCGCTGCATGACGCGGAGAACGGGCGGCAAGACCCCGGCTATTCAACAGACGACCTTCTTGGCGAGCCATTTGTCGTCCGCGTGACGATTCCGGCGTACCGAGCGACAGCGTAAGAGTCGGGTCGATGCCGTCACTTGGCAGGAACTCCGCGACGTCTCTGTCGTCTGTTGGGATGCGTTCAAGCTCGCATCAAAGGTGACCACCTCATCATGACGCGGCCCGGACTGGCCAGGCCAATCGTCATCAAGATGGATCGCGGCATTGGCGAAGACATCATTCGATCCAACATGCGTACGCTCGGAATCGATCGCGCGGAGTTCGAACGCCTGCCGGCGATCGTCAGGAAGCACTAACTCTGGCGCCCGGAGTGGCTAAGAATTTTTTGGATATACTCGCCGTTTTCAGGACGACTCGGAAAGGTCCTCAGAGAGGTAAATCCAATGAAACCAGAGATTCACCCCAAGTATCAGCAGGTCCAGGTACATTGCGCCTGCGGCGAACAATGGATGACCGGCTCGACGAAGAAAGAGCTTCGCGTCGAGATCTGCTCGAAGTGCCATCCCTACTTCACGGGCAAGCAGAAGCTGCTCGACACCGCCGGCCGCATCGACCGGTTCCAGCAGCGCTACGCCAAGAAGGCCGGACCGAAAGAAGCGGCGGCAAAATAATGCGAGCCCCGAAGGCCTGGCTTGGCTCGGCGAGACTGATCAGCGGCACTTTTGGCGCCGTGATGAACGGGCTCACCGCTGCCATGCCGGCCGGAACGGCGGACCGTAACGTCGACATGCTGATCGGCGGTCAGGCCGTGATCGAGGGCGTCATGATGCGCTCGCTCACCGGCTATTCAGTCGCGGTCCGTCAGCCGAACGGTGAGGTCGCGATCAAAAAGGACAAGCTCGTCTCGGTTACGACGAAGTATCCGTTTCTCAAGTTCCCGGTACTTCGTGGCTCCGTCGTCCTGATCCAGTCGCTCATCCTGGGCATCCGCGCGCTGAACTACTCCGCGAGCGTGGCCACGGCCAGCGAAGAAGGTGAGAAAGAGATGTCGAGCTGGGCCGTCGCGAGCTCGATGTTGATGGCGCTCGTTCTCGGCGTCGGCGTATTCATCCTCGCGCCGCTCGGGATCACGAACCTGATCCGTCACTATTTCGCGCCGGGCATGGGAAACCTCGCCTACAACGCTATCGACGGCGTGCTGCGCGCTCTCTTCTTCTTCGTCTACATCCTCTCGATCTCGTTCATGGATGAGATCAAGCGCGTCTTTCAGTACCACGGCGCCGAGCATAAGACGGTCTATACCTTCGAAGCGAGTGAGGACCTGACCGTCGAGAACGCCAGAACGAAATCGACGCTCCATCCGCGCTGCGGTACGAGCTTTCTCATGTTCGTGATGGCCATCTCGATCCTGGTCTTCTCGCTCGTCCCTTCTACCGTGCCGTTCGCCGTGAAGTTCCTGGCGCGCGTAGTCCTGATTCCGCTCATCGCCGGCCTCGCCTACGAGGTGATCCGCTTTTCTGCCCGTCACCTCGCCAATCCCGTTTGCCGGATGCTGACCCGTCCCGGCATGTGGCTGCAGAAGATCACGACGAAGGAGCCGGACGACTCACAGCTCCAGGTCGCGATCACTGCGCTCAAAGAAGCGCTGATGTACGACATCGTGGAGGAGACCCAAGCCGCGGTTGCTTAGCGAACATTCGTCACATTCATCGTGGGAAGGCGCATACCGCGTCTTCCCATTTTTGTTTTCAGCAGGACTTCACCATGTACGAGAAACTCGACGAGATCGAAAAGCGCTACGAAGAGCTACAGCAGAAAATGGCCGACCCGGCTGTCGCCGTCGATGTCGCGGCCTTCCGCGACACGATGAAGGCTGTGTCGGAGATCGACGACGTAGTCGCAAAGTATCGCCAGCTCAAGGACGTCCGGAAACGTCTCGCCGACGCGCGCGAGATGCTGAAGTCGGACGATGACATGCGCGAGCTAGCCGAGATGGAGATCGCCGAGCTCGAGCCGCGGGCACCGGAGCTGGAGAAAGAGATCCAGATCCTGCTGCAACCGAAGGATCCGAACGACGACAAGAACGTCTTCGTCGAGATCCGCGCCGGAACAGGCGGCGATGAAGCGTCCCTCTTCGCCGCCGAGATCATGCGCATGTACATCCGCTACGCCGAGACGCGTCGTTGGAAAGTCGACATGACCGACGCCAACTACTCCTCGGTCAACGGCATCAAAGACGCCACCCTGCTCATCGAAGGTAACAAGGTCTATTCGAGACTGAAATTCGAGTCAGGCGTGCATCGGGTCCAGCGCGTTCCCCAGACCGAGACGCAAGGGCGCATTCACACGTCGGCTATCACCGTGGCAGTTCTCCCCGAGGTCGAGGACATCGACATCCAGGTCAACGAAAAGGACCTGCGCATCGATACTTTCTGTTCGTCCGGTCCCGGCGGCCAGTCGGTAAACACGACCTACTCTGCGGTCCGCATGACGCACCTGCCCACCGGCGTGGTGGTGTCGTGTCAGGACGAGAAATCGCAGATCAAGAACCGGCAGAAGGCGCTCAAGGTCATGAAGGCGCGCCTTTACGACATCGAGCGTCAGAAGCGTGAGACCGAGCTATCGGCGACACGCAAAGGGCTGATTGGCAGCGGCGACCGGTCGGAGAAGATCCGCACCTACAATTTCCCGCAAGACCGCGTCACCGATCACCGCATCGGTCTCACCGTCCACAACCTCCCCGACATCATGAACGGCAATCTCGACGTCCTCCTCGAGCCGCTTCTCGGCCACTTCCAGGCGGAGAAACTGCGCGAGGCGGTGGAAGCGCGGTAAGAGACTCCTTCCGACGACGCCTTCAGCGTTGTTGGAGCATCAAGCGCGCACGCGGAAGCGGCGGATCTCTTCGTCCAATCCGCGTATGGCGTCGGAGAGAAGCGTGAGCGATTCGCCCATCTCGGCGGCATAGCTCCCGCTGCCTTCGGCGAGAGCGCGCACCTGTTCCATCGTGGCTACGATCTTCTCGCTCTCGGCAGCCTGATTGGTGGCCACCTGGAAGATCTCGTGAATCATGTCGATCATCTTCTCGGCCGAGGCGGAGATCATCGAGGAGCCGGAGCGCTGTTCGGTCATGGCCTGGCGCACGTACTTCGTCACCTCGCGCATCGACTCGACGGCGTTCATGATGTGGTCGGAGCCCTGCGCCTGTTGGGTCGTGGCGCCGTTGATCTGGCTGAGAAGCTCCTGCAACCGGTCGATGGAGCGGGTGATGTTCTCGCTTCCGGCCGTCTGCTCTCGTGTTCCGGCGGCGATCTCCTTCCCCATGCCCGACGCCTTGGTCGATGAATCGAGAATATTGTTCAACGCCTTTCCCGCCTCGTGCGAAAGCGACACGCCGTCTTCTACGAGCTTGGTGCCGGACGACATCGAGCGGAGCGCGTTGCTAACCTCCTCCTGCACGGAGCGGATGAGATTGGCGATCTCGCGCGTGGAGGATGCGGTGCGCTCCGAAAGGTCGCGAATCTCGGCGGCTACGACGGAGAAGCCCTTGCCGTGCTCTCCGGCCGATGCCGCGAGGATCGCTGCGTTCAGCGCGAGAAGATTCGTCTGCTCGGCGATGTCCTCGATGACGTTGAGAATCTTGCCGATGGCAATCGACCGATCTCCCAGCCGAGTGATGACGGCGTTGGACTCGGCGACAGAGCGGCGAATCTGTTCCATCCCGTCGATCGTCTCGCGCACCGCCTTCATCCCCGATTCGGCGGCGTCGGCGACCGCGAGAGCAAGGTCGTACGACCGCGCGGCGTTCGCCTCGACCTGCGCGATGGATGCGCTCATCTCCACCATCGACGAGGACGTGTCGGTCACGAAGTTGGCGAGGTAGTCGACGTTCTGATCGACCTCGCTGATCGAGCTCACCATCTCGCTGGTGGCGGAGGCGGTCTCCTCGACCGAGTTGAAAAGCGTGTCGGTGTGGCGGCTGACTTCTTCAATCGAAGCCACCATCTCCAGCATGGAAGACGACGTCTCTTCGGAGGACGCAGAAAGCGCCTCAACGTTGTCGGTGATCTTGCGAACGCCGTTGTTGAGCTGATCGATCGAGTGGTAGTTGTTGTCGATCATCGCGCGCTGTTCACTTACGCGCTCCGCGACATTGCGCGATTGTGTGCCGACGTTCTCAACGACGGACTTAAGTTGGGACTGCGAGCGAACGAGCTTCGTGATCGTCCTCTCCAGGCTGCCCGCCATGGCGTTGAATGCCTCGGCAAGGTCGCCGATCTCATCGCTGGATTGAACGGTGGCGCGCTGCGTGAGATCTCCCTTCGCAAGGCCGCGGGCGTGATCGGCGAGATCGAGAACGGGACGAATGATGAAGCGGGAGGAGAGCAGCGCGAGACCGATGGCAATTAGAAGAGCGAGGATTACAACGCCGAAGTTCGACCAGCGTAGTCGTTGCGCAACGGAGAGCGCATCCCGCTCGTTGGCAACGAGCCGGAAGAAGGCGGTGGCGCCGGCGATCGGGACGACGAAGGTGTGAAGCGTCTCACCGTCTTTGTTCAGAAGTTGCGACCGGCCCGGCGTGAGGGAAAGGGTCTCGGGCGCCGTACCTTGCGCCGCGAGAACCTTCCCATCCGCGGTGACGAAGTCGGCATAGTCGATCCAGGACCTCGATCTGAGGTCACTGGTGATCGCCCGGAGCTCGTCGGTGCGCGACGTTTTCAAGCTGCTCGCCGCGGCCAAAGCCACCGTGCGAGAGAGCGCGTCCGCGTGCGAAATCAACTCATCGCGGACGACCGTGTGCACGCGCCATTGCTCGAGACCGACGATGAGCATCGCGCTGACGAGCGTCTGCAACGCGAACGCGATAATGAATTTTGGCCGAAGACCGAGGCGGCGAGCGGGAGTCTCTGTGGGGGTGCCGGAGAGCATGCGAATGAGCGGAAGTGTAGCGTATGGCGCTGCGCTATCATCCTCGCATGCCTCTAATCCGCTGCGCGAAATGCGGACAGGCCTACGACGTCCCGGGCGTGATCGCCGTTCGCCTCCCGAATTCCATCGCCACGTGCCATTGCGGCGAGTGGATTTCTGGCAGCAAGGCGGCGCTGCTGGCGCGCCTGATGAATCCGGGCGAGATCAAGGAAATCGACCTTGAGCCATACAAAGTGGAGCGGTCCGGCGACACTCCTGCTGCGCCTGTCGCGACTCCAAAGCCGCCCGGACGGCCACGATCGATCCGCATCATCGCCCGCGGCGCCAGGGAGGCGGTCAACAAGGTCTTCACGATCGGGAATTACCCTCTCTGGATCGGCCGGAAAGGTTGTCACGTCGAGCTGGCTGAGTCGGACCTGTCGCTCCGTCATTGCTCGATTTCGCTTCAGGGGGATGACCTGATCGTGCGCGACGCTGATTCGCACATGGGGACATTTCTGGACGGGCAGCGGATCAGCGAGACCTCGATCAGCGACGGAACACATTTGCTGCGTGTGGGCTCCGCGCTCGTCAGTATCGAGCCAACCGGCGAGCCGGGCGCTCTGGTGGAACCGATTCGCGGGGATGCGGAAGCACCGCTCGAAGAGGCGGAGCTCGCGCACAAGATCACGCAGCGAACGCCGGCGGCAGCACCGGCGACGCGTCCCGTTCTGATCTGCATCGATGGAGCGCTGAACGGTCAGGAGTTCGAAATTCCAGCGTCGGGGCTCGTCGTTGGCCGCGAAGGTCACGTCCGTGTGCCTGACGAGTTCCTTTCCCGGCGGCACTTCGAGGTCGGTCCCGACGCCGATGGCTCGATCCGCGTCCGCGACCTCGGCAGCCGTAACGGCACCTTCCTGAACACGTTGCCGGCGCACGACACGAAGGTCCAGAGCGGCGATGAGATCCGCGCCGGTATCAACCGCTTTCGCATCGAGCATCGGTAACTTCCGTCGTTCCGTCGTCACCATTATCGGAGCTTGACCAAGTCGCGCTCCCTACGCATACTCCGCGCGACCCAAACAAGGGAGTGTGTGAGATGAGCTTCGCCGAAGACGCGGCGGGCCGCATCGTGCGGTCGCTGTCTGCGTTACTCCACAAGGAAGTTTCCCTGGTTGATCCCGCGTCCGAGGATGGGGCGCAGTCGTTCGTGCTGACACCGACGCTGGCGGTGCGAGACGACGACGCATTCAGCGCCTCCGGACGAGACCTCGTTCGCGAAGTGGCTTCGGTCGTGCGCTTCGCCAGGCGAGCGCGATGGACGCGTTCGCGAGTTGGAGCGGCGTCTGGCCGAAATGGAGAGCGACAATCTCGATCTGGTCATGAAGAACCGCACTCTCGCCGAGATCTCGGCGCGCGACTCGCTGACAGGCCTTTATAACCGCTGGTACGTGATGGAGAAGATCGACAGCGAGATGAACCGGTCGCTGCGTCACGGATGTCCGGTCTCGGTCCTCATGCTCGACATCGATCACTTCAAGCGCGTGAACGATGCGTTCGGCCACGCCGCGGGCGACGGTGTGCTGCGCGCCGTTGCCCAGGTTCTGCGCGATAGCTGCCGCGTGTACGACGTTCCGGGCCGTTACGGCGGCGAGGAGTTCTGTGTCGTTCTTCCGGAAACCAAGACCGGCAACACGACCGTCGTGGCCGAGCGAATTCGTGAACGAATGGAGTCGAGCTCCTTCAACGTGGGTGGCGATTCCGTCGTCGTAACGGCATCGATCGGCATTGCCGGAATCGATTCGATGGAAGGCGAAGGAATCGTCAGCCCCTCAATCCTCATCGACCGCGCCGACCGCGCGCTCTACTCCGCCAAGCACCGCGGCCGCAACCGCGTCGAGCTGTGGGATGTGGCCATGCAGGGCGCGGCGATGGCGCATTAAACCGTTCGCCGCAGTCATCTGAAGATGGCCGGCTCCATCTGTAGTCGCCACCTCAGTTCCGCGAAGCCATCATCTGCCAGTCGGGATCGTCGCGAAGGTAGCGAGGACGTCTGTGCCGTGGTTCGTGAACCTCGGAGATCGTTTCGATCATGAGCTGGAACTTCGCCAGGAGGTTGCGTTGCGATGGCTTCGGTAGCGACTGAAGCTCCTCGAGCATGCGCACGGTGGCGAACTGGTCCTGATCGAGCTCCCACGGCGCGATCTTCTTCTCCACCCCGCCACCAAAAAAGTCGGCCTCCGTCATGTCGTAGACCGCGAGCAGCCGTTTGAGCTGTGCGAGTTTCATCGACCCGACGCGCTCGCCTGTCTCGAACGAGCTGATAGTCTTTTCGCCGACACCGGAAAGGCGCGCTACGTCCTTCTGGCTGAGACCCTTGAGGCGGCGGACTTCACGAAGTTTGAGTACGAGATCCATGGTTCTTCCTCACTTTCGCGATCAGAAACGGCGCATCAGACCGACGACCACTCCCTGCACCGCGACGTCGCGGGCGGAGGCGTAAATCGGATGCATCATTGAGTTGGCAGGCTGCAGACGGACCTTTTCGCCCTCGTGGTAAAAGCGTTTGAGGGTGACTTCGCCGCTGACGTTGGCGACGACCATCTCGCCGTTCTCGGCTCGCTCGCGGCGGGCGATGATGACGTAATCGCCATCCATGATGCCGTCGTCGATCATCGAGTCGCCCTTCACCTTGAGCACGTAGTTTTCGCCACGGCTGGTAAGGCGCTCGGGTACGGTGATGGTCTCGTTGGAGATCTCGACGTCGAGCGGACGGCCGGCGGCGATGTAGCCGAACAACGGCAGCTCGAGCACTCCCGAGGCCGTCGCCGAAGCCGGCTTGTCATCGTTCTCGACCAGCTCGACGCCCCGCTTCTGGTTCCAGTCGCGCCGGATCAGCCCTTTTTTCTGAAGCAGGGAGAGATGCTTGTAGACGGTTCCGTAGGATGAAAACCCGAAATGGTCGCAGATCTCACGGTGCGTTGGCGCCACCCCGCGCTCCCGCTGGCAATCCCGGATGAACTGCAGAATGTCGCGTTGTCGCTCGGTCAGATAAGTCATTTCCGCCTCGTGAAAGGACACGATAGGCGGTAACAACGCGAAAGTCAAGCGGAAGTTAGCGTAATGTAGGCGTAAAGGGCGTAAGTGCCTTAACGCCCCTTCGGATCGAACACTTTCCCATCCTTGATGACGGTGACGACCTTTCGCACATCACTGATGGTCGTCGCCGGATCGCCGTCGATGATGTCGAGATCCGCGAGTTTGCCAGGCGCGATCGAGCCGAGCTGGTCGTCGTGCTTCATCACGTGAGCTGCTCCCAGTGTGGCGATGCGCAACACTTCGGCAGGCGGAATCCCGGCTTGGACGTACAGCTCGAGCTCGCGAGCAAGCGAATAGCCGGCCATGGCGTCGGTGCCTGCAACGATCGGCACGTGCGCGTCGTGGAGCGCCTTCACCATGGCCAGAAGATTGCGGAACGAATCGCGATAACGCTGGTCCATGCCGTCGGGTACCGGCAGGCCGCCGGTGAGAAATCCGCGGCGCACCTGCGGCGGAAGCCGATCCGCGACTGCCGCGTAACTCGGCGACATCGTCCCCTTGCGCGAGACGAACATCCCCTCGAACACCGACACCGTCGGATCGATCACGGTGTGGTGCTCGCGCAGAAGATCGATGAACGCCCTGACCTCGGTCGAATTCAGATCGAGCGTCGCCGCCCGCTCCGCCACCGCCGTGAACCGCACCGGCGTGCGTGTGTCCTGAATGTCGGGCCAGAAATTGAGAAAGAGGAAGTTGACGTGCTGGATCTCGTCGTAGCCGGCGCGAACGGCATCTTCTGCGCGCATGAACGCCGGCACATGACCGCTCACGCGCATTCCACGCTCATGCGCGAGGCGGGCGATGAAGGGCACGAGCTCCGGCCGCACCGAGCTGTAGATCTTGATCTGTTCGTATCCGAGCTTCGCGTAATTCTCGACCGCCTCGCGTGCCTGCGCTTCGGTATCGACGAGCACTTTCGTCGGGCCTGCGTATTTGCCCGGACCGTCGATGATGCCTGCGAGGACGATGCGCGGCCCGATCGCGGCGCCGCTGTCGATCTTCTTTCGCAGGTCGAGCAGGAAGTCGGTGTCGTTGGCGAGATCGCGAACCGAGGTGATGCCGTTGGAGATGTTGAGAAGGCCGTCGTCGGCGGAGTTGTGGGTGTGCATGTCCCACAGGCCGGGGATGACTGTGCGGCCGGCAGCATCGATGTGATCGAGACCATTCGGAGTGGCGATGCCGGTTCCTGCGGCTTCGATGCGGTTGCCGCGGATCACGATCGTCGTTCCGGGCGTCGTCTGCAGTGTGACCGGGTCGAAAAGGCGCGCATTCGTGATGACGATGCCGCCTCCTGCGGGGGCACGCATGAGGCGCGCGGCCTCGCGCGCGACCGCCTCATCCCGCCAGGCATCCTGCGCTTTCAACAATTGCGGCACGACGCTGTCCCAACCATCGGCGATTACGGATGACCAGGACGATGCCGAGGCAAACAGTTCGTTGTGGTCGTCGAGCCAGACTGGCGATGGCGTGAAGCCAAGTCCGCTGATCTCGTAGCAACGGGTGTGTTGTGAATGTCCAGCCGCTGACACCGTGAGCTCGCCGACCTTGCGGATCGATGCCTCGCCCGCCGGTAGCAGCGACAGGCGATGCTCCGGCGCGGCCAGCAACGCGCGGGCAAGCACCGCGGTCTCCTCAGGTGGGCCGTACATCGAGACGAAGAACGCCGGTGCGTTTGTGGGAGTGCTTCCTTTTTCCGCGCCGTTCGACCATGCGCCGTTCGCGTACGTTTCATCGACCGGCACTTTGAAATAGTCATTGCCGCTGGTACGCAATGACGCCGTAATCGCGCCACCGCCGCTCGTCAGCACCGTATGCGTTTTCGGACCGCGTCCTCGGTCGTTGAACTCGAAGTCGACCGTGCGCGTCGCGCCGTCGACGTCAACCGTCTCCGTCCCGGCCCGCCGCCCGCCCATGATGAAGGCGCGCGTCTGCGTTGCATGCGTGGCGGCCGGTGGCGGAGTCGTCGTGTGAGCGCATGCGGTCAACGTGGCGGCGGCGAGAGCGAGGAGGCGGATTCGCATCCGCAAAGTGTACGATCTCGCCGCATGCCGCGCGCGCCCGTCACCGTCATCATCCACACCCTCGATGAAACCGCCTTCATCGAGGATTGCCTCCGCTCGGTGTCGTGGGCTGACGAGATCTACCTGCTCGATTCCTTTTCGACCGATGGCACCGTGGAGCTCGTTCGCGAGCGCTTTCCTGCGGTTCGCATCGAGCAGCGCGAATACCTCGGCGCCGCATCAGCGAAGAACTACGCTATCGATCGCGCCGCGCACGACTGGATCTTCGTGATTGATGCCGACGAGCGGGTGACTCCGAAACTTCGCGACGAGATCCTGCGCACGCTTAACGGCCCGCTCGACAAATGGGCGTATTCGGTCGGCCGTCTCAACTTCATGTTCGGCAAGCCAGTTCGATACTCCGGCCTGCAGCGCGACCGCGTAACGCGTCTCTTTCATCGCGGTCACGCCCGCTACCCGAACAAACGCGTCCACGCAGACCTCGTCGTCGACGGAACTACCGGCCGGCTGACGCAGAAGATGGACCATTACTACATCCGCACCTTCGATCACATGATCGCCAAGATGACACGCTACGCGAACTGGGGCGCCGCACAAATGTTCATCGACGGCAAGTCGACGAATCTGCTCGGCATCCTCGGCCATCCCATCGCCAAGTTCGTCCGCGACTTCATCCTCAACCTCGGCTTCCTCGACGGCACCCGCGGCCTGATCTCCGTCGGCATGCACGTCTATTACACGTTCTGGAAGTACGCGAAGCTGTGGGAACTGACGCAGCTCAAGCGCATGGGCAAGCCGGTCCCGTTGCCGAAACTCGATGAAGGTGAAGGGCGGTGGGAGTTGCCGTGGGTGAAGGGGTAGGCGGTTGTCGTCGGGCTACAATCTCGAACACACCCTTGTTGTAGCTCTTTCATTTTCCCTGGAAGTCTCGATTGAAATGAGGTCTGCGATAAGAACGAGAGAAATGCAGGCTAATCGTTCGAACGTGCCTGGCGGCCACGGCGATGCTCGACAGCGGCGAGATCGAGTGATCACCCGGTGAACCGGCACATGTGGTGGAGAATCGTCCAGTCCGCGCGGTGAGACCTCCGGTCCGCACAGAATACCCAAGGGTTCGCATGGAAAACCCTCGGGTTTGCACGGTAAACCCTCGGGTTTGCACGGTAAACCCTCGGGTTCGCACGGTAAACCCTCGGGTTCGCGCGGTAAACCCTCGGGTTCGCACGGTAAACCCTCGAGTTCGCACGGTAAACCTTCGGGTTCGCACGGTAAACCCTCGGGTTCGCACGGTAAACCCTCGGGTTCGCACGGTAAACCTTCGGGTTCGCACGGTAAACCTTCGGGTCCGCACGGTAAACCCTCGGGTTCGCACGGTAAACCCTCAGGTCCGCACGGTAAACCCTCCGGGTCTGCACAGAATACCCAAGGGTCCACATGGAAAACCCTCAGGTCCGCACGGTAAACCCTCCGGGTCCGCACAGAATACCCAAGGGTTCGCATGGAAAACCCTCGGGTTCGCACGGTAAACCTTCGGGTCCGCACGGTAAACCCTCGGGTTCGCACGGTAAACCCTCAGGTCCGCACGGTAAACCCTCGAGTCCGCACTACTAGACCTTCCCCCTCGGCTTCCGCGCCTCCCGCATCGCCTCCGCCACTTCCACCGGCACGTTGCGCTGCTCCAGGTCGATCTCGCGGAAGGCGATGCCGCCTTCGAACTTCCAGTGATGCTTGGGACGATAGACGCCGATATCGTGTACTCGTGAGCCGGCGACGAAGCGGATGACACCGCGGCGGTAGTCGAAGGCGCGGCCGTTGCGGGTGTGGACGGCGGCGTCGATGCGGTAGGTTCCGGCGACGAGATCGAGTGCGGGCATGACGAAGCGGACGCGCCCATTCGTTTCGATGCGCTCCGGCATCAAGCCTTCCAGGTCGGTGTTCGTCCCGTACACACATGTCCCGTCGGCGTGGTAGATGCCGACGCCGAAGACGAAATCGTCCTGCGGCACGCGCACGGTGACGTCCATCTCGATCGAGACGGGTGTGCCGGGGCCGAGGGCCACGAGCTCGTCGCCGCGGCTGTCGACGAGGACGACGCGCGAGAGGACGACCTCGCCGGATCCCCAGCGCTCTTCTTCGCCGGCATCGTCGCGCGGCGTGTCGGCGATTGGAGTCTTCACGTCGTCAGTGGAGACGCGCGCCGGCGCCGTTTGGGTCGACGAAACGGCTTGTAGGTAGGCGTCGACAACGCGAACGGGATCGCCGATCGTCTCCGGTTCGCCGTGATCGATCCAGAGCGCGCGGTCGCAGAGATTGCGCACCTGATCGAGCTGGTGCGTGACGAAGACGAGCGTCACGCCGCGGTACTTCATCTCCTGGATCTTGGCCACGCACTTGGCGGAGAACTCTTCGTCGCCGACGGAGAGCACCTCGTCGATCAACAGCACGTCGGGATCGACGTGAACGGCGACGGCGAACCCGAGGCGGACGTACATCCCCGAGGAGTAGGTTTTGACCGGTTGATCGATGAACTCGGGGATACCGGAGAACGCGACGATCTGATCGAAGCGCGCCTCGATCTCGCGGCGCGAGAGGCCGAGCATGATGCCGTTGATGTAGATGTTCTCGCGGCCGGTGATCTCGGGATGGAAGCCCGCGCCGAGCTCGATCAGCGCGGCGACGCGACCATTGACGCGCACGCTCCCGCTGGTCGGCTTCAGGATTCCGGAGATGAGCTTGAGCAGCGTCGACTTGCCGGAACCGTTGCGGCCGATGATGCCGAAGGCCTCGCCGCGATCGACTGCAAACGAGACATCGCGCACCGCCTCCACGCTTGTTTCCGGCGTGAGCGCCAGATCGCGTTTCAGCAGCGCACTCTTGAGCGTGGCGAATTGCGATCCGCGTCCCCAGAGTCGGTAGGACTTGGAGACGTTGGTCAGGGCGATGGCGTAGTCGCTCATATCGCCTCCGCCAGCGTATCCCGGAGTCTTCCGAACACAATCACGCCCATCGCCATCGAGGCGAGCGCATACGCAAGCATCAGAAGCGCGTCCCAGATCCCTGGGAGGTGACCGAAGAACAGCACGTCCTGGTACGAGACGACGAATGGCGTCATCGGATTCAGCCGCAGCAGCGCGCGTAGCGGACGTGATTGGACGCGGTCGACCAGGTAGAGGATCGGCGTGACGAAGAAGCCTAGCTGCATCAGGTTCGTCAGGATGTCGCGCAAATCGCGGAAGAGCACCGACGCGGACGAGACGGTCATGGCGATGCCGGCGACGAAGAGCGTCTGCAGGATCATCAGGACGGGCACGAGCAGGATCGTCATGGTGATGGTGATGTCGCCGTGAAGCGCGAAGCCGAGGGTGGCGAGAAGCAGGACGGGCATGGCAAGTATGAAATGCACGAGATGCGATGCCACCGTCACCAGCGGCAGCGCTTCGGCGGGGAACATCACCTTCTTGATCAGCCCCGCGTTCGAGGAGATCGACGACGTCGACTCGAGAACTGCGGCGGAGAAAAAGGTCCACGGCAAGATCCCGGCGAAGAGAAACAACGGATACGGATGGATGAGATTCGACGGGAAGAAGAATGTGAAGACGATCGTGTAGACAGCGAGCAGCAGAAGCGGATTGGCCAGCGACCAGAAGAAACCGAGGATCGAGCCGCGGTAACGCGCCTTCAGATCGCGCGCCGTGAGCGCAGCGATGAGTTGGCGGTATCGGTAGAGAGTGCGAAGCGAGTCCAGAGTGAGTCGAGTTTATCCCGAGAGTGTTTTTGAGAGCGCTCCACGACTCCCCGAATTTAGGAATCAAACCTCACCCGAAACTCCGCGCCTCCTTCCTAGCGGTTCGTCAGCGAGAAAGGGAGGAGATGGTTCGTCAGGATCTCGGAGACGATGGTGAGGCCCAGGCCGCGGCCTTCTCGGTTCGTGGTGAAAAAAAGGTGTAAACACCGGCAGTTCCTGTCGTGCCGTGTGAGTGAATTACGTCAGCAGTCCTCTCTTTCTCCAAGAGTGTCGCATGCGGCCGCGCGGGGCGTCACCTCGAGACATGATCAGGATCATGGCCGCTCGTCGATGGATAGTTGAGTCTCTCTGAACGAGCCAGGGAAACGCCAGAAGGCGCGGCTCCTGCGTTCCGAAGGAATCGGCAGCACGATAAAGGGAGCTTCTGTGCGAAATGTCATCGTCATCCTTGTGTCTCTTCTTGCATCGTCAATCGCAGCACAGCCACTCACCGTCGGCGTCCACGTTGCCGACCCGACCTCCACGAGCACCCTCAGCTTTTCCGACGCACCGGTCAGCTACATCAATCTGGCGGACTACGCGCCGGCCGCCGGGACGCTGAACAAAGCAAGCGTTGACTGGAGCGTTGCCTGCTCGAACGCGTTCAAAGTCGTTTTTCTGCGTTACGGGTTCTCGACCAACTCGTCTTTCACCCTTACCGTTGTGGCGACGCGCGGACCTTTCAATGCGATCGCAGGGCGGAACGACGTGACACTGACGCCGCCAGTCTCCGTCCTCACGGGTGACCTCATCGGAATCGTCCAACTGCAACCGTTCAACACGTGTGGCACCGTTCGCATGATGCAGTATCCAGGTAACAATGGATACAGCTTGATCACGGTCACCGACATCAGCAATTCCGGCACACTCGGGTCGTCGTCGAGCGTCGGACCCGGCTACCGCATCAGCGCGGTGGCATACAACAGCGATCCGGTCCTCGTGCGGATCCTTCCTGCGGCCGGAGCCGTTCAGGGCTCGGGCGCTTTCTTTCGCACCGCGTTACAGCTCTACAATCCCTCCCTCTCATCGATCAGTGGAAATCTTGTCTTTCACAAGCAGGGACAGTCAGCCGCCGCCGGCGACCCATCGCTCGCGTTCACTCTCGCACCCGGCCAAGTGTTTTCCTATCCCGACGTGATCACAACGATGGGAACCAGCGGTCTGGGATCGCTTGACGTCGTCACGAATGGCGCGGCAGATCCGATCGTCACCGCACGCGTCTTCAGCGACGGAGGTGTTACAGGAACCTCCGGCTTCTCCGAGGAAGGCCTCTTGCCGGCCGAGGCAATCAATACATTCCGCCGCGGCATTCTGTTCACTCCGGACGACCCTGTGAACTTCCGCATAAATATCGGCGTGCGAACGCTTGACGCCGGGGCAACGCTCAGCATCGCCGTGCGCGATGCAAACGGGGGGCTTCTCGGATCACGGACGGCAACGTATCCGGCGAATTACTTCCAGCAGGATTCGTTCGCCACGTTCACAGGCTTATCGACGCTTCCAGCAGGTGGGCGGATCCAGATCAGCATCGCCAATCCAGGTACCGCGTTCATCTACAGTTCCGTCATTGACGGCCGAACCTCCGACAGCACCTACCGGCTCGCAGATGTGAAGTGACGCCAGCTACGAACCAAATGTCACCCGAAACTCTGCGCCCCCTTCTTCGCGGTTCGTAAGCGAGAAGGGGAGGTGATGGTTCGTCAGGATCTCGGAGACGATGGTGAGGCCGAGGCCGCGGCCTTCACGTTTTGTGGTGAAGAACGGCGTGAACATCTCTTCGGTCGCCGAGGCATCGATGCCGTGGCCGCTGTCCGCAATCGAAAGCACGCCATCGCGCCAGCGCACCTCGATCTCGCCGCACTCGCCGATCGATTCGACTGCGTTGCGGATCACATTGATGATGACCTGCTCGAACTGGCTCTGGTCGACGCGCACTCGCGTTCCGGCAGGAATGTCGGTCTTCAACACGATCGCGTGATTCTCCAGCTCCGGACGCAGAAGCCTGCCGATGTCATCGACGATCGGGCCGAGGTCGACGTCTCGCGGATGCGGAGGAGGAAGGCGGACGACGTCGGCGAAGCCGGTCATGAAGCGATTCAGCGATTCGATGCGCGCCGCGGCGATGGTTAGAGCGCTCGTGAAGTCGTCGCGGTCCTCGGGCCCAACCTGTTCGGCGTAATGGAGCACGGACTCGAGCAGCGACCGCACCGCGCCGACGGAATTGTTGACCTCGTGCGACATCATGCGGATCAGTTTCTCGTACGCGGTCTTCTCGGTGAGCCGCAGCTCCTCGGTCAACTCTTCGAGCAGATAGAACGTCTTGGGGAAGCCGCGATCGCGGAACTCGGTGCGCGAGATCTTCAGCCGCCGCGCGCCGGCGAGCGTCATGAGCCGCGACTGGCCGGCTTCGAGCGACGGCAGCGATGCCGCGACGGCAGGCTCGCGCAGCAAACGCTCGGCGGCGGGGTTGGCCTGCTGGACCGCACCTTCAAAATTGCAGATCACGATGCCCGAGGGAGATGCTTCGACGATCTTCTGCAAGAGATGTTGCTGCTCCTCCGCCGCCAGTCGCTCTTCGCGCAACCGGTCGATCATCAGGTTGTAGATCCCGATCAGCCGGTCCATCTCCGGTTGTCCGATCGGCACGAAGCGCGATGTGAAATCGCGCTCGTTGATCAGCTCCGCGCCGGTGCGAATCAACTCCAGCGGCACGAACAACGCGTTGACCATTCGGTAGCTGACGACGATGGAGACGACGAACCCAAGCTCGACCGCGAACAGCCACTCCTGATGCTCCATCAGAATGAGTACCGCCCCCGCCGCCAATGCGAGATGCAGGACGATGAACCAGAGGAGCAGTTTGGTTCTTAATGTCATTTCTTTTTGAACCACAGAGACACAGAGATCACAGAGATTTTTCTCTGTGTCCTCTGAGTCTCTGTGGTGCTTGTTTTGTGATCAAACGGCGATTCCGTACTTTTCCAGCCTTCGATACAGCGCCGCGCGGCAAAGGCCCAGGGCATCGGCGACACGCGAGAGATTGCCCTCGTAGTGCTTCAGGCACTTTACGATCATGCCGCGCTCGATCTCGTCGAGCGTCATCGTTCCGGCATCCGGAAGCGAGGCGTCGCGGCGCTGGCGCGATTCGAGATCGCGCACGGCAACGAAGTCGTCGAGTGTCAGCTCGCCGCCATTGCTCATGACGACGGCGCGCTCGATCGTCTGCCGCAGTTGGCGGATGTTGCCCGGCCAGTTCTGTGTCTTCAGCCATTCCATCGCCCGCGGCGCGATGCCATCGACCCTGCGCTCGTAGATCTCCGATGCCAGACGGAGGAAATGCGATGCCAAGCGAGGAACATCGGCGCGGCGGTCGCGTAGCGGCGGAAGCGAAATCGTGATGAGGTTCAAGCGATAGAGCAGATCCTCGCGGAACTCGCCGCTGGCGACGAGCTCGTGCAGCGGCCGGTTCGTGGCGGAAACGACGCGCAGATCGACCGATCGCGTGCGGCTCGATCCCAGCACCTCGTAGGTCCGGTCCTGCAGGACGCGCAACAGTTTCACCTGCGAGGCCGGATCGATCTCGCCGATCTCGTCGAGAAAAATCGTCCCGCCGTCGGCGACTTCGAACCGTCCTTTCCGATCCTGCCGCGCGTCAGTGAACGCGCCTCGGACATGGCCGAACATCTCGCTCTCGAAAAGTGTGGACGAGATGCCGCCGAGGTTGACTTTGACGAAAGGGCGGCCGCGGCGGCGGCTGTTGCCGTGGATCGCCTCAGCCACCAATTCCTTCCCCGTCCCGCTTTCCCCCATGATCAGCACCGACGCCTCTGTCGGCGCGACGCGGGCGATGAGCTCGAGCACCCGCAACATCTTCGGATCGCTGCCGATGATGTTGGCGAAGTCGAAGCGCGCATCGAGCTCCGCGCGACTCGGTGCCTCGCTCGCGGCCTCCGGCGTCTCGGCCAGCTTGAGCGCGGTCTCAACCGACTGCAAAACCAGCGCGTTCGACCACGGCTTGGTGATGAAGTCGGCCGCGCCGCGCTTCATCCCTTCGACGGCCAGACCGATCGATCCCCACGCCGTCATCAGAATCACCGGCAACTCCGGATGTTCGGCGCGGATCGCAGAAAGAAGCTCGAGCCCTTCCTCGCCAGTCGTCCGGCGCGAGAAGTTCATATCCTGAATGACGAGTGACGGCCGCTCGGACCGGATTCGCGCAAGCGCTTCCTCGCCGCTATTCGCAGACACCGACCGATACCCGTGCTGCTTCAGAAGCAGCGCGAGCGATGCCGTGATCGAAGGATCGTCGTCAACGATGAGGATCATGTTCGGGGGTGTCGCGTGTCGGGAGTCGGGGGTCGGAGAGGGAGGTGAGAGACCAGAGATCAGAGATTAGAGATCAGGAGAGAGCTCTCGGCATCGGCTTCCTGACCTCTTGTCTAAGGTGCTCTGATCTCTATCTCCGACCCCCGACCCCCGAAAACCGACACCCTCACTCGTAATGCAACGCCTGCGCGGGTTGGACGCGGCCCGCGAGCCAGCTTGGATATACGCCGCACAGTAGCGTGAGGCCATAAATCGTCGCAAGCGCGCCGGCCAGGCCGATGCTGAACGCAGGCACGCTGACAAAGCGGAAGATGCCGAGAAGCGGGAGTTGTGCGACGACGATCAGGCCTACGACCACCGCAAGAGTCGAGAGCAGCGCAACCTCGATGAGAATCTGTCCGTTGACCTCTCCTCCGGTTGCGCCGAGGGCGCGGCGCAGGCCGATCTCGCGCGTGCGGCGGGTGACGGTTTGCCAGAGCACGCCGGAGAGTCCGAGCGCCACCATGGTGATGAGGAACGAGGCGATGATGCCGCCGATGACTGCCGGAGCGATGTACACCTTATTCAAGAGCTCACGCATTTGATCCATGTGCTGAATGCGCACGGGATAGTCAGGCGCGATCCCGTGCAGCCGTTTGATGATCGTCTCTTCGAAATCTGCCGGCGTTCCGGGGCGGACGCGGAAGATGAGGTCGCGCCCGACACGCCCCTGTTTCTGCGTCAGAGAGATGCGATGAAACATCATGTTCTCGTGGTCCTGTGACAGCTCGCCATGTTTGCGGAACGGCGCGATCACGCCCACGATCTGGTACGACGTATCCTTGTCGGGCTGCAGGGTCTTGCCGATGACATCGAGCGTCCCGAAAAGGGAATTCGCGATGTCCGCGTCGATGATCACGTGTTCGTTCCCGGCTGCATCGTCGTCCGTTGTGAACCAGCGGCCGCGGAGTATCGGTACGTGAAGCACCTTCGCAAAGCCATCGCTCACGCTGTCGACGTTGACGTCAATCGTGTGGCCGTTGACGGTCATATCGGTGGTCCACGTCGAGGTGCTGTACGGCGGGCCGCCCGTGGCAGCGACAGCCTCGACCTGCGGCTGGGACTGAAGCTCACGCACCATCGCTGCCATCGTTGGTCGCCGTGAGTCGTTGGTCTGCTCCTCGGTTTCGGGCGGGAAACTGATGCTGGCCCGCCAGACGTTCTGGTAATCGAAGCCGAGCGGCTTGTTCCAGCGAATGATCATTGAGGTCGCCATCGTGATGACCGCGAAGACGACGAAGAAGGAAAAGAGAATTTCGGCGATCAGCAGCCCATTGGCGCGTTTCCGCCGCCATACCAGTTTCAATAGATGACGAATCACATTGCACCTCCGCGCAGAGCAGTGACGGGATCGAAGCGGGACATCTTCCAGGCGGGATAAAGCCCGGAGAAGACGCCGAAGAACGCAGCGATCAGCATTCCCCAGCCGAAGACGCGCAGGTTGAGATCGAAGTGCGCGCCAGGGATGAGCTCGACCGAAGCGAATGCCTGAAGCATGAAAAATGCGAGCACAAAGGCCGCTCCACCGCCGATCACCGTTAGCACGATATTCTCGAGGATGAACTGTCCGATGAGCATGCGCCGGGGCGCGCCGAAGGCCTTGCGGACTCCAACTTCCGAGGCGCGCTCGAGAATGCGGCTGAGATTCAGCGTGATGAGGTTGAGCGCCGGCAACGTCATGAAGAGAAGCGCCAGCGCCAGGAACACCAGCCGCAGGACCATCGGCCCGCGTGCGCCGAGCTCATTGCCCGTCAGTTCGCGCGCGATCGCCTCGAACGGCGTGTCGAGCCCGGAAGTAATTTCGGTGTAGGTCTTGGGATCATCGATCGGCAGATGCGAAACCCGCGTCTGAAACTCCCGCTGCATCTTCGGGACGTCGGCGGTGCTCTTCGCCAGGACCGAGACCTCGAAGTTGCCCAGGAACTCTTTCCTCTCCTGATCGCTAGGCGGACCGAGCGGCACCCACAGCGTGCTGTAGGCAATCTGTTGTGTGAACGGCACGGTGGGAACGACACCGATGACGCGATGGGGCTCGCCGCCGATGTTGACCATCTTCCCGACGGCCGCCATCTCTCCGAACAGCTTCTGCCGCACGTCCTCGGTGATGACGACGACCTGACGGTCGCCGCTTCATCCGCCGCGCCGTACGGACCGCCCTCGAGGAAGTGAAAATCGAGGACCTTCCAATACTCCGCATCGGCGCGGCGGTACGGCAGCTCGAGACGCCGCTGCCCGTCGTACACGACCACTGTCTGGATCTCTTTGTAGTACGTCACGCGCTCCGTACCCGGCAGATTCGGTATGGTCGGATCGAGAAAGCCGTGACCCGGATTGCTTTGCTCCGTCGAGTGCGGTCCATGTTTACGAACGCGGTCGACGGAGACGATGCGATCGAGGTTCGATTGCGGCGCACGCGGCGCAAGGATGTTGTCGAGGACAGCCGTCGCGATCATCAGCACCGCCAGCGTCATGGCGATGCCGACGAGCGAAATGGCCGTAAAGACCTTGCGCCGCGCCAGCACTTTGATTGCGAGTTTCAGTGAGCTTTTCAGCATTGTGTTGTTCTCCTGTGGGGAGTGGGGAGTGGGGAGTGGGGAGTCGGGTGTGGGGTGTGGGGACTGAGACCAGGAGTCGTAGACCGTGCTCCGGCCTCCCACTCCCCACTCCCTACTCCCCACACCCAATCACGCCACTTGCCGTCCATCGAACAAGCGGATGGTCCGCACCGTCCGCTCCGCGAATCGGTCGTCGTGCGTGACCATCACGACGGTCGTGCCGTCCTTCTCGTTCAGCTCCTCGAGGATGCCCATGATCTCGTCGCCCATGGCCGAGTCGAGATTGCCGGTCGGCTCGTCGGCCAGGACGATGGTTGGACGCCCGACGATTGCCCGCGCGATGGCGACACGCTGCTGCTGCCCGCCGGAGAGCTGCGTCGGAAAGTGATGGACGCGCGACGAGAGGCCGACACGGTCGAGCGCCGCAAGCGCGCGCGACTTGCGCTCCGAGGCCGCCATCTTCCGATACAGGAGCGGGATCTCGACGTTGTCGAGGACCGTCAGATCCGGCACGAGATGAAAGCTCTGGAAAACGAATCCGAGCTTCTCGTTGCGCATCTTTGCCAGCGATCCATCCTTAGCGCCGTTGATGTGCTGGCCGTCGATCGACAGCTTGCCGTTGGTGGGCTTGTCGAGCAGCCCGATCAGATTGAGCAGCGTCGATTTGCCGCAGCCCGACGGCCCCATGATCGAGACGAACTCGCCGTCGGCGATGTCGAGATTGATGTTCTGCAACGCAAGCGTCTCGACGCGCTCCGTGCGATAGACCTTGTCGATGTTGTTGAGTGTGATCATGGTGTGTCTCCTTGTTGTTTGGTGCGTTCTGATTAGTGGTCAGTGGTTAGCCGTCAGGTCTTTTTTCTGGTCGCTAACCACTGGCCGCCGCCACTTCACTTCATCCTCAATTCGCGAATCCCCTCGTAGTCCTTCATGTTCGAGATCACGACGTTGGCGCCTTCGCGCAGCCCCTCGATCGGCTGGATCACTTCTTCTCCGGCGAGGCCCCAGTGCACGGACGTGCGCACGAGCATCCCGTCTCTGACGACGAACACGTCCTCGCGGTCGCTCTGCCCCAGCGCCCCACGCCGAACACGAAGAACATTGTTGCGGCTGCCGAGGATGGGGAAAACATCGACGCGGAGGTTGTTGCGAAGCCCTGGATGCGCGCGTTGATCGAGCGTGACGTAGAACTTGGCGATGCCGCTCTCGATGCGCGGATCGATGCTCGAGATCGTGCCGTCGATCGACGTCGTGTCTTCCAGCTTGACGTGCGCCCGCATGCCGGCCGAAAGCTTCGCCGCGTGCACGTCGGCGATCGTGGCGACGACGCGATACGCCGAAAGGTCGGCCACTCGCGCAATCACGTCTCCCTTCCTGATCGTCGCCCCCACCTCGGGTAACACCCACGTGAGCACGCCGTCCTGATCGCTGCGCGCCATGGCCAGGTTGAGCTGCCGCGCCGACTGATCCCGCTCGCGCTGGGCAGTTCTCAAATCGAGCTGCGCCGCCGCGATCTGCGCCGTCGTTGAGCGGCGCACGCGTTCCAGCGCGTCACGCAACTGAGTGATCTCGATATCGTTCTTCTTCTTCGCCGTCACCGCCACCAGCTCGTCCTGCGACGACACCAACCCCTCGGCATGCATGCGCGTGTTCTCTTCGGACTTGAGCTTCAGGATGTCCGCGTCGAGCTGCTTCTGCTCCAGCGCCGCATGCGCCGCCGCGTTGTCCTCCTCCCCCTTGAGCCGCGCCTGCATCAACGCGCTCTCCTTCTGTGCCACGGCATCGTTCAACTTGTCGAGATCGAGTTTGGTGGCCGAGGTATCGAGCGTGAGGATTGGGTCACCAGCGTGAAGCCGGTCCCCCGCCCGATGCTGAATCCGCAACACCCGCGCCTCCACCGGGCTGGAGATGACCGTCTCAATCTCCGGCACGACAGTCCCGGTAGCCTGCAACGTCGCATCAACCGACCCGCGCTCCACGCGAGCAATCTGCAAATCGGATCGCCGGACCGAAGGCCGCAACCAACTGACGGTCGCCGCCACGCAGAACACCACCGCCGCGACGGCGACGACGGCTACGACGACGCGCTTCGTGGTGCGCCGCGTCCGAACTTCCTGTGCGATTTCGCGATCCATGTGCGACCGCTACATACCAAGCGCGGTGCCATGGACGTGTTGTTGAAAACACTGGGGTTAGCGGAACTTTGCGATGGGTTCCGCGTCCGGTTACGACAGTTTGTGTTCGGAATCGGACAGCTAAGTTCGAGATCACATCACCAAGTGATCGAGTACGGCTGGGACCGCCCCCACAACTTGATAGACTCCCCGGTTTCGACGGGAGAGACGAGACCGATGGCAGAAGACAACGACCGCGATGACGCTCTGGAGTACCACTCGGGGGGGCGTCCTGGGAAAACTGAAGTCGTTCCGACCAAGCCGACTGCGACGCAGCGCGACCTCGCGCTTGCCTACACGCCGGGCGTTGCCAAACCCTGCCTCGAGATCGCACGGGAGCCGGGCGATGTTTACAAGTACACCAACAAGGGAAACCTCGTCGCGGTCATCTCCAACGGCACCGCCGTCCTCGGGCTCGGCAACATTGGCGCGGCTGCGGGCAAGCCGGTGATGGAGGGGAAGGCCGTTCTCTTCAAGCGTTTTGCCGACATCGACGTCTTCGATCTCGAGCTCGACACACACGATACCGAAGAGTTCATCAACGCGGTTCGGATCATGGAGCCGACGTTCGGCGGGATCAATCTCGAAGACATTGCTGCTCCCGAATGCTTCGTGATCGAAGAGCGGCTCAAGGCCGTGATGAAGATCCCGGTCTTCCACGACGACCAGCACGGTACGGCCATCATCTCCGCCGCCGCGCTGAAAAACGCACTGGAAGTGGCCGGCAAGAAGTTCGGCGATGTGAAGATCGTCATCTCCGGCGCCGGAGCGGCGGCGATTGCCTGCCTGCGCCTCTACATCAAGATGGGATTGCGCAAAGAGAACGTGATCCTGGTGGACAGCAAAGGCGTGATCTATAAGGGTCGCGCGAACGACATGACGCCGTACAAAGAGGAGTTTGCTGCCGAGACGACAAGGCGCACTCTGACCGACGCTTTTGTCGGCGCTGACGTTTTTGTCGGCCTTTCCGCTGGAGGTATTGTCAAGGCGGACATGGTTCGTTCCATGGCCAAAGATCCGATCGTCTTCGCAATGGCCAACCCCGATCCGGAGATCCCGTACGACGATGCCGTCGCCGCGCGGCCCGACGTGATCATGGCCACCGGCCGTTCCGATTACCCGAACCAGGTCAACAACGTCCTCGGGTTTCCCTTCATCTTCCGCGGCGCGCTCGACTGCCGCGCCACGACGATCAACGACGAGATGAAGCTCGCCGCGTCGCTGGCGCTGGCTGCGCTGGCGAAGGAAGAAGTTCCCGATGCCGTGCTGCGCGCGTACGGCAACGAGAAGTTCACGTTTGGTCGCCACTATTTGATCCCGAAGCCGTTCGATTCGCGCGTGTTGCTCAACGTGCCGGTCGCGGTGGCGCGCGCGGCGGCAGAAACCGGAGTGGCTCAGGAACCAATCACCGACTACGACGCCTATCGGCGCCGCCTCGAGGGACTGCTGGGACGCGCCCGCGGCATGATGCATGGCGTCTACGACCGCGCCAAGAGCGATCCGAAACGCATCGTCTTCCCCGAGGGCGATCAGGAGAAGATCATCCGCGCGGCGAAGATATTGATCGAGGAAGGGCTCGCCCATCCCATCCTGCTGGTCCGCCGCGAGGTCGTCGCGCCGTTGCTGCAGAAGCATCACGTCGATGAATCGAAGGTGACGATCATCGACATTGAGACCTGCGCGCAACGCGAGCAGTACGTGCGGCGTTTCGCGGAGCTGCGCATGCGTCAGGGCATCACCGTGGCCGATGCGCAACGCGTGCTGAACGGCCGCAACTACTTCGCCATGATGATGGTCGAAGCGGGCGATGCCGACGGTGTGATCGCCGGCCTGCGCGCCTACTACCCGGCCACGATCAAGCCGGCGCTGCAGATCATCAAGACGCGGCCCGGCGTGAAGAACGTTTCTGGCGCGTATCTGCTGATGTTCAAGGGGAAGATGATCATCCTCGCCGACACGACGGTGATCATCGAGCCGACCGCGGAGCAGCTCGCCGAGATCGCGATCCTCACCGCCGAGACGGCGCGGCGCTTCAACCTTGAGCCGCGCATTGCCATGATCTCCTTCTCGAACTTCGGCTCGACGAAACATCCGAATGCCGAGAAGGTTGCCGAGGCGGTGGCGATCGTGAAACGCCTGCGGCCCGAGCTGATCATCGAAGGCGAAATGCAGGCCGACGCCGCCGTCGAGCCACACATCGCCAGCGCCGACTACCCCTGGAGCAAAATCCAGGGCGACGCGAACGTCCTGATCTTCCCCAACCTCGACTCCGCCAACGCCGCCTACAAGCTCCTATGGCGCCTCGGCGGCGCCGAAGTGATCGGTCCGATTCTGCAAGGCATGGCCAAACCGGTCCACGTGCTACAGCGCGGCGTCGATGTGAGCGACATCGTGAATATGGCCGCCATCGCGGTAGTGGACGCGCAGGAGAAGGGGTAGGGGCGGTCCATTTGCTGCGCTGGAAAGTACGAATGACGGCTGAGGCGTGAAGTCTTAGCGCTTGGATGGAACCATTGATACCTTCAGGCCATATTGCGGTTTATCTTTTAATAGTATTCCGAATGTCTGCGGCAACTCGCCGGGCGCTCCAGCTGGCACGGCTGCGCTAACCGTTGTCACTTGGACCAAACTGCCGTTGGCGTCCAGCAGAGTTATCGAATAAGGGTCAACGTGCTTTCCCGCCTCACGAAGGCTTTGCACTTCGCCGTACTTGACCTTGCTTTCGGCAGCCACATACGATGCGAACGTGCTACCTCGTAGAACATCAGCGTCGTAGCCGACCAAGTTCGAAAACGCTGCATTGACGTCCAAAATCTTGTCGTCAGACCCCAACCGCGCATAGGGAGTTGGCGAATAGACCATAACCTCGGCGACACGCCTAAATGCTTCTTCGTATTCACTCTGCCGCCGTGCGAGCGATCCCCAGAGGTAAGCCAACAACAAGGTCATTATTCCAAAGGTCGTACTTGCTGTGAAAGCCAGCAGCGCTGTCAATCGGCGGTACGCGGTCACATTAAGGCTAAACACCAAGAACCTTCCAACTTGAGTGTCACCTAATGCACTTTCTTCGATTGGAACCGAAACATGCAAAGCTCCCTCACCGGTGTTGATTCGCTGAATACTGCCGAACACATCGGACCGTTCATCATGCTCGACCTTTTGCTGCACAAAACGTTGCATTTGGTCGGACAGGGAATACTGAGTTGATTGCGCCGCCGCACTTCCTTTCAACTGTTCGGGGCTGCACTTCACCGTACCGGACCTAGGGATCTCACACCTTACGGGTACTGTGTCCCCGTCTAGTTGGCCGACTCTGTCTTGAAGTGTTTTCGTGAGGCTCCTATTCGGAAGAAAGGCAAGGTCGAAACAGACGACCGCCAAAGGAATCCGTGGCGAGTCAAAACCACGGGATAGGGTCATCACGATACCGTTACCACCTAGATCCATGTATGGTTTTGAGACCGCGAAGAGAGAACCAACATTGCCGTTAGCCAACGGTGTCGCAAGGTTAGTTGTCGCACGCAGTTCGTTAAACGTTGACCAAAAGTAAGGCCGGCTTGGAAAGAACGTTGTTGCTAGGAACTGATATTCATAGATACTGGGGTGATCGACGCTATTAAATATCTTGAGGACGCCGCTCTTCGTAATTACGTAAACCTGACTTGCCGTTAGTCCCAAGTAACTCTTTACGTCATCTGGATTGTCTGATGGCGTGTCAGTTACAATGCTCTTGCCTAGCAACGACCTAAGCTGAGGGGCGATATACTCGACAAACTGAATGTCGCGTTCAATCTCTGGGTCTGCATTCACCCGGACCAAGGGGTCCTGACTTGATGTGGCGGCTGGTCCCGAGTCTGGAGGTAAATGCAGAAGTTGAGACGGCAGAAATAGGAAGCCGTCGGTTGCCGTACCATTCGTAATGACCTCTCGGCCTTGTTGATCCTTGATCACTCGGAGCGTCACGGTTGCGGGGCGGTTTCCGGTCGCAAACTCGGCGATGCGTGCCTGGAGCGAAGCGAATCTGGCAACGAAGCTTTGGTTGAGAGCCTCCGTTCGAAGCTTCGTGTCGAGTTCCTGCGGCACGTTTGACATGACAAATGCATCAATACCCTTGTACTGCTGAGGTGTAGGCACAGACCGGACTTCAAGAGTCCCCTTTACAATTTCTTCGTAGGTGGTCGAGCGCTGCCAGTAGATCGCGGCCAAGGCGAGTGATGAAATAAACAGTAGTGCAGCCATCGCAAGAGCAAGCGGCTGTCGCCGTGCCAGAAACTTTGCAAAAGTTCCCACCTCGGCCCACGGGATGTCCTTAAGAGCTGTGAATGCCGTCTTCGCCGTCTCCCACAGTGACTTCTCTCCTGAAGGATGAGACGTGAGTGTATCAGGAACTGCCAAGCTGAGCGCTGACTGCAACCAGATCGCTTCACTTGGACGCCGACGACTTCCTACCCCTTCCTCTGCTCCAGCGCCCGGTACCCGATATCCTTCCGGAACCTTGCCCCTTCGAACCGCACTTTGGGCGCGGCTTCGTAGGCCTTCGCCAGGGCCTCGGAGAGCGTGGGTGCGTTCGCGCAGACGCTGGCGACGCGGCCGGCTACGTTGATCATCTTGCCGTTGCGGGGGATGGTGCCGGCGTGGAAGATCGTGACGTTCGGGTCGTCGATGGGATCGATCGATACTTCCTGGCCTTTGGGGAAATCGTCAGGGTAGCCGTCGACGGCGATGACGACGCAGGCGGCGGCCTCTTTTTTCCAGGTCAGTTTGGTGTCGCCGAGGTCGCCCTGGGCGACTTTCAGGCAGAGATCGGCCAGGTCGTCTTCGAGGCGGAGCATCTGCACCTGCGTTTCGGGATCGCCGAAGCGGCAGTTGTACTCGAGCACCTTCGGACCGTTCGGCGTCAGCATCACGCCGGCGTAGAGGCATCCCGTGTAGGGACGTCCCTCTGCGGCCATGCCCTGAATCGTCGGCATGATGATCGTCTTCACGATCTCGGCGGCCGCTTCGCCGTTCAGGACGACCGCGGGTGAGTGTGCGCCCATGCCGCCGGTATTCGGGCCGGTCTCGCCGTCGAAGGCTTTCTTGTAGTCCTTGGCTGGAGCGAGCGAGACGAACTTTTTCCCGTCCGTCAACGCCATGAACGAGACCTCTTCCCCAGTGAGGAACTCTTCGACGAGGATCCGGTTGGCGGCGTTGCCGAACTTCTTCTCCTCGAAGACGAGCTTGAGATACTCCTCGCCCTCGGCTTTCGAGTTGACGATGACGACGCCTTTGCCGGACGCCAGGCCGTCGACCTTGAGCACTGCCGGATAGCGAAACTCCTTGAGCGCCGCTTTCGCCTCATCCGCCGACGAACAGACGCGCGCCTCGGCGGTCGGAATCCCGTACTTGCGCATGAACTCTTTGGAGAATGCCTTCGAGCCCTCCAGCTCCGCGGCCAGACGCGTCGGGCCGAAGATGGCCATACCGCGCTTCTGGAACTCGTCGACGATGCCGAGGGTAAGGGGCAGCTCGGGACCGACGATGGTGAGATCCATCTTGAGCTTCTCGGCGAAATCAGCCAGCTCGATGATGTCGGCCACGCCGATGTTCACGCAGTCGGCGATCTCAGCGATCCCGGCGTTGCCCGGGGCCGCATAGATCTCCCTGACAAGAGGAGACTGGCGGAGTTTCCACGCGAGAGCATGTTCGCGTGCCCCTTGACCGACGATCAGAACGCGCATGAGGTGTTCTTGGATTCTAGGGGGTTCGTTGAAGTTTGTCACTTGCGGTCGAGGAGCACAGACAAGAGTGTCTGTGACACATGGAGCCGGTTCTTGTGGCACAGACACTTTTGTCTGTGCTTCCCAGCTCAGAATCCGCCGCTCATGTACTTCCACTGCACGATCTTCTCGTTGATCTCGCGCAGGCGGCGGCTGATCATCCGGCAGAGAAGGTTGAGGAACTGGAGGGATGCGTGCGGATCCATCGATAGGATCTCGTTCAACGTGGCGCGGTCGATTGAAAGGACGGTAGCGTCGCCGTCGTGTGCTTTGGCATCGGCGGAGCGAACCTTGTCGTCGATCAGCGCCATCTCGCCGAAGAAGTCGCCGCGGTCGAGCACGGCCAGCGCTTCCTCGCCGACGCCCGGGATGAACTTTGAGATACGCACGCGGCCATCGAGGACGATGTAAAGCTTATCGCCCGACTCGCCTTCGCGGAAAACCATCGATCCGTCGCGGATCCGCTCTTCGCTGGAGAACGTCGCCAGCAACTTCATTTCACCCGCGGAGAGGCCGCGCTCCTTGAAGAGGTCGACCTTGTCTTCCGACTTGACGGTGATCTGCTGTATTTCGCGCTTTCCCTCGATGGCGCGTTTGCGGCCCTGGCCCTTCTTCGCGTCCTCCTGGAAAAAGAGTTTGAGCTGCTCGTTGGCGTCGCGAACCTTTTCCGTGAGCGAGCGCCAGAACGCCCAGTGCAGGCCGACGGCGAGCTGTTTGTCCTCATCCATCAACTGATCGAGTGCGCTGAAGGAGAATGTGTAGCAGCTCGACGGAACGACAGCCACGGCGTCGCTGGAGCGGTGCGTGCGGTCGATGAAGTTCATCTCGCCGAAGATCACGCCGGCGGTGAGCGACCCTAGGATTTGCGGCCCGAACGGCGTGTCCTTGCGGATCTCGATACGGCCGTCCCTGACGACATAGAAATCCATCGACCGGTCGTCTTCCTTGAACACCTGCCCACCCTCGGCGAGATGCTCGACGCGCGCGAATTTCGATAGGCGGATCAGATGCTCGTCCTTGATGTGCTGGAAGACGGCCAGACTGCGGAGATCGGCCGCCATCGTGATGAGGTTGTCGCGCGTTTCGGCGTCGCGCGAGATTTTGTCGACGATTTCGCGAAGGCTCTTCTTCGACTCCAGCTTGAAAAGGTTGTCCTTGCGCAGCTCCAGCCGCTCGGTGCAGTTCTGAAGTTGTTCCACGCGCTGCTTGATGCGGGCGTTCAGATCTTTCGTCTCGATGGTCTCGATGCGCTTGAGCGTGTTGATCATCCGGCGGACCGGCTCCGTGCTTTCGCCTTTCTGATCGGTGGAGAGAAGAAAGGCGTCGATGAAGTCTTCGAGTGCACGCTCGTAGTTGCGCTTCTCGAACTCGACGCGCCCGGAGATCTCAGCCAGTCCGCGGTCGAACGGATTGAGCTTGCGAGCTTTGACGATCTCCTCGTGCGCGGAATCCCACTCGCCCTGGGAGTAGTGAAGGCGTCCGAGGATTTCGTAGGGACGGTAGTTGTTCGGGGTCTTCAGCTTGGCGATCTCGAGGAGCTCGATCGCTTTCGAAGTCTGATCTTTGGCCATGTAGTACTGGGCCAGACCAACGTACTGCGAGGCGTCGATTTCATCGCGGGCGCGCTGCGAATCGACGTCGTGTCGTACGACCTCATAACGTGACGCCTCGGCCTTCTCTTTTTGATCACGTGTGCGCGCCAGGTTGATGCGAACGGCCACCGAGCCCGGCTTCAGCTTCTCGGCCATTTCGTACAGATGGATGGCCTCGTCGTACATCCCCTGGTCGGCGTAGCGCCGCGCCAGCGCGATCAGCTCATCGACGCTGATGGGAATGCTCGTCTCCGCCGCGAGCGTCCGGAAGCGCGCGCGAGGAGGCATCGTGACCGGCTGTTCCGCCATGGCGAGCGCATATTATGAGCTTCGGATGCCGAATGTTGCACGTTCCGTTGGAAGGGTGTGCCGGGCAGCCCTCCTGCTCTTGCTGCCCATCTTCGGGATTCTCACTCCTGCGACTGCGGCGGAGAACGCATTCCTCCCCGCGCTGCCCGGCTACGACTTCTCCTTTCCGCGCGATCACGGCGCGCATGACGAGTACAAGACGGAGTGGTGGTACTACACCGGCCATCTCGAGACCGATGCCGGAAAGCGCTACGGATTCGAGCTGACGTTCTTTCGCGTCGGGATCGTTCCTCCCGGCAATCCGACGACGACGCAGTGGGATCTGCGCAATCTGTCGATGGCCCACTTCGCGATCAGCGATGTCGGCGCCAGCGAGTTTCGGTACTTCGAGAAGCTCAATCGCTCATCGCCATTCACTGCCGGAGCTTCTGCCGGCGTGCTCGATGTCTTCAATGAAGGATGGCGGGCGACGACGCTTGCGGACGGCTCGTGGCGGATCGCCGCGTACGGCGGCAAGGACGCCATCGATCTCGTCATGACCTCGCGCAAAGCGCCGGCGATCCATGGCGAGAACGGCATCAGCATCAAGGCCGAGGGCGTGGGGTACGCGTCGCACTACTACTCGATGTCGCGACTGGAGGTTCGCGGCCGCGTGAACGGCGCGAACTGCCACGGTCTGGCATGGATGGATCACGAATTTGGCAGCTCCCAACTTCGCGAGAGCCAGCAGGGCTGGGACTGGTTCTCCGTCCAGCTCGACAACGACGCGGAGTTGATGCTCTACCAGATCCGGCGCAAGGACGGGACGCCCGACGCGCCATCGTCCGGCTCGCTCATCAGCAGTGAGGGCAACGTCATCCACCTGCGCCGCGACCAAATGCTCATCACGCCCCTCGGGTCATGGCATTCGAAGAAATCGGGAGCAACGTATCCGATGGGTTGGCGTGTCGCTATTCCGTCGTTCGGCATCGCGCTCGTGCTTCAGCCATTGATGAAGGATCAGGAGTTGGTCACGCGGAGCTCAACGCAAGTCACCTACTGGGAGGGCGCCGTCGACGTCGCCGGCTCGTTCGGCAATGTGGCCATCAACGGTCAGGGATACGTCGAGATGACGGGATACGAAAGGGCGTTTCGTTCGCCGTAAAGCCTAGCCACCTCGGACGAGAGTCAGGCAGCAGCGCGCGAGGTAATGATGTAGCCGTACCTGACGGGCAAACCGAACTGGGCCGGGTCGTTCAACTCAACTTCCCCGTGCTCAACGTCATATCGTTTGTTGATTGACCGCACCGGGTCTTCATCGGCGGGGAGGATAACGATCCGCGCCAAACGTGTCATGTCTTCCGGCGCCAGATGACGTTTGATGGTGTCAGCGACATACCGCAACGTTTCCAGGTCCATCTTGGCCCAGGAAGCCGAGATCACAAGATCCCAACGATCGTGGAGGTCTTCACGTTCAAACAAGGCAAAGAGGTTTAACGATCCTCTTTCCTTCGCGATGTCCCTCTCAACGAGACTTACCTTCTCAACCAATCCGTTCATAGCGTTCCCGAAGGCGAAGGTTAGCCCACCCAGAGCGAAGAGGCCCATTGTAGAAATGTCTCGACGCCACCTGCCGATACTACGGCGATCGTTCTGACGAATTCGCGGTCCAGCGCTTCACCCAGATCCGCCGACGTCGGCTTATACCGAGTCTCGTGCTTCACGCCGGGAGAAATGTGGTACTGGTAAAGAAGCCAGTCAGTTTCTGTGAGGTTTGCCTCCGAAACAGGAAGTTCGCCCGATGCGAGATCAGTCTGAGCTAAGTCTGCGTTGCTGACAAGAAGCCGTGCCGTTGTGAAGACCACAGGCAGAAGCCAGATTTCGTCGATGCCTTTCAGGAGCTCGACGTCTCGTAAGTAGAACTCGATCAGCCCGTTCAGGCCGCGCGTGACTTGCGTTGCAGCCTCTTCGATAGTTGACCGTGGCCCGCCAGAATCACCTTTCGCCTGCGATTTCACTTCAAACCCGAGGTGGTATGCGCGGTCGGTTAGCGCCGCGGTTTTCTGTTCAACATAGAACACATTTCCGCGGTCCCGACGGAGGCGATCCAAGGCGGGACGTTCAACGGTTCGATTGTGCTGAACATATGGCGCACGTACGAAGCACCAGTTTGAGAGCGCCGGATTCGCGCGCTTGCACTCGCAGACGAGAAGGAGTTGTCCGTTACGTTTCTTTAGAAGGAAGTCGATACGTGTCGGCGTGCCTCGAACCTGTACAGGAAATTCCGAAACCTCGAAGCTAAACGGCGACCCACCTGATGAAAAGAGTTGGGCTACCCGCTCCAACACCGCGAACTGAAACGCGTGACCGTGGCGATTCAGTGTGTTGATGAATTCGTGTGCGATTTGGTCAGGCATCTGTCGTTGTGGCTAGCGAGTCGGGACCAGCGGGCTAACCCATTATTACGCACTCCCCCTTTGCAACCGTCGTATCTCCGCCACGAGGTGATCCCTCGCGCTCCCTCCCTTTTGCACATACGCAGCGACCTTCGTCTGCAGGTCGCGCCGGTCGTCGGCGGAGATTTCTTTTGAGGTCAGGACGAGGATGGGGATTCGGGCGGTAGAGGGGTCGTCTTTGAGGAGGCCGGCGACTTCGAAGCCGCTCATGCCGGGCATCATGAGGTCGAGGATGATGACGTCGGGGGTGTTGGCTTTTGCGGCGGCGAAGCCGGTCTCGCCGGTGAATGCGCTTTCGATTGTGTAGCCGAGGGTGGTCAGCTCTTCTTCGAGGAGCTCGTGTAGGGAGACGTCGTCGTCGATCAGGAGCAGGCGCGCTTTCGATTGGCTGGAGCCGGTGAGTTGGCGGACGCGATCGAGGAGGCGGTCGCGATCGACTGGTTTGACGAAATAGTCGTTGGCGCCGAGGGCGACGCCGAGATCGCGTTCGTCGACGCGGGAGATGATGACGACTGGGATGTCGCACGTTGCGGCATCGCTCTTCAGGGTTTTCAGCACATCCCAGCCGTCGAGACCGGGAAGGACCAGATCGAGCGTTACGGCGACCGGGCGCATTTCACGCGCGAGGTGCAAAGCCTCCTCACCGTGGCGGGCGCGAATCGACAGATAGCCGGCCGAGCCGAGCGCGGACGAAATGAGCGCGTAGGCCTGCGCATCGTCCTCGACCACCAGCACTCGTTCCGCGCGCGGCTCGGTGCGCGACTCAGCAGATGCGAGCTCCTGCGTCCCGCTGACGACGGCGGCGCGCGAGCGGACGGGAAGCGTGAACGAGAACGTGCTTCCTTTACCCGGCGAGCTTTCGACGCGCACCCAGCCGCCCTGGAGCTGCACGAATTTCTTGACGAGCGCCAGTCCCAATCCCGTGCCGCCGAACTCGCGCCGCTCGCTTCCGTCGATCTGCCGGAACTCGTCGAAGATCACCTCGTGATTCTTCGGATCGATGCCGACTCCTTCGTCCCGCACGGACACGGTGATCGTCCCCTCGTCATGGCTGTTGCCGGAGTGAAGCGCGGAGATGGCGATCGGCGCGTGGCCGGGCGAAAACTTCACCGCATTCGACAGCAGGTTGAAAAGGATCTGCTTGAATTTAGTCAGATCGGTTTCGATGAGCGGCAGCCGCGGATCGATGTCGATGGTGAACACCGGCACTCTCGTGCGGCTCATTCCCCGGATCACGGCGCAGACGCTTTCGATGACCGGACGTACGTCGAATTTCTCCGCGTAGATCTCCATTCGTCCGGCCTCGATTTTGGAGAGGTCGAGGATGTCGTTGATGATGCCGAGAAGGTGCTGGCCGGACGTCAGAATATGACGCAGGAAGCTGAGGTGCTTCTCTTCGATCTTGTCACCGAGCCGCTCGATCAGGATTTCCGAGAAGCCGATGATCGAGTTCATCGGGGTACGCAGCTCGTGGCTCATGTTTGCCAGGAACTGGCTCTTGAGACGATCTGTCTCCTGCACACGCAGACTGGCATCCTCCAGTTCGGCGCTGCGCCGTTGGAGCTCCTGCGTAAGCCGCGTGAGCTCGGCGACTTCACGGGCCTGCTCGGCCTCCAGCTCGCGAATCTGAAGTCGCTTCTGCAGCAGGTTGGCAATCCCGGCGAGAAAGAAGAAGGAAGCGCCGAAGAGGAAGAGCATCCGGACGACTGCAAGGATCAGCACGGAGTTCACGAACGTCGCCTGCCCCATGACGAGCAGCACGGCAATGTATGCAACCGCGTTCGCGAGACTGACGAGGTACGACCCTTTCTTGCCCACTGCGAACGCGGTTGACGCGGCGGTGGCGAGGTACCAGATGAACCAGGGGCTGGCAATGCCACCGCTTGCGTACACGCCGAGCGTGACGAGAAGGATGTCGGCCGCGATCCAGATCGGATTGATGATGCGCCGGTCGCCGCCGCGGCGTAACAACGCATACAGCGCCGCTGTGACCACGAGCTCGGTCAACAGGATCGCGACAGCGACGGGAATGTTCAGGACGAAGACGCCGAGTGCGTGCGCGGCCAGAGCAGTAAAGAACGCCGCGGTGTAGACGAGCGGATGGCTCTTCTGCACTGCGAGATCGAAACGAAGCACGCTCTCGCGATCGGACGTCATGGGGATGGGAAAGTGTACGCCCGGAGATATGGTGCGCACGCCGGAAAGTTGGCTGCGCTCTCCAGGTTGCGCATCGTATGGGTGTCGGTCCGACTACTGGACCGCGCGAAATATCTGCGTCGCCGAGGGCGGCTGGTCTGTTGCGAAGAGGCTGTCGATCGTGAAACCGAAAAACGAGATGCACATCTCATCGGTTGTCTGCTCACCCCACGAGACCGGCTTGGGCGGGTTGTTCGGGTTGCGCCAGTTGTCGGTCGAATTGTCGTAGTAGGCATCGAGCGACAGCCGCGTCCCGGCTGTAACGGCGATGGGCTGACTGAATTTGTACTGCCCCTGCCAGTTGAAATCCCAGTCATCGATGTTAATGAGGCATTGCTCGTTGCCGCCGAATGGTGTCGCGGTGACGTGCATCTTGCGTCCGAGGAGATGCATGTGCGGGAAGACGAGGTAGAGATGAACGGGCAGCGCAACGTTGTAGCTAGCGGACACGAGATAGTTCGGATTGTTCGGCGGGATCGTGAAATTCTGATTGATCAGCGGCAGCATGTAGACGATTTTGTTCGGCTTCTTTTTGGCGAAGTAGATGCCGATCTGCGTCTGGTCGGGCACGACCGCGACGCCGTGCGGGTGATAGTGGACCTGTAGCACGATGCGCGAATTCGCCGGAAGCGACATGGCTACATCGTCGGGAAGAACAGCCGGCCTCGCGCCCGGCGCCCAACCGCCGAGGGTCGAAGAAAGGCTGTTGAGTGAGAAGCCGGGGCCGCCAAATGACGTGTAGCCAGGACCGGGATCGGCCTCGTCGAGCTTCTGCGAGTCGCCGTTGGTGTCGATGTAGGCAATCACGTGATGCACGGTCTGCCGGTCGCCGGGCTTGATGTCGATGGCCGAAACGTAGCTATCCGCAGGCAGGTTTGTCGGCATCGGGAAGCAGCGATACACGTCGCCGGTGAGCGGCGGAGTGTACGGTTCGGCGTAGGAGAGCACGAGGTCGGGTTGACCGAGAGCCCAGCCCCCGTCGAAGTTTTTCGCCGGCGGAAGATCGGCCACGTTGCCTTCGGGCGCGCCGTTGTCGGCCCATTTCGCGAGGAGGTCGATCTCATCCTGCCCCAGGACGCGAGCATCGGCGAAGTCGCCGCAGGCCGGAGTCGGCTTCCATGGCGGCATCTGCCGCGTCTGCGTCATGTATTTGATGGCGTCGGCGTGAGCAGCGGCGTCCGCGTAGGTCATCAGCGAAAACGGAGCGATGTCGCCGGGGTGATGGCAGCTCTGGCAGCGGTTCTGAAAGACGCGCACGACTTCGTTGCTGAACGTCGGCCCGTTCGTGATTTGCGGCGGAGCCGGATGCAGCACGGCACGCTGCCGCGCCGCGATGAGAGCAAGCCCGAAAGCGGAAGCGATAAGAATCCGGCGCACGGAACGGCCAAACATCTACTGATTACCTCTGAATCGCGGAGCCATGGGAAAGCCTTCGCGCTTGAGCGTTCCGTCGTCGAGGGCGACTCTTCCGTCGATGATCGTCATAACGCTCACAGTGGCCGGCAGCCTGTCCGCGGAAGCGCGAAAGATGTCCTGCGAGAGGATCGCCAGATCGGCGAGCTTCCCTGGGGCGAGCGTGCCTTTGTCATTTTCCATCATCTCGGCGTACGCGGAGCCACGAGTGTACGCCTCGACCGCTTCCTCGCGGGTGAGCGCCTCGGCAGGATTGCCCGGAAGCGTCGTGGCAAGCATGATGTTGAGGCCCGGATTTGCAGGGCCGTCGGAGCCGATTGCGATCGGGATTCCGGCCTTCAGCAGCGACTTGAACGGCATGTATCCACCAGCCGGATAAAGCGAATGCGCAACGATATGCGCAGGATTGAGGACGACGACGATGCCGAATTCCTTCGCCAGCGGGATGAGATCCGGCTCCAGTCCATCGCCATGCTCGAAGCGCAGTCTCTTCTTGCGCCACTCCTCGGCAGGTCCAACAGCGCGCATAGCATCGAACACCGCCGCTGCGGTGCGATCCCCGGCTACATGAAGCAACGTCTGTTCGTTTGATTCAAATGCCTCTTTCAGGATGGCTTTGATCTCATCAGGCGGAAAGTCGAGCTTCCCCACGGCTTCGCCGCCGCCCGGATACGGCCGGCGAATCGCAGCCCCCTTCTCAACTGGCGTGCCGTCGAGGATCCACTTCGTTCCGCTGATGACCGAGAGCGGCCGCTCCCTGTCTGTGGCCGACAGGTTGGTCCCTTCCGTCACACGGCCGTTTTCCGTCATCGGGAAACGGATCATCCGGATGCGGATGGCCGCGGGGCCGTGGCGCTCGATCTTTTCGTAGCGCGCCAAAGGCAGCATCGACATGTTCTGAACCGACGTGATGCCGAAGAGCAGCGACTGATCCGAGAACGTCTTCAATTGTTCGATCGCATCGTTGTCGGAGACGGAGTCTGCGAGACGCCGTTCTGCGTTCCAGCCGGCGTACTCGAACATCTTTCCAGTGATGTGCTGTTTGGCATCGCGCTCGAACCAGCCGCCCGGAGGATCGGCCGCCGTGTCGCGGATCCGCAATGCATCCATCGCGGCGGTGCTGAAGATCAGGCCGTGACCCGTCCACGATGACAGCACTACTTTCCGCCCGCCTGCAGCCTTGTCGAGCGCCTGCGCCGTCACCGATGGATCAGCGAGAAGTTTGGGGCCGATCGTTCCGAAGACCCACAGATCGCCTGCGGTCTCCTCGGCGCTGTTCACGAGACCAGCGCTCGTCAATGCCCATGTGGGATCGCTCTCCAGCGACAGGCCGAAACCGTCCGGCTTCGGCCCCTGATGCGTGTGCGCATCGTTGAAGCCGGGGACGACGACGCGGCCGCCGGCGTCGACGCGTTTCGTCGAATCCTGCGCCAACGCCGTGATCTCGGCATTCGTTCCGACCGCGACGATCCGGTTTCCGCGGATCGCCACGGCCTCGGCCCAGCGGTGCGCCGGATCAGCGGTGAAGACCTTTCCGTGATGGATGATCAAATCGGGAGCGCCGCTTTGCGCAGCCGCCATGAGAGGAAATGCCGCAATAACCGCAGCCAGCAGCAGACGTTTCATGACCAGCCTCCCGGAGCTAGATGTTGTCTACGATTACTCTTCCGAACTCACTCGTCGAGACTCTCGTTGCGCCGGTCATCTGGCGCTCCAGATCGTATGTGACTTTCTTCTGAGCGATGGTTGCCGCGATCGCGCGCTCGATGGCGTTGGCTGCGTCCCACCACTTCATATGACGAAGCATCATCACGCCGGAAAGGATCAGCGAGCCCGGGTTAATCATGTCCTTGCCGGCGTACTTCGGAGCCGTGCCGTGCGTTGCCTCGAAGATCGCCACTTCATCAGACTCGTTCGAGCCCGGAGCCATGCCGAGGCCGCCCACCTGCGCGGCGAGGGCATCGGAAAGATAGTCGCCGTTCAGGTTCGTCGTGGCGATAACCGAGTATTCGCTCGGACGGAGCAACACCTGCTGGAACATCGAATCGGCGATCCGATCCTTGATGACGATCTTGCCGCCCGCGTCCGCTCCCACTTCCGACTCAGGAATCGTGACCTCGCCGAACTCTTCGCGCGCAAGCTGGTACCCCCAGTCTTTGAACGCGCCTTCGGTGAACTTCATGATGTTGCCTTTGTGGACGATCGTGACGGAACCGCGTTTCGCAGCGATTGCGTATTCGATCGCTTTGCGGATGAGCCGCTTCGAGCCAAACTCCGAAACCGGCTTGATGCCGATGGCCGAGCCCTCGCGGATCTTGGCACCGCCGCGCCGCTCGATCGCGTTGACGAATCCGATGATGCTTCGCGCCCCCTCGGATTCCGCCGGCCATTCGATGCCCGCGTAAACATCTTCGGTGTTCTCGCGGAAGATGACCATGTCCACTTTGCCGGGCTCTTTCACGGGAGAAGGGACGCCTTCGAAGTAACGCACCGGCCGCACGCAGGCATAAAGATCGAGCACTTGGCGCAACGTCACGTTGAGAGAACGGATACCGCCACCAACCGGCGTGGAGAGCGGACCTTTGATCGACACACGGTAGTGCGCGATCGCGTCGAGCGTTTCCTGCGGCAGGTACTCGCCAAACTGCGTGCTGGCCTTGTCGCCGGCGAACACCTCGTGCCAGTGGAACTTCTTCTTTCCGCCGTAAACCTTCTCGACGGCGCCGTCGAGCACGTAGCGAGTGGCACGCCAGATATCCGCGCCGGTTCCGTCTCCTTCGATGAATGGAACGATCGGATCGTCGGGGACGATCAACTTGCCGTCTTTGTAGTCGATGCGCGTGCCGGATTGCGGCTTGGGAATGCGGTCTGCCATAGAGTGAAGAGTCTATCGCGACAGCAGCGATCGAAGCAGCGTCAAGTTCTTTCGGTCGGACTCATGTTCCACCGTTTTCGGGGTCTCGATGACTTTCGGGATGCCGCGAAAACGCGCATCGTTGAGCAGGAAGGTGAAGGCATCGACGCCGATCTGACCGTCACCAATGTTCTCGTGCCGGTCGACGCGCGAGCCGAGCGCCTTTTTCGAGTCGTTCAGATGAAATGCGCCGACGTTGTCGATTCCGGCGTGCTCGTCGAGAGCGTCGATGGTTCGCTCGTAGTCATCTCGGGTGCGCAACTCGTATCCCGACGCGAAGACGTGGCAGGTGTCGAAACAGATGCCGACACGGGTCTTGTCATCGACGCGCGCGCGAATTTGCCCGAGCTCTTCAAACGTGCAGCCGACGCAGGAGCCCTGTCCAGCCGCGGTCTCGAGCAGCGTGACGACCTTATGGTTCGGGATTGCGGCGTGAATCTGATCGAGCGACCGCGCGATCTGTTCGACTCCCGCATCCGCGCCGGCGCCGAGGTGCGCACCCGGGTGGAGAACGACGGCGTGGATGTCGAGCCGCTCAGCGCGATCGAGCTCGTCGATCATGGCGTCGATCGACTTGCGATGAAACTCCGCGTTCGTGGTGGCCAGATTGATGAGATACGAAGCGTGCGTGAGGATCGGGCGCAGGTTGCGTTTGTCCGCGAAGAGCGCGACGCCGTCATCCGACAACGCCTTTCCTTTCCATTGATTTGAGTTCTTCGCGAAGAGTGCGATCGCGGAGGCCTTGATCTCGCCTGCGCGCTCGAAGACGGTGTGCAGACCGCCTTTCGTCGAAATGTGAGCGCCGAGTAGATCGCCGTGAGTGTCAGGGAATGCGAAGCGGGACATTGAGCCTGGAGGGTAGACGCGCCGCAGAACGCGTCACTGCAGGCGGAAATTCACTGTCACCGTGTAGTAGACGTCGATGGGGTCGCCTCGATAGGTGGCCGGCCGGAAATGCCATTGGCTGACCGCTTCGCGCGCCGCTTCGCCGAGTCCCATCGGGAGATCTTTGATCACCTCGACGTTATCGATCGTCCCATCTTTGCGGACGATGCCGCGCACGACGACCGGTCCCTGAATTCCGGCGCGGCGGGCCATCATCGGGAAGCGCGGCACGACGCGGTCGGTCTCTTCCGGCTGCGTTCCGCCGGCGGGCACCGCGGTGTAAACGCCTGTGTTGTCGGCGGTCACAGGAACTTGCGGCGCGCTTTGGACCGGCGGCTCAACAGGCTGCGGCACCGCGGTACCGACAGCAGGTTCGGAGGTGGCCGTCGCGGCCGCAGTATCGGTGGCCGTCGTGTCGGTGTGCACGTCCACTTGCCGCGTTCCGGCGGAGCTGACGTCAATCGCGTCGACGTCGGCGTATGCGATCTGGTTGTCGTGATCGATGGCGTAGAAGTCGTGGTCGCGCGTGTAGACCTTCACCTGCGTGTCAGCGGGCAGCTCCCCGATGATCGGGTAGAAGATTCCGGGGCCGGCATAGAGCGGCGTTCGTCCGCTGACAATCGCGTTGAGCGCCGGCAGTTTGCGGATGGTTTCGTATCGCGCTAGCCGGCGGGCGCGTTCCGATGTGCGCTCGAGCGAATTGCGCTCGGCCCAGCCGGTCATGCCGTCATCGTCCTGCACGCGAACCCACGCGCCGCGGTCTTCGAGAACGATGAGCTTCTCGCCGTTCGCCGCCGTCGCGACCACCGGCGCACTCGCAGTCGGCTGCGTGCGAAGGCGTGCCCGCAGCGACAGCACCGACAGCGTCTCCGAAGCCACCGCCGGCGCCTCAGGACGCTTGCCGCTGCGCACGATGAGCAGCGCCAGCAGCGCGAAGAAGATCACGCCGAGGATGATGACGACCGTAAGGCCGCGCGTGTGACGGGTTTGGGAGTCAGGCATAAGAGCAGAGATCAGGAAGATCAGAAATCAGAGATCAGGGCAATTTTGCAGGAGCAACCCTGATCTCTGATCTCTTGTCGCTTGTCTCTGCCTCACTCACTTCTTCATCAACACAAACATGATCGCTTTCTGCACGTGCAGCCGGTTCTCGGCTTCGTCATAAATCACCGACCGCTCCGAGTCGATCACCTCGGATGCAACCTCTTCGCCGCGGTGCGCAGGAAGGCAGTGCATGAAGATTGCCTCCTTCTTCGCGAACGACATCACGCGGTTGTTGACTTGCCAGCCTTCGAAGTCGCGCTGGCGCTTGGCGGCCTCCGCCTCCTGCCCCATCGACGCCCAGACGTCGGTGGTGACGACGTCGGCATCGCGCACGGCTTCCTCGATCGAGTTGGTGACGATGACTTTGGTGCCGGCGTTGTCGGCATCGCCTTGTGCCTGTGCGACGATCATCGGGTCGGGTGCGTAGCCGCCGGGCGTAGCCACAGCGATGTTCATCCCGACTTTCGACGCGCCGAACATGAGCGAGTGCGCCATGTTGTTGCCGTCTCCGATGTACGCAATCTTGCGGCCCTTGAGATCGCCGAGGTGCTCCCAGGCCGTGAAGTAATCCGTCATCGCCTGGCAGGGGTGGGAGAGATCGGTGAGACCGTTGATGACCGGAACGCTCGAATACTCAGCCAGCTCGGTCACGGTCTTGTGCGCGAACGTCCGCGCCATGATGCCGCTGACGAAACGCGAGAGAACTTTGGCCGTGTCGTAGATCGGCTCACCGCGTCCGATCTGAATGTCGCGCGACGAAAGAAAGAGCGCATGCCCGCCGAGCTGGAACATGCCAACTTCGAAGGAGACGCGCGTTCGCGTCGACGATTTCTCGAAGATCATCGCCAGCGTCTGGCCCTTCAGCGCGTCGTGGTACGTGGCCGGATTGGCCTTCATGTCCCGCGCAACGTCGAAGATCTCCCGAACCTCGGCCGCGCTGTAGTCATGGATCTCGATGAAGTCTTTGTGGTTCATGGAATGGGGATTGTATGCGGGGAGTGGATTGTGGGGAGTGGGAGATGGAGCTTACTCGGACTGGATTCATTTGTCGGGAGTTGGGGTAACTCTTGAATCGCCTCGATGATTAGCCGGAATCTCGCCCGACTCCGAGGAGCGAACCGTCAACCGGATTCGCTCCCACACCCTACTCCCCATCCCCCACTCCCGCATTCAACGGCGTCACCGTCATCAACCGAGACACCGGCGCGACATCGCCCAGGATTTCATCGAAGAAGTTCCAGTCAAACAGGCCGTCGTCGCTGCGCGGCTCTAGCAGGTAGAACGCGAGGCGGGCCAGCGGCTGGTTCATGCGGACGACGTACGTGCCAGCGTCGAATGAGACGTCGTTGCTCTTCCATTCGCCCGTGAGCGTCAGCTCGCGGTGCTTTTGGAACTCGCGTGCAACGTGTTCTGTTTTCGTGATGACGAATTGCTCGACGCCCAGCTTCGACGGTGCGTTCAGCCGCTCGACGATGATGCCGTGCGTCCGGAGGTTTTCGATGACGCGTTTTGCTCGCGCATCGATCAGGTAGGCGAAGGGCACCTCGGATTTTTCCGTTGGCGCGAAGATGCCGTAGTCGGTGATCTTCATCGGAACGATCTCGCCGGTGCGCACGATCCGCGGGCCGCTCCCTGTCTCCGGATTCTGGATTCCCTCTCCCGCCTTGGCCGGCGTTGAGCGTTCCCATAGGATCGTCGTGCTCTTGCGCCACGGTTTGATCTCGAAGCGAGCTCCAAGCTTTTTCAACTTGGCGCTGCCGGCGCGCTCATCGGCGCGCGCGGCGATCTTCGTCATCGTCTGGCCATGCAGCGAAACCGCGGCGAGGATCTCGTCCAGGAATTGCTGCGTCACCTCGACGCGCGCCCGAAAGTCGATGTAGCTGTACGCCTCGGAAAGAATCGCGAAGCGGTTGCGCAGTCCTGCGTAATTGTTGCCGAAGCGCGGCCGGTTATCGAACGTGTACCAACCCTTCTCCGGTTTGAGCTGGTCGATAAAATTGCCGTAATAGTAGGTCTCCTTCCCGTAGCGCGTTTTCATCCGCGCACGAATTCCGGGAAGGAGCGTCTCGCGCTCGAACTCGATGAGGGCTGAGTCGGCGTCCGGCGTCAGCATTGGCGCGTACGTGAGTTGATAGCCGTGATACGAGCCGTCGGTGGTGTGCAGATCGACGGTGACGAGCGGATCCCAGCGATCGAGCACGTTGTGAACGAGTCCGCGCGCCTCGGGTGACTCGAGCTTCATGTAGTCGCGATTGAGGTCGAGCCCTTGCCCGTTCTCGCGCACACCGACGCCGTTCACCGGTCCAACCTGTTCCTTGCGATGATCCGTGGAGATCTTCTCGTTTCCGTCGGCGTTGTAGATCGGCGCGATCAGGATGACGAGCTTCTCTCGCAGTTTTCGCTTCGAGGAAACGAGGTCGCGCAACAGCATCTGCGCCGCCTCTTTCCCTTCCACCTCACCCGCGTGGATGTTAGCCATGATGAAGACGACCGGCAGTCCGCTGGCGTGCGCCGTGCGCGGATCGACTACTCCAGCAGGTCCCACGATGACGAGCGGCAGCGCCCGTCCCTCGTTCGTCGTCGCAAACGTCTCGACGCGGATTCCGGGATCGATCGATTGGATCGCGTGGACGAAGGAGATGACGTCGTCATACCGCGACGTCGATTTGTAGTCCGTCGTCTCGGCAACTGTCTTCGGCAACTCGGAGGCCATAGCAACCCCGCTGATGAAAAGAAGGACGATTCGCAACATCAGTCGCATGGAGAAACTCTACCAGCGGCTGGACGGGCACAGAGGATTAAGAAGCACCGCCGATGGATCAAAAAGCGGTAGTGGTCTAGTTTGACCGTAGGTTTGTAACATCTTTGCGGGTCATGGCGGGTTACTGCGGGTCAGATCGATCAGAATCACGGCGGCGGTTTGAACCTTCGCCCTCTGTTCCCGCGTCAGGCTGAATCCTTGCTCGCCGCAAATCCATCCCACGTTCTCATCGATCGCGTGGGCGATTCTCAGGATGGTCTCGAATCGCGGCTGCACATGCCCGCCGGTTAGGATGCGGCTCAGAGTTGTGGCGGTGATTCCGGCGTCCTCGGCGATCAGGTAGCGCTTCTTGCCCGATCGGATGACCGCTGCGCGGAGTCGGCCCCGCCAGTCGCTCACGTCGGCGGCCTACTCTCCAGTAAGGCGGTGTAGATCGCTTCGTCAGCGCGCGACAGCTCGAACAGCTCCACCATGTAGACGGGCCGGGAGAGCATTGCGGAGGCGGCTTCTGTCAGCGCAACCATGAGGCGGCGGCTCGGTTCTGACTGACCCCAGCGAAGCCGTCGGAGCTGCGAAGGACTGACTCCCGCGCGCCGGGCGAATACGGCAACCATGACTCCCCACTCCCGCAGGAACACGTCCAGCCGGGTTGAGCGGCGTTCCCTTCGACGCTCCCTCATCATTTTCCTTCGCACACTCATAGCATGTCACACTCATAGCATGGTGGGCAACAGGAACATGGCTGCACACTCAAAGCATGGCAGTCCGCCCGATCGAGAAGTTTGCGGCGCATCTTCTGGAGTTGCGCGAGAAACGCGGACTCTCGCAGAAGAAGCTCGCGGAGCTGGCCGGGTTGAATCCGAACTACGTCGGCGACGTAGAACGCGGTCGCCGGAATCCGTGCTTCGATAACATCGTCAAGCTCGCCGAGGGATTGAACGTGTCGCCATCGGAACTCTTCCGGCCATTTGACAAACGGAAGTAGCGAACCGATACTGACCCCATGCCAAAGGGGTCAAGCAAGCACCCGATGAAGCGCGAGGATGAAGCGCAGGCTGCCGTCCGGGTCATGGAGACGATCGCCGCGAGGTCGGAGGCGGACGCGCCGGACGCTGGAGCACCGGTTGAGATCACGGACGCGATGCGCGCCGCTGCCGCCGCCTTCGGGCGCATGGGCGGGAAGATAGGTGGACCCGCGCGAGCCGCGAGCCTGAGTCCGAAGAAACGGTCAGAGATTGCTAAGGCTGCGGCTCGGGCTCGCTGGAAGGCTCATCGGAGTTAAGGGCCGATAGCTGTATTTCGCCAAATCGCCTCTCGTACTTGTCAATCTGTTGCGCTAGCGCGATCGCCATTAACTTGGCGTGGTGTGGGCTGGTCACGATGCGTGCTCGCACGGTGATGTTTCTATCGTCCAGCCTCTCCATAAGGAGCATGTGAATTTCGCCCAGCCCACCAGAAAATTTAACGCTGTTTGTGTAATAAGTAGGGAACGAGACCTCGACATATTCGAAGACGGGAGTCGCCTGTTCCTTATCGTCCGACATTAGTTTGTCCCCTCTAGCGGAGACGGCTGGAAGCCGCTCGGCTTTGTCTGGTTTCGAGGCTGGCTTCGCGGCTCGCTCCGCTTTGGACCCTTTCGGCGAAACAGCAGAACAACGTTGCTCGGAAGAGAATCGAGAGCGGTGACGGTTGGGACGGCGGTGGTAGTTGCGCTCAGGTTCTGAGCCGTAAGTTCTGCGTCCTCCTGGTGAAAAGTGGCGACAGTGAACGGCTCCGAGTGCAGGCGATCAAACCACTTCGGAAGCTCACTGAACGGCACGAAGCGACCAACAAAAGCCACGTCGAAGCCAGCCGCGATGCGGACTAGGGTGTTGATCGTCAGGTTGCCGTATGACGGATCGGCTGCGCGCGAAACGGCTCCCTGCGTCATACCGGCGCGTTTAGCGAAGTCCTTTTGAGTGAGCTTCGACCGCTTGAGCAGTTCGCGAATCTGGAATGGGATCGCTTGCTTCGCATGCTGCGCTACGAACTGCTCGCGGTAGCGTTTGCTCCGTTTGAACTTCGGCCACAGCTCACTAAACGTGCTCACGTAGACCTCCCTCGCCAACCTCAAGGTGCTGCTTGTACGTCATCGCTAGATCAAAAGGGTCGCGAGGGATATAGAGAGAACGCAGGCGTTTTTCGCAACCCACGAGAAGAACGAATTCGCGCTCGTCCGGTCGATACAGCCCGGCAACTCGGAACTTTCTGTGCTTAGCCAAAAACCGAGGTTTGAACCAAAACCGTACTTCGCTAAGCCCGACATGCTCCCTCTTTAAGTTCGCGAATTCGACACGCTCCGGATTGAGCCAATCCTCGACCGCCCTTAGCAAAAGGATAACGTTATCGAACGCCGCCCGAACACCATCCTCCTGAGCTTCGTACCAGTCCTGAACAGGGCTGATGCCGTCCGCAGTTACATACTCAAGGATGCGCCACGGAGTCATTGTCTCACAACCGTGGCTGGAATGCAATATTGCATAGCAGGGTTGACAGGAGCAATGCAATTTTGCATACTCACGCTAGACTTGTTGCCTCGGCCCTGAAAGCGTGGGGTAGTGGGCGGAAGTATAAAACAAAAACCCGCTGCGAGAGCGGGTTCTGTTCGCCTCGGTAGCTCAGCCAGAACAGAGCGGCAGATTACTAATCTGTCGGTCGTGGGTTTGAATCCCACCCGAGGCACTATCCATTCTACCGCCGAAGTCGGGAACCCGGCATGTTACAGTTTCGATTCGTGACCCCTCAAGCATTGACATCCTGACCCCTCAAGCATATATTACTGTGCATGAACAAGCTATCAAGTGACTCCCGCGCCCGCATCATCTCGGCCCTGATCGAAGGCAACTCGATCGCGTCAACCTGCCGGATGACCGGCGCGGCAAAGATGACGGTGCTGAGTCTCATCCGCGAAGTCGGCACCGCATGCGCCGCGTTCCATGACGCGGTTGTGCGCGACCTCGCCGTCGAACGCGTGCAGGCCGACGAAGTATGGTCGTTCTGCGCGATGAAGCAGAAGAACGTCCCTGCTGAGTTGCAAGAGACGATCGGCATCGGTTCAATCTGGACTTGGACGGCACTTGATGCGGACTCCAAGCTGATGATTTCGTGGCTCGCGAGTAACCGTAGTGCGGATGCCGCGAACGCGCTCCTGAGTGACCTCCGGTCGCGCACGTCGGCATCGAATGAAATCCAAATCTCCTCGGATGGTCTGGCGTACTACATCGATGGTGTTGCGAAGAACTTCCCTCCCGGCGATGCGACTCTCGGCCAAGTCGTGAAAACCTACGGCACCAGTAGTCCGCAGCCGGGGATGAACCCGAACAGCGCGGCAAGTAGGTATTCTCCGGGACGGCTGCTCTCGATCGAGAAAACGGCGGCGATCGGCGAGCCCGACATGAAGCACGTTTCGACCTCGTTCATGGAGCGTTGGAACCTCACGCTCCGCATGCAGAACCGGCGCTTCACCCGGCTCACGAACGGCTTCTCAAAGAAGTTTGAGAACCACTGCCACATGCTCGCGATGACGATGGTCTACTACAACTTCTGCCGGAAGCATCAATCGCTGAAAGGCCAGACTCCGGCGATGGCTGCTGGCCTGACCGACTACCGTTGGACGGCTGCCGATCTTCTCTCGCTGGAGATGTGGAGCGCGGCGGAAGCGGCGTGAATCAGCTACGACCCGTGCGCTTCGATCTCGCGGACGGCTTTTTTGCAACATGAACAGTCGAGGAATACGACCCGGAGAAGTTCCTGATTTCAAACGGCTTAGCGTTTTGACCGCTTGCCGTTACGGCATCTTCCACTGCTTTGATTTGCTCGTAAGCCTTTGCCGTGGCGATCGTGTCTTCGGCTGATGTAAGCGTGCATGTCGTCATGGTGAACTCTCCATTAGGTAGATTCAAATTCTACACCATGCTTCGTCAGAAGCCACCGGACGATGGCTGGATGAACAGCGTTTCCAACATTCAAGAACTGGTGGATGGTCTGGCTCGGTTTATTGGGGTCCGGTGGATCGAAGCCCAGCGGCACGTGGTTTGTGTGACTCTGGATGCCCCACACTACCCCCAGCTGGTCAAATACCGGGCCACCGCTTTGGCCTCGTAATCCTGGCGTCGATGTTTCGATGAAACGGGGCACCGGTTCGCCAGATGCGTCAGCCGCGTCTAGCCCAACGTGGCGCGTAAACATCGCCTCGTTGGGGAAGTATGTAATCTCAGCGACGTTGAAATTGGCGCTTCCGTCTACGTCCAGCGTCAGATCGGTTTTGGCGAACGGGAAGCCCATGCGACAGAGAGACGCGCCGGGTTCGACGTTGTCATCGCTACGCCTGAAAACTGGATACTCAGGTATTGACGAAGGATCAAAGTTGGCGATCTGGCCAGCCGCGAGGTCATGCGGCCCGGACGCGTGTAGCACCTTCATCGCGAGCGGCGCTATCGGCCCATTCATCCAAAAGTATTGCGCCGCAGTGATCCAATCTTTGTCGAACGACAGCTTCGCGATCAACTTGCGTTTGTGCTTCCCATCGAGTGTCGGTCGCGCCTCTATCTCGCCCTTTTGCCGTGCGTGCTCTTGAATCGCTGCCTCGTCCGCCATCGCTTTCGTTAACGGGTGGAATACATGGGCGGCCGTGACGAACCACCCGTCAGCGTTTACAACTACCAGACTGGCGGCGGAATGCGCGAGGCGACCGTCGATGTAACGCCAAACCGAGAATATTGGCCGAGTGAATCCACGCGCCTTCCGGCAGGCGTCTCGAAACATCGTTCGGTGCCCCCTACCTTTAGGAGTGACAACCGAGCTGTTTTCCCTACCCTCCCTGTTACAACTTGCACTTCAAACTAGACCACTACCCAAAAAGCACCGTCGATGGCCGAAAAGAACCATCGATGGCCGAAAAGAACCATGGACGGCCGAAAAGAACCATCGACGGATCAAAAAGAACCATCGATGGCCGAAAAGAACCGTTGATGGTTCAAAAAGCACCATCGTTGGATCAAAACGAACCATCGTTGGATCAAAAAGCACCGTCGATGGGGCTTTGCCCGCCATCTCCGTCCTGCCCGAGAAGTCTAATGTCTGCCCGTAAAGTCCATCGGGCGGGCTAGGCTTACGCTTCGCTCATCGAACTTACTTGGCGCAGGCAGCTAGGATCTTGTCCGCATCGGCCTTTGCTGCCGGAGTCGGATCGAGAAGCCGGGCGTTCCTTCCTGTGCTGGAGTTTGCGGCTGCGGTGACTTGGAGCTGAGGGGCTTGATTCGGAATGGCCAGCACTAGGACTGACAGCTCCTCGTTGATCGTTGCTCCCCAATAAATGCTACTCGCTCCCTTTCGTTCGCTGCGGATGGCCTTGAAAAAACCAGAGTCTTTGTTCGCCTGTTCGACGGTATAACCTGCCGATGTCGCGAAGCCGAGAGCGCACAGATAGGTCGCCTCCGGCGTGGCCGACGGCGCGACGTGGGCCACCTTGTACGGCATCGCTCCGGCGCACGAGGAAAGGACAGCGGCAGCAAGGCTGAGAATCGTAAACGCACTGCTTCGCGTCAGGCGTGACACGCGTTGCGCGGGTTGCTCCATCGCTTCCTCCCGGTTCTGAGTGGATGAGGTCGCATGGTACTCCCCGAAGCGACGCAGCGCATGCTTTAATTCACTCCTCCCGACCCCGGGAAGCGGGTACGCACGTACGCCGGAAGCCGGAGTGAACCGCCAGGTGAACCACCCCAATCCCATCGGACCGTCTAGGCTTGCGAGGATGGCGGCGGTCGCGGTCATGGGATGGATGGTAACGGCCAGAGCAGGGTAGGGAAACTGTCGCGCCAGTCACCCCTTTGGTAGAGGTAGGGTCGATGACCGTAGAAGTAGTTCCCGAAAAGACTAGATTCTGGTTCACCGTGGTGGGATCACTGGTCGGAGGAGTAGTCGCACTGGTGCTTGGTGACTTTTACTCGCAGCACATCATTTCTGGGGCAGGGGAGGCCCTAGTGATCGCTGGAATACTGGCGCTTTCGGTCGATTCGTACCTGAAGGCGCATCTTACAAAAGAGGTCACCGAAGAGGTCATCAGGAACGTCTCGCCTCATCTGATGGGCGCCGAACTTCCGAAGGTCCTCCGCGAGGAAGTTCATGCTCTGTGTGTGACCGAGGTCATACGTCGTGATCTGCAAATTGACTTCATCTTTGCTGAAGTGCCGGGGCAGCCGGAGTTCTTGGTGCTCACGACAAACGTGCAGTACGAAATTGAGAATCTGTCTGATTCTGCGAAAGAGGTTCCGCTGTGGGTGAGCGTTACGAAGCCGTATCAACCATCAGCGAGCTTCATTCAGATTGAGTATGTCGGTTGCAGCGGCGTCCTGGATGAACAAGGTAACGCCTCGCGTTTCGAGGAGCGGGCGACACCTTCCGGGGACTTGGGCGTCGATCTGGCCTTCGAGAGCGAGGACACCGCTCGCGTTCGGGTGTGGCAAAAACAGGTATGGGTGCCGCCAATTGCGTCCGGTATCCGGACACATGTCTGGAGTACGACGCATCAGATTCTACCGATGGAGTACCAGGACGCCTTTATCTCCATGCATCCTACGATCGGCCAAACCGTTCGCGCCGTATACCCCGACGGCATGGCTGTGTACGTCCAGTTCGGTCACCGCCTGTTTCGGCAGGCTCATGCTGTTCCGACTCACCGACCAACAACTTGGAAACTCGATCGCGCCTTCCCTGGTCGCGCCGTGACGATGGTGGAGTGGCGAAAGCGACCAACCCCCCTGCCGGCCAGAACGATCGAGGAAATCGTGGTCTTGCCGGGGAATCCTGATGGTTCAGGGGGCGGTGGTGAGTCTGCTGCTGGGCTCGGCGAGACGGGTTGAGAAACTAAAACGGAGGTGGTCCGTCTAAATAAACATCAGCCCAGCGATGGGGAAATCCAGAATGCGGCAGACCAGTTGCAGTCGATCCAGACCATGAAAGTTTACTTGACTTTGAGAGCTACGGAACCCTATATTAGTCAACCCGTCTATTACTAGTTGCATGGGGAGACGTGGGTGTTTCCAGCGAAGGAGAACCGCGATGATGATTCAGATGGGATAGCCACATCATCGGCTACATGACCAAAATAGCGTCCACCAGGACGCTATTTTTTTGCCCGTGCGCCCCCGGTTATCTTCGTCGTTTTCGACTTCCGCGGGGGCGGCGGAGTCCCGAGAAAAGCTCTAATTGCGTCGTCGAACGAGAGCGGGATTGGCTGGACCGTCGTGTCCAGTCGCTATATCTCCAGCAGCATCTTCTCTCGCGTCACCTGACCGTCTGAGTCCATCCGCCGGAGGATGTCTTCGCGGTTCTCATCAAGGAACGTCTGCGCCGCTTCGGTGAGTTGCTTGCGCGCGTCCTTCAGGTTCTTCCCGTGGACAGTGACGCCCCAGAATTCCTCGATGAATCCGGTGACTCCTCCGTCGTCATCATCAAGGAAGACCGCAGTCAGAACTGCCCTCTGCGCATCATCGTCAAACATCATCCCGTCCCTTGCTCCTTCGTTCTCTCCGACCGTATCCACACTTTCGCGATTCGTGCGAAGTGTGGCGACTGCTCCGCCATGCGCTGCACTTCGTCGAGCATGATGCCGTCGAGAATTGACTCCTCAATCAGGGCGGACATCGTTAGGTTCCGTTCCTCCGCGCGGCGCTCCAGAACGCGGACGATGAACGGCGGAAGGGTGACTGAAAAGACGGAGTGCGTCGAATTCCGATCGCTCGTTTCCGCATCCTGCCTATCCGCGTGCCTTGTTTTGTCAACCATCGTTGATAGCCCGATGCCAACGATAGTAGGAAAGTCTCTCGCATGCAAGTCGCCGCCGCAAAGTTGCTGAAGACCTTCGGGCGATCAGTCCGCAGTCTTCGGAAGCAACGCGGACTCAGTCAGGAAGAATTGGCCGAGGCATGCGGACTGTCGCGGAATTACATCAGCGATATCGAGCGCGGCGTTCGGAATCCCGGTCTGCTGGTGTTGGCTGGGTTAGCGCGGGCGTTGGGCGTTTCGTTGGGCGAGTTGATCGAGGAGATCGAGCGGAAGCGCTAACCCTGTTGCGCCAGCGGCGAACCTAGACTTTTTCAACCAGGCTGCGTTCCGCATGGTGCAGCAGGCGACGAAAGAAAAGCCGCCGACCACGAAGAAGCGTTAGTCGGTAATCAGGAGTTGAGCATCAGGCCGATGAGCAGCCCGACTCTACCTTCGCGCCCCAACGCCTTCGCCAGTTCATCCACCGCCGCAGGCGGCGCGAGTTGAAGCCGTGCTGTCACCGCTGCCCCGACACTGCCGCTGATGAAGCTATCGATCTCGCCTAAGCTGAGGCCGAGACGGATCAAAACGAACCATCGATGGATCAAAACGAACCGTCGTTGGCTCAAAACGAACCATCGTTGGCTCAAAACGAACCGTCGTTGGATCAAAACGAACCATCGATGGATCGAAACGTACCGTCGATGGATCAAAAAGCACCGTCGGCGGATCAAAAGTCACGGTCGATGGCTCGACGCCCGCCGTCGATGGTTCAAAACAACGGCCTCGAGGGTTAGAGACAGTCATCGATGGTGTGAGACACAGCTTGGGCGGGTGGGAAATACGGCCCGACGGTTCAAACACTGCAGTTCCCGGAAGGAATCGTGGCGCTGCTCGACGTTTTTCAGATGGAGTAGTGTCGACGCCTTGCACCCTTGTCGGTGTCCGTGCTCATTTGCGAATCACTCTGTATTCGCCGCCGTGCTCAACGACGCACCCTTCGTTCCTCAGCTTGTCCAGATGTGCGTCGATCTGAATCTCTGCAGCGCCGCGGAGGCGGGGATCGAGATGGGGATAGATTCGCTCCCGAATTGCGGCTGCCGAGGTTGCGCCGGCGGCGAGGCTGTCGAGTACTTGCTGCTCGCGCTCGAGGCGATGGGCGATGTACTGCTCGATTACGGCGTGGGCGTCGCCGCGGGTCGGACCGTGGCCGGGAAAGATGCGTGTGGGTTGGTGTGTGAGCAGCACGCGGAGTGAATCGATGTAGTCGCGCATCGATCCGTCGGGCGGAAAGATCGTGGTCGTTCCTACGCCGAGTACCGTGTCGCCGGTGAAGAGGTCGCCGGCCGAGGTGAGAAAGCAGACGTGCTCGCTCGTGTGGCCGGGTGTGGCGATGACCTGTAGCGCTTCACCTTCGATGAGGAGACTCTCGCCGCCAGCGATCCGCTGATCGACCGTTGCGTCATCGAGCACGCCGAGCGGAGCGAGGATTCGTGCGCCGGTGGCGTGTTTGAGCGCCACCGCAGCGGGCGCGTGATCTTCGTGACGATGGGTGAGCAGGATCGTGCGCAAAGCCGGCATTGCCGCGCGAATCGCCTCGATGTGCGAGTCGATCGCCGGGCCGGGATCGATCACGGTTGATTCGCCGAGCAGGTACGTGCGCGTGCCGCTCAGCGTAAACGGCCCTGGGTTCGGCGCGGTGATGTCGCGAATAATCACGGCAGGATGATCTTCTTCTTCCCGTTCTCGATGACGAGCACCGGCCGCGTCGTGGGGACATCGATTCCGCGCCGTGAGTCGAGCAGTTGTTTGGCGGTCTCGAATCTGGCGAGCGCTTCGAGGTTCTTCAACGTAGGGAAAACGATCGGCAGCGTCTCGATCGCAGCGGAGGGCGTGATCCAGCGGACCTCGACCGCTTCGCCATCCTCACCGTTGTCGACGGAAGGAACTGCGTCGCCTGCGGCAATGGCGAGAAAGAAACAGGTGTCGAAACGCTTCGGAACCCCGACCGGCGTGATCCATCGTGAGGTCAGCACGAGCGCGTCGAGATCGAGCGGAGCCTCGCGGGCCAGTGAGGAAAATGTCGTCTCGCCCTTCAACAGAGCCTGCCGTTTTCCATTGACGTCGTCGAGCGGCGCGCCGAGCCAGACGCCGCTCTCCTCGAAGAGCTCGCGAATTGCGGCGACGCGCATCGTGCCGATTTCGGTTCCATCGCCAAGCTCGCGGTCGCTCGCCTCGACCATGCCGCCGGGGAAGACCCAGGCATCGGGTACGAACGACGCCTTCGCGTGGCGCCGCATCATCAGCACTTCAAGCGGCGAATCTCGCAGAAGGATCACGCTCGCTGCCGGAACCGGCGTGACTTCGGGCGAATCGCCGGCACCGCGCGGAAGTTGATCGTTCGATACTTCGTGAGACGTCACGTCGATTCCTTCAGCACTTGCCCTGCCATCCCACCCACTCCTCGCCGCCGGGACCGCGCTCCTTTTTCCAGATCGGAACGGTTTCTTTGATGCGGTCGATGATCGTGCGGCAGGCCGCAAACGCCTCGGCCCGGTGCGGCGACGCGGCCACGATGGCGATCGACACATCGCCGACGAGGAGATGACCGAGGCGATGGACGACGGCGATCGCGACGTCCGCGTTCGCCCGCTGCACCTCGTCGACGATTCGTGCAATCTCTTTCTCCGCCATCGGACGATATGCATCGTAGAAAATCGACTCGACCGCTTTTCCTTCGTGGTGATTGCGCACGACGCCTTCGAACAGCACGTACGCACCATCGGAAGGACGCATCACGCTGTGCACGAGCGCCGCGGAGTCGATCGGATCGTCGGTGAGAAAAGACAGTGGCTACCTCCCGGGCCGCCGTGGCCCCGTCGCCCGCGGTGTCGATGAGACGATCTCCACCCCGGCCTCCCCTCGGCGGCCCGCACCGCCGCGCTTCGCCTTTTCCAGCGTCATCAAGAAGCCGAACGCAGGATCTTTGAATTGAAGATGCCGCAGCACGTTCCAATGTTTTCGCACGTAGCGCTGCAGGAAGTCGAGCACGTGCCCCAGGCTGATGATGCGGCAGGGAGGAACCTCCGCTCCGGGAGGAAACGAGCCAAAGGCGACAAGTCGAATCACGAATCCGGAGGGGAGCGTGGCCGAGCCGTGCGCGAGCAGATCCGCGACGATGCCATCGCGATCGAGCGTCGAATCGCCGAGACGGCTGATCACGGCTTTCAAAACCTGAGGATCGCGCGCGCCGCTGTTGATCCCGACCCGCCCTTCCTTCACCTCGCCGATCAGCATGTCGATCGAATCGGAAGGAACACCAAGTCCGGGATCGACGTCGTTCATCTCGAGCCCGCGCGGTGTCTTCCGCGAAGCAAATGCGTCCGGCGACGGAAGACCGGACGGAAAGCGAAACGCAAGAACATCGATGTCCGTCAGCGTCCGGAATCCGTTCCGCCCTGCAGCGGCGATGATCGGGTATTCAGCGGAGGTGAAGTATCCGTTGAGCTGCAGATATGCTTGCACCAAAGCAACTGCGTGGTCCATGAGTGCATCATAGTGAAAGCGAAGCGGAGATCAGAGATCAGAGACAGCAGAGACAGGGACCGAGGAGACACATCTGGTTATCGCGCCTGATCTCTGATCTCTAACTGGGAACTTCCCTCGTGCGAGTGACTCGCTGGTCGTAATCAAACGAGCCGTGGCCGTTTGAGATGGACACGAGGGTCGTCCGAATGAGCCATTGCCATTGAGAAGGACTCACGTGTCATAGCGAAATCAGCCATGGACACTTGAGAACGACTCGCCGTCGAAGTTAAACGAGCCATGGACACTTGAGAACGACTCGCCGTCGAAGTCAAATGAGCCATGGACACTTGAGAGCGACTCGCCGTCGAAGTCAAATGAGCCATGGACACTTGAGTGAGACTCGCGCCTCCTAATCAACTGAGTCATCGACACTTGTAAGGAGACAGACGTGTCTCGGGCAATGGCCATGGACACATATTCTCTTGCCCGGCGTCCTTCTGCGGTCGTATTCTCTCTCTCATGCCGCGACGCAGGACAATCAGCAGATACGCCGTCAACTTCGGTGCCATCATCCGCCGCCTTCGTGCGGAGCGGCAGTGGACGCTCGTGGAATTCGGTCGCAAAGCGGCAATGAACCCAACCTACCTTGGCTTCATCGAGCGGGGAGAGAACTCGCCCACCCTCGACACGGTCTTCCTACTCGCCAAGGTCCTGGGCGCGGAAGCCTCGGACATACTCCGCGAGATAGAGCAGCAGAAATAGTCAACCCTCAGGCATCGGCGATTTCTCCGACGCGCCGCTGTGCAGCTAATCGGCAGGCATGACTAATCCCCGATCTCCGCTTCCTGATCTCTGTCCATTCCCGTACACTCGAACGCGCATGGGAACTTACGATTGCACGAAGTGTCCGGCGTACTGCTGCAGCTACGAACGGATCATCGTCAACAAACGAGACGTCAAGAAGTTGGCGAAGCACTTCGATCTCGATCCCGAGGTTGCGGCGAAGCGCTTCACGAAAACGCGTGAGGGGGAAGTAGTCCTTCGCCATCAGAAAGACAAGATCTACGGCAGTGTTTGTATGTTTCTTGATACGAAAACGCGCCGATGCACCATCTACAACGCGCGGCCGGGCGTGTGCCACGAGTACCCCGAGTACCCCACGTGCGGCTACTACGATTTTCTCAGTTGGGAGCGAGAGCAGCAGCAGGATGAGAAGTTCATTCCGCTGAAAAAGGGATAACGAGCTCTGCACCACGCTTTCCGAAATGAAGATTGGATAGTTATTTGTTCAGAAAACCAATGAACAGGCTCCTGATGCGCACGGCGGCGTTGCTGCTGCTTGCGATTCCCGTTGCTGGGCAGTCCAGCCCACCCGAGGCGCAGAGCGCAGCGCCACCCGGCGTGATGTCTGAATCGGTGTCGGTCGGATACGTGATGATTCCCTTCACCGTGCTCGGCGACCACGGCCGTCCGCTCAAAGATCTTCGCGACGCCGAGGTCGATCTCATGGTCGACGGACAACGGGTGCGGAGCGACATGTTCGAGAAGTCGGAGAACGCGCCCGTCTCATTCGCGATCCTGCTTGACGGTTCCGGTTCGATGGCGCTGGCGGGAAAGATGGACTCGGCGCGCGCGGCGATCGGCGCTCTCATCGGACATCGCCGGCCTGGCGACGACTTCGCGTTGTACGTCTTCGCCGCGTCGAAAGCGATCGAAGTCGTGCCGTTTACGGAGAACGTCGCCGAGATCACAAACGGTCTGGCGAAGATCGATCCGTATGGCAAGACAGCGTTCTTCGACGCGCTGGTGACGATGCCGGAGCGGAGCAGCCTCGGCAAGAATCCGTCGCGGGCGATCATCCTGCTCAGCGATGGAATCGACAACGCCTCGTCGATGACACGCGGCGCGCTGGCTTCGCGCCTCCAGGGAATCTCCGTTCCGATCTATCCGCTCGGGCTTCGCGATTCCGGCGTCAGGACGGACGATCGCAAAGTTCCGCGCGAAGATCTCTCGGACATCGGCTTGCTGAACGAAGTCGCCACGCTGACGGGCGGAAAGTTATATCTCGGAACCACGCCACAGCAGATCGCGGAGGCCGTCTCGCACATTGAAGACGATCTTCGCGCGCAGTACCTCATCGGGTTCGCGCCCACAGGGAAGGGTGCGGTAAAGTACCGGACGATCTCGCTCAAGCTGACGGGGCGCGCCCGCGCCGTCCACGTCCGCGCCGGATACCTCGGTACCGAACCTCCCCAGGTCGCATCCCGCAACAAAAACAACGAAAGGAAGAAGAGTTGATGAACCAGAAGATTGGACTCCGCATTGTCACCACGACGGCGCTTGCCGTCATGCTCGGTGCATGCGCCACCACAAAAACGGTCGATCAGAAGATCGCCGAGGCGCAGGCGCAGACGGGCAAGAAAATCGAATCGGTCGAAGGTCAGGTCGAGGACCTTCAGACCAAACAGAAAGCTACCGACGCCCACCTCACGCAGAACGATGCTGCCATCGCTGAGTTGAGCCAGGAAGCGAAGGACGCGCTCAAACGCGCGCAGGACGCCGGCGTGCTGGCAAAGGGCAAGGTCATCTTCCAGCAGACGTTCAAGGAAGACCGCATCAAGTTCAAGCTCGGATCGTATGAGCTGAACAAGGACGCCCAGGCAGCGCTCGATGACTTCGCCGGTAAGGTGAAGGCGCTCGGCGAGCAGTACTACATCGAGATCCAGGGCCACACGGACGACACCGGCCGACGCAAGCTCAACGACGAGCTGGGCGAACGCCGCGCCGACGAAGTGCGCCGCTACCTTTCTCGGTCGCAGCAGTTGCCACTGAACCGCATGTCGACGATCTCCTACGGCGACTCGCTGCCAGTGTCATCGAACAAGACGAAGAAGGGCCGCGCCGAAAACCGCCGCGTCGTCATCGTCGTGCTCGAGTAATTTCTATTTCGCAGGCGAAACTCAAGGCGGACTTTCGAGTCCGCCTTTTTTTTGACGACAACTACTCGAATGTCGCCACGACCGGCGCGTGATCGCTTGTGCCGATCTCGCGGTACGACGGGCACGACACAGCACGCTCGGCCAGCGCTTCACTGGCCAGCACGTAATCGAGGCGCCAGCCAATGTTGCGCTGACGGAGATTGCGCCAGGGTGCCCACCAACTAAAGTACTCTTCGTCGTCGGGATACAGCTTCCTTCCGACGTCGACGAGGCCTTCGCCGAGCATCGCTTCGAGCAGCTCCCGCTCCTCGGGACGCTGGCCGATAGTGTTCGGTTTGCGCTCTTTGGGATGGACGTCCATGTCGGTGCGGGCGATGTTGTAATCGCCGCTGATGACGAGCTTCAGTCCTTGTTCTTTTTGCGCGCGGGCATAGCCGATGAGGGCCTTCATGAAATCGACCTTGGCGACGTAGTCCTTGCCGCCGTTCGGGACGTAAACAGATGCGAAGACCGTGTCGCCGGCGCGCGCCTCGACGATGCGAGTCTCGAGATCAAAGTGCGGATGCGAGAACTTTGGCTCGTCGGGGAACGTCTCGCGCCGCAGGTGCAAAGCGACGCCGGAGTACGCAACCGCGCCATGCCAGTAGCACCAGTAGCCGTCGAGATTGCAGATCGACTCGGGGATCTGCGCAGGCGAGGCCTTGAGCTCCTGAAGGCAGATCACATCAGGCTGGGCGCTTTCAACCCACTCGAGCAGTTGCGTATGGCGGGCGCGGATTCCGTTCACGTTCCAAGTGGCGACTTTCATGTTGTTTGAGGAGGGAGTGGGGAGTTGGGGGTGGGGTGTGGGAGCGATAAACCGCGGTCGTTTTCGTTTCGCTCCCACCCTCCACACCCTACTCCCCACTCCCTAATCAGGATCTCCCGTATCGAACAGCACCTTCCAAGAACCGTCCGGCTGTTTTTCCCACACGGTCATGTATGTACCTTCGCGCGCTTTGCCCTTGAAGACCGAGTGGTAGCGGCCCCACGTGTAGCCGAGCTTTCCACCGCGGGAGATTTGCGCTCGGGCCGGCTCCCACGACAGAGTGAAGCCGCTTCCGAATGCGGCGAGCATGTTGTCGGAGATTTCCTGAGGCCCGGTCAGCACGCGGCCACCATTGGCCGGCTTGGAGGCACCCGGCGCCATGAACTCGTACCAGGCGAGATGGCCTCGGGCCGCCGACTGTTTGGCGAATTCGCGGTCGGCCTTCAACAGAACATCGGCGTTCGGCTCGTTTGACGACGAGGTGGCGCACGCGGTCAGAAGCAGCAGGGCGATCGTAGAGAGTCGTTTCATTGCCATCGAAAGATCTTCAACCCGATCATGAAGGTGACGATGCCCCACACGGCCAGCAATCCGAGTTGGAGCGAAATTTGGGGCAGGCCCGCGGCATCGTTGACGACCGCACGCAGCGCATCGTTCAACAGTGTCAGCGGCAGGACGCGAATGAATGGCTTGACCGAATCGGGGAATCGTTCGTACGAGAAGAAGACGCCGGAGCAGAGCCACATCGGCATCATGATCAGGTTCATCAGGCCGCTCACCGCTTCAATCGTCTGCGCTCGCGATGCCGTCAACAGCCCGATGCCCGAAAACGCGTAGCCGCCAACGATGCTGAGGATTGCCAGCACGAGGATCGAGCCGTTGACCCGAACGCCAAAGACGATCCAGCCGAAAGCGACCAGCACCGAAACCTCGATGAGAAGCCAGATGGAACGCGACAAGAACATCGAGATCAGATAGTCGGTCTTTCGCATCGGGGTGGCCACGAGGCGCTTGAGCAGCTTCTTCATGCGCGCGTTCGCAATCGTGAAGCCCATGCTCCACATCCCGGTGCCCATGAGGTTCATGCCGATGAGACCGGGGATCAGAAAGTCGATGTAGCGGGCGCCCTGCTCGTGGACGCGCTCCTCGCGTGGCGCCAGAACGTTGCGACGTCCGGCAGCAGCCTGAAGCACATCATCCGCTTCGTTACGCGCGCTCAGAGCATCGGGACGCGTGGCGTCGAAGCGATAGACCACAGTGTCGGAACCTTCGATCAGGAGCGAGACCTTCCCGCGTCGCAGCGCATCCCGCGCCTCTTGCTCATTCATGAGGCGCGGCAGCAGCGTTTTCGACTTCTGCAACGCTGCCAGTCGTTGCGGTGCGTTCGGTCCCGCTACGACTCCGACTGGGATGCGATCGGGCGGTTTCTCGCGAAAAGCGAATCCGAGGGCGAGGGCCAGGATCAGCGGAAAACCGAAGACCCAGAACATCGCCTCTTTCTCGCGCAGAAACTCTTTGGTGCGCGCCAGTGCCAGTTCGACGATCGGCGGCCGGATGCGCGTTTTCTCAGGCATCGCGCAGCTCCCTTCCGGTCAGCGAGACAAAGAGATCTTCCAGCGTCGCTTCATGCGTCGACAGTGTCACGAGTTTCGCACCCTGTTTCTCGACCGTGTTGATCAACAGCGGCACGGCCTCGGCAAGCGAATGAACGCGCAGTAGCCAGCCCTCGCGATGCGCCGTAACGCCGGCACAGCCGTCGATGGCCTCGACGACTGCCTGCTCGAGCCGCGGCTCGCTCGTGAACTCGATCACGTTGCGCGCCTGGAGCTTCGCGATCAGCTCGGCCGGCGTGCCGAGTGCGATCAGGTGGCCGTGATCGACGATGGCGACGCGGTCGCAAAGACGTTGCGCCTCTTCCATGTAGTGCGTCGTCAGGAGAACCGTTCCGCCTTTCTGCCGGAAGCGTTGCACGATGTCCCACAACTGCAGACGGCTCTGCGGGTCGAGACCGGTAGTCGGCTCGTCGAGAAAGAGAACATCGGGATTGCCGACCAGCGCACAGGCCACCGCGAGACGCTGCCTCTGACCGCCGGAGAGCTTGCCGACACGCGCGTCGTGTTTCTCATCGAGCGAGAGATCGCGCAACAAATCCTCGGGGTCTGCTCCGACGCGGTAAAAGGATCGAAAGAGCCGTAACGTCTCGAACACGGTCAGCTTCTCGGTGAGCTGCGTTTCCTGCAGCGAGATACCGATGCGCTCGCGCAGCTCGCGCTCGTTCTTGCGCCAGGTCAGCCCGAGGATCTCGACCTCGCCGGAGTCGGACTCGGTAAGGCCTTCGAGAATCTCGATCGTCGTCGTCTTCCCCGCTCCGTTCGGGCCGAGAAGGCCGAAGCATTCGCCGCTGGCGACAGAGAGGTCGAGACCGTCGACCGCTTTGACGTCAGCGTAGTACTTACGCAGATTGCGGCAGGCGATGACGTCGGGCATTCGGAGAGAAACGATACAACAAGATTTGACGAGCCGCCGCGGGAGAGAATGGCGGTGTGCAGATGCAAAGATCGCTCGACAGCTCTCGTTTGACAGTGTTCTTCATCATTGGCAAAACGCTCGTTGCGATCGCTCTTCTGATCGCGCTGACCCTGCCGATGACGACGTGCGCGGTGCGACGATCGGTTCAAGAGCACCGCGTCGAGCTGTCCGTCGACAACATCGGAACGATCTTGTGCTTCGTCTGGCCGATTGCTTTTCTTCTGGCCCGCGTGTTGAGCGCAAGAGTGCGCGCGTCAATCTGGCCGTTCATCGTCGAATGTGTTCTTGCCGTCGTTGCGTGGGTGGTGCTCACGCTCGAGGTTTTTGTGGCGATGCTCTTTACGCTCGGAGGAATCAAGCCGGCGGCAGGATACGAGCTTGCTACATCTTCACTGGCCGGCTACTTCGCGCTGTCACTCTTCGAAGGAGCTCTCGTCGTTTTCGATCGTCGCGCGAAAAGACGTCATGGACCAGCCGCTGCAAGCCCGTAGTGTCGTTGTGACGTGGAGGAAGAAATGCGCGCAATCGTTTTCGATCACTTCGGCGATGAATCCGTCCTTCATCTCAGTGAGGTTGATCCGCCAACCCTCAGCGCGGACGAACTGCGCATTCGTGTGCGCGCCGCCGGACTGAATCGCGCCGATCTGCTGCAGCGCCAAGGTCACTATCCGCCTCCCCCCGGCGCCTCACCCATCCTCGGCCTGGAATGCGCGGGCGAGGTGATTGAAATCGGTTCGAACGTCCCAGGCTGGTCGATCGGCGAATGCGCAATGGCACTCCTGGCAGGCGGCGGGTACGCCGAGGAGGCGGTCGTGCATCACGGATCGGCGATGCATGTACCGGGTCTCTTGACCGACGACGAAGCGGGCGCCATCCCGGAAGTTTTCCTCACCGCCTATCTAAACGTTTTCGAGCTCGCGCGCGCCCGTGCAGGCGAGACGCTCCTCGTTCACGGCGGCGGCAGCGGCGTCGGCACAGCCGCGACGGCGCTTGCAAAACTTGCGGGGATACGCGTGATCGTGACCGCTGGCTCACGCGAAAAGTGCGAGCGCTGTCTTGCGCACGGGGCTGACGAAGCCATCAACTACAACGAGGAGGACTTCGTCGAGCGGGCGCGCGGTGCGAACGTCATTCTCGATCACATCGGCGCGCGCTACCTCGCTCGCGATCTCGAATGTCTCGCACTCGGTGGGCGCGTCGTCGTCATCGGATCGATGGGCGGTCCGGGCAACATCGACCTGAATGTTGGATCGCTCCTCAGCAAACGCCAGCAGATCATCGGATCGACATTGCGCGCCCGGCCGAATGAGGAGAAAGCGGCGATCGTGGCGTCGTTTGTCGCGCGTTTCGGAGACGACCTGCGTGCGGGCCGGATCCGGCCGGTGATCGATCGCGCCTTTCCGATCGCCGAGGCGGCTGCGGCGCACCGCGCGTTGAAGGAAGATCACTTCGGGAAGATCGTGCTGAAGGTGTGAGGCTGCGGTCTGTCGCGGTCTCGGAGTCTCAAGCGTCGATTTCGAGTGAAATAGCGTTCGGACCGGACCTGTTCGACTGAGCTCCGAATCAACCATTTTGTGGGGAGAGCTATGTCTGACCAGAAAGCACACGACCTTCTTCGTAAGCACAACATCTCGCTCGACGACGTGAAACAACGCCGGACGACGCTGCACCACCTTCGCCACATCGTTCACTCCGAGGAGTTGCCGTTCGACGTCTTCAAGGCGCTCGTCAAGCTGCGCCGATAAGCGGGGATGGCGTCTTTGATTTGTGGATCAGAGATTAGAGATCAGAGACTCTAATATCTCTGATCTCAGATCCCCCGACCTCCCGATCAGGAATCGACTCTCCTTCTCCGTGCCACGAGAACGAATGCCGCGCCGTAAAGCGCCATTGCAATCGCGGTCAGAAAACGCAGTCCTGTGACGATCGATGTGTACTCGAGGCATCCGCCCGCCATCGCTCCGATGAGGTTTGAGCCGAGCGACGACGTCGCATCTTCGGAGCGTGCCAGGAGCGTGGAGAAGATCACGCCGGCGAACGCGACCGGCAGCGCGTTCAGCAGTCCGCCGGCGATCCCGCGCGTCAGCAGAGAAAGCGTCAGAAGCTGCGACGGCCGGATGAGATAGCTGACCAGGAGCGCGGCGAACAACGCCACGAACCAGGGAGTCAGATTGAGCGGGCGGAAACGCACGACCGCCAGATTCGCCCCTAACGCCATCACCAGCACGCCTGCGAATACGGAGCTGTTGACGATCCACGTCGAGCCGAAAAGGAGCGAAAGATCGGTCACGCCGCGCGTTTCGATCAGCAGAAACGCCGCTCCCATCAGAAACAACACCGGATCGAAGCCGCTGCTGAAGATCCGCTTGCCAAAGGCCACGCGCGCGCCCGCGGCGGCGAGGACAAGAATGCACGCCAGCATCGTCACGTAGCCAGTGGGGAAGCTGTCCGGTCTCAGATAGAGAAAGGGCCAGTCGTCGGTGGTCACGCGCGTGGCTACGAGGTCGGTGACCTGCGATACCTCGAAAACCAGGGGGCGGTTCGGCATCCGCGAAGGTCCCTTTGTGATGATGAACGTCTTCGCCGTGGCGATGGGAAACGCGAAGACGCGGGGACGCTGGCCGGTGGCCTCCGTGATCACCGCAAAGATCCGGTCTGCGATCCAGTCTCCTGCGTAAACGGAGAATGAGACGCTCAACGCTCCGCCGGGAGCTACGTGCCTCCAGGCCGAGCGCAGCGACGCAACGGTGTAAACGTAGTTGTCGAGGCGCAACGACGACATCGAAGAAAACATGGCGTGCGAATCCAGCAGGCCGAAACAGACGATGTCGAAACGTTCGTCAGGATGTTGCTCGAAGTAGGCGCGGGCATCGTTGACGACCGGCACCGCACGAGCATTGCTGTAAGGGTGCTCGGGATGTAAGCGTCTGCCGACCGCGATGATCGTCGGATCGATGTCGACGGAGACGACCTGACCGAAACCGTTTCGCAGCGCGGCCGCGACGTCGTTTCCCGTTCCTGCCCCCACCACGAGAGCCCGGCCTCTCCCTGTTGGCACGCGGAACGGCAGGTCGTACATGTAGCGGTACGTCGCCAGGAAGCCCTGCTGGTCTGGTGTGAAGCGCGGATTGGAAATATTCGACTCGCTCAGGTCGAGCATCAGTTGATGGGCGTCACGGTTGGCTGCAAGCGCAAGCGGGTGGCCGGGAATGACTGTCGAATAGCCGATATCGAGCCGGTTGTACGGCGAGAACAACGCATGCTGAACCGAGAGTTGCGCGAGGACCACCACGGCGACTGCGCTAACGATCGAGAGAATGCGCGGAGACAAGACGACCAGGGGAATCACGGCCAGCGCCAGCCAGAGTGGCGGTGTCGTTCCGAGCACCGCTGCGGCGGTCATGGCGACCACGCCGAGAAGTGACCCGGCCAGGTCGGCGGTATAGGCCTGCAATGGACGAAGGCTGGCGAACAGCGGTCCGACGGCGCTGCCGGCACAGATGAAGATCCAGACCACCAGCGCGAAGAGCGCCACGATCTTTGCCAGGTTTGTGATGAACGTCTCGTTGCCGCGCAGCGTCTCCGCACCCCAGATTGAGAGCGTTGGATCAGGAAAGGCGATTCGCAGCAGGTGCAGTTGAGACGAGAAGGTCAGGATTGCGGCAAGCACCACCAGAGACGGCAGCGCCAGGTCGATCAGGCGCGGCCGGCGGCGGCCGATGGCGATGCCGAGGCCCATGCCGAGGAAGCTGGCCATGAGCAGCACGTTGTTCAGGTACGCGAAGATCCGCACCTGATGAGACATCCAGCGGATGATGGCCAGCTCGAGAGCGAGGATAGCGAAGGTGGCCAGTCCAAGTCGTAACGCGCGGACGGTTGTACCTGCGCCGGACTCAGGAGTGTTGCTCAAGCGCGGGATTCTAGCGTGTGCTGCACTACAATGGCCCGCTCTATTCCGCCCGGAGGGATTTCGACTTTGCCGTTCCGCGAAGATGCACAGCGTTCCATCGATCAGAAAAAATTCGACGAGCTCGAATCCCTTTGGATGTCGCAGCTCGAAAAAGATCCGAGCGACGTCGACTCATTCATCGCCATCGCCAGATCGCTTCGCAAGGCGGAGCAACGCACGCAATCCGATACACTCCTCGGGCTTCTCTCCGACACGTTTCTCGAGAAGAAGGCCTGGCCGCTGCGTCTTCAGGTGCTGAAGGAGCTGGGCCGGCTTTCCCGGCATCCGGCCACGCTGCGTCCGACGATCGAACAGGCGCTGCGGGGCGCGCACGGTTCGCACAAGAACTTTCAACGGGTCTACGACTTCGCCGGTTTCTCCGATCCGACCAGCAACCCGGTCGAGAAGGCGGAGAAGATCGAGACCTGGCTTCGGTACGACGAAGGCGAGATGTATTTCATGGCCGGCCGCGGCGCCGGCATCGTCACGGAGTTGAATCCCGAGCTCGGCATCGCCCGGCTCGATTTCGACAAAGGCGAGCGCGTATCGATGCCCATCGGCGCGGCAGCGAAATATCTCGTAGCTCTGCCGCCGGGCCACGTGCTGCGCGAGAAGTTCACCGACGCCGAGAAATTGCAGGCCGAGGCGAAGAAGTCACCATCGCAGTTCTTCGCCAGAATCCTCCAGAGCTTTGGCCGGCCGATGCAGATGGCCGAGGTACGTGATGCGGTGATCGGTATCGTCCCCGAAGAGAAGTGGAGCTCCTGGTGGACCGCGGCACGCAAGAATACGCAGATCGTCATCAGTGGCAGCGGCGCGAAGGCAAACTACTCGTGGAGCTCGTCGACTGGCGAGGCCGATCAGGCCATCAAGCGCGACTTCGATCGCGCGGAACCGAAGGTCAAGCTCGATCTTGCACGCAAGCACAGCGCACGGAGCAAGGATCTGGCGGATTACTTCTCGGGCAAGCTCGCTGCCGAGGCCGCGCGCATAGCGCCGAGGGATCCGGCGGCAGCATGGCAGATCGCGGCGACGCTTGAAACGCTTCCCGGCGAATACACCACGCTCATCGATCCGAAGACCCTCATCACCGGGCCGCTGGCGTCACGCGTCATCGCCGCCATGACCGACAAACCCCTTCGTGAGCGCGCGCTCGCACAGGTGCGCGAGATGCACCCGGAGTGGCCGAAGGTCTACACCGAGGTCTTCTTCCTCGACGAAGAGCCGCGCATCATGTCGCTCATCGTCACCGCGCTCGAAGAGGGCGGTCACAACGATCTTCGCGATCGTCTGATCGACGAGACGCTTCGCTACCCACGCCGTCATCCGCGCGCCTTCTACTGGTTCGTCAAGCAGCTCAACGAACAGGAGACGCTGACTGAGAAGACGAATTACAACCTGCTCTTCCAGATCATCGACGCGATCAGTTCCGACGAGTTCAATGCAGTCCGTGCCCGGCTCAAAGACATGTTCGATCAGGGCGGACTCGTGCTCCGGATCATCACCGGCGTCGACAACGAAGAACAGGCTCGCAAGCTGGTCGATACGCTCGATCGCTACGGCGCGATCGAAGAGTACCGGCGCGAGATCGCCAAGCACGCCGCGATGATGAAGTATCCGCACCTTCGCGAGCCCGAGGCCGAGCCTGTCTACTCCACGGCGGGAATGCTGGAGCAGAAGCGCGCCGAGCTGACGAATCTGAAGACGGTGGAGATTCCGGCGAACTCACGCGCGCTTCAGGCCGCGCGGGAGATGGGCGATTTGCGCGAGAACTTCGAGTACAAAGCAGCGCGTGCCAGAGCCGAGTATCTTTCGGCACGCGTCGGCGAGCTGGCCGCGGAGATCTCGCGCGTGCAGGTGCTCAATCCCGAGCAGGTCGATACGTCGGTCGTCCGCGTGGGAACGAAAGTCGGTCTGGCAAACGGCGACGAGCGCCGCGAGGTAACGATCCTCGGGCCGTGGGAGTCCGCGCCGGAGAAGGGCGTCTATTCCAATCAGTCCGACGTCGCCAAAGCGCTCCTCGGCCACGCCGCCGGCGACCTGGTGACATTCATGGGGAACGACTACCAGATCGAGTCGATCCGCATGTGGGCGAGCAGTTGAAGAGCCTCTTCGTGCCGCGCTGAACGTACGTCAACCGCTACAATCGCCACACGAAGACATGGACCGTCGGCCTCTCAAGACGCGTGACCGCGGCTGGGCGAAAGCGCTGGCGGCTTTGCTGGTGCGCTGGCGGGTGCGCCCGAACGCGATCTCTCTCTTCAGCGTCGTCTTCGCGCTCGGTTCGGGCGTTGCGTTCATCGCGAGCAGGGACGCCGAGGGCGCGGTTCGCGTCGCGTTGCTGATTGCGGCGGCGGCCGGAATCCAGCTCCGCCTGATCTGCAACATGCTCGATGGGATGGTGGCCGTCGAAGGGAAGATGGCCTCGAAGACGGGCGACATCTTCAACGAACTGCCGGATCGCATCGCCGATCCCTTGATCATCGTCGCGGCCGGCTACGCCATCGTCCGTTTCGGCTCGCTCGGACCCACTCTCGGATGGTGCGCCGGTCTTCTCGCGGTCATGACTGCGTACGTGCGTGTCCTGGCCGGCTCCGTGCGTGCGAAACAGGACTTCTGCGGGCCGATGGCGAAGCCGCACCGCATGGCCACGCTCACGTTCGCAGCGATCGTCGACGCGGTCGGCGGCTACTTCCGCTACCGCGACTACGCGTTGATGCTGGCGCTGATCGTCATCATCAGCGGGACGATCGTAACGATGATTCGCCGGACGAGCCGGATGGCCGCTGAGTTGGAGTCGCGGTGAGGCGCGTCGTCGCGAAAGGGGTCGTCGGTCTCGCTCGAATACTCGCGGGCGGCAACGTGCGGCGCGTGGGCTTCACGCCCGACGATCGACAGAGGATCTACTTCGTCAACCACACCAGCCACCTTGACTTTGTTCTGGTCTGGGCTGCGTTGCCGCCGCGTCTGCGCACCATGACTCGTCCGGTTGCGGCGAGGGATTACTGGGACAAGCCCGGCTTGCGCCGTTACCTTGGCGTCAAAGTATTCAACGCCGTGCTGGTGGAACGAAAACCGACCGCCGGATCGCCGAACGCGGTCGATGTTCTTCTCGACGGCCTCGGCGAGAAGCACTCGCTCATCATTTTTCCCGAAGGGACGCGCGGCGACGGAGCGACGATTGCGCCGTTCAAGAGCGGTCTGTACCGGCTTGGAAAAGCGCGGCCGGACGTCGATCTGATTCCGTCGTACATCAACAACGTCAACCGCGTTCTGCCGAAAGGGGAGTTCGTTCCCGTGCCGATGCTGGCCTCGGTCAGTTTCGGTGAGCCGATGCACGTCGGCGAAGGCGAGGACAAGAACGCGTTTCTGGACCGCGCGCGGAACGCAATCCTGGAGCTGCGCCAATGGTAAACATGATTCGCGACAGGCAAACGCTGCTCCTCTTCGCGGGAATCCTCGCGCTACTCGTGGTGGCGACGCTCATCGGCCAGATCATGCGATGGCGGCGCCGCAGCGACGTCGTCGACAACCTCAACGCGCGCATCCGGGCGTGGTGGGTGATGTCGGCGGTCTTCGCTATCTCGTTACTGACCGGCGGCCTCGGGTCGGTGATTCTCTTCGGGCTCCTCTCGTTCTTCGCGTTGCGCGAATTCATCACCCTGACGCCGACACGTCCCGCCGATCACTCCGCGCTCTTCTGGGTCTTCTTCATCATCCTGCCGCTGCAGTACTACCTGGTGGCCACGCAGTGGTACGGCTTCTTCAGCGTTCTCATCCCGGTCTACGCCTTCCTCTTCATCCCGTCGCGCATCGCCATCTCCGGCGACCCAAACGCCTTTCTGGAGCGAAGCTCCAAGATCCAGTGGGGACTCATGGTCTGCGTCTACTGCGTCAGTCATGTTCCGGCGTTGCTGATGCTCGAGATTCCCGGCTACGCGGGCAAGAACGCGCGGCTGCTCTTCTTTCTGGTCGTGATCGTCCAGCTCAGCGACGTGCTGCAATACGTCTGGGGCAAGCTGCTCGGAAAACACAAGATCTCGCCCGTCATCAGTCCCAGCAAGACGTGGGAGGGATTCATCGGCGGAACCGTGTCGGCCACCCTGATCGGTACGGCGCTGTGGCGCACGACCCCATTCACGATGTGGCAGACGATGGGGATGGCGTTCATCATCACGATCATGGGCTTCCTCGGCGGGCTGACCATGTCGGCCATCAAGCGAGACAGCGGGGTGAAGGACTGGGGATCATCGATCCAGGGACACGGCGGCGTTCTCGACCGCATCGACTCCATCTGTTTCGCAGGCCCGATCTTTTTTCACTTGACCCGCTACTTCTTCACTTAAAATGCCGCCGCAGTTCCAACGTCCAAGGAGCCTACCCCGATGACATACGTGATCGCCGAACCGTGCGTGAATACGAAAGACACCGCGTGTGTCGACGTCTGCCCGGTCGACTGCATCCATCCTCGCAAAGACGAGGCAGGGTTTGCCGAAGACACGATGCTGTACATCGATCCCGAGGTTTGTATCGACTGCGGCGCGTGTGAGCCCGCCTGCCCGGTCCAGGCCATCTTCCCGGAGGACCTCGTGCCGGAGCAGTGGAAGCACTACACGCAGATCAACGCAGACTGGTACAAGAAAGCGACTTGAGTTTTGTGAGCTGGATCACTATCCTTCCAACATTGCGAACGTAAACTGACGGCCACAGCAAGACAGCCGCGAGGCAAACAAAGGGGCGTAATGCCCCTTTTTTAGTTTCTTTGACATTCGAACAACCCCTGGATCGAGATCCTTCAGTTACGCTCCCACCTCGGACCCAACCACGGAAGAGCTGGCGTATGGGCGTGCCTCCGTGGACATTGCTGAAGCTACCTCTCTCTCTCTGCAACGCGTGCCGGAGGGTCTCGATCGAAGGGCTGTTCACTCTCGCGGGGATGGTGAGTGAGGGGTGGCTCGTGGCAGACGTGCACTCGTCATCACCCGCGCGTTTTTCCGGCTCCGGCGCGCGAGTCACCCGCAGTTCCAGTTGACGCCGGACACCCACTCCCGACACCCCACTGTCCGGCGTCGTCATATTTCACCGGGATCGACTCGGAAACTTCTACTCCGGACTCATGATTCTTGAGTCGGTTCAACACATTTCTTCAGTCCAGACTCAAATCTTTTGACGGTCGCGTCAAAACTGTTGATGACTGGGTCTTTTGATGGCGGTGTTCAGCCAGAGGACGACATCGATGGTTCGAAACGCGGCATCGTGGATGCGGGCCGCAGCATCGTGGGTGTAGTCCGCAGCATCGTGGGTGTAGTCCGCAGCATCGTGGGCGCAGTCCGCAGCATCGTGGGTGCAGGCCGCAGCATCGGGGGTGCAGAACACTTCATCGGGGGTGCAGAACATCTCATCGGGGGTGCAGAACATCTCATCGGGGGTGCAGAACATCTCATCGGGGGTGCAGAACATCTCATCGGGGGTGCGGAACATCTCATCGGGGGTGCAGAACATCTCATCGGGGGTGCGGAACATCTCATCTTGGGTGCAAACCCCATCGTGGGTACAGACCACAGCATCGGGGGTGCAGACCCCGGCATCGAGGCAAAACTTGCCGAATGCGCATTTCTGAATCCCGACCTGCCGGACACAAGACGGCCCGTCAATCGCCCCTGCTGGCTAGAATGCGTCCATGAAAATCGCATTCATCGGACTTGGCGCCATGGGATTCCCGATGGCGCGCCACCTTTCCCAACAACACGACCTCCTCGTCTGGAACCGCACGCGCGAAAAAGCGGAGCGGCACGCGCGCGAGCACGGCACGACCGTCGCTGCGAATCTCACCGACTGCGCCGGCGCGGAAACGATCGTCACGATGCTGCCGACCAGCGTCGAGGTCGATCAGATCATCGACAAGCTTCTACCGGCGCTGCGTCCAGGAACGCTCTGGATCGATGCCACCAGCGGCGACCCGAACGCCAGCAAGCCCGCCGCGGCACGACTCGGTATGAAGGGAGTTCAGTTCGTCGATGCCCCGGTCACCGGCGCCACGGTCGGTGCCGAGAACGCCACGCTGACGATCATGATCGGCGGCGAAGTCGCGGACTTCGAGCGCGCGAAGGAAATCCTCCAGCTCTGCGGCAAGACCATCATCCACGCCGGTCCGGTCGGATCCGGTCACGCCATCAAAGTGCTGACAAACACGATCATGGGAGCCACGGTCTGGATCACGTCCGAGTGTCTACTCCTGGCGAAGCAGTACGGAATCGATCTGAAGACCGCGCTTGCGGTGACCAACGCCGGCAGCGGCCGCTCGAACGCCTCGGAAAACCTGCTGCCGATGCGCCTTCTCGATCACAAATGGCCGCTCGTCTTCAAGCTGGCGCATCACGACAAGGACATCCGCATCGCCGCTTCGATTGCGCACCAGCAGCACGCGGCGACGCCGATGCTTGCGCTGACACAGCATCTCTTTACCGCCTCGCTCAACCAGCTAGGCGAAGGAGCCGACTACATCGAGGTGGCCAAGATCGTGGCGCAGATGAACGGCACGAAGTGGGATTGAGACAGACGTAGCGCCGTCGGCTCGACGGCTGGACCGCCGCCCGGCCCGGCGGCGATTCTCCAGAAACCGCCAGCGAGCCGCTGGCGATACAGCCGTCGAGCCGACGGCGCTACACTCTCCAGCATCGTGTCCCTTCGTCCAGGCACAAGGCTCGGTCCGTACGAGATCACTGCCCCCATCGGTTCGGGGGGGATGGGAGAGGTCTACCGCGCCAGTGACACGCGGCTAGCGCGCGATGTGGCAATCAAAGTGCTCCCCGCCGAGTTTGCGAAGGACGCCCAGCTTCGTGCGCGGTTCGAACGGGAGGCCCGGGCGATCTCCAGCCTGAACCACCCGAACATCTGCATGCTCTTCGATGTCGGAAGCCAGCACGATGTCGATTACCTCGTCATGGAGTACCTCGATGGCGAGCCGCTGACGGAGCGTCTTGCCCGCGGGCAGATGCCGATTGCGGACGTGCTGCGATACGGAATCGAGATCGCGGATGCGCTCGACAAGGCGCATCGAACCGGGATCATCCATCGCGATCTCAAGCCCGGGAACGTCATCCTGACGCGCTCCGGAGCGAAGCTTCTCGATTTCGGTCTGGCCAAGGCGATGAACGCCGCCCTCGTCGCGTCGATCTCTCCTTCAAGCTCCACGGCCATTCACATCGAAGACCAGATCACCGCCGAGGGAGTGCTTGTCGGCACGTTCTGCTACATGGCACCGGAACTGATCGAGTACGGGCAGGCCGATGCGCGCAGCGACATCTTTGCCTTCGGCTGCCTGATGTACGAGATGCTCACCGGCCGTCGTGCATTCTCGTCGGCCAGCCGCGCCGGTACCATCGCCCAGATCATTGCCGGCGATCCGCCGGCGATTGCGACGTTCCGGCCGATGATCCCGATGGCTCTCGATCGCGTTATCCGCACGTGTCTGGCCAAGAATCCTGACGATCGGTTCCAGACCGTGCACGATGTGATGCTGGCGCTTCATTGGATTCGCGACGAACAGTCCAGTCCTTCCGCGCCGATCCCGCTTGCCCGTGCGCGCCGGCGCGTATGGGGCGAGCGCACCGCCTGGGCACTCGCGCTGCTCGTTGCGATCGGCGCTGCCATCGGAACGGCCATCTGGTCCAAGCGCGAGATGGACTCGCTGGCCCGCCCGCTGACCGCTTCCATCGTTCCTCCGCGCGGGCTGCGCTTCGTCTTCACGGGCGACTACGCCGGCTCGCCAGTGCTTTCACCGGACGGCCGCCGCGTCGCTTTTGTCGCCGTGTCGCCCGATGGGCAGCGAACGCTCTGGGTACGCGCGCTCGACTCCGCCGATCCTCGCGTGATCGATAACAGCGACGACGCTATGTTTCCGTTCTGGTCTCCCGACAGTCATTTCCTGGCCTTCTTCGCGCACGGCAAACTGAAGACCGTCGATGCCGGCGGAGGTGTTCCGACCGTCATCGCCGATGCGCCCAATGCGCGCGGCGGCACCTGGGGCGACGAGAACGTCATTGTCTACACACCCGAAACGCGCGCCGGTCTCTATCGTGTGGCAGCGAATGGAGGCACGCCCGTGGCGCTGACCACGCCTTCGGGCGGAATGACGACACATCGCTGGCCACTCTTTCTCCCCGGCGGCGAATCGTTTCTCTACCTCGCCGCGAACCACGATCTTCTCGATTCGCCCGCCACTGCTCTCCACGTGCGATCACTGGACGGCAAGAGCGACCGTGTCGTCACTCACACTCTCGCGAATGTCGCATACGTGGACGGCAAGCTGTTAATGCTGCGCGAGAGCACGCTTGTCGCTCAGCCTTTTGACGTCGCGCGGGGCGTGTTGACGGAAGTACCCTCGATCGTTGCGCAAAACGTCCATTTCGATAGCTCTACGTGGCACGGAGTGTTTGACGCCGCCGGCCGCACGCTCATCTATCAGGCCGGCGGTTCCATCGCCGGCACGCATCTGATCTGGTTCGGACACGACGGCGCGAGCCTCGGTGCACTCGCCGACGTGGCCAGATACTACGACCTGAAACTCTCACCCGACGGCCACCGCCTCGTCACCAACGCCGGCGAGCCGACGCGGGCCGCGATCTGGATCGTCGATGTCGCCCGCAACGTCCGCACGCGCCTGACGTTCGAAGGCTCGATGAACGAGGCTCCTGTCTGGAGCGCCGACAGTAGCGAGATCATCTACGCCTCCCGCGATACGCCTTCGGAACGGGCCGCCATCTATCGCCGCCGCGGGGATGGCAACGGACCGCGCCAGCTCGTGGCCCGCCTCGACGGAGATGCCGACCCCGGCACGGTCTCCGCGGACGGCCGTTGGGTTGTGGCGACGCTGTGGAACAGGCCTGGAGTCAATCCACAGATCTGGGCCGTACCTCTCGTGCCGGGCGAGAAGGCGCATCCGCTCCTCGCCGGAGAGATCGGTACGCGCGACCCTCGCATTTCTCCGGACGGCCGCTGGATGGCCTACACCTCGAGCGTGAGCGGCCGTGATGAGATCTACGTCGTCCCGTTCGCCGGTGGCGGCGGAAAGTGGCAGGTCACGACCGCCGGCGGCCATTCCTCGCGTTGGTCCCCAGACGGCGCGCACCTCGATTACCTGACCAGCGACAACATCCTCACCGAGGTCGATGTGAAAAGCGGACTAGGCTTCGAGATCGGCGCGGCACGCGCGCTGTTCCGGCTCGATGTGAACCCCGTCTCGTCCTCCGACTACGACCTGACCGCGGACGGCCGCGTGATCGCCAACGGCGGCGAAGCGGATCCGACGCCGCTCACGCTGGTTGCGAACTGGCGGTAAGGACGCCTCTTCACGACCTGCGGCGTTGTTTCATGCAGGCTCCCGCACAGCCTCCTCCCCCGTTTGTGCATAGAATCCCGCTCGCAAACTGAACTGGAGGCAACATTGATGCGCAAGTCCTTTCTCGCATTCCTCGTGCTGCTCCTCGCACTTCCGCTTGTCGCGGACGAGGGGATGTGGCTTTTCAACCGAACTCCCAACGCCATCTTCAAGCAGCGTTACAACTTCGTGCCCACGCAGGCGTGGCTCGATCATCTGCAGAAGTCGTCGATCCGATTCAACAGCGGCGGCTCCGGGTCGTTCGTCTCCGCCGATGGTCTGGCGCTGACGAATCACCACGTCGGTCTGGACTGTCTGGCCAAGATCTCGACCAAAGGCCACGACTACGTCACGACCGGTTACTACGCGAAGACGCAGGCTGACGAAGTGAAGTGCGTCGACCTCGAGCTGAACGTGCTGCAGTCGATCGAGGACGTCACCGCGCGCGTCAACGCCTCGGTCACGCCCGGCATGACCACGGCGGCTGCGCAGGCGGCGCGCCGCGGCGTGATGAGCGCCATCGAGCAGGAGTCGGTGCAGAAGAGCGGCCTCCGCAGCGATGTGGTCACGCTCTTTCAGGGTGGCGAGTACCACCTCTATCGCTACAAGAAGTACACCGACGTCAGGCTCGTCTTCGCACCGGAAGTCGGCATCGCCTTCTTCGGCGGCGATCCCGACAACTTCGAGTATCCCCGCTACGACCTCGACGTCTGTTTCTTCCGCGCGTACGAAAACGACAAGCCGGTGCATCCGGCGGATTACCTGAAATGGAGCGCGGGCGGCGCGAAGGACGGCGATCTCGTCTTCGTCTCCGGCCATCCCGGATCGACCAGCCGGCTGAACACGCTGACACACCTGCAGTTTTTCCGCGATGTCGCCTACCCGTTCACGCTGACGCTGCTCCGCCGCCGCGAGGTCCTGCTCACGAACTACGCGCAGCGCAGTATCGAGAATGACCGCCGCGCGCACGATGAGCTCTTCGGCGTCAAGAACTCGCGCAAGGCCTACCTCGGGCGCATCGCAGGCCTGCAGGACCCGGCCGTGCTGAAGATCAAAGCTGATTCCGAAGCGGCATTGCGGCAGAAAGTGATGGCGGATCCGCAGCTCAGCGCAGCGTACGGCGACGCGTGGAAGAACGTCGATGCGGCGATCGCAGCGTATCGCCCGATCTACACCGAATTCCGGTTCGTCGAAGGCGGCCTCGCCTTCAATAGCGCGCTTTTCCAGACGGCAAAGACTCTGCTGCGGCTTGCTGAGGAGTCAACGAAGCCCAACGGCGAACGCCTGCGCGAGTACCGCGAATCGAACATGCCGTCGCTCAAGCAGGGTCTCTATTCGGAAGCGCCGATCTACGAGGATCTGGAGACGGTGACGCTGGCGGACTCGCTGTCGAACTGGCTGGAAGTGGCTCCGAACGATCCGCTCGTGCAGCAGGTGCTCGCCGGCAAGTCGCCGCAGGAGCGGGCCTCGGAGCTCGTGCGCACCACGAAGCTTCGCGACGTCGCGGTTCGCAAGACGCTCGGCGAAGGCGGCAAGGCCACGGTCGACGCATCGACCGATCCGATGATCCAGGTCGCACGCATGGTCGATGCCCGCGCCCGCGAACTGCGCAAGCAGTACGACGACAACATCGCCGAGGTGCTGCGTCAGTCGTACGCGAAAATCGCAAACGCGCAGTTCAAGACCAGCGGCGGCGATACGTATCCCGACGCCACCTTCACGCTGCGTCTCTCCTATGGCACGGTGAAGAGCTTCAGTGAGAACGGGAAGGATGTCGCATCGTCGACGACGATCGGCGACACGTTCGAGCACGCTGCCGATCATGGAAACGAGGGGGAGTTCAAGCTGCCGAAGTCGTGGATGGAGAAGAAGACCCTGCTCGACAACGACAAGACTCCCTACAACTTTGTGATGACCGCGGACATCATCGGCGGTAACTCCGGAAGCCCGGTTGTCAACCGTGAGAACGAATTCGTCGGCATCATCTTCGACGGCAACATCCAGTCGCTGCCGTGGGATTACCAGTTCGACGATCGCCAGGGCCGCGCCGTGGCCGTGCATTCGGCAGGCATTCTCGATGCGCTCCGCAAAGTGTACGGAGTGCCGGGGCTGGTGAAGGAACTGACCGGGAAATGAAAACGCGTGATGCCGCGGTCGCCGATGCCCCGGCGATCGCGCGCATCTACAACGAAGGGATCGACGACCGGGTAGCGACGTTCGAGACGCGCCACCGCACCGCGGATGATGTGGTGCAGTGGCTGGACGGACGCCACCCGGTCGTCGTCGTTGATGATGATGACGGCGAGCTGATCGCGTTCGCCGCGACATCGACCTACCGTCCCCGCGATTGCTACGCCGGCATCGCCGAGTTCTCGGTTTACGCCGCCCGCGCGGCGCGAGGGCGAGGCGCCGGCCGGGCGGCGATGGAAGCGCTGTTTATCGCTGCCCGCACCGCCGGTTTCTGGAAGCTCGTATCGCGTGTTTTTGTCGAGAACACCGCCAGCCGCAGCCTTCTCCGTTCAATCGGATTCCGCGAAGTGGGCGTTTACGAACGTCACGGGCAGCTCGATGGAATCTGGCGTGATGTCGTGATTGTGGAGAAGTTGCTGGATTCCTCTCAGGGATGACAATCGCGGATCTTCGTGTTAGACCGCACGCCGCGCAATGCCAGACCCCAAATTCATCCGTAATTTCTCGATCATCGCCCACATCGACCACGGCAAGACGACGCTCTCGGACCGTCTGCTGCAGAAGACGGGCGCTGTCGAAGGCCGTGAAATGCACGAGCAGATGCTCGACGACATGGACCTCGAGCGCGAGCGTGGCATCACGATCAAAGCCCGCGCGGTCAATCTCAACTACCGGGCAAAGGACGGCCAGGACTACGTCTTCAACCTGATCGACACGCCGGGCCATGTCGATTTTTCGTACGAGGTCTCGCGCAGTCTGGCCGCGTGCGAAGGCGCGGTGCTCGTCGTCGATGCCACGCAGGGCGTCGAGGCGCAGACGCTGGCGAACAGCTACCTCGCCATCGCCAACAATCTCGACATTCTCTCGGTCATCAACAAAGTCGACTTGCCATCGGCAGAGCCGGAGAAGGTGCGCGAGCAGATCGAGAACGTGATCGGACTCGATGCTCACGACGCCGTTCTTGCCTCCGCGAAGTCGGGCATCGGCGTCGACGAGATCCTCGAGAAGATCGTCACGAAGATCAGCGCGCCGAAGGGTGATGCGAACGGTCCGCTGCGCGCGCTCCTGTTCGACTCCTGGTACGACTCTTACCGCGGGGTCATGTGTCTGGTACGCGTCGTCGATGGCGAGATTCGCAAAGGGATGCGCATCAAATTTCTTTCGACCGATCGCATCTACGAAGTGACCGAGATGGGCGTTTTCACGCCGAAGATCAAGCTGGTCGACAGCCTCGGCGTTGGCGAAGTCGGCTTCTTCTCCGGCAACATCAAAGACATCGTCCAGGCCAAGATCGGCGACACGATCACGAACGCGAACGCATCGCCGCCGATGCTGCCGGGTTTCGAGGAAGTGAAGCCGATGGTCTTCGCCGGCATCTTCCCGATCAACACCGACGACTACGAGAACCTGCGTGACGCCGTTGGCAAGCTCAAACTCAACGATGCATCGTTCAGCTACGAGCCGGAGAGCTCGCTCGCCCTCGGCTTCGGTTTCCGATGTGGTTTTCTCGGACTGCTTCACATGGAGATCATTCAGGAGCGGCTGGAGCGCGAGTTCAATCTGGAACTGCTCACGTCCGCGCCTGGCGTGCGCTATCGCATCCAGAAGACCGACGGCGATGAGATATGGATCGAGAATCCGCAGAAGATGCCCGACCCCGCATACATCAGCTCGATCGAGGAGCCGTGGATCGAAGCGACCATCCTCACGACCGATGAATTCGTTGGCCCGATTCTCGCGCTTGCGACGGATCGGCGAGGCGTACAGAAGAAGCTCGAGTACGTCAGCGCCAACAGAGTCATGATCGTGTACGAGATGCCGTTGAATGAGGTGATCCTCGATTTCTTCGACAAGCTGAAATCGATCTCACGCGGATACGCCTCGCTCGATTACCAGTTCGTGGGTTACCGCGAAAGCGATCTGGTGAAGATGGACATTCTGATCAACGGGGACCCGCTCGATGCCCTCTCTCTCATCGTGCACAAGGAGAAGGCATACGCGCGCGGAAAGCTCCTCGTCGAAAAGATGAAAGAGTTCATCCCCCGCCAGATGTTCGCAGTCGCTTTGCAGGCAGCCATCGGTAATCGAATCATCGCCCGCGAAACCGTGAAAGCGATGCGCAAAGACGTCCTCGCCAAGTGTTATGGCGGCGACATCTCGCGCAAGCGCAAACTCCTCGAGAAGCAGAAAGAGGGAAAGAAACGGATGAAACGGGTGGGGAAAGTCGAGATTCCGCAGGAGGCTTTTCTGGCAGTGTTGAAGATCGACTGAGTTACCTCCCTGCTGGGGGAGGTGTGCGATAAAGCAAGGCGCTTCGCGGTAAATCCGAGTTTTCCCACGCACATGTCGTGTGCAACGCGATACACTTCGGCGCGCGGAAAGCCGGAAGCCATCGATGGCAGGCATTAGCCGCAGAAGAGGAGATGTTGATGGCTTCCAAGGTTTTCGTAGGGAATCTCGACTTCAACACGACGCGCGACGAGGTCGAAGCGTTGTTTGCGCAGGTCGGAACGGTACGAGACGTGTTTCTTCCGACCGATCGCGAGTCGGGTCGACCCCGCGGGTTTGCGTTCGTCGAGTTCGAGTCCGATGAGGATGCGGCGAAGGCGATTGAAAAGTTCAATGGACATGACCTCGGTGGCCGCGCACTTCGCGTGAATGCCGCCGAGGATCGCCCGCCTCGTGCTGGCGGCGCCGGCGGCGGCCGTTCGTTTGGCGGCGGCGGTGGCGCTGGCCGGGGTGCTGGCGGTGGCGGCTACAGCGGTGGCGGCGGCGGTGGCGGTTACGGCGGCGGTGGTGGCGGCGGCTACGGCGGTGGCGGTGGTGGTGGCTACGGCGGTGGTGGCGGCGGCGGAGCGTACGGTGGCGGCGGTGGCAAGCCGAAAGGCAGTCGGCGCAACATCCGCGCGAAGAAACGCGGTCTCTGATCGATCAGTTCGTTGGTAACTCATTGGGCCTCCCGCGCGGGAGGCCCTTTTCATTTCTACATTTGTTTTCTACTTCCGCAAGCGATCAGTAGTAATTTGCCTGCGGAGGTGAGCTGATGAAACGATCTCTCTGCGCGTTGGCACTCCTGCTTGCCGCGGCTTGCACCTCGACGTCGCCACCGGCGCCTTCTGAGACACCGGGCAACATCGACATGAAGGAGGCGCGGCGCATGGTCGGCACGGAGAACGATGTCCGCGTCGACGCCGAGATCTACGGCGACGAGATGAGGCAGGGCATGACTCTCGCCATCAAGTACGACGTCACCAACCAGCGGGCCGGGCCGATCCTCATCGCGGATCTGATTCCTCTGGCCAACTACGATCCGGACACGCGAACGGTGACGATCGACATCGGCTCGGAGATTCCAGGCGAAGAGTTTCTTCCGCGCCTGATCTCGATTCCGTCCGGATCGCGGCGCTCGTTCAACGGGGGAGCGCACATCAATGTCGCCGTTTCGTTCCAGTCTCCCTGGACGCCGCGGCCGAACAAGCTGCAGCTTCGCATCAACTTCCTCGGCGATCCGCGCCCGTTCATGCGTCTGATCGACATCCCCGAGAAAGCGGTGCGAGACAAGCAGCTCGCCGCGGAGATCTTCCCGAAGTGGGTCGAGGGGAATGAGACAGTGACGACGAATGCGCTCCCGATGCGCTGGATGACATCTCCGCGGCCGGCGTTGATGGAAGGTGCGCCGACTGGAACGACTACCCGACGCAAGCCGGGGACGTGAGGTTCGGGGGGTGGGGAGTTGGGGGTGGGGTGTGGGAAGGAGCCGCGCCCGAAGTGGAAACGGCGTTATTCAGGAGTGAGGAGCGGGGCGCAGGGAGTAGGAGTCATGTACTCATGGCTACCACTCCCCACTCCCCGCAACCCACCCCCGAACCTCAGAAACTCTTGACGGCTTCGTCCTCGTTTTCGTAGACCTCAAAGACGGTGATGAGCTGCGTGACGTGCAGCAGTTCGTTCAATTTGGCGGGCAGATGGAGCAGCTTGAGCTTGCCGCCGCGATTCGTGGCGGTCGTATACGAGCCGACGAGCTCGCCGATGCCTGATGAATCGATCGTCGTCACCCCTGAGAGATCGAGCAGGATCTTGTTCTTGCCGTTGGCAACGGCATTGGCGATGACGTCGCGAAGCTGCTGGTCGCCCGCGCCGATCGTGATTTTGCCATCGAGCTTGATGATCTCGATTCCGTTTACGTCGCGAGTGGTGGCTTTCATGTCATTCTCCTTTGTTTGCGTTCGCGGCCCGAAGATCGCCGGACGCGGAAGATATCAGGCTTTTCCGGTGGCCATACCGGTTCCTTTGGCCAGGTTCTTGGTCATGATCAGCGACGTTCCGCCGCCGTCCTGAAACGAATATCGGATCTGATCCATGAACGTACGCATGTAGAAAATGCCGCGGCCACTCGTTTTCATCAGGTTCTGAGGATTCAGCGGATCGCTCACCGCCGTCGGATCAAATCCCGTGCCTTCATCCGATATCGTGATGGCCAGATCGTGACCATTCAACTCGAAGACGGCGCTCACCTTCTTCTTGATGTCAAGCTTGTTACCGTGTTTGATCGCGTTCGCGACTGCCTCGCGGACGGCCATGCCGATCCAGTGCGAACCATCTTCATCCATCCCCGCGTTTTCACAGAGATGTTCCGCGATCACCTGCACGAGCTCGATGTTCTCGAACCGACTGCTGATGGTGATCTCTATCCGCTCGCCGTCACGTTCCATTCAGTCTTTGAGCCGGCGGCATTGTAAAGGGGGAAGAGTGAAGAGTGAAGGGTGAAGTTAGAAGAGGGAAGTTGTTGAGCGCTAAAGGTTATCGATTCGTTCACGTTCCCCTTTCGCTCTTTACTCCTACCGGAATCGCCCGCAGATCCGCGCCGTTCCGATCCCCATGTTCCGCCGCCTGACAACGTTTGCTGCCGCACTCGTGCTTCTCTCCGCGACTGCGCACGCAGCCTCGCTCGAAACGGAGATGAAAACCGTCGAGCGATTGCGTGGGTTGACCTTTGACCATCCCGTCACGCAGCGCACGATCACACGCGCCGAGCTGCCAAAAGTGCTGCGCGCTCAGATGGAGAAGTCGCTGCCATATTCACCGGATGACTACGCCCTGATTCTGCGCGCGCTGCAACTCGTCGACGCCGGCTCGTCCGATCTCGTGCGCACGATGCTCGATCTCTACCAGTCACAGGTGCTGGCTTTCTACGATCCGCTGACGCACACCTACTTCGCGCTCGATCGGATGCCGTCGGCTGCCGGCGGGCTCCTGGACAATGACACGATGCGTGAGTCGGTCGTGATCCATGAGCTCACCCACGCGCTTCAGGATCAGCGCTTCCATGCCGGTGCGCGCGACCTCGCGCTGCAGAAAGACACCGACGGCAGCCTGGCATTGCACGCGCTGATGGAAGGCGAGGCCACGTTCGTCATGCTCGACTACGTCCTCGATCACATGGGGCAGAAGATCAGCGACGTGATGGCCAGCCCTGAAGCGTTGGACATTCTCACGTCGTCGATGAACGCCGCGGATGCCACGATCGATCCCGGCACGCCACGCTACTTCGCCGAGTCGCTGAAGTTCCCGTATGCGGAAGGGTTGAAGCTCGTAATCGAAGGTTACCGGCGCGGCGGCTGGAAGATGATCGACAGCATGGATGAGAATCCGCCGCGGTCCACGCGCGAGGTGCTGCACCCCTCGGAGTACTTCACGCGCCTGGCCGGGTCTGCCGCCTCGCCGCCCGCATTCGACGACGAATCCTCCCTTCCTGGCGCTCTGACCGTCGAGCATCTCGGCGAGTTTCACTGGCGCTTCCTCGTCGGCAACGCCGGAGCCGGATGGGTCGACGATCGGGTCACCGTTACGCAGAATCTGCGATGCGACACGACCGTCCTCGTCGACACGCAATGGCAGGATGTTGCACACGCGCGAACCTTCCGCGATGCCTACGACGCCTTCCTGCGCAAGCGGGGACTCGATCCTCGCATGGAGGTCGATGGCTCGCACGTGAAAGCCGCGTACGGAGCCGACGACAAGTTGATGGAGTCGTTCCTGCGATGAACGTCGACTACGAGAATCTCGAGAACGACGTTGCCAACGGATCGTTCCGCGAGACCCTGCGGGAAGAGCTGATCTTCGGCTTCCGGCAGCTTCATCAGTCAGGCGATCGTTTGCCGTTGGCGTCGTACCTCTCCGCGCAGATTGCCGAGGTGGTGAATCGCGGCGCGGCGGAACCGATCGGTAGCGATCTGGCCTTTCATCTTTACCAGGAGATTCTGGCCGCCGTTGAAGCCGCCCGCGATCAGGTGATGGGGGAGCCGATCCCGCCGTCATAGAATCGCGCTCTGATGCCGCCGAAACGCCCAACCCTCTTCCTCGTCGACGGTTCCAACAACGTCTACCGCGCCTACTTTGCCATCCGCAACCTGACGAACTCCGCAGGTCTGGCCACGAACGCGGTCTACGGTTTCACGCAAACGCTCAAGAAGCTGCTGAAGGACTTCGAGCCTGATTGCATCGCAGTGGCGTTCGACATCAGCGGCGCGAAGACACGCCACGAGGCCTTTGCCGACTACAAGAAAGACCGCCGGCCGATGCCCGACGATCTGGCCATCCAGTTGCCGCTCGTTAACGAAGTACTCGAGGGTTTCGGCATCCCGGTGATCGGCGTTCAGGACTGGGAAGCGGACGATCTTCTCGGCACGCTTGCCTGCGTCGCGCGCGACCGCGGTTACGACGTCGTTCTCGCCACCTCGGACAAAGATTTCTTCCAGCTCGTCGGCGACGGCATCAAGCTCTTTCACACCGGCCGCGAAGTCCTTTACGACGCGAATGGAGTCGCCGGCGCATTTGGGTTGCCACCCGAGAAAGTCGTCGACGTTATGGCCATCTGGGGCGACGCCATCGACAACATCCCCGGCGTTCCCGGTATCGGCGAGAAAGGCGCGAAAGCGCTGATCACGGAGTACGGCTCGCTCGAAGGCGTTTACGAGAATCTCGACAAACTCAAACCGGCGCAACGCAAGAAGCTCGATGAGAACCGCGACAAAGCATTCATGTCGCGCGAGCTCGCCCGCATTAAGTGCGACCTGCCGGTCGACGACATCGACTTCGAGAAACTCAAACGGCAGGAGCCTGACCGCGCAAAGCTGCACGACGTCTTCTCGCGTCTCGAGTTCGCCTCGCTAATGCAGGAGTTTCTGCCGCAGGCGCCGCCGGTCGAGCGCGAGTACCGAATCGCTGCGACCGCCGGCGAGGTGCGCGATTTCATCGCCGGCGCCACCGAAGTGGCGATATGGTTCGAGTCGGTCACGGCTGACGGTCACGATGATCTGCTGGCGGCGTCGCTGTCGACGAAGCAGGCGGAATCGCTGATCGTCCCGATCGCAAGCTCCGCCGGCGGCACTGCCGAGCTTCGCGAGGCGTTGCAGGAAATGCTTCGCTCCGACCGCCTCTTCGTCGCGCACGACATCAAGCTTCAGTTGCGCCGGCTGGCCGCGAACCACTGGCCGCTGCCGGCGCGCATCGCCGACACGATGATCATGTCGTACGTCATCAATCCCGGCCTGCCCAGTCACGCCTTGGGCAACGTCGCCCGCGACCGTCTGAAGCAGGACGTCGAATCGCGCAAAGACGTTGTCGAGACCGCTCCACTTTTCGCGCTCGATCACGAGATCGGTTCCACTGCACTTTCGCCCTACCAGCAATACCTCGGCGAAAAGTCGGATGTGGCGATGGCGCTGAAAGAGGTGCTTGCACCCGAACTGGGCCGCGAGCCCGCTCTCACCGACATCTACGACCGTATCGAGATGCCACTCGTTCCAGTGTTGCAGCGGATGGAAGCGCGCGGCATCAAGATCGATACCGGTCTGCTGCGGGAGTCGTCCAACAACATGGCGCAGCAGCTCGCAAAACTCGAGACAGAGATCTACGCCGAGGCGGGGATGGAGTTCAACATCAACTCGCCGCAGCAACTCGGCCAGATTCTCTTCGAGAAGCTGCAGTACCCGGTCTCGAAGAAAACGAAGGGAACAAAAGCCTTCTCGACGTCGGTGGACGTGCTACAGGAGTTAGCGAGCCACGGCTTCGCGGTGCCCCGCCTGATCCTGTCGCATCGCGAACTGCATAAGCTCAAGTCGACGTACATCGATGCGCTTCCCCAACTCGTCGCCGCGGACGGCCGTGTGCACACGTCGTTCAACCAGGCCGTTGCGGCAACAGGGCGCTTGTCATCGTCTGATCCGAATCTTCAGAACATCCCGATCCGCACCGAGCTGGGACGTGAGATCCGAAAGGCGTTCATCGCTGAGGAAGGGAATGTCCTGCTCGCGGCCGACTACTCGCAGGTCGAGCTGCGCATCCTCGCGCACATCTCGCAGGATCCCGATCTGATCGAGACGTTTCAACGCGGCGCGGACATCCATCGCGCCACGGCGTCGAAGATGTTCAACGTGCCGGAGGATCAGCTCACGCACGATCAGCGCCGCGCTGCGAAGACGATCAACTTCGGCGTGCTCTACGGCATGTCGGCCTTCCGCCTGTCAAATGAGCTCAACATCCCCACCAGCCAGGCGAAGGATTTCATCGACGCCTACTTCGGCCGTTATCCGAAGATTCAGGAGTATCTGGACCGGACGCTCGAGGAAGCGCGGCGCAGTGGGAAGGTAACGACGCTCTTCGGGCGCGTCCGCTACATCCCCGAGATCCACAACAAGTCGTTCACCGTGCGCGGCAACGCCGAACGGATGGCCACGAATGCGCCGATTCAGGGAACGGCCGCGGACATCCTGAAGCTGGCAATGATTGCTCTCGACGAGCGGCTGGAGAACGCTGCGCAGATGCTTCTGACTGTTCACGACGAGATCGTGATCGAGGTGCCGGAGACGCGCGCCGCTGACGTGGCGGGAATCGTGAAAGAGACGATGGAGAACATCTTCCCGCTCGCCGTGCCGCTCAAAGTCGATGCGCACTACGGGCGGAGTTGGTTCGACGCGAAGGAGTAATGGAGTTCGCTCGCAGGAAATGGCTCGCCGCGCTGATCGTCTTCCTGGCCGCTTGCAATCGCCCGTCGGTTAAGCCGGCCCGGCTGGCCGCAAGCGAGCCGAAGATCCGCGCCACCGTCATCACGATCCAGACGACGATGCCGCCGTCGCCGAAAACGTGGACGCACACGATCGTCATCGCTAACGATCGTGCCCGCAGCAGCGATGAAGTCGACGAATGGCGCCTTTTCGATTTCAAAGAAGAGAGCGTGACGTTCGTCGATGACCTGTCCAAAACCTATCGGAAGATCTCTTTCGAGGACGTCGAAGCCGCTCACCGCGCGTCCCTCTCGCAGCCGTTACCGGAAGGAATCCCGCGCGCGCAATTCGTCGTCGGAAATGCGCAGAAGACGCTTCAAGGCGTAGTGGCAAAGCAGTCGACGATCCGCATCGGCGCCTACCAACGCGAGCTCTGGATCGCATCCCACCCGCTCATTCCTCAGGGCCTGTTCGCGATCATGCAAGCCAGCGAGCCGGTCTTGTCGCCACTCGCCGGCGTGATGCGTCAAGCGGACGAAGCGCTGATCGAAGTCAAAGGTTTTCCCATGTCCGATCACGCCGAATTGCCGTACGAAAAGAGGAAACTCGTCGTCGACAACGCGGTGGTGAAGATCGAGAAGGGCGAGGTTGCGGCGTCGTGGCTGAAGGTGGATGGCGGCTACAAGGAAATGGCGCCAGCAAGACCTACGAAGGCCATCAGTGAGTCAGATGGTATCCAGCGCAAGTGATACTCCCGACCTCTGGTTGATGTTTGCGTCCATTCAGTTCAATCTAGACCTTGCATCATGCCCAAAGCCCACGAGTTGTCGCCGGCCGACCGTCCGTATACCTCGATCGCGAATCGCATCGATGAGCTCCGCCGGGAGGGAATCGTCTCCATTCCCGCCAGTGAGCCGAAGGTCGCGTTGAAGAAGCTTGCGAAGAAGCCGGGCGCGCTCCGCCGTTTTCTCGATTCCCGAGACTGAGGGCGGCGTTCAGGTCAACAGCTCATTCGCGTTTTGGCCACGATGCCGGGTCCTGTGCCTGATGCTTGATAGCGAGAACGACAATGACACCTGACTCTTCCGAAAAGAAAATCGCATACGGAAATCTTGTCGTCAATGCCCGGCGGATTCCGTCTGATACCTCGGTAAAACCCGAGGGCCATTCGGAGATACTGCGCATACTTTCGCGAACCGCTGACCTCAAGCCTAGTGCAACGATGGGTGACTTTCTGCGGTACCACTCAGCGGCCTCAGAAAGTTCGGCGCGAGCTTGCGGGCTAATAACAACGCGCCGTTTCAATCGGAACCGAAGACCTCCCGGTCTACCAATTCCCACGGTTCGCTGCTTTCCGGTGAATCGCGGTGTGCGCGAAGCCGTTGCTGGAGCTCGCGCTCTAACTCCTCAGAAATCGGAAGGAGCTCTGGAGCCTCCAGAATTGAGTCCCAGATTTCAGTTACCAGCTGCAGCCGCTCCGGAACGCTCAGCTTGCGGATCTCGGCGATATCTCTCACACGCGAATTGTACTCCCCAAGGTTTCGGACTCAGATTTCTGCCTACAGCACCTTCCTCACATCCCCCACCCTCTTCGTCACCCCCTCGCGATCCATCCACTCCAGCAGCGGGATGGCTATCTTGCGGGAGAGGCCGAAGAACTCTTTGAACTGGCCGACGTCGATCGTGTCGCCGGAGCGCGTGCTGATGCGCTCGCGCGCCGCGGCTAGTGCGTCGCGGTGCACGTAGATCCCCTCGGCGAGGCGGACGAGGTTTCCCTGTTTGACCAGGAAGCCGATCACGCCTTCGATGACGCGTGCTTTTTGCGTCCGCTCGTTGATGAGCTCCGAGACCGGTGGCGGCGCCAGGCCGGCCTCCGCGAAGCGGCCCTCGATCATCCGCGCCAGTTCGCCTTCGGCACCGCCGAGGGTCTTGGAGCGGCCGGGGATGTCGAGGGCGTCGCCGGCGATGGCTACGATTTTTTCGCGCGCCAGATCCTGCAGCAGGAAGTTAATCATCGCGGCATCGGCGCCGCGGGGGAGCAGCTTCTGCACGAACTCGCTTTTCGGTACGTTGAGCGCCATCCGATTCTCTTCGAAGTACTTCCGAAGAAAGTCCATTGCTCGCCTGCGAAAGTCGGTGATGACATCCAGATGAATCCAGCGCCGCTCCCCGCTGTCAGCGAGATGAGGAACGTTCTTCAGCTCTTTGGTCAGCGTCTCGACGCGAATCCCCGTCCGAGCCTGCACTTCATGAATCGAAAGGCCGCGCAGCCCTTCGAGTTTCGCCATCAGCTCGACCCGCTCCTGCAGCGTTCCGGTAGCCAGCACGTCCAGCAGGCCGGTGCGCGTGTTACGGCTCAGCTTGGGCAGATGCGTGTCGAGAATCACGCCGCCACCGATGGTCATCGCTGGTGAATAGCGGCGGATGACGAAACGGTCTCCGGCCACGGCGACGACCGGCGATTCCAGCCGGATCTGAACGTAGGCGCTGCCGCCAGGCTTGAGCTCCGTCGTCTCATCGACGAAGCGGATGCTTCCCAGCAATTCAGCAGAAAGGTGGTGAAAACGTATGCGTGTTTGGTCCTTCAGCGGCTTGGCACCGCCGAAGGACGATGGCAAAAGATCGAGGCGCGCGGTGATGACTTGCGAAGTGCGGAGCGTGCCGGGAGCGACGAGTTGCTGGCCGCGATGAAGATCCTGAAGCTCGATGTCGGGAAGGTTGACCGAGGTCCGCTCGCCTGCCGAAGCCGAATCGCGGGATTCGCCGTGCACCTGAATGTTGCGCGCGCGGCTGCGTTTGCCACCCGGCAGCACCTCGACGTCGCTGTCGACGTGAAGGCGTCCGGCGAACGTGGTGCCGGTGATCACGGAGCCGAAACCTTTCATCGTGAACACGCGATCGATCGGCAGTCGGAACACCCTCGTCGACGCATCGCGATCCTCGACCTCGGCGACCGAAGCCACGATCGCGTGCCGCAGATCGTCGAGACCTTCGCGTGTCACGCTGCTCACCGGAACGATCGGCTTTCCAGCGAGGAAACTTCCGGCCACCATCTCCTCGATCTCCATCCGCACGAGGTCGAGGATGTCGTTCTCGACCAGATCGCGCTTGGTGATCGCGATGACGCCGGTCTTGATATCGAGCAGCCGGCAGATGGCGAAGTGCTCGCGTGTTTGCGGTTTGATCGATTCGTCCGCCGCGACGACGAGCAGCGCGCTGTCGATGCCGCCGATGCCGGCCAGCATGTTCTTGACGAAGCGCTCGTGACCGGGGACGTCGATGAATCCGATCTGGTAGTCGTCGGTGAACCAGCTCGCGAATCCGAGGTCGATGGTGATGCCGCGGCGCTTTTCTTCGGGAAGGCGGTCGGTGTCGGTACCGGTCAGGGCAAGCACGAGAGCCGTCTTGCCGTGATCGATATGGCCGGCCGTGCCGACGACGCGTTTCTTGCGAGACATGAGCCGAGTGTATCCGAGCAACGCTGGCACGCGATCGGCGTGAGGGAGTGGCGGCGACCGAAACCTGGAACGGCCCAGCCACGTATAATTGACCGAACGGTTGTTCTGTACTACAATGATCGCCGTTCCGAAAGTGTTGGTTATGTCTCAGCAACTACGAGGGTTGTCACGTTGCTGTTACATTGAGAAATTTTTCACAAGGTCGTGCGATAATCAGTTTCGCCGTTCGAACTTTGACAAGTTTACTGGATGATGTGGGGCGGATTAGCTTTCCGTTTCAACCGCCCGCCTCTCGTTTTACCGCTTGAATTCTTCTTTGAATCTTACCGATCCAGCAACATCTCTCCTCCGAGCGTTCGACCCACTCACATCCAGTAGATTTCCCCCGGCCCCGTCAAAAAAACGGGGCCGGTTCTTTTTGTAAACGGTTACGCGTGGGTTGCTCCTGCTCGTCCCGGTCAAACCACCAGCTCCGCCAGCGCCTGTTCCACCAGCATCCGTGCATCGGCGTTGACGTTGAGCCAGCGGATTGCGGCGGTGGTTGCGTCGGCGGCAGCGAGCAGCCGCTCGCGCTCGATCGAGAGCGGCAGCCGGCCGGCCACGGCGTCGCAGAGCACCTTCCCGAGTAATGCCACCGCATCGCTCACATCGTCCTGTGATGCGATAAGCGAGGCCAGGCCGAGAAGCGCAGCGCTGTCACGATTGTCGGAGAAGCGCGTCAGGCCGGCGGCGATTGATGCAGCGAGGGCATCGTTCTCTTCTGGCTCGCCGCCGACGAAAATCATCTGGCAGCGCGAGCGGATCGTCGGCAGCAGGAGATCCGGTGAGCGCGTGAGCAGGATGAACGTCGTGTCGCGGGCGGGCTCCTCCAGCGTCTTGAGGAGCGAGTTCGAGCCGCCGACGCTGATTGCGTGCGCCGGATCGATGATGAAGATCTTGTTGCGCCCCTCGAACGGACGCAGCGAGGCAGCGGCAACGATCTCTCGAATCTGCTCGACGCTGATCATCTTCCGCTCGCCCGCGACCTCGATGAAGTGAACGTCCGGATGGATCCTCCGTTCGATCCGCTGGCACGCCGTGCAATCGTCGCCCTGCGTACCGTTCAGGCAGTTGAGCGTCTTCGCGATTCCGACCGACACATCTCGCAGCGCCTGTGCCGACGGTCCGTAGCAGAGGATGGCGTGATGCAACTCCCCTCGCTGTGCGGTCTCCAGCAGCAGCCGCGCCGCCTCACTCACGGGAAGTACCTCGGCAATCGCGCAGCCAGCACGGCTTCCACGCGCGCGTAAACATCGTCGACATCGCCCACTGCATCGATCAATGCAAAACGCGAGGGCTCCGCGCCGGCGAGCGTGAGATATCCCTCGCGTACGCGCTGGTGAAAGCGAAGATCCTCGGCCTCGAATCGTCCTTCGTCCTGAGACGCATCGGCGTTGCGCGAACGGGCGCGGGTGAGGCCGGTCTGTTCGGGCAAATCGAAGAGAAGCGTGAGATCGGGGACCAGCGAGTTGGTGGCCCACGCATTCAGCGCGCGCAACTGATCGAGATTCAACAGGCGTCCGAAACCTTGATACGCCAGCGTCGCGTCGGTGTAGCGGTCGCACAGGACAATGCCGCCGCGGTCGAGCGCGGGGCGGATGACCTTGAGCGTGTTCTCCCGGCGCGATGCCGCAAACAACAAGACCTCGGCTACCGGATCCATTTGCGAGCTGCTGTCGAGAAGAACCGCGCGAATGCGGTCGGCGAGCGGCGTTCCTCCCGGCTCCTTCGTCACGACCGCGTCCGGAATGCGCTCTGCAACGCGCCGGAGCTGCGTCGACTTGCCGGAGCCTTCAATGCCTTCGAAGGTGATGAACATTGTTCTGCGAACTCTATCCCGAGGTTTCGTTGCTCGAAGCTGGCGACCCGGCCAGTCCGTCACGCAGCCCGCGCAGGTAATGCTCGCGCATCAGCGTCTCGAACACGCGGTTGGTGGCCAGGAGGCGGAATCGCTCGCCGAGGCGGGCGCGGCGGCGGAGATGGGCAAGTTGCCGGTCGCTGGCGAGAGTTCGCGTTTCCAGTTCGTGGATGCCTAGGAAGCCGGCCAGCTCGGGATGCTTGCGGTAAAAGATCGCGCCGGAGCGGCCCACTGTGTACTGCCGGCGAGCGAACGAATCGACCGTCATCGGATGGTAGTGACGGGTGATCGCCTGCGCGTTGTAGCGAATCTTCAGGCCGAGAGCGTCGAGGCGGAAAGCGAGCTCGATGTCTTCCCACGCCGCCGCGGGGAACGTCGTGTCGAATGGCTCGAGGCCAAGCAATTGCCGGTCGATCGAGATATTCGATGTGTAGAAGAAATTGAACGGAACGATCTCGCCGTCGCGAATGAGCTTGTAGCCGAACTGCAATCCGAAGTCGTTGATGTAATCCATGAAGGCGGTGACGCGCTCTCCGGCCGGCCAGCCCGTGTAGCCGAGACAAGCGAGGTGCGGATCATCGCCGGCATCGCTGTGCGATCGCGCATGCTGCGCGAGGAAGCGCGGCTCGGGGACGGTGTCGTCGCCGATGAAGAGGACGTAACGGCCGGTGGCCAGCTCGACGCCGTGATTGCGGGCTCTTCCCGGACCGGAGTTTGGTTGCGATTCGAAGGTGAGGGCGAAGTGCTCTGCGCGGCGCGCCTGCATGACGTCCGCGGTGTCATCTCCCGATCCGTCGTCGATCACAATGACTTCGAATTCCGGCGCGGCCTGCTGCCCTTCGAGCGCATCGAGCACGCGCAACAGCATCGGCAGCCGTTTGTACGTCGGGATGACGACTGAAAAGTAGGGCGCAGCCATCGGGCCGCGGATTGTAGCGCTCAGCGCGGCGCGAAGAGCAGAAGATCGAGACTGAACGTGACGCGCGCCAGTGTCACCTTCTCGATACTGCGCGGGCGGTAGATCGAGAGCAGCACGTCGTGAACGGCGTCTTGATCAAGATCGGCCGCGGTCGATGCACGCCGCTGCTCGATGAGCGTGAACGCCGTTCCAAACTCGGCAAGCGTTCGCGGCACGCGGTCGCGGCCGGCGCCACGCAGTTCGACGAGATCGTCCGGAGCCGGAATCGCGACGAGCAGCCGTCCATCGTCACGAAGTACGCGACGGATCTCGGATACGTTCATTCGCGCCGTGATCGACAGGACGCGCGAGAAGGTCTTGTCCGCGTACGGCAGGAACCGGTCCGCATTGCCGACGACCCATTTGCAATCGGGGTAGCGGCGCGCTGCGGCGTCGATGGCGGGCACTGAAATGTCGATGCCGTGCGCCTCGCATCCACTCTTGAGAGCAATCGTTCCGAGGTAGTAGCCGTCGCCGCAGCCGACGTCGAGAACGACGTCATCGCGATCGATGCCGGCGAGCGCGCCGATCGCTTCGAGCAACGACGCAGTGACGCCGCGGTCATGAAGCCGCCGTCGCGCCGCGACGGCTGCCGCCGTATCGCCCGGCTTCTTCGAGCGCCGATCGTTCGGCTGAAGAAGGTTCACATAGCCGCTGCGCGCGATGTCAAAGGAATGACCGCGCGGACAAGCCAGTCCGTGCTCGTTCCGCGCGAGCGGCTCGTGACAATCGCGGACGGTGCAGAGGAGGGCTGACATGGTTTACGTAGGTCGGACTCTCCAGTCCGACTGGAGATGGCAGTTCCGCTGAACGTGAAAGTCGGACTGGAGAGTCCGACCTACGTACAACTACTACAATTGAACCATGCACCGCTCCACGCGACGACTCATCGGTCTCGCGGCTGGTCTCGTTCTCTTTCTCGTCGTCTGTGCGCTTCTTTATCAGCTCGGGATGGCTCGGCTCGAGGGACAGCGTCGCACCTTCTGGGACAGCTTCGAGTGGGCGGCGGAGACGCTCAGCACCACCGGCTATGGCGCGGACAGCCACTGGAACCATCCGGCGATGGTGATGCTCGTCGTCGTCGTGCAGTTCGCGGGAGTCTTTCTCGTCTTCCTGGTCGTGCCGATCTTTCTGGTGCCGTTCCTGGAAGAGAGATTCGAGCGGCGCGTTCCGCGGGTTGCGCCGAAGATGAACAATCACGTCGTGGTCTATCGCTATGGGCCGGCGGTGGAGACGTTGCTTCAGCGGCTGGCGTCGCATAGCGTCGCTTCCATCGTGGTCGAGACGGATGAAGCGACGGCACGAGCCGTGCTCGAGCGGGGTCAGGCCGTCGTTTTCAGCCGTGCCGAGGAGGATGCGCTCGACATCTGCCGGCTGAACGAGGCGCGGGCGCTCGTCGCCAATGGGCGCGACGAGGAGAACGCCGCCATTACGTTGCGGGCGAGGCAGATGGGGTTCCGCGGCGAGATCTTTGCGTTCGTCGAAGAGCCGGCGCACCGCAAGCCGATGGAGCTCGCCGGCGCGACTGCGGCGTACACACCGCGGCACATCGTGGCTGCCGCGCTTGCCGCGCATGCCAGTGAACGGATCAGCCCTCGCCTTCCGGGCGCGGAGGCGCTCGAACATCTGCAGCGGCGCGAGCTGCGCATCGCCGCGGCCAGCCCTCTCGCCGGCCGCACCCTCGGCGAGTCCAACTTCGGCTCGGTGACCGGAGCGGTCGTGGCCGGGCAATGGATCCGCAACCGGCTCGACGCGCGATGCGATGCGGCGATGCGGCTCGAAGCGGGATCGATCATCGAGGTCGTTGGCGACGCTGCATCCCTCGAGCGCGCGGCGGCAATGGCAGGGTCTCCTTTTCTGCGAAACACGGGACCGTTCCTGATCGCGGGATTTGGAGAGGTCGGGCACAAGGTCCACGAGCTTCTCAGCGATGCGGGCGAGGAAGTGCGCGTCGTAGAGCGCGAGCAGCGAGCGGGTGTCGACGTGGTTGGCAACGTTCTCGATCCGTCCCTACTCGAGCGGGCCGGTCTTCGCGAATGCCGCGCCGTCGTCCTGGCGCTCAACAGCGACGACGCCACTCTGTTTGCCACCGTCATCGCGCGCGATGCCGCCGTCGATGTGCCGGTGATCGCGCGGGTCAATCATTCGCGCAACATCGACAACATGTACCGCGCCGGCGCCGACTTCGCGCTCTCCATCAGCGACATCTCCGGCGAGATGCTTTCTGCGCGCCTCCTCGGGCGCGTGGCCCGCTCGCGCGACGAGCACCGGCGCGTGGTGCGGGTGAAGATTCGAAGCGCTTCGGATCGCACGCTGCGGGACATGGCCTCACGCCAGCGCGGCTGTTCGGTGCTCGCGATCGAGCGGGCCGGAGCGTTTCTCCCCGTCACCGCCGATTCGCGAATTCAGGCGGACGATCACCTCTACATCTGTGGGAGCGCCGAGGAGGTGAATGAGGTTGCGGACCGGATGCGGGATGATCCGGCGCGCAAGTAACTGGCTATCAATGAGTTACAACTTCCAAGAAAACAAAGGCCTGACCCTCTGCATCCCGGAACGGCCGATTCCGATCATCTCTTCTTTGATCCGGATCATCTTTGGATTGATCCGGATCATCTTTTTTTCCTCCGCGGATCAAGTTTGGATTGATCCGGATCATCTTTTTTCCCCTCCGGATCAACTCTGGATTGATCCGGATCATCTCTTTCTTTCCTCCGGATCAACTTTGGATTGGTCCGGATCATCTTTGCTTTGATCCGGATCATCTTTGGATTGATCCGGATCATCTTTTTTTCCTCCGCGGATCAACTTTGGATTGATCCGGATCATCTCTTTTTTCCTCCGGATCAACTTCGGGTTGATCCGGATCAACTCTTCTTTCCTCCCGATCAACTCTTGTTAGATCCGGATCAAGTCTGGATTGATCCGAACCCCTCCATTCACCCTCCTTAGAAGATGTTTTTTCCTACAGAACAACCTTCGTTCGGGCTCTTGCGTCTAAGAGTATGTCTGGAGAAATCAGACCGCCCGGCAACGCGTCCGTTGCCGGGTGAGTAGACAGGCCTGCGGGCAGTTGATTAACGATGCTGTAGCAAGGAGCTTGACGATGTCTGTGAAGGATGCTTCCCCCTCTCTATCCACCCCAACCACCCCACCCACCCCGGACGGCCCCGCCTCGTCGGCCGCGAAGGCAGTGGAGCTGATCGCCCAGCAGTATCGCGATGCCATCGCGGCGCTGCAGGAGATCATGCCTCTGCTGAAATACGACTCCCGCCAGACCAGGCGTATCGCCGCCAGCGCGAAGTTCGCGCCCGGCTTGATCGAGCCGACGATCGCCATGGTCACCTCCTCTTCGCTGGCGAAGGAGCGGAACCTGTTCAATGTGTACGACGGTGAGTTCGCGTTGGAGTTGCGCAGTCAGGTCATGCCTCTGTTTCTACAACTGGCCTCGATTGCGGCCGACGGGCTGTTCACGATCGACAGCAAGGCGGCCATCTCCTCGGTGCAAGCGCTCCAGACGCAAAAGTGGGCGCAGCACGCCTCCAAACAACCCGACGGTGCGGAGCTTCACCCCTACGTCGGAGAGATGGACCGCTCTGTGAAGAAGGTTCTCAATCGTCGCAAGGGCTCCACCTCGGTTCCCACGCCGACGCCAGCCCCGACTCCGAGCGAACTGCCGCCCGGCGCGAAGGGTCTCATGGCGCCCCGTCCGGCCGCGGCCAAAACCGCCGAGCCGGAAAGCGTCGCCGACCTCTTCGACAAAGCCCTCGACGACGTGACGAAGAAGTAGCCCCCGTATACGCCGCCCCCCACTGGCCGGGTGGGGGGCGGCGCTTTCCGGGTGACTCCTTCGGAGTACCAAGTGTCTGGAGTACTTGCGTGCTGCCCGGAGGCTCGCACGGTAATCAGCGGCGGCGGCGTATTCACGTACGCACCCGTAACCGTCGTCGATGGTGGCGGTGGCCACGTGTAGGTGGCGGCCATCGAGCGCTGACCAGGTGGGAGTGCGTCAGTTGGAACATTCCTTGCGGTTTGCGCTGGCTCCGCTCAGCACGTATCTTGTTCTCGCCATGAAATAATCATTCGCCGTGATCGCTGCTCTTTGCTGCGCGTCCCTGCTGCTTACCGGATGCCCTGCCGAGATGTGGATTCCGATCCAGACCGTTCCACGTCACAGCACATCCTTCGACCACGTTCAGTATCTGGATGAACCGCCTACACGCCCCTACGAGGTGCTAGGCATCATCACGCCTCCCGAGGGCGAATACGACACCGACGCCGAGATGGTTCGCGCGATGCGGCACGAAGGAGCAAAGCACGGGGCGGATGCCATCTTCATCGAATCGCAGTCAGAGAGTTCGGGGTGGAAATTCGACAGTGGATTCCTCGGAGCTAAGGGTGGCTCCACGCGAAACGTACATGCGCGCGCCAAGGCGATCGCATGGAAGTGAAGAAAAAGCCGGTCCAGGGCGCGCGGATGCACGCGAACGGCGAAATATGCCAGGTAAATCAAGGCAGGACGACGAAGTGCGAAGCCACTGCGCCTTTTTCCGGCGGTGTGCGATGTCGCCCGGGAGGGGTCCGGGCCAAAGCTGCGCCGAAGAAATTGCGCGGCGAGATGACTAGCAGGCGTGATCGTTCATCGATTGAAAGGACGGGACGTGGCTAAACTACCACTCAGCGAACACCTCGCACGCAAGACTCCTGAACTACGGGCCGCACTCGTCGCGATCGGCGACGCAGCCGACCTGATAACCTCGCGGTACGAGCGCGAGGAAGAGGTAAAGCCTTGGCTTGAATCACTGATTCGCGCGCAGGAGAAAACCGCTCGCGGTAGTTACGTCGGTGAACAACTCAGAAAGATTCACGATCGCTTCGAAATGCGTGCGGATCGCACGGAACCGAAGGTCAAGCGAGCGATGGAAGCTATCCGAATCGTGCTACACCATGACGGTTGGCACATCTGGAAGGACGTCCGAATCAACTGATCCCGATCGCCCGATCTCGGATGGGAATGTGCGAAGGGTTTCCTGGCGCCCAGTCTGGCCGCAGACAAAACCGCCGAGCCGGAAAACGCTGTCCGCTGTCAATTGTCAATTATCAATTATCAATTGCCCTTCATCCAGACAACGCATCGCTCCAGACTCGCGCGCATGGCAGCCGGATCGAGATGGACTGGGCGGCCGTGGCCGGGTAGGACCCATTCGAAGCGATAGTCGAGCAATCGTTCCATCGAGCGGATCTGCTCGGACCACGAATACCAGCAGGCGCTGCGAAACGCGTGGAGATGGCCGCGGCGCTCGCTCCAGGCGAGATGATCGCCGGTGAAGAGATAGCGATCGCGATAGAGAAACACAGCGTGGCCTTTCGTGTGGCCGGGAGTCGGGATCATCACGATGTCGTTGCCGAGGGTGATCGGTTCGATTCCTGACGGCTGAAGTTCGATCGCTGCCGTCCGCTGATGCACGTCGTCTTGATGCAGAACGCGCTCGCAGCCGAAGCGATCGTGAAACTTGGCATGATCGGCGACGTCGTCCTGATGTGTCAGCAGCAGCCGCGAGACGCCACCCATGGCGTCGATGTTCTTCACGAGCGGCCCGGAGAAGCGCGGTGAGTCGATCAGGACATTGCCGTCCGTTCGCTGAATGAGATAGCTGATCGCGCCGAAGGATGACTCCGAGGCGTAGCCGCATCGAAAGACATCGTCGTCGACGAGCTCCGGAAGATCGTCGAGCGCCTGACGCATGTCGAGCCTGGCAACCGATCCGATCGATGCCGTCGGGCAGGAAATGAGCGCCTTCTGCGCGGCGAGCAGTTCCCCTTCGTTTTCCGGCTGGTGGTAGACCCACGACTGATCGCCGGTGTCGCTGAAAGTCTTTGGCGCGAAGATGCGGCAGGCGTCGCAATCGATGCACGTGCTGTCGACGAAGAAGTCGCCGGGGACGTTCTCGGTCAGGCGCAGAGCGAGGGAGGCCACGGGGATTGAAACGACGACCCGGTCAGGTCAATTTCGAGCAGGAGTGGTGTCATCATCTGACCTCATGGCACACGCTGCAGCGTCTCTACGTCCCGAAACCCTTTCTCTGACATCCTTTGTCGACGAGGGTCGTACGCTGTCGCTCTCGAGACCGTTGGTCCTTCAGATTTCTGTCGAGGACGGCGCGTATTTCATCGAGAACGAATCTCTTCACCTTTTTGCGAAGGGCTCCACGATCGAGGAAGCCGTTGAGGCATTTGCTGCCGATCTCGCCTACTACTGGCGCTACTACAACTCTCTCGGGCCCGATGAAGTTGCTGGAGCAGGCCTGGAGTTGAAGGTCTTGTTGAAGCGACTCGGCATCATCAGCGACGACTGAAAGCTCGGATTGGCAGCGATCGAAATTTCGCCGCTAGAATGCCGCTCCGTCCAACCGACTGATGCGTTTCAACAGCCTGGCGTTCCTCGCGTTCCTGCCGCTTTTCGCCGCGGGCTATTGGCTGGCGTCCGGCCGGGTTCGCCTCTGGTTCATGCTGGTTGCCAGCCTCTTCTTCTATGCGTGGTGGGATTGGCGCTTCGTTTTTCTGCTCCTGTTTTCGAGCGTGGCCGACTTCGCGTTGGGGATTCTTCTCGAGAACGAACAGGAGGACAGGCGCCGCCATCGCCTGATCGCCCTCAGCATCGCCGTCAACCTCGGGCTCCTCGGGTTCTTCAAATACTTCAACTTCTTCGTCGCATCAGCAGCCGATCTCTGCCGCTCGCTCGGCCTGCCGGCAAGTGAGAGAACGCTGCACATCGTTCTGCCCGTCGGCATCTCGTTCTACGTTTTCAAGACGATGAGCTACACGATCGATGTCTACCGGCGAACGGAGAAGGCCGAGCGCGATCTGCTGCGATTCACGACGTTCGTCGTCTTCTTTCCGGAGCTCGTGGCAGGACCGATCGTTCGCGCGTCACGCATGCTCCCGCAGTTGCGGCGCGATCATCGCTTCCGCTTCGAGCAGATGGTGTCCGGCCTCACGCTCGTCGCCTCGGGCTACGTGCGGAAGGTGGCGATCGCGGACTCGATTGCTCCGCTGGTCGACATCCGCTTCGCGCATCCCGAGGCGCACAACGCGCTGTCGCTGCTCCTCGGCGTCTACCTCTACGCGTTTCAGATCTATTGCGATTTCTCAGGCTATTCGAGCATCGCCATCGGGCTGGCGCGCATCTTCGGATTCGATTTCGGCATCAACTTCGACCGGCCCTATTTCTCGCGCAGCTTCAGCGAGTTCTGGACGCGCTGGCACATCTCGCTTTCGAGCTGGCTTCGCGACTATCTCTACATCCCGTTGGGCGGGAATCGCGGCGGACGATGGGCGACGATCCGCAATCTCTTCATCACCATGCTCCTCGGTGGGCTTTGGCACGGCGCGAGTTGGACGTTTGTCGCATGGGGAGCACTTCACGGGATCTACCTCGTGGCGCAGCGGCTGCTCGCGCCGATTTGGAATCGCGTGACTGGCGCGCTGCGCATCCCCGCGCTCGCGTCGAATGCCTTTCTCGTTTTTCTGATCTTTCATCTGACCTGCTTGGCGTGGATCTTCTTTCGCGCGTCATCGTTCGCGAATGCGTGGCAGGTTCTGTCCGGGATCATCTCGGTTCACGGCCCGCAGTTGGCGGGCATCGACAATCGGGGACGCATCGTCAAATGCACGTTGATGGTGGCGATCATGCTCGCCTTCGAAGCGGTCGCGTTTCTGCCGAAGCAGCGAAAGGCGGTGTTCGCGACGACCGAAGGGGAGAAGGTCACCGTCTCGGCGCATCCGTTGGAGGCGTCGCCCGCGCTGCGGCTGGTGTTCATCGCTGCTTGCATCTGGGTCGTGCTGATCTTCGGCTCGTTCTCCGGCAACAACTTCATCTACTTCCAGTTCTGACATGGCCGGCCGGCGACGCGCACTGATCTGGTTCGCCGCGCTCCTGGCGTTGGTGTGTGCCGGCGATCGCATCCTGGCCTGGGCGCTCGATCAGGTGCTGGTGCGAAGCCAGTTCCGCTTTTCGAGGCTTTATCGCGGCGGCAACGACGCCGGCATCGTCATCCTCGGCGACTCGCGCGGCGTCCATTCGTTCTACCAGCCGGAGATCGAGAAACTCACCGGGCTGCGAACGTTCAATCTCTCGTACAACAGCATGTCGACGCGGATTGCGGAAGCGGTTCTGCGCGACTACCTCGACCACAATCGCGCGCCGCGTCTGGTCGTCATCGAGGCGACGTGTACGATTCCCGAGGGGGCGCTCGCCGGCGAGTTGCGAACGTACGCGAGTTTTTCGCCGCGGCTTGCTGCGCTGTATGCCGAGGGACATCCGGACGGCGCGCTCATGGGACGTCTTTTCCATCTCTTTTCGCTCAACAGTGAGTTCTATCTCGAGGCGCTGCACTACTGGAATCAGTCCGATCAGGATTGGATCAACCGTTCGACGATGCCGGCGTCGCTTCGTACCGAGCCGCCAGGAGGGTGGGCGCAACCCAGGCCGGAGAATGTCGAGGCGTTGAACCGCATCGTCACGCTCCTGCGGCAACGCGGGATCGAGGTCCGCCTGGTCATCGCTCCCTACTGGCCCGTGCCGGTCAACATGCCGGCGATTGCGAATGCGATCGATGTCTCTGTCCGCCGGGCCGACCCGCAGTTGCACGTCCTGAACTACGCGGGCGCTGTGAGCGACCCCGAGGAGTTTGCCGACCGCGTTCACCTCAACGAGCGCGGAAGCGTGGCGTTGCTGGAGATCCTGCAGCGCGACGGGGTCTTCGCGATTCACCCCCCGGCGCCTCGCTGAGACCGGCTTTTCCCCGGATTTTTTCGACGCTGACGGCGTTTAACCCTCCGCATGTTCGACAACCTGCAGGACAAGATGGACAGGGTCTTCAAGACCCTTCGCGGCGAGGCCGCTCTCAACGAGTGGCACATCGACAACGCCCTCAAGGAAATTCGCGTCGCGCTGCTCGAAGCGGACGTTCACTTCAAAGTCGTCAAAGAGTTCACCAACCGCGTCCGCGAAAAGGCCGTCGGCCAGGACGTGCTCACCGCCTTCTTGCCGGCGCAACAGGTCACCAAAGTCGTCCGCGATGAGCTGCAGGAGCTTCTCGGCGGCAACGAAGTCGGCCTGGCGCTCGTCGGCTCACCCGCGGTGGTGATGATGGTCGGCCTTCAGGGCTCCGGCAAAACCACGACCTCGGGGAAGCTGGCTCTGCACCTCAAGAATCGCGGACGCCGTCCGATGCTGGTGCCGTGCGACGTCTACCGTCCCGCCGCGATCGAGCAGCTTCGGATCGTTGCGAAGGGTGTCAACGTTCCGTTCTTCGAGATCGGCGACGACCGCGACCCGCTCTCGATCGCGCGGCGTGCCGTCACCGACGCCCGCACGCTTCTCTACGACACGGTCATCCTCGACACGGCAGGCCGTCTTCACATCGATGCCGAGCTGATGGCGGAGCTCGACGCAATCAAGCGCGACACGCGTCCGAGCGAGATCCTCTTCGTCGCTGACGCCATGACCGGCCAGGATGCGGTCAAGTCCGCGAAAGAGTTCGACGATCGTCTCGGCGTCACCGGCATCGTCCTGACCAAGCTCGACGGCGACGCCCGCGGCGGCGCGGCCCTGTCGATCAAGTCGGTCGTCAATCGTCCGATCAAGCTCGTTGGCGTCGGCGAAAAGTACACCGATCTCGACGTCTTCTACCCCGACCGCATGGCCTCCCGCATCCTCGGCATGGGCGACGTCCTCTCGCTCATCGAGAAGGTCGAGACCGAGATCGACCGCAAAGAAGCCGAGCGCCTCGCCCAACGCGTCGCCAAAGACAAGTTCACCCTCGAAGACCTTCGCTCGCAGCTCCTGCAGGTCAAGAAGATGGGCCCACTCTCCTCGCTCGTGAACATGCTCCCCGGCGCCGGCAAGATCAGCGAAGAAGACATCGACGAGAAAGCGATCGTCCGCATGCAAGCCATCCTCGACTCGATGACGAAAAAAGAGCGCGAGTTCCCGCAAGTCATCGACGGCAAACGAAAAAAGCGCATCGCAAAAGGCTCCGGCACGTCCGTCCAGCAGATCAATCAGCTTCTCAAGCAATACCTGCAGATGAAGAAGATGATGCGCAGCTTCTCGAAAGGCTTCGGCGCGCGGAAGTTCGGCAAGATGATGAAAGGGATGCCGCCGGGTTTGATGGGGTAATTGCGAGCGGGGCAGCCTGATGTCAATTCATTACAAAGCCATAAGCCACCTAGACAAAGCCATCAAGCTTGCTGATCGAGGCGAAGCTGAAGATCTGATCTATGCCGCGCTTGAACTCCGATTTTCGATCGAGCGCTTGATCTACCAGTTCCAACCGTACTACCGAGACGAGATACCTGATGAACTCTTTGACGAGTGGAGGCCGCAACTCATCCTAGATGCGATGGTTGAAGCAAACCCAATGCTTCGTCACTCGCATGACGTGAACATGGCATCTGAGAATTCTGATGGCGAGCCAACCACCTGGTTCAGAATGGGCTCGCAGAAAGGTCTAAGTCCCAAGCATATTCGAGCTGCATACCATCGCCTGAGCAACTTTCTTCACACGCCTTTCGGCGATGGCGAGCGAGATCCGGCAAAGCTTCGACGGTCGGTCGAAACGGTGATCGCGCTTTTAGAGCCCTATCGCGAGGCTAGCATTATCAGCAATTTCGACGTTCGCTACACCGTGACTTGTGAGTGTGGCCGGCGAATCTTGCGGCGCAAGTCCGCCGTAGAAAAATCGCCCTTCGCTCGTTGCCCGAACTCATGCTGCCGCGTGCTTTATCGGTTCGTGTCCGAGACGGGAAATGACTCGGAGTGGGAAAAGGTCACACAGGAATTTGTCTGCCCGAAGTGTAAAACGAAAACCTACTTCGCCGTCACCCAGATGGAGGCTGGTGCGCGTCTCCGCTGCGAAGCCTGCCAAGCTATTACGAGGTTGGAGCCCGCGTTGTTCGCTAGGCTCGAGGTGCAGGCTGGCACGAATTGCGCGGCAGAAACCCCGAAGCCATACTTCGCAAGCAAGAACGTCGACGAATTCCGACCTGCGCAACTGACAGCACTCGGGCGAGGACGCCCGAGTGCCCGCGGTCGAGACGACCGCACTCCTTTCGAATGCATTTCTCGTTGCGCCGAGGAGTGCGGGCGTCTTCGCCCGCGGCCATCGAGGCGTCCCGCCTCGATGGTTCGGATCCGGCGAACTGGGTCCAGATCCGAAGCAAGCCTAGCCGTCGTGAGGACGCAACGGCGCGGCCTCGGAATGAGAGCCTCCCGGTTGCGGTTTCACGCCCCGGTTCGGTAGGATTGCCGGCCCGATTCACGAAGGAGCATCACACGACATGTTGAAGATCCGTCTGCGCCGCCAGGGCGCAACCCATTCCCCGTTCTACCGCGTGGTGGTTTCGGACTCGCTGAAGACCCCCAGCAACGCAACGGTCGAGCAGATCGGGCATTACGATCCGAAGAAGAACCCTGCCGACGTCAAGATCGACCGCGCGCGCGTCGATTACTGGGTCAGCAAGGGCGCTCAGCTCTCGCCGACCGTCAAGTCTCTCCTGAAAAAGAACAAAACCGCGTAAGCTCCCTCCATGGAAGAGCTGATCGAGTTCATCGCCAAGTCGCTCGTCGATGATGCCGACGCGGTGAACACGCATGTCTACGACCGCGGCGATCAGACGGTCGTCGAGCTCGAGGTCGCCCAGGCAGACCTCGGCAAGGTGATCGGACGTCAGGGCCGGACGGCGCGCGCGATGCGGACGCTGTTGGCCGCGGCGGGCTCGAAAACGCGCCGCCGCTACACGCTCGACATCGTCGACTGAGGCGCACCATGGCCGGCGACCGCATCGCCCTCGGCATCATTCGCAAGGCGCACGGCGTGCGCGGCGAAGCGAGCGTCGAGGCCTGGAGCGATTCTCCGGACCGCTTCACCGGTCTCTCCGCCGTCACGCTCGTTTCCCCTGACGAGACGCAGACGCGCGACGCCGCAATCGAAAGCGTCCGCATTCACGCTGGACGGGCGCTGGTGAAGTTTGCCGGCATCGATGCACCCGAGGATGTGAGGACGCTGCAAAACTGGACGGTGGAAGTGCCGCTGACTGATGCGCGGCCGCTCGAAGCCGATGAGTATTTTCTCCACGATCTCGTCGGCTTGACGCTCGTCGATGCCGAGGGACGCGTGCGCGGAGTCGTAGCCGGAACGGAAGAGGGCGGAGGCGGCGTGCTCCTGAACGTGGAGCGCGACGGCCACCGATTCGATGTTCCGTTCGCTGCCGGCATCGTCACGGAGATCGATCTCGCAGCGAAACGTGCTCTCGTGGATTTGCCCGTCGGGCTGGACGACCTCGATGCCGTTGCGGATTGATTTCGTCACGATCTTTCCCTCGATGTTCGAGCCGTTGCTGGCTGAAGGGATCATCGCGCGCGGCATCAAACAGGGGCTGCTCGACGTCCACGTCTGGGATCTGCGCGACTTCGCGACCGACAAGCATCGGTCTACCGATGACGAAGCGTACGGCGGCGGGCCGGGCATGGTGATGCTGGCCGAGCCGGTACTTCGCTGCGTAGAAGCGATTCGTGCTGAGGCAGCCGAGGGGGGCGACGCCGCGATTCTCATGACGTCGCCGCAGGGGCGCGTGTTCACGCAGGCGGCCGCGCGGGACCTGGCATCGCGGTCGTGGCTGATTTTTCTCTGCGGACGCTACGAGGGCTTCGACGAGCGCATCCGCGAGGCGCTGCAACCGGACGAGATCTCGATCGGCGATTTCGTCGTCTCGGGCGGCGAGCTTCCGGCGATGGTCATCGCCGATGCGGTGGGGCGGATGATCGAAGGTGTCGTCGGCAACAGCGTATCGGTCGAGGAGGACTCGTTCTTCCGCGGTCTGCTCGACTATCCGCACTACACGCGCCCCGAGGAGCTGCGCGGGATGCGCGTTCCGGACGTGCTCCTCTCCGGCCACCACGAGAAGATCCGTAAGTGGCGCAAGGAGCAGGCGTTACGGGCGACGCTGCGAAAGCGGCCCGATCTGCTTGACGGCGCGGAGCTGGACGAGGAAGCGCAGGCGATGTTGCGCCGCATTCGGGAGGAATGAGTCCGTCTGAGGGCTGGTTCTACGGCGGGCGGAGCCTCCCCGAGACGAATTCGAGTCGACGAGGTTGCCCAAACCGCCCAAATCGGCGATGCTTGCGGGCTCGCTCAGAAACACAGGAAGGTTGTCATCATGGCTCAGGATTTCATGAAGCTCGTCGAATCGCGTGAAACGCGCACCGACATTCCGGCATTTTCGCCTGGAGATACGGTCAAGGTTCATGTGAAAGTCAAAGAAGGCGACAAGGAACGCATCCAGATCTTCCAGGGTCTGGTGATCTCGCGCAAAGGCGGCGGCGCGCGGCAGATGTTCACTGTGCGTAAGATCTCTGGTGGAATCGGCGTGGAGCGCATGTTCCCCCTGAATTCTCCCAGCATTGATCGCATCGAGGTCGAACGCCATGGCAGGGTCCGTCGCGCGAAGCTCTACTACCTCCGGGATCTCCGCGGTAAAGCAGCGCGCATCGAAGAAAAGCGCAAAGGCTAAACCGAAGGCGGGCGAGCGACTCGTCCGGAACCTCTTCGCGGAGTTGGCGCGTGTCGCTGAGATGTCGGCGATCGAGCGCCGGCTCCGCGATTTTGGTTTTCGGGCCATCGCCGGCACGGACGAAGTCGGGCGCGGCTGTCTGGCTGGCCCTGTCGTCGCCGCCTGCGTCATCCTGGACTCCGAGCCGCTGCTCTTCGGCGTGAACGATTCCAAGCTTGTCGACCGCGAAGACCGCGTCGATATCTGCCGGTTGATTCTTCGCCGTGCCCGCGCCGTCGCAGTCGGCGTGATCGAGCCGCGGATGATCGATGCGATCAACATTCTCCGCGCCAGCAAGCTGGCGATGGTCGAGGCGGTTGAGAACCTCGCCGTCCGCCCGGACGTGCTTTTACTCGACGCCGTGACGATCGATGTGGAGATGCCGCAGGTTCCATTGATCGGCGGCGACCGGCGCAGCGTCTCCATCGCCGCCGCATCGATCGTGGCGAAGGTCTATCGCGATCTGTTGATGGAGTCGTATCATGACCTCTACCCTGTTTACGATTTTCGACACAATCGGGGATACGCGACGGAGGGGCATCAAGCGGCTCTGAGGCTCTACGGCCCTTCGCCGATTCACCGAAGATCGTTCGAGGGGGTTGACGAGCCGATGTTGCTGTTCGTGCGGAACGGAGCCGATGGCGATCCAACGCGATAAAATCATCGCCAGCGCTGAGAAGCTGGTGGCGAAGGGGAAGATCGAGCCGGCGATCAAGGAGTACGAGCGCCTTCTCGACGATAACCCCAATGATGTCAACACCCTGAACCGCATCGGCGACCTCTGGGTGCGCATCAGCCGCAACGATGAGGCGGTCAAGGTCTTCGCCAAGATCGCCGATCACTACTCCAAAGACGGCTTCTTCCTCAAAGCGATCGCGATCTACAAGAAGATCAACAAGCTCGATCCCTCCAAGCTCGATATCTACGCCAAGCTCGCCGATCTCTACGCCAAACAGGGCCTGGCGATGGAGGCCAAGAGTCAGTACCAGGTTCTCGCTGACTACTACCTGAAGCACGGCGATCCCGGCAACGCACTCGTCATCTACCGCAAGATTTCCGAGCTCGATCCGAATTCGATCAACGTTCACGTCAAGCTCGCCGACCTCTACTCGCAGAACAACCAGAAGGCGGAAGCGCTCAAAGAATACGACCGCGTCGGCCGCATGCTGCTGAAGCGAAGCATGCTCGATGAGGCGGTGCAGGTTTTCAAGAAGGCGCTCAAGATCGACTCCAGCAACGTCGAGCTGGTCGAGTCGCTGGTCACGGCGCTGCTCGAGGCGAAGGATTACGAGAACGCTATCCAGATCGTGCAGACGTCGATCGAGACGTCGGGTGACGACCCCCGCCTCCTGGCGATCAATGGCCGCATTCTGCTCGCGAAGGGCGATCTCGCCGGCGCACGCGCCGCGCTCGAGCGCGCGCTGTCGCGCGACGCGAATGCCGCCGGGGTGCGCGAGGCGCTTGCCGATCTTTACGTCCGCGTTGGAAATGCCGACGGCGCGTTGGAGATGCTGGCGCCTCTCGTCGAGAAGGCGATCGGACGGGGAGAGCGCGGCATCGCCGTCGAGATGCTCAATCGAATCCTTCGCGTCGATTCGTCGCACACACCGACGCTGGAGCGCCTCGTCGCTCTCTACTCGCGCCTCAACGAAGAGACCAGCATCCTCTCGTCGATGAGCAGTCTGGCCGAGGCGCATGTTGCGAAGGGGCAGTACGAGCAGGCGGCCGAGGTGCTCGACAAGCTGATCCAGCGCGAGCCGCAGAATGCGCAGCACCGCACGAAGCTTCAATTCGTGCGCTCGCAGATGGGCGGTGTCGACACGATGCCGGCGCGTCCGCAGGCAACCGTTCCCGTCGCTCCGTTGTCGATGGAGATCGAGGAGCCTGTACCGACGTTCGATTCCTTCGACGACGAGCCTTCGCTCTCGCTCGACCTCGATACTTCCGAGCCGATTGAGATAAATCTCGATCACGAATTCGCGGCACCGTCGCCTGATCGCGCGCCGCCACCTCCGCCATCTCCTCCGCCGCTTCCGGGCCTTCAGCCCGCGGTCGAGCAGTTCGCGGACAGACTCGAGCAGGACGAGGAAGGCGAAAACCTCGATTTCATCACCGAGCACCTCACCGAGGCGGACGTCTTTGCGAAGTACGGCCTCGCCGAAAAGGCCACAGAGCACCTCCGGGCCATCATCGAGCGTGCGCCGAAGCATCTGGTCGCGCATCAGAAGTTGTATCGCGTGCTGCTCGACGAAGGCGACGCCGGCGCGGCGCGCGCAGCGGCGAATCAGTACATTCAGGTTCTGCAGGAGAAAGGCGACACCGCCTCGATCGAAGACGTCCGTGACGAATTCGCGGGACGCGGATACCCGCTGGAGTCTGCGGCACCCAAGCCCGCCGTCCGGGCTCCTGTGGTCGAGCCGCCTGCGCCTGCGCCCGAGCCGCCACCCGCGCCAGCGCCGGTGGAGGAGTTTGCCGATGAGATGAGCTTCGACATCGAGACCGCCGTGGCGGATTTCGAATTGACTGCTCCGAGTGCGCCGGAGCCACCGGAGCCATTGTTCTCCTTCGATTCGCCGGACTCATCTCTGAGCTTCGAGGAGCCAATGTCGTTGCTTGAGCCGGAGCCCGAACCGGAGAGCTCGCTCACATTCGAGGCTTCGATCGACGAAGGCTTTTCGTTCGAATCGCCAGCCGAGCAGCCGGTTTTCGGCGACGAGGCCCCATCGTTCAGTAGCGCTCCGTCTGCCGAGGAGTTGCGCGAGCTGGACTTCTACATCGAGCAGGAGCTGTTCGACGAAGCGCGCGAAAAGATGGACGCGCTTTCCTCACGCTTTCCGGACACGAGCAGCATCAGCGAGCGGCGCGCGCGGCTGAACGCTGCTGCGAGGCCTGCGCAATCAGAAGTTCGCGACCGCGGTGCCATCGCTGCGCCGCCGGTCCTTTCGCGCGACGAGATCGAGAGCGAGCTTCTTTCGGCGCTCCCCGACGATGATGACGACTTTTTCGCGCCGCCGGTTCAGCCCGAGGCGCGTGTCGCGGTCCCGCCACCACCGCCGCTACCTGCTGCTGTTGAGGAAAACCTGTTCGCGGATGAAGACGATTTCTTCGATCTCGCTGCCGAGCTGGAATCAGAATTGGAAGAGGAAGAGAACGTCTCGCTCAGCGAAGAGGAGCAGTCGCTCGAGGAGATTTTCAAGGAGTTCAAGAAGGGCGTCGAGCAGCAGCTCGACTCCGAGGATTACGACACTCACTACAACCTCGGCATCGCATACAAAGAGATGGGACTAATCGACGAGGCCATTGGTGAGTTTCAACTGGCCTCGAAGGATCCCAAGCGCTCAGTCGAGTGTTCGTCGATGCTCGGTCTCTGCTTTCTCGAGAAGGGCATGCCGCAATTGGCGATCAAGTGGTATCGCAAGGGACTGGAGATGACCGAGATCACCGCCGACGAGCATGTCGGGCTACTCTACGATCTTGGTTCCGCGTACGTGGAAGTCGGCGATACTGACAGTGCGCAGAAGGCGTTTCTGGAAGTCTACGGTTTGAATCCGAACTACCGCGACATCGTGACGCGCATCAAACAACTCGAAGACGCCCGCAAATGAACTACACATTCGAATCGCTGCTCCGCTTCGTGAATCTCACCACCTCCGGATTGCTGGCAGGCTCGCTGGGCTTCGGCGAACAGGCGCTTGTTCCGGGATGGCAACACGAGTTGCCGAACCACGCGGACCGGCGGGCGCGGGCGATTGCTGCTCTGACCGACGCGACGAGCTATTTCAATGCGATCGGCCCCCTGGCGCTTGGTACCGCGGTGACGCTCGCCGTCGCCTCGCGGGGAGTGAAGCCGCTGAAGCGAGTTCTCGACGCCGCATCGGCGATCAGCCTGGCCGGCGTTCTGGCGGCGACGATCATGGTGACGGTTCCGATCAACAAAGAGCTCGATCAGCAGGCGCCGACCGACTATCCGAGCGACCGTTCGCTGTCACTTGCGAAGAACTGGTCGCGCGCGCACGCGGTGCGCACGACCTTGGGAGTCGGCGCGTTTCTTTGCGCCGTGGCCTCGAATCTGGCGCGCCCACGTCAGGCGAAGTGATCGAAGCCGCCCGGCGGAAGCGGCTCGCCATCGATGCGGACTCCGCGCTCCTCGACGATGCGGCCGATCGCGTAGACGGGACGTCCGACGCGCGTGCTCAGCTCGGATTCCCGCATCGATGATGTGAAGAGGAGCGCGTACTCTTCGCCGCCGTGGAGCACCGCGTCGCGAACGTTGATGCCAAGCTGCGGCCCGGAGCGCTGCAGATCGGGAAAGACCGGAATCCGTTCGCGCTCGATCGCCGCGCCAACGCTCGAGGCGTCGCAGAGATGATGAAGGTCGGTCGACAGGCCGTCGGAGATGTCGATGCAACTCGTCGCGATGCCCACGAGTTTCAGGCCGAGCGCGACTTCCGCTTCCGGCTCGAGATGGCGGCGGATTGCAGACTCGATGAGCTCGCGTTCGGCGTAGCTTGCTCCCACGGTCTTGCGTTGCAAGAAAGTGAGTCCCGCAGCGGAGCCACCGATCGGACGGCTCAGGTAGATTCGATCGCCGCGCCGCGCGCCACTGCGCAGAATCGGCTGTGCCGCCTCGCCGATGATCGTGATCGATATGAAAATCTCGCCGGCCCGCGAGAGGTCGCCGCCGATGATCTCGACATCGTGATCGCGGGCGGCCACTGCCAATTCCTCGATGAGCGTTGAAGCGAGCGCTTCCTCGGGCGAGCCGATGGCGACAATTGCGTACTGCGGCCGGCCGCCCATCGCAGCGATGTCGGAGAGATTGATGGCCAGACTCTTGCGCGCGACGAGGCGCAGCGGCACGTCGCGGGTGAAGTCGACGTTTTCGACGAGTACGTCATTCGTGATGACCTGTGTGCCCACGACTGCCGCATCGTCGCCTGTTCGCGGAAACAGCTCGCGAATGCGGCGGATGACGTCGCGCTCGCTCAACGCCGGACCACCGGCACAATCGGTTCGAGAGGGCGGTCGAACGTTTCACCGCGATAGATCACCGCCTCGAGAAAGAGTCCCGAAGGTGGCGCTGTCGGTTCGACGTTCGCCGCGTTCTTCTTTAGACGAGCGGCGAGATCTTCCGGCTTGGCGTTTCCGCGCCCGATCTCGACCAGGAACGCCACCAGCTTTCGCACCATCTTCCAGAGAAAGTGCGACGCCTCGATGCGGAAGAGAATGAGATCGCCGGCAGCGGCGACATCGCAGCGCGTAACGACAACGATGCGCGAGTCTTCTTCCTTCATCCGCTTGTCGCTGAACGCGCTGAAGTCGTGACGCCCTTCGAGCAGCTTCGCCGCGCGCGTCATCGCGTCGACGTCGAGCTTGTCTTTGATCCACCAGACGAACGGTTTTGCGAACGCGGTGCGTCGCGTGGCGATCTGGTAGAGGTAGACGCGCGAGATGGCATCGTGTCGCGCGTGAAAGCGGTCGCTCGCGCGCGATGCCGCAACGATGCTGATGTCGTGCGGCAGCAGGTCGTTGATCTTGCGCGAGAGAAGCAGCGGATCGACGCCCTTATGCGCGCGCAGATGCGCTACCTGCGCCGCCGCGTGAACGCCCGAATCGGTGCGCCCGGCTCCTCCGATGTCGGCGTCGCCAAGCACTTGTTCGGCCGCCCGCTGGAGGTGTCCCTGCACGGTTTTCGGCGTGTTACCCTGCGCCTGCCAGCCCGAGTACCGCGTCCCTTCGTACTCGATCGTGAGCTTATAAGTCGGCATGCGTCCCGCGTCGTATCAGGTGATCGGAGATCTGCTCGCAGTCCTCTGGGACGACGGGCACGAATCATACTATCCGCTCGAAGCGCTCCGCCGCGCCTGCCCCTGCGCCGCCTGCTCCGGCGAGCCCGATCTGTTCGGCCGCATGTCCAGCGGTCCGCCCGCGCGCTACACGCCCGCGTCGTTCCAGCTCGATAGCGTCATTCCGATCGGAAACTACGCGCTCCAGCCGAACTGGGCCGACGGCCATTCCTACGGGATGTGGACTCATGAGAGTCTGCGCGCCTTTTGCCCCTGCGGATCCTGCGGAAAGAAGTAACACCGAGGTATCCTCGGGCCACGTCGATCGGCGGGACGTTGTTAGGGTCAAGCAATGGTCATCGCGTACGCCGAGCGCGGACCGATTACGCATCACCAGTTCACGGCGCGCCATGCGCTCCGAAATATGACGCGATATGAAAAGGGAAGCTGACACGATCCACGACGCAACCGACGAAGTAGACGACCTGCTGCCCGAGTACGATTTCAGCGGTGGCGTTCGAGGCAAGTACTACCGCCCGGGTAAGACGACGATCCGCATGACGATCGATGAAGACGTGGCGCGGTATTTCTATTCGGCGGAGCTTCTCAACGCCGCCCTTCGCCAATTGATAGCCGAGGGACGCGCGCCTGAACCCCGCGATGACGCGTCGGGCTCATGACGATGCGAATTACATGGGATCCGTTGAAGGCGGCCGAGAACGTCAGGAAACACGGCGTGTTGTTTGACGAAACCTTAGAAGTGTTCGGCGACCCCTTCCTCGCAGCAGAGAACGATCACGCTCATTCCGATGACGAAGATCGCTATACCGGCTTCGGATCGACCGCTGCCGGTAGAGTGCTGTTCGTCTGCTACGCAATCGAAGACGAGGATGTACGCTTGATCAGCGCGCGTAGAGCAACTCGTTTTGAAAAGAGGAGCTATATGGATGAGAAATCGATGATTCGCGACGAATCGCTGGAGCCTGAAGACGAAGAGACAATGCACTTCGACTGGAGCAAAGCCGTGCGCGGTCTCCACTACATCCCTCGCGAAAAAGGTACTGCGACCCTCGACGAGGACGTCTATGCCATCTTCCGCACTTCCGAGGAAGTGAACAACGCTCTTCGGATGCTCATCAGGGAGAACCGGATCCCGCACTTTCTCTCCGACGAGGAGTGGTACGCGAAGCACAAGAAGTCACGCCAGGACTAGCGTTCCGTCGTTTCCTTGCAATGCGTCGCGGAGGTGCTCGACGTCCGTGATCAACACCTGTTTGCCACCGCGGTTGACGAACTGGATCGCTGCTTCGATCTTCGGTCCCATCGAGCCGGCTGGGAACTGGCCCTCGGCGAGATAGCGCGTTGCCTCGGCGACCGTCATGCGATCGAGCGCTTTCTCGGACGGCTTCTCGAAGTCGATCGACACCTTGGCGACACCGGTCAGTACGACGTACATCTCGGCGTGCAGTTCTGACGCGAGAAGGCTCGATGCGAAATCCTTGTCGATCACCGCCTCGATGCCCCGCCACTGACCGTCGCGCCCACGCACGACGGGGATTCCGCCTCCTCCCGCTGCGATCACGACCGCGGCGCTGTCGAGCATGTGCACGATCGTCTGGAGATTGAGGATTCGTAGCGGCCGGGGCGATGGGACGACGTGCCGCCATCCGTGGCCAGCGTCTTCGCGCATCGTCCATCCGAGGTCGCGCTCGAGTGCCTCGGCGCGATAACGCGTGACGAACGGTCCGATCGGCTTCGTCGGGCGCTTGAACGCCGCATCGGTCGGATCGACTTCCACCTCGGTCAGGATCGTCGCCACGTCGCCGCTGACGCCGATGCTGTCGAGCCGGTTGCGTATGGCCTGCTGCAGGAGGAATCCCATCGACCCCTCTGTCTGCGCTACGCACACATCGAGCGTCTGCGGCGGGATCTTCGTCGACGCCTCTTCGTTCTGCACGAGGATGTTGCCTACCTGCGGGCCGTTGCCGTGGACGACGATCAGCTTGTAGCCGTGACGAACGATCTCGGCGAGCCAGCGTGCGGCCTGCTTTGCGCGCGCGATCTGCTCCTCCTGCGTACCGCGGTCCTCGGGGCGCAGCAGCGCGTTGCCACCGAACGCGACCACGGCGAGTTTCGTTGGCGACGACACGCTACACGTCCTCGCGCACGAGCGGCATCGTCATGCAGCGCGGCCCGCCGCGCGCTCTCGAAAGCTCGTGGCCGGCCATCTGGATTGCGTATTTGGTGTCGGTCCAGGTCTCCAGCTCGGTGCGCCCGAGGAGGAGATCGTCCTCGTAAATGATGTGATAACCGTGCGCCGCGAGCTCCTCAGCAGTGCGGACGTTGCGCTCGTACAACAGGATGATGCCGGGAGCGAGAGTGAACGCGTTGGCACCGTCGGTCCATTGTTCGCGCTGCTGATCGACGGCGCTCCTGCCGCCGCAGTAGATCGGATCGAGATCGAACCCGCGTTTTTTCAGCGCGGCAAGCAGCGACGTTTGCGGCGAGTACGAAATGCCCTTCTTCGTCAGATCGATCGTCGTGACAGTGGCTGCCTGACTGCCGCCCGGCAGGATCACGGGTGGATAAATCAGACACTCATTGCGGCTTGTGAACGTGAAGACGGTGTCGAGATGCATGAACGAGCGTTGCCGCGGCAGCTCAACGACGATGATCGTGCGAACCTCGCTGCCGGCCTCGCGCAGTGATGTGGCCAACTGGCGTACGCCGGCGCGGTTCGTTCGCTCCGTCACTCCGACCAGCAACAGATCGCGCGACGGCACGAGGATGTCGCCGCCCTCGATCGTCGGCATGCGTTTGTGCTCGCGGCCTGGGGCAATGCCGGCCGTGAAGTCCGACCAACGGCGGCTCTCGCGGAACAATGGGTGATGCGCGAACACGTAGCCGGAGAGCAGCGACTCACGGCTTCGCGCTTGCGTGGCCATCCCGCAGACCACCACGCCGTTGCCGATCACGACCTGCGGGTCGCGCATGAAGAAGTAGTTGGGAACAGGCAGGAGATCGAACGAGGGGAGCTCGCCTTTGCCGTCGCGCACATGAGGAATGCCGCCGATCAGAGTCTGCGCCAGCAGCGCCGCTGGCTGCTCGCGCAGCGCGGACGCGAGTTTGCGGCCGAGGATTTTGCGTTTCTCCAGATCCCGGATGACGAGGCGCTTGCCCTCTTCGCTTTCCAGCACTTCTTCGAGAAGATCCTGGATGTCGAGGACCTCGGGGGCGATGAAGCGGATGAGCTGCTGGAACCGGCGATGCTCCTCGCGGGCGACCTGCCCGTAGAGGATGTCGTCGAACAGGAGCTGGTTCATCATCGGCGGGATCATTACGTCGATCTCCCGCCCGGGAAGGTGGACCAGCACGCTCTTCAGCCCGCCGATCTCACTCGTGACATTCAACTGCATTCGGGCGCGATTCTATCGCAGCGATTTGCGCGCGGAGTTTGAGTAAGATTGCGGAACCGATGAAGGTGCATTGGTTTCTGTGGGCGGCGCTCGTGTCGTATTCCGGTTTGGCGCATGCCGCACCGCCGCGAATCTCGTTCACGCGCACGCTGCCGGCGGTGCGGGACCTCGGGCCCGTCGAGCGCCTCTCGGTCATCTACGCGATCGGCGACAGCAACAAGATTGATACTTTCCTCGACCGCTTCGTCGATCTGGTTTCGCGCGCAGGCGCAGTGCGGATCGAAAATGCAGTCGAGAACAATCACTACCTCTTCTTCGACAAACGCTCGCTTCCGGTCCTTCGCAGGAACCATCCCGCCGACGTGTACGTGGGCGTGAACCGGTTCAGTTGTTCGGGCGTCGAAAAGAGTGCCGAAGGCAGCGAGCACCTCGAGAACGGCGAGCGAATCAAGCGCCTGCATCACTGGATCGACGCGACCTGCTCGGCCCGCATCGACGTGCTGAGCGTCGAGGGAAAGAAACTGTTTTCGTACTCGGTCCATGGCGACGGCACTTCACCGCGAATGGTGTCTTTGACCGATGACGAGCGGGACATCGCCTACGAACAGGCTGCCCGCTTTGCCGCCGTCATCGCCGCGGATGAGATCACTCCGCGCACATTGCGCGAAACGATCGAGCTGGACGAAAGTGCTCCTTCGTTTGATGTGGCATTCGCCATGATCGGCTCAGAGCGGCTGACCGACGCGCGCGCCATCTGGCAGGCCGCGGCGGCCCGGCATCAGGACTCGGCGGCGCTTTTCTTCGACCTCGCTGCGGTCTCCGAGGCCATTGGGGATGTCGAAGGTGCGCGCGGCTACTATGAGAAAGCGGAGCGGCTTTCACCGAAGGAACGGCGCTACGCCACCGAGCTCCGGCTCTTTCGCCGCCGCAACGCCGGCGTCCGAAAATAAAAGGCCGCCGTTTCCGGCGGCCCTTCGTGACGCGATCGAGAAGGTTGTTACTGGTTGACTTGCGCTGCGCCGGCCGTCGCGTTGATCTGAATCTGCTTCGGCTTCGCTTCCTCGCGCTTCGGAATCGTGATCTCAAGGATGCCGTCGCGGTAGCTGGCAGCGATCGCGTCCTGATCGACGGTGCGCGGCAGCGAGAACGTGCGGCTGAAAGTGCCGTAGGTCCGTTCGATGCGGTGGTAGTTCCGGTCTTCCTTGCGCTCGAATTGCCTCTCGCCGCTCACGGTGAGGACGCCGTCCTCGAAGCTGACCTTGAGGTCCTGTTCGTTCATGCCGGGGACCTCGACGCGCACGATGATCTTCTCTTTCTCCTCGGCGACGTCGACCGGCGGCGCCCAGGTTCCGGACTTCAACTCGTCCTCGAGGAAGTTGAAGCGGCCGAAGAACGGCTCGAAAACGCGGGCCTGGAGGACGCGGAAATCGTTGCGGGGATTGCTGGATCGGGTCAGATAAGTCATGGTTTGCCTCCCTTTGTAGATATGAGCTTTCGATGCTCAGATCGTATTAAACCTTAGCTGATTGAACTCATATTCCAAGACGCCATCTACTCGGAATGTTCAGATGGCGACCCTGTTCTAAGGGACTCGTATGACGGCACTTCCGCCAGTTTCCGCGCCTCCGGAGCTCAGCCGCGAGGTCGCCCGGCGCCGCACCTTCGCGATCATTTCGCACCCCGACGCAGGGAAAACGACGCTGACCGAGAAGCTCCTTCTGTACGGCGGAGCCATCGAGATGGCCGGCGCCGTCCGCGCACGCAAGGGCCAGCGCCACGCCACCTCCGACTGGATGGCGATGGAGCAGACGCGCGGAATCTCCATCACCTCGACGGCCCTCCAGTTCGAGTACCAAGGCTGCTGCCTCAACCTCCTCGACACGCCCGGTCACGAGGACTTCAGCGAAGACACCTACCGGACGCTTGCCGCGACCGACAGTGCAGTCATGGTGCTCGACTCGGCAAAAGGCATCGAGCCGCAGACGCGGAAGCTCTTCGAGGTTTGCCGCATGCGGCAGATCCCAATCATCTGCTTCATCAACAAGCTCGATCATCCCGGCCGCGATCCGTTCGACCTTCTGAGCGAGATCGAGAAGGAGCTGCACGTCGGAGCGGTGCCGATGAACTGGCCGATCGGCAATGGTCCGAACTTTCAAGGCGTGTTCGATCTGCGCAAGCAGCAGGTTCTTCGATTCGAGCGCGCGGCGCACGGCGCATCGGTGGCCGCGGTGAAGGTCGGCGGTCTGGATGATCCGATGCTGGAGGACGAGATCGGCCCGACGGCGTGGCACGAGCTGCGCGAAGCGGCCGAGCTTCTGTCCGGCGCAGGGATCGCCTTCAGTCCCGAAGAGTTCGGGCATGGTCGCGTGATCCCCGTCTACTTCGGAAGCGCCATCAACAACTTCGGCGTGCAGCCGTTTCTCGACGCGCTCCTTGAATTCGCGCCGCCACCTGCACCGCACCCGGCGCACGTCGGCGGTGAAGAAACGATCGTCGAGGCAACGGACGAGATGTTCACCGGTTTCGTCTTCAAGATTCAGGCGAATATGGATAAGCGTCACCGCGACCGCCTGGCGTTCATGCGCGTCTGTTCCGGCGTCTTCGAGAAGGACATGCTGGTGCACCACTCGCGGCTCGGACACGAGGTGAGGATGACGCGGCCTCATCGCCTGTTCGCGCGGGAGCGGGAAGGGATCGAGACCGCGTGGCCGGGCGACGTGATCGGCTTCGTCAATCCGGGCCTGTTTCGCATCGGTGATGCTGTCTCGTCCGGCGCGCCCGTCGAGTTCGCGCCGATTCCACGTTTCGCTCCGGAGCATTTCGCCGTGCTGCGCGCGAAGCAGGTCACGCGGCAGAAGCAGTTTCAGAAGGGGCTGGCGCAGCTCGAAGAGGAAGGCGTGATGCAGGTACTCTCGGCGCACGAAGGGCTTCGCAGCGAGCCGATCCTGGCAGTCGTCGGCGAGCTGCAGTTCGACGTCATGCAGTCGCGCCTCGAGAGCGAATACAACGTCGAGACGACGGTGGTGGCGTTGCCGTACAAGCTGGCTCGTTGGGTCGGCCGCGACGTGCACGATGTGGCGACGAAGATGAATCTTCCCAGCCGGTCGAAGATTGCCACCGACAGCGCCGGCCGCGCCGTCGTCCTCTTCAGCTCGCAGTGGGAGCTCGATTACGCTGAGAAGGAAAACCCCGGCGTGACGTTCCTATCAGCGGTGTAACAGCAGCGCGTCGAAATGCTCCCCGTGCCACGCCTGCTCGACGCGATAGTGCGTTTGCAGGAACGCGGTGATGCGCAAACCGTAGTCGATGCCAAAGCCGCGCGAGCCGTACTCGCGCACGTCGCGCGTCACAATCGCGACGCGGTCGGGCGGGTGTGAGGCAAGCTCCCGAAGGATCGCGGTTTCGGCGGCGGTATCGGCAGTTTCGACGGGCGTGAACGTGTGGAAGGTCAGCGGCGTTCGCGTTCGCGTCAGGTAGTTGATCGTGACTCCCTCGGGCATGACGGCGAGCGTGCCGTCATGCACTGTTGCGATTAGCGCGTTGAGCGTGCGCGCGCGGTCGGCGTTCCAATCGAAGAACGTCCCTCGCGACGAGACGATCGGGAACGACTTCAGCGCATACTGCTCGTGCTGCTGCCAGAGGTCGCCAACTGCGTTTGCGGCGAACGGCACGATCCAGAGATACACCATCGCGTTGCGCCGCGGGATGTAGCAGAACAATGTGTACGCAGCGAGTGCGAACACGGGAATCGTCAGCACGAAGCCGTACCACGAAGGCGAGACGTTGAGTGGAATGCGCAGCGTGGAGGCGACCGAAAACGCCGCGAAGATGACCAGCGGACTCTCGCGGTCGCGCATGAGTGCCCACCCGAGGGCGAGCCATTGAATGAGAGCCCAGGCGCGGAAGAAGGAGTGGTTCCCGATGAGGATGCCGATGATGATGATCGGGATCGCCGCCGCCCATCGTCCCGTCCGCATCAGCAGCGCGATTGCCACGATGCCCGCCAGTCCGAGCGCAAGCTGCGTCAATTGGTCGCGCCACATCGCGGCGCCGGAGACGATTTCGAAAAAGCGCTGCGCTCTTGCGCCGTGTTGCCAACTGGCGAAGACGTCTTCCGTGAGCCAGCCGCTGCCGCGAAAATAAAAGGACGCCGCGGCGAAGGCCACGACCATCGCCCCGGCAAACGATGCGGCGTGGGCGGGCCTGAGCCGTCGAGCAACCGTCAGGATCGCCACGATGAGCAGCGCCGCAATCGCATATTCGACCTTGCACCAGGAGGCGAGCACGAGCGCCGTGATGGCGAAGGCGTTGCGTCTGTAGATGAGCGCCGCCAGCGCGACGCACAACAGCGTCATCCCGATCGTCGCGCCGTAGCTGTACGGAAAGAGAAAGTTCGCCCCCCACGTCGACGCGCCACAGAAGCTCAGCGCCGCGAACGACAACGTTGCCGCGAACGCCGGAACCACTCCGGCCGCACGCCGCAATGCCATCCAGAGCGAGACCGCGATCACGAACGATTGCGCGACTCCGATGGCCATGTACGACAGCAGCGAGTGACCGATGCCGCCCGTGATCAGCGCCAGCAGATACGGCGCAAGCGGCGGGTACTGATAGCGGATGTCGCGATAGAGCTTCGCGCCGTTTGCCAACTGCTCCGGGATGTAAAGATCGCGTCCCGTGTCGATGATCGGATCGAGCCAGCGTGCGTAGGACTGCGCGAACGCGATTGCGGCGACGGCGATGACCGTGGCGATGAGGGCGAGTGAGAGTGTCGCGTTTCGGGAGTCGGGAGTCGGAGCTACGGGTGTCGGGTGTCGGGTGTCGGGTGCCGGAGAAATAGAGGCCGGTTCATCTCCGACCCCCGACTCCCGACCTGCGACCCCCGCGGATCCGACCCCCGACTCCCGACTCCCGACTCCCGCGAAATTCACTCCCGCATCGTCTCCGGATCGACGCCGAGCGAACGGCAGAACTCGACGTACGCGAACGGCGAGATCTCCGACGGCTTGATCTCGCTGCGTCCGCCCCAGAAGACGTTCGTGTAGCTCACCGGAATGCCGATCGTTGCGAGGTGCTCGTCGATGGCGGCTTTGTGCGCGAGAACTGCTTCCTTCTCCGTTCCGTGCGCCACCGCCATGATGTTCACGTCGCGGAACTCGGCGCCGCCCTCGCGCCAGTAGCAGTGCGTGAGGATGTGAAAGCGTCCCACTTCGCGGCCCGCTTCGATCTCGCGTCCATGCGGCACAGCCCAGTGAAAGAGCGCATTGAACCGCGTGACGCGTTCTCCTGTCTGCAGCGGCTTGACGTGTTCGAGAAAGGTGGAGAAGCGGCCGACGACTTTGCGTGCGTTCAGCGACTCCGCCACCTCGTAAAACGTTTCCAGCGGCACTCCCGCCTCGGCGGCACGCGCACGCCAAAGATCGCGGACGAATTCGTCCGGCTCGACCTCACGCTTCAGCGCGGTCATCACGCGCCAATCGAGCTCGCTGAGCATGACCTTCGTCGTGTCCTTTGCTTCAGCCGGAACATCCGCTTTGCTTCCTGGCTCCATCCCCTTGCGCCGGACGTGACCGACGCCGAGGGCGAAGATACGGTTAGCGGGCATCACCCGGAAGTGTTCGGCACCGGTGAGGCGTCCGATCATCGCGCAATGCTTTTCGATCGAATATCCCTGTGGCACTTTCACCGTAGTCCAGAGCCGGTAATTCGATCCGGGGGTGGCCGCGTCCGTCGAGCGGATCACCACGTGGCCGGAGAAGGGATCGTCCTTGACCATGTAGTCGAACGCCGCATCCAGCTTTTTCTCCGGGTACTGCCAGGCCACCAGCGCACCTTCGGCCAGGTTCGTGGCCATGAGCGTCTGGCGCACGCGGCGGATCGTGCCGGCGCGCAGCATGGCCCGGACGCGGTCGATCACGGTCTCCGCGTCGACGCCTGACTGTTCGGCGATCACTCCAATGGGATCGCGAACGAACCCCTGGATGCGGTCTTCGGAGATGGCGAGGATCCGGGCGTTGATCGGATCGGTGTGGGCAATCGGAAGCTCGGTAACGGTGGACATAACGCTTCGAAGATAGCATGAGCCAAATTTGAAAACCGGTCACCACCGAGGCACAAAGATCACAGAGACCTCAGTGTCCTCTGCGTCTCTGTGATTGTCTTTGCCATCTTCAACGTTTCGCCGAGAATCTTCGGAGCGGATAAGCTGCTCGCATGTGTACCGCCTGAATCAGTCTTCTGGAGCAGGTCCGCTCCCCCACGGCCACATCACCTTTCATCATCACAGCGACCGTCATCCTGCTGACGTTGGCCCTCATGCTCTTCGCGGAGCGCGTCGCACCGTTACGCCGAACCGTCGAACCGAAACCGCGCCGAGTGGCGCGCAATCTATCGGTGGGCGGCGTATCCCTTGCGATGATGACGCTCCTTCAAGCGCCGCTTCTCCGGCCGGTGGCGTCGTGGATCGTGCGGGAGCGAATCGGTCTCCTGCAGGCAGTGGAGTGGCCGCGCTGGATCGAGACGATCGTGGCGATCATTCTGCTCGACTACACCCTCTGGTGGTGGCACTGGGCGAGTCATCGCATCCCGTTCTTCTGGCGGTTCCATCTCGTGCACCATATCGATCGCGATCTCGATATTTCCACCGCGCTGCGCTTTCACTTCGGGGAGCTGGCGCTCTCGATTCCGGTGCGCGCTGCGCAGATGGTGCTCATCGGGGTTGATCCGCACACGTTGTGGCTATGGCAGACGATCCTTTTCGGCTCAATCCTCTTCCACCATGGAAACGTGCGTGTGCCGCTCCGCGTCGAGCGGGTGCTCGTGCGGCTGATCGTTACACCGCGCATGCACGGCATCCATCACTCCGACCGGCTGAACGAGACGAACAGCAACTGGTCGAGTCTGCTCTCGTGGTGGGACTATCTGCATCGGACGATTCTGCTCAACGTTCCGCAGCCGGAGATCACGATCGGCGTCCCCGCCTACTCTGATCCGTCGGACGTGACGGTCGGGAAAATGCTCCTCCTGCCGTTCATCCGGCAGCGTGGCGATTTTCATCTGATCGATGGAACGCTCGCGATTCGGGAGCACCAGCAGGGAAATGAGAGCTTGGTTTCGTAGCTCGTGGCGAGAGGCGGCAGCGCCGTTTGACAACCTTCCGCCGCCTGCCGTACCCTCCGACTTCCTGGACTGATTTGCGGGGCTGCTTGCAACCAGGTTAAAAAAAGCTAAAGAGCCGGCAGTGGTCCGCGTTCCGACGCCGATTTTCAGCCCCGCAATTTCCGCGGGGCTTTTTGTTTTCGGGAGAATCGATGGCGCAACCGGACCGTACTGCTGAACTTCGTGAGCTGCTCGATCGCCGCATCCTCGTGTTGGATGGCGCGATGGGGACGATGATCCAGCGTTACCGGCTCGACGAAGCGGCCTTCCGCGGTGTGCAGTTTGCTGCGCATCCGCGCGACCTCCGAGGAGCCAACGACATCCTCTGTCTGACGCGCCCCGACGTCGTCGAATCGATCCACAGGCAATACCTCGAGGCCGGCGCCGACATCATCGAGACCAACACGTTCAACGCGCAGGCGATCTCGCTCGCAGATTACGACCTCGTCGAGTACTCCTACGACATCAACAAGGCCGCGGCCGGGCTCGCGCGAAAGGCGTGCGACGCGTACGCAACTCCCGAGCACCCCCGCTTCGTCGCCGGCTCCCTCGGCCCAACGAACCGCACGGCCTCGCTCTCGCCCGATGTGAACAATCCTGCATTTCGTGGAGTCACGTTCGATGAGCTGGTCGATGCCTACTACGAACAGACACGCGGTCTGGTGGACGGCGGCGCCGACATCCTGATGCCGGAGACGACCTTCGATACGCTCAACATCAAGGCAGCGCTTTTCGCGATCGAGAAGTACTTCGCCGACACCGGCGTCCGCCTTCCGATCATCGCCTCGATCACGATCACCGACGCGTCGGGCCGCACGCTGTCAGGCCAGACCGTGGAAGCGTGCTGGAACTCGATCTCGCACGCCAACCTTCTCGCCGCCGGCATCAACTGCGCGCTCGGGGCCGCCGAGATGCGGCCACACATCGAAGAGCTGGCCGGCATCGCGCCGGTCTACATCAGTTGTTATCCGAACGCCGGCCTGCCGAATGCGCTCGGTGAGTACGATCAGACGCCCGAGGAGATGGCGGCGCTGCTGCACGAATACGCAGGCAACAACTGGATCAACATCGTCGGCGGCTGCTGCGGAACGACGCCCGACTTCATACGCGCCATTGTCGATGCGGTAAAGATGTTTCCACCGCGCGTGCCGCCGCAGGTCGAGAAGCATCTGCGGCTCAGCGGGCTCGAAGCGCTCACGGTACGCAACGACGGCGGCGAGGGGTCGCAGTTCATCATGGTTGGCGAGCGCACGAACGTCACCGGCTCGCCGAAGTTCGCACAGATCGTGAAGGCGGGCGATCTGGAGCCGGCGCTGGCGATCGCGAAACAACAGATCGACGGCGGCGCCAACATCCTCGACGTCAACATGGACGAAGGCCTGCTCGACTCCGAGAAGGTGATGACCGAGTTTCTTCACCTCGTCGCCTCGGAGCCCGATATCGCCCGCGTCCCGATCATGATCGACTCGTCGAAGTGGACGGTGCTCGAGGCCGGCCTCAAATGCACACAGGGCAAGTCGGTCGTCAACTCGATCTCGTTAAAAGAGGGCGAAGACAAGTTCCGCGAGCAGGCGCGCATCATCCGCCGTTTCGGCGCCGCCGCAATCGTGATGGCTTTCGACGAGCAGGGGCAGGCCGGCTCGATCGAGCGCAAAGTCGCCATCTGCTCACGCGCCTACCAGATCCTCGTCGATGATGCCGGCTTCGATCCCACCGACATCATCTTCGATCCCAACGTCCTCACGGTGGCCACCGGAATCGAAGAGCACAACAACTACGGTGTCGGCTTCATCGAAGCGGTCCGGCAACTGCACGAGCGTTTCCCCCTCGTCAGTTTTTCGGGCGGCATCAGCAACGTCTCGTTCTCGTTCCGCGGCAACAAGGCCGTGCGCGAGGCGATGCACGCGGCGTTTCTTTATCACGCCATCAAAGCGGGCCTGACGATGGGAATCGTCAACGCCGGGCAGCTCGCAATTTACGAAGAGATTCCTCCCGAGCTGCTTGCGCTGGTCGAAGACGTGCTCCTCAACCGTCGTCCTGATGCGACCGAACGCCTGCTTGCATATGCGGACAACGTGAAACAGGGGCCGGCAACGGCAAGAGAGGAAGAGGCCTGGCGCAGCGGCAGCGTCGAAGAAAGGCTCTCGCACTCGCTCGTCAAAGGAATCATCGAGCATCTCGACGAAGACCTCGAAGAGGCGCGGCAAACCTATCCGAGCGCTCTCTCGATCATCGAAGGGCCGCTGATGGACGGTATGAATATCGTCGGAAACCTCTTCGGCGCGGGCAAGATGTTTCTTCCCCAAGTCGTGAAAAGCGCGCGCGTGATGAAGAAGGCGGTGGCCTATCTGCTCCCGTTCATGGAAGCGGAGAAGGCGAAAGCGGGCGACCTCTCGCAGCGCGGCAAGGTGCTGATAGCGACAGTGAAGGGCGATGTTCACGACATTGGCAAAAACATCGTCGGCGTCGTACTCGGATGCAACAACTACGAGGTCATCGACCTCGGCGTGATGGTTTCCGCGGACAAAATCCTCGACACCGCCATCGCGCAGAACGTCGACATCATCGGCCTCTCCGGCCTCATCACGCCATCGCTCGACGAGATGGTGCACGTGGCGCGTGAGATGGAGCGGCGCAACTTCACGCTGCCGATGCTGATCGGCGGCGCGACGACATCGAAGCTGCACACGGCCGTCAAAATCGCTCCCCGCTATTCGCACGCGACGGTCCATGTGCTCGATGCCTCACGCGCCGTCGGCGTGGTCAGCACGCTTCTTTCCGATCGCCGCGACGAGTTCGTGCGCGAGCGTCACACCGAATACGAGCACCTCCGCGAAGCGCAGGCCAAACGACAGAGCGAGGTCAAGATCCTGTCGATCGAAGCGGCGCGCCGCCGCAAGCCGGCGCTTTCGTTCTCGCCCGATCGCCCGCCATTCCTCGGCGTGCGCGTTCTCGACGACGTCCCGCTCGAGCGCATCGAGCCGTTCATCGACTGGAATCCGTTCTTCGCCGCCTGGGAACTTCGCGGGCGTTTTCCGCAGATCCTCGACGAGCCTCGGGCGAAAGAGCTCTATGACGACGGCCGCAAGCTGCTCCGCGAGATCATCGACAACCGTCTAATTCATGCCCGCGCCGCTTACGGCTTCTGGCCCGCCAATTCGGTGGGCGACGATATCGAGGTGTACGGCGACGAGTCGCGCAGCGATGTCATCGCGCGCTTCCACACGCTTCGGCAGCAACAGGAGACGAACACCGGACGCAATTACGCGCTGGCCGATTTCATCGCCCCTAAAGAGAGCAGCATCATCGATTACATCGGCGGCTTCGCGGTCACGGCCGGAATTGGAGTGCACGAGGTCGTGGAACGTTTCGAAAAAGACCACGACGACTACAACGCCATCATGACCAAGGCCTTGGCAGATCGCCTTGCCGAGGCGCTCGCCGAGATGCTGCACAAAGAGACGAGAGCGGAGTGGTACGCGCCGAATGAAGATCTCTCAAGCGAGGATCTCATCGCCGAAAAGTACCGCGGCATCCGTCCCGCACCGGGATATCCGGCCTCGCCCGACCATACGGAGAAAGCGACGCTCTTCGCGCTGCTCGACGCCGGACGCGCCGGCATCGAGCTGACCGAGAACTTCGCCATGACGCCGGCTGCCTCCGTGAGCGGTCTCTACTTCGCGCACCCGGACTCGAAGTACTTCTCAGTCGGCCGCATAGGCCGCGATCAGGTCGCCGACTACCACGCTCGCAAAGACATGCCGCTGCCGCTGGTCGAACGCTGGCTCGCACCGTCGCTGGCGTACGAGCCGGAGACGGTCGGGTGACGACGACGGGGTAAGGCTCTGACAGAAGTTCGCGGGAGAATTGAGATGAGCTCGACCAAGCCATCCGAGCCCAACGTCACCCAAGTTGTTCCCTTCTTCCGCGTATCGGACATGGAGGCGTCTCTGCGGTTCTACGTCGACGGCGTCGGCTTCGTGATGACGAAGAAGTGGATTGACGAGGGGAAGCTGCGGTGGTGCTGGCTCGAGCTTGGCGGCGCTGCGCTGATGCTTCAAGAGTTTCGCAAGGAAGGGCACGATTCCTGGGTGCCTGAGACGAAGGTGGGCGTCGGCGTCTCGATCTGCTTCCAGTGTCGCGATGCTCTGGCAATCTACCGCGACGTCATCTCGCGCGGCCTTCAGGCGTCGCGTCCCTTCGTCGGAAACGGAATGTGGTGTACGTCTCTCTCCGATCCGGACGGCTACCGCATCGAGTTCGAGAGCCTTACGGACGTGCCTGAGGAGACAGTGTTGTCAGGCGATTAGCCGGGCACAACTTTCGCTCCGAAAAAAGTTCCCCCGCTTGCGACCGCGAATCGTGACGCCACCGAACCCTTTGCACCACAGAGACGCGGAGGTCGCAGAGAAGGGCTTCAACTCTGTGTCCTCAGTGTCTCTGTGGTGCATTCTTTTTCGACCGAGCAACCCCGCCGCCCCCAAACCGCGTAACCTCCCCAGCGCATGCTTTGGCCGCTACGCATCACGCTCGCCAAACTCCGTCCGTTCAACGCGGCGACGATCACCCGTACCTCGATCGTGTCGGTGCTCTTTGCAGCGTTTTTGTACGGCGACTTTGCGCTTTTCCGGCGGCTCTTTGCCACGATGGCGAAGGTTGAGCAGGAGTCGCCTTTTCTTGCGCTTGGCCTGCTGCGCAATCTCCTGTCGCTCGTGTTTCTCACGGCCGTGGTCATGCTGTTTTCGTCCTCGATGACGGCGGCGATCGGCGCGTTCTTCAGCGATCTCGATCTCGACACCTTCCACGCCGCGCCGCTGTCGAAGACGCGCATCGTCGTGCAGCGATGGGGAAAGACCTTCGCGCAGAGCGCAACGATCGTCTACGTCTTCATCGCGCCGATGTTCGTCGCCTTTGCGCTCCGCTACAACACGCCGGCTCGGCTCTACCCGATCGTGCTCGTGAATCTGGGGCTCTTGCTGGCGATTCCTGTGACGCTCGGCGCGCTGATGATCATCGTCCTGGTGCGCTTCTTTCCGGTGCAGCGCGTCAGCCAGATCGTCGCCACGATCGCCATCATCGTTCTCACTGTTGCCGTCGTGGCCTTCCGTATGAGCCGTCCTGAGCGGCTGTTCGCCAGCATCAACACGGACGACGTTACGCGCGTGCTCCGCTCCGTCGAGTTGCCATCGCTCGACCGCTATCCGGGAACGGCCCTCGCCGACGTCATGGTGGCGATGGCGGAAGGGCGGCCTGCATCGATCCTGCCGCCAAAGATCGGCGTAACCGCGCTCGCACTCTTCGCGATCTTCGTTCTCGTGGCAAGGCGGATCTACTTCACGGCGTTCGTGCGCGCCCGCGAGAGTATGGCACCTGCAGCGCTCGGCGCGGGTGGCATGACGCGGGCGGCCGACATCCTTCTCGCGCCGTTCTCGGCACCGACGCGCGCCATGATCGGCAAGGAAGTGCGCACGCTGACGCGCGACGTCGCGCAATGGTCGCAACTCTTTCTGATGCTGGCGCTGATGTTTCTCTACCTCTACAACATCCGCATGCTGCCGCTCAGCGGCGACGCCCGCGCCACCATCGTCGCCTACGCCAACCTCGGCATGGCCGGTTTCGTTGTCGCGGCGATCTGCCTCCGCTTTGCCTATCCGTCGATTTCGTCGGAAGGAAAGGCATTCTGGATGCTGCAGAGCGCGCCGGTGTCGTACCGGCGGCTGCTCATCGTGAAGGTGATCGTCTACGCCGCACCGCTCACGATCCTATCGCTGCTCCTCACCATCTTCGCCGACATCCTGCTCGATGCCAACCGCATAGTCTGGACGTTCACGCTGTTCGGAGCGTCGATGCTCGGCGTGACGCTGGTCAGCATGGGAGTCGGTCTCGGGTCGCTCTCGCCCGACTTCGGGGCGGAGAATCCGCTGCAGGTGGGCCTCTCGCTGGGCGGCTTCGCCTACATGGCGGCGGCGCTGGCCTACGTCGGCAGCATCATGACGTTGATGGCCAAGCCGGTCATGCGCTACTTCTTCTGGCGCCTTTTTGGCATCGAGAGCGAATCCATGGCGGTCGATCTGCTTCCGGTCGTGACTGCGGTCACACTCTCGATCGCACTATGCGTGTTTCCTCTGCTGGCAGCGGAAAAACGTTTAACCGCGCTCGCCGAAAGCCGTTAGAATCGCCCCGAACCGATCAACTTGCACTGAAGGAGAAGCAATGAGCGAGACACCGTCTTCGTATACGCCGCCACCGCCACCGCCGGGTGGAAGCTACACACCTCCGCCTCCGCCTCCGCCCCCAGGTGCTGCCGCGCCCGGCGGAGACAGGACCATCATGATCGTCCTGTCGTACCTCTGGATCCTTGCGCTGATTCCTCTGCTGACGAAGAAAGATGACCCCGAGGTTCAGTGGCACGCCAAGAATGGCCTGGCACTCCTCGGCGCCGAAATCGTCTGCTGGATCGTCCTCACGATCGCCGGCTTCGTCTTGGCACGCATGTTTGCTGCGCTAGGATGCGGGATGAGTGTTGTGAATTGCGTCGTGTGGATCGGCTTCCTCGTGGTCCGCGTGATGTGCATCGTCAAAGGTACAGGCGGGCAGCGTTTCCGCATTCCGGTCGTTACTGACATGGCCGAGAAGATGTAGTCAAAGGAGATTCCGATGGATACACCAGGCGGTTCCGGTTCCTACACTCCACCACCACCTCCACCGCCGCCTTCGAGCGGCAGCACACCACCTGCGGCTCCTGGCGGAGGCGACATCGTCTATCCGCAGAATCCACCAAAGGACCCGGTGCTCATCGCCGTGCTGAATCTCGTCGTGGCCGGCTGCCTCGGCTACTTCATGATCGGACAGAAGATGAAGGGGATCGTGGCGGTCATCGCCTGGGTCGTCGGCCTCTTCTTCACCTGCGGCACGGTATCCGGGCTCGTCTCCATCGTCGCCGCGATCGACGGCTACATGCAGGCGCAGCAGCTCAAAGCCGGGTTCCCGGTCGCGCAGTGGACGTTCTTCGACAAGCACCAGTAACCAGCTTCCAGCATCGAAAAAGGCGCCGCGAGAACGGCGCCTTTTTCATTTGCGACGAGATACCTGCACACCTGATTGATCCGCAGATGGACCCAGATGTAGCAGATCGATGCATTCGGCAAATTTTGCCACGATACTTCCCAGAATCAGCGCCCTCGACTCACAAGTTTTGATTCGGCCATCAAAACATTTGACTCGGCCATCAAAACATTTGATCCAGGCATCAAAGGATTTGACTCCGTCATCAAAACATTTGATCCGGTCATCAAAAGATTTGACTCGGTCATCAAAACATTTGATGCCGCCATCAAAAGACTTGACTCGGCCATCAAAACATTTGATGCCGCCATCAAAAGATTTGACTCGGTCATCAAAACACTTGATCCCGTCATCAAAAGATTTGACTCGGTCATCAAAACATTTGATCCCGTCATCAAAAGATTTGACTCCGCCATCAAAAGATTTGACTCCGCCATCAAAACATTTGATCCCGTCATCAGAAGATTTGACTCGGTCATCAAAACATTTGATGCCGCCATCAAAAGATTTGACTCGGCCATCAAAAGTTGTGATCAGATTTCCAACAAAGATGTCCAGATTCCTAACATCACCGTCCAGCAGTTGTCGCTGATGTCTTGATTTTGAATAGCGATGTCCAAATTGTGATTACGCACATCGATCGTCCGGATTCTAAGCACCGCTGTCCAGTTCTTGAAACATCGCAGTTTCCTTATCCATATTGATGTCGAGGTTCTTCACGTCGCTATGGAGATCGACGCCTCGGCGGAGACGACACCCGACATCGATGTCTTTCGACGTTCCTGAGGCTTGACGAACCAGGTAATCGGCGATGAAGAGCAGCGTCCGTGACTATGGCTTCGCAGAACTCCTGTATCATTCCCCTCTCAACGCAACGTGCCCGAAAACGTAATCGCAGTCGCTCTGATCCTTCCTGACCTGACCCGCAGCGTCGCAGAAGAGCATCTCGCCGAGCTGGAAAAACTGATCGAGACAGCCGGTGGCACCGTTGTCGACCGCGTTTTCGCCAAGCGGCCGCGGCCTGATCCGGCCACGTACGTCGGCAGCGGTAAAGCCGAGCAGATCAAGGCACTCGTCCAGCGCAGCGGTGCCACGCTCATCGTTTTCGACGACGATCTCTCGCCCGCGCAGGTGCGCAACCTGGAGAAGATCACCGAGGTCAAGGTCATCGATCGCAGCGGACTGATTCTCGACATCTTCGCCGGCCGCGCCCGCAGCCGCGAGGCGCGCACCCAGGTGGAGCTAGCGCAGCTCGAGTACATGCTGCCGCGACTGACGCGTGCATGGACGCACCTCGAACGGCAGGCCGGCGGCATCGGAACCCGAGGCGTCGGCGAAACGCAGCTCGAGCTCGACCGGCGAATCATTCGCAACCGCATCGCCCGGCTGAAGGAAGAGCTCGAGAAAATTGAGCGGACGCGCGAGACGCAGCGCAAATCGCGCAACGCCGTCTTCTCCGTTGCCCTCGTCGGCTACACGAATGCGGGGAAGTCGACGCTCTTCAACCGGCTCACCAGCGGCTCCGCAGATGCGGCTGACAAGCTGTTCGCGACGCTCGACGCCAAATCGGCGCGGGCCGCGTTCGACATGCCGCGCGAGACAGTCGTCATCGACACAGTCGGTTTCATTCGCAAGCTGCCGCATCATCTTGTCGCGTCATTCCGCTCGACGATGGAAGAAGCGGTTGCTGCCGATCTCGTGCTGCACGTCATCGACTCGAGCCATCCGCAGTTCGAGGACCAGCGCGCGGTCGGCGAGGCGGTTCTGCGCGAGCTTGGCGTGGTCATGGATCGCGTGATCGAGGTCTACAACAAGGCCGATCGCACCGACATGTTCGAGCTCCGCCGAAAGAATGCCGCCAGCGTCTCCGCCCTCACCGGCCGCAACATCGAACGGCTCATCGACATCATCCGGGAGCGTGAGCTCGAAAACGGCGAAGTCATCCAGCTCGAGATCCCTCACAACGATGCGCGGGTGATCGCTAAGCTGCACGATGTCGCCGAGGTGTATGAGCAGCGCGTCACCGACCGGGCCATGATGATCACGGCGTGGGTACCGCGCGACCTTCTGCATCTTTTCGAAGCGTACGCGGCCATTGGATTGAAGCCGGCCAAGGTGAGCTGACGCTGAACACCGCCGCTTTGTGACCGGCGTTACATTGCGTCGTGATCGCGCCGACGTTTCGTTTCTCTGCGGTTTCGTAATGTCTCCAGTCAGGAACGAGACCTGCCGTGAATCGCCGAGACCAAATGGAACGCGCTTATGATGGCCATGACCGCCGCACGATAGCGCTCATGAAAATCCGCCCTGCCGAGTTGCGCGACCGCGGCCGCATCCTGGAGATCCTGATCGCGACTGCGCGCTTCACCGACGTCGAAGTGCGCGACGCCATGGAGCTGGTCGACAAAGCCAACGACGATCCGGCTCAGGCCGAATACATCGTTCACGTCCTCGAGGAGCCTGCCACGGGCCCGAAGCGAATGGTGCAGGGCTATGTCTGCTACGGTCCGACGCCGCACACCGACGGTGTTTTCGACCTCTACTGGATCGCCGTCGATCCGAAGCGGCAGGGCCAGGGAATCGGGCAACTCCTCCTGCGTTTCGTCGAGAATGAGGTCCGGCGGCAGCGCGGGCGCATGCTCCTGATCGAAACGTCTTCGAAGGAAAGCTACGCACCAACGGTCCGGTTCTATGAACGCAGTGGTTATGACGAGATCTCCCGGATCAAGGATTTCTACCGTCTCGCTGACGATAAAGTCGTCTATTGCAAGAAGCTGACGCCGAGCTGACATGAGCCCCAACTTCACTCTCTACGCCGCACTTGCGCTTTACGCCGCCGGAACCGTGATGGCGCTCGTGACCCTGTTCACCCGCGAGAAGCGTCCGCAACACGTCGCCCTCGGCATCATGATCGCGGGCTTTGTGGCGCATACGGTGTGGATCAGCACGATTTGCATTCGGACGCATCATCCGCCGCTGACGAACCTGCCCGAGGCCGCCGGATTCATGGCTTGGGTCCTCTTCGCCATCGAGCTGGCGCTCTTCATCCGCTACCGCGTTCATGCCGCGGCATTCTTCGTCTATCCGCTCGTGCTCATGCTGCTGACCGTCTCCGCGGTCGTGCATGAGCCGTTCGTGCGGAGCGCGGCTGCCGTGTCGCGTCTCTTCATCGCGCACATTCTCCTGACCACGATTGGCGTGGCCGGTCTGCTGATCGGACTGGCCTTTGGCGCCCTGGCCTGGGCGCAGGACCGGGCCTTGAAGTCGAAGCAGCGCGGCGCACTGTGGGATTGGATTCCCAGCCTCAGCGTTTGCAAGACCCTCAGCTACCGCGCGCTCGCCATCGGTTTCAGCGTCTACACCCTCGGCATCCTGGCGGGGATCCTCTGGTCGTATAAAACATCGGCCGAGCTGATGGACGTCCGCGTCAAACAGGTTGCTGCCGCGGCGGCCTGGGTGCTTTTCGCAATCGTGCTGCAGGCGTATGTGAACGACACCTACCGCACGCGCCGCACCGCGGTGATCGGCGCCTGCGCGTTCGTAGCCATCGTCGTAGCGATTCTGGGGATACATCATGTGTAAGGGGTGTCGGGAGTCGGGAGTCGGGGGTCGGAGACAAACCGCGCTCCGGCTCCCGACTCCCGACCTCCTACGCACGTACTCCGCGGAGGTCCCATGCCCCTGATCGCCGTCGGCGTGAACCATCGCACTGCAGCGGTCGACGTGCGGGAGCGGCTCAGCGTGGCGACGTCGCAGATGGTGCCGGCGCTCGAAGCGTTGCGCGCAGTTGACGGCATCGACGGCGTGGCCGTTCTCTCCACTTGCAATCGCGTGGAGGCCATCGTCTCAGCAACCGGCGAAGACGTCATCGAGCCGATCGTGAATTGGCTGACGCAACGCGCAGGAACCGACCGCGCGGAGCTCGAAAAGCACATCTACATCCTCCGGCACGGAGACGTGCTCAAGCATCTCTTCCGCGTCGCCTCCGGCCTCGACTCGATGATCGTCGGCGAACCGCAGATCGGCGGGCAGGTGCGCGCCGCGTTCATGGCCAGCCGCGAGTGTGGCTCGCTCGATTCGATCCTTTCCCAGGTCTTCGATCAGACGATGCGCGTCGCGAAGAGGGTTCGTACCGACACCGGCATTGGCGAGCTTGCTGTCTCCGTGCCGTACGCCGCGGTCGAGCTGGCGAAGAAGATCTTCGGCAATCTGCAGGGTCTGCAGGTCCTGCTCGTTGGCGCTGGTGAAATCGGCGAGCTGACGGCGGAGCATCTCTCGTCGTTCGGTCTGGAACAGATCTTCGTCGCCAACCGCTCGCACGACCGCGCCGTCGAGCTGGCCGAGCGCTTTCACGGCCAGGCGGTGAAGTTCGATGGCATCGAGCCGTATCTGGCGACGTGCGACATCGTCATCGCGTCGACGGCGGCGCCGCATTTCGTGATCGAGAGCAGCCATGTCGAGCGTGCCCTGGCGGCGCGCCGAAAGCGCAACCTCTTCCTCGTCGACCTCTGCGTGCCTCGCAACATCGAGCCGGCCATCTCATCGATCGACGGTGCGTATCTCTACAACATCGACGACCTGCAGAACGTCGCCGACGCCAATCGCGAGATCCGCATGCAGAAGGCAGGTGAGGCCGAGCAGATCGTCGATCGTGAAGTAGACGTGTTCCGCCGCCGCCTCGTGGCGCAGGATGCCGTGCCGACGATCGTCGAGCTACAGCATCGACTCGAGGACATCCGCACGGCGGAGCTCGAGAAGTGTCTTCGGAAGATTGGCCCGATGAGCCCGGAGCAGCGCGCCGCTATCGAGCAGCTCTCCACACAGATGGTGAACAAGATCCTTCACTACCCGATCCTGCAACTCAAAGAAGCTGAGGAGCCCGCCGAGCGCGAGACGCTGCGGAAGACGATCCGGAAGATTTTCGGATTGCGATGAATCATCAATGACCCGCCTCGTACGCATCGGCACCCGCGGCAGCCAGCTTGCGCTCTGGCAGTCAAATGAGGTCGCGAACAAACTGTCGGAGCAGGGCTACCGAACGGAAATCGTTATCTTCAAAACGACCGCCGACAAACGGCAGGACGTGCCGCTCGCAGCAATCGGCGGCAAGGGACTGTGGGTGAAGGAGCTTGAAGAAGCGCTTCTGCGCGGCGCGATCGAAGTGGCCGTCCACAGCCTGAAAGATGTTCCCTCGATCATTCCTGACGAGTTCCTCCTGGCCGGCTTTCTCGAACGTGCCGATCCGCGCGACGCCTGGGTGAACATCGAAGGCAAGCCAATCGCTGCGTTGCCGGATGGTGCGGTGATCGGAACGAGTGCTCCGCGCCGGCGCTCGCAGATTCGAACGCTCTATCCCCGCCTGCACATCGAAGACATCCGCGGCAACGTCGACACGCGCATCAACAAGCTGCGCGCGGGTCTCTACGACGGCGCCATCCTCGCCAGCGCCGGCCTGACACGCCTCGGGCGCTCAAGCGAGATCACGTCCTACTTTTCGACCGAGGAGATGCTCCCCGCCTGCGGCCAGGGAATCGTCGCCATCGAGACGCTGCGCGAGGGCTCAACTCGGGACATCGCCGCCTCGATCGATCACCCGGCAACCGCCGTTGCGGCGCGATGCGAGCGCGGCGTACTGCAGAAGTTCGGCACACTGCTCGACTGCTACTCCGCCTGTGCCGTGCATGCAACGCAGGATAATCACTCAATCACGATCCGCGCCTTCTTCGGCGAGCTCGAAGGTGACCGCGCCATCCGGGTATCGCGAAACGGCAACGATCCCGATTCGGTCGTCGATGACGTCTATCGTGCGCTGGTGGCCGAGGGCGCAATGGAATTGGTGGGAGCGTTGGGATGAACGCGACCAAACGTATAATCTCCCTCCGCATCACACTTCAATCGAGCGCCTTCTCCCCCGCGCTTTTCAGCGGGGGAGAAGGTGGCCGAAGGCCGGATGAGGGGGCACTCGACGGGACATCGTCACTTCAAGTCTTGAACAACCTCAGTGCCGCGCTCGATTGCCCGTGCTCATCCTATTCAAATCCCCCCTCATCCGCCTTCGGCACCTTCTCCCCCCGCAAAAGGCGCGGGGGGAGAAGGCGCTCGATTAGAGGTTCTGGCCAAAGTCTCAAGATAGAGCGCGATCGCGTTACGGAGTTTCGCTCATGACCGGTAAAGTCTTCCTTGTCGGCGCTGGTCCCGGCGATCCCGCGCTCTTGACGCTTAGAGCCGCGGAGCTCATCGGCTCCGCCGATTTCATCGCCATCGACGCGCTCGTCTCGCGGGAAATTGCGTCACGCGTCTCGCAGACCGCCGAGGTTGTTTACGTCGGCAAGCGCGCCGCGGCGCATACGCTGCCGCAGGATCAGATCAATCAGCTCCTCATCGATGAAGCGAAAAAGGGGAAGAAGGTCGTGCGGCTCAAAGGCGGCGATCCGTTCGTCTTCGGGCGCGGCGGCGAGGAGGCCGAGGAGTTGGTGGCGGCGGGTGTGGCATTCGAGATCGTGCCGGGCATTTCGTCGTCCGTCGCAGGACCCGCCTACGCCGGTATCCCGGTCACGCACCGTTCGTTCGCGACGTCGCTCACGCTCGTCACCGGTCACGAATCCGACAGCTCGACCGGCATCAAGTGGGATGCGCTCGCCCAACTCGACGGCACCATCGTTTTCATGATGGGCTTCGGCAACCTCGGCACGATCGTTTCGAAACTGATCGAGCACGGCGTGACGCCCGATCGGCCCATCGCCGTGATCTCGAAAGCGACTACACCCGAACAGCGCACTGTCGCCGGAACGCTTTTGACGATCGAAGCGAAGATTGCTGCCGCGAAGCTGCCCACGCCCGCGCTGATCGTCGTCGGCGACGTCGTAAAGATGCATGACGCGATCAACTGGTTCGAAACGAAGCCGTTGTTCGGCAAGCGGATTGTCGTCACGCGCGCCCGCGAGCAAGCCTCGGACCTCAAGCGGCTCTTTCAGGAGGCGGGCGCGACCGTCATCGAGTTTCCGACGATCACCATCGCGCCGCCGGAGTCGTTCGAATCACTCGATCGCAGCATCGACGAGCGTTTCGACTGGCTCGTCTTCACGTCGTCGAACGGAGTGGCCGCCTTCTTCGAGCGCCTCTTCGCGAAAGGCCGCGACGTTCGCGCGCTCGCGGGCACGCGCGTGGCCTGCGTCGGCGAGAGCACCGCGGCTGCTCTCCGCACGCGCGGCCTCGCCCCCGACCTCGTGCCGGAAAAGTTCATGTCCTCCGCACTGATCCCGCTTTTTGACGACGATCAGAAAGGTGTGCGCATCGCCGTTGTTCGCGCTGCCGAGGGGCGGGAGGAGTTTGTTGAGGAGATGAGGCGTCGCGGAGCGGATGTGCATCTGGCAGTTGCGTATCGAACGATGCCGGTCGCCGCGAATTCGGATGAGCTGCACGACATCGACATCGTCACGTTCACCAGCGCTTCGACAGTCGACAATTTCTTCGCCGCGATTGGCGATCGGTCACTCGACGGTGCGCTACTGGCGTCGATCGGGCCGATGACGAGTGAGGCAGTTCGCAAGCATGGGCGCGAAGTTGGCGTTGAGGCTGCGAACGCGAGTGTTCAGGCGCTGTGTGAAGCTGTGCTGAACACGCTCGAGCGCTAAAACCGTTTCACGCGGAGACGCGGAGGTCGCGGAGAGACTTGCCCTGACGTGTCGAAAATTACCCCTCCTCCGTGACGATCAGCATCAGTGTCGTGCTCCCGATCTGGAACTCCGACTTGTCCTGAAGCTCGGCGGGCTGGGTGAGTTTCTCGCCGTTAACCGTCGTGCCGTTTGTCGATTTGAGATCTTCGACGGTGATGCTGTCTTCCCGCACTTCGATCGCGGCGTGTTGACGCGAGGCTTCGGTGTCGTTGATGGTGAGGTCGGCACCGGAGCGGCCGATGGTGATGCGCGGCTTTTCGACACGAAACATCGATCCTGCGTCCGGGCCGGCCAGGATCGCGATAGAGATGCGCCGGCCGGGCGGAAGTTGGGTGACGATCGGCTTCGGGCCGGTGTCGCGCTCTGGCAGCGGTGCTTCCGCCGTCGCCTCCTGCATTTCCACGGCGCGGGTGCGCGTCTCAGAGCGCCGGAGGGCGGTGGATTCACCGGCAGATTCGCCGACGGGCGACGCCGGCTTCGGCGCAAACGCGGGATTGTGGATCTCGAAGATGGTCCCGCACTTCGCGCACTTGATCTTCTTCGCCGGTTTCCGCTCGAAGCGGTCCTCGTCGTATTGGTACCGCGACTGACAGCTCGTGCACTCGATGATCAAAGAGAACCTCGCAAAGACGTGGCGCGACGATAGCAGAGCGCTCGGCTCACGTACAATCCTGCGAGTCGACATCACACCGGTCTTTCCCGCAGCTGGAGAAAAGTAGCGAGGGAGCGTCAGACGATGGAGAGGAAGATTCGGGGCGGCCGGTAGCCGCCCCGATCAATTGAACATCGGAAATCTCTACGCCAGCTTCGCCATCGCCTCTTCTACCTGCTCCGGCGTCGGCATGACGGGGTCGTCGACGACCTGGCCTTTGAACCATTCGAACTCGCCTTTGAGCAGGTGCATGACGAGCTTGTAAGCTGCATCGTCGTGATCGGTGAAGAGGTTGTCGAAGTTCGCGTCGATGCGCATGCGGGCTTCGCGGCAGAAGACGTCAGCGAGATCGACGGCGTTCTTCTTCTCCGCGCCACCCTTCTTGGCCAGCATCGTCGCGTAGCTGACCGCTGCGGCCATGGCGAAGAGATCGGTACCAATGTCGACGATGCGGAACAGAACCATCTGCTTGCGCTCCAGCTTGGCCTGGAAGCGCATCATGGCGTGGAAGATCGAGCGAGAAAGATGCCGTGAGGTTCGCTCGATGTAGCCCATGTGACCCGTCAGCTTGCCGAACTCGCCAAACTTCGGGAAACGTGACCAGCCTAAGTAGCGCGATGGGTACCATCCCGCGTAATGGAGGCCAGCCTTCGCGGCCGCTCCGAGCTTCTCGCCCATCGGCGTCTCGGGCTGGAGAATCTTGAAGCCGCGCTTCATGTGCGGATCGACGGCTTCACGGGCGATGAAGAGATGCTGGATCTCGCTTGTTCCTTCGAAGATGCGGTTGATACGCATGTCGCGCATGATCCGCTCGACCGGGTAGGCCTTCTCGCCGCGAGCGCGGAGCGACTGTGCGGTCTCGTAGCCGCGCCCTCCTCGGATCTGCACGAGGTGATCGCTGATCTGCCACGCCACTTCGGTGTTGAAGAGTTTCGCCATCGCCGCTTCCAGGCGAAGGTCGACGTTGCCGCGATCGGCCAGACCGGACGTCAGCCAGACGATCGCTTCCATCGCGAATGTGTGCGAGGCCATCCAGGCGATCTTCGCTGCCACCGCTTCGTGTTTGCCGATCGGCGCGCCCCATTGCACGCGCTCGTTCGCCCAGTCCTTCGCGATGTCGACCATCTTCCGTCCAGCAGCGGCGCATCCGGCGGGAATCGTAAGACGGCCGGTGTTCAAAGTGATCAGGGCGAGCTTGAGTCCGAGACCTTCGCCCCAGAGGAGGTTCTCATTCGGGACGAAGACGTTGTCGAATTTGATGAGGGCGTTGCCGATCCCGCGCAAGCCCATGAACTGGCAGCGATGCTCGATCGAGAAGCCCGGGCTGTTCGTCTCGACGATGAACGCCGTGATCTGCTTCTTCTCTTTGCCTTTGACGATCTTCGGCGCTGTCCGCGTCATCACCACGAGGAGCTCGGCCTTCGTGGCGTTGGTGCACCAGAGTTTCTCGCCGTTGATGATCCAGCCCTTGCCGTCGGGCGACTTGACCGCGGTCGTCTCCATCTTGGCCGGATCGGAGCCGACGCCCGGCTCGGTCAGAGCGAATGCGGAGATCGCACCCTTGGCGAGGCGAGGCAGGTACTTCTTCTTCTGCTCCGGGGTTCCGAAAAGCTTGAGCGGCTGCGGAACGCCTATGGACTGGTGTGCCGAAAGCCAGGCCACGGTCGATCCGCACCACGTGGCCACGAGGCCGATGGCGCGGTTGTAGTTCGTGGCGCTGAACCCGAGGCCGCCGTATTCTTTAGGGATCTTCATGCCCCAGGCGCCGAGCTGATTGAGACCATCGAAGAGCGAGTAGTCGTACTCGCCCTGCTGGTCGATCTTGTCGGCATCGACGCTCTCGGTGAGGAAGCGCTCCAGCCGGCCGAGGAATTCGTCCGCTTCCGCGCGATCCGCGTCCGGTTGTTCAGGGAACGGATGAATCAGATCGAGGTTGAGTTTTCCGAGGAAAAGATCGCCGACGAAGGACGGCTTTTCCCATTCGGTCTCGCGCGCACCTTCGGCGACATCCATCGCATCGACGGCACCTTGTGATTTGATTTCGGCCATTTGAGACTCCTTCGGATGGGGCTGTTACACGAATCATTCCGCCGCGATGGGCAGAGAGTGATTAAGTATGAATGAACGCTCATTCAGTTGTCAACCGACGGTTCTACAATTGCGCAGTTGCGGATTTTGTCACGTACACTTTCCGCCGCCATGAAGAACCGTACCCCTGCCGATCTTGTTGTCGCACCCAGGGTTGATGCCGTCGAGGTTGAGGCCATCATCGAGGATCGCCTGCTGGCGCGTCCGCGAGCCTCCGTCGATCGCGAGCAGCTCCAGCATCACCTCCGGGAGGCGCTCAAGCTGCTCCATGTCGATATGGAGGATGAGAACATCCGCGACACCCCGCGCCGTTGGGCCGAGTCGCTGGTAACGATGACGAGCGGCTACGACTACACCGACCTGAAGAAGCTGACGACGCTCTTTCGTAAGGCCTGCTCGACGGCGGACGAGCGTTGTCAGAACCTGGTGGTGATCGGCGGGACGTACAAGACGCTCTGCGCGCACCATATCCTGCCGTTCTTCGGACATTTCATCGTCGGCTACATTCCGGAGGCGATGATCATCGGCGCGTCGAAGATCCCGCGCATCGTGGAAGTTCACATGCGCCGCCTGCAGTCGCAGGAGCATCTCGCACATGACGTGGCCGACACGATCGAGCGGATCCTCGAGCCGCGCGGCATCGCCGTCTGGATGGGCGGCGTGCATCTGTGCATGGTCATGCGCGGCGTGGAGCAGGAGTCGTCGTTCATGGAGACCAACGTCCTGCGCGGCGAGTTCCGAAGCGACGAGCGAACAAGGCAGGAATTCATGTCGATCGTGAGCAGGAGAGGGCAAAAGGGCTAGGGTAGTCGGTGGGTTTTCCGCGCATGCCGAGGTACCATTGGCCCGCAAATGAACACGGCAAAGGACGAGGTTCGAAAGTTGCTCGACCGGCTCCCGGACGAAGCGAGTCTTGAAGACATTCAGTACGAGGTCTATGTTCTGGATGACATCAGGAGAGGCACCGAAGAGATCGATCGCGGTGACGCCGTCGAGCACGAAGAGGTCAAGCGCCGCCTGGCGAAATGGCTCGACAAATAAGGTGGGCTCCACGTGCCATCGCGATGCTTGAGGCTGCGTCCGAGTACATCGCACTTGACTCGCACGTGGCTGCGCACCAACTCGCGACGGATGTAGTTGCCGCAGCTGAAAGCCTTTCAGACCTCGCAGAGCGGGGGCGGATCGTGCCAGAGCTAAAGCGAAGCGAGCCCCGGTACCGAGAGTTGCTCATTGGCGCCTACCGGCTCATCTACCTCGTCGAGGACGAACATGTTGCTATCGTCGCGTTCGTGCACGGCGCACGTGATTTTCGGTCCTGGTGGAAACGCCTCCGGCGAGAGCGACGCCCCAACTAACTCGCGATAAAAAAGCGCCGCCGGATTGCTCCGGCGGCGCCGAGGGAGGGGGGGAGGTACTACCGAGTCAGCGGAGCTGCTGTTCGCGCCGGCTCTTCCACTGCTCGAGCTGCATACGCTGCTCGGGCGTGAGAATGCTGAGGAATGCTGTGTGCTGCTCCTGTTTCGCGGCCTGGAGTTGCGGGCGAAGCGCTTCGAGCTCCGCCTTCACTTCGGCGGCGCGCGGGTCGTTCGCCTTCTTCAGCGAATGAAACTCCTGTCGCTTGGCCTTCGCATCGGCAAAGAGTTGCTGGTTCTTGTCTTGCGTAGCCTGACGAAGCTGTTGGAGCTGGCTCTTCTGTTCGTCGGTCAGATTCAGTTTCGAGGCTACCGCATGGCGCATCGCGTTGCCGTGGCGGCCGCCAAGGCCTTGCGACTGCCGGGCCTTCTTGAGCTGGGCGCGCTGGTCAGCGGTGAGCACTGCGAGCATGGCCTGATGGCTGGCTTTGCGCGCGGCCTCGACCTGCGGCTTCATCGACTCGATCTCGGCTTTCAGAGCTGCCGCACCCGGATCGTTTGCCTGGCGAAGGGCGCGGAGCTCCCGCGACTTCGTGCGTAAATCGGTGTAGAGCTGCTTGTTGCTCTCGCGGTCGGCGGAGCGAATGTCCTTCATCTGCTGTTTCTGGGCATCGGTGAGATTGAGGTTCGCGCCGAGCTGACGGAAGGCGCCGTGGTGTCCGTGGCGATGGGGCACGCCGTCTGCGGGCGCCTGTGCGAAGCCGATCGCCGACATGGCCGCAACCGCCAATGCAATGAGAAGCTTTTTCATGACGTTCATGTCCTCCGGGAATGTGATGCTGTCCACTACTACGATGAAGCCTGCGAGGCGTTGAAACGCCCGTTGCTTTACTCTCTGACGATAATCTCCAAACCTGCAGGAACCCGCAGATCAGACGGCCTCGACAGGAAAGTGCGTACAAAACCGATGGATAAGAAAAAAGTCTTCTACGAAGCACGCGTCTTCCTCCTGATGTTGCTGGTCATCAGCTCTCTCCGCTCGGCCCTGGCTGACTGGAACGATGTGCCGACCGGATCGATGAAACCGACGATCGAGGAGGGCGACCGCGTCGTGGTGAACAAGCTTGCCTACGATCTAAAGGTGCCGTTCACGATGATCGAGCTGCTGAAATGGAGCGATCCGAAGCGCGGCGACATCGTCGTCCTCTTCTCACCGGCTGACGGCGTCCGGCTGGTGAAGCGAGTCGTTGCACTGCCTGGGGACAAAATCGAGATGCGTGAGAACCAGCTTCTGGTGAACGGTCAGGCCGCGGCCTGGAAGCAGGTGGCGCAGCGCGACGATGACGAGCAGGGCGCCTCATTCATCGTCGAGGAGACCATGGGTGGTAAATCGCACGACGTGATGTTCACGCCGCAGATTCCGGCCACGCGCTCGTTCGGGCCGCTGGTCGTTCCGGCCGGCCGCTATTTCGTGATGGGCGACAATCGCGACAACAGCAACGACAGCCGTTTCATCGGAATGATCGAGCGCCAGCGCATCGTCGGAAAAGCAATGGCCGTGGCGTTCTCGCTCGACCGGAACCATTGGTACCGTCCGCGGTTTCACCGCTTCTTCAAAGGAATCCAGTAGCCGCGTTGCGGGCCCGGCCAGCGCCGGGCCCTGCGAAGTGGCCGCTACCTTTTCGTTACGGTCGTGCTTTCGACGGGGAGCTGTGCTGCCTGCCAGCCGCTCCATCCGCCGAGGAGCGCAGCCGTGTTCTTGATTCCATGAGCATTGAGGTCCAGCACCGCACGGGCGCTTGTATGCTCGTTCTGTCAAGCACAATACGTGATGATGAACTTTCCTTGAGGTAGTTCGCGAACTCGGGTGATCACGTCACCGAGCGGAATGCTGATCGCGCCTAAGATGTGCGCCTGGTCATACGACTCTTTCGACCGGACGTCGACAAAGACCGCTTTCTTTTCTTTGACGAGTTTGATCGCTTCTTCGCGAGTGATCCGGCGCGCGGACTCCAGCGGTGCCTCCGCCACAGGAGTGGCCACCGCGGTTGTAACCTGCGTCGATGGCTTCGTTCCTGGCGGGACAGCCGACTTCATCTGAGCGTGAGCCAGACCTGTCGCGAGAAAGGCGACCACGGCTGTTGCGGTAACAAAATGACGCATCTCTTGCCGAGCCTCCCTGTTAAGGATTGTTGAGAATTCTACTTTTGCGTTCGTTGACGCAGACTTCGGAAACCTCAGCGAAGGGTAGCATGTTCCCATCGCAACCCTGAGGGCCATACTTCGTAAGATTGATCATGAGAGATCACGTTCGCATTCTTGCCTGGTGCTTCATCGTCTACAGCTCCATCATCGTGCTGGTCGGCCTGGGAATCGGCAGCGTCGTCCTGTTCGGCGGAGCGATCTCGGGTGACCGTGATGCGATGCTCATCACCGGCGCGGTCGGCGCCGGGATCGCGTGCCTCCTCCTTGTCGTCTCGTTGCCTGGGATGTTCGCCGGAATAGGCCTGCTAAAGATGCAGCCGTGGGCGCGGATTGTGGCGATCATCGTCGGTGTGCTGCACATCCTCAGTTTCCCGTTCGGAACGGCACTCGGCGTTTACACGCTGTGGGTCCTTCTCAATGCCGAGACTGAGGCATTGTTTCGGGGGCAGCAGGTCGCGCTGGCGGCATGAGGCTTTTCACGCGGAGACGCGGAGGCCGCGGAGCTGCGCCGTGCTCTCCGCGTCAAACCTGGGGAAGTCAATAACCCGAGGGCCGCGTCCTGATCGGAGCGAACTTGTTCTCGGGCCCGAAGTGCTTCGCCAGATAGGCCAACATCGCCGGCTTGTCCGGATCCTTCACGACGGCACCCCAGCGGATCATCTTGTCGACTTCGGCCGTCCACTGCTTTTCCGTCAGACGCTGCTGCACGAGCATGTCCGCGGAGTGACATCGAAAGCAGCTTCCCTCAACCAGACCCTTTCCGCTACCGGCCGGCAACGAGTGAAACGTCGTCCCCAGCACCGGGAGTCTCGCGTCAAAACGCGGACGCGGCTTGGTACCCGCGAGCGCAAAAGTTCCGGCCAGTGCCACGAAGAACACGGTCGCGATCGATCGCTTCACGATGTGACCTCGACGTCGACGAAGTGCCAGCCATTGTGAAGGTATCCGCTCTGATTCCAGACAGCCTCCCGCGGCTGGATGTTTCCACGGCTGTCGGTCGCGCGTGCGCAAAGGCGTGCCACGCCCGGGCGCGCGGGAGTCCATCGATACGACCACAACCGCCAAGCGTAGGGATCATGGCGATGATCAAGGATCGTGTCCTGCCACGTTGCGCCGTCGTCGTCGCTGATCTCGACTTTGGCGATGTCGGGAGCTCCCGAAAAAGCAAACCCGCGGATTTCCTGCGCATGACCGGCCTGTGCTCGTTGCGGCGCGGTTGTGATGTTCGATTTCACGAACAGTTCCGTGACGGGACTCATCTCCTCGGGTTTGAACGTCACGCCCGCGGCGCCAGGAGCCAGCGGATAGCGATACGCCGTCTCCATGTAGAAGCCTTTCTGCGGCTCCACTTGAGGAGAAAGCCGGACCAGCCATTTCATCCAATGATCGCCTGCCCAGCCGGGGACGATGAGGCGGAGCGGCGCGCCGTGCGCCACCGGCAGCGGCTCGCCATTCATTGAGAATGCGAGGATTCCGTCGGCAAGGATCTTCTCGATTTCGATGCTGCGATGAAATGGAGGCACCTTGTCCGGCGGAACATCGCTACCGAATGCGTGCAGATGCTTCGCGCTGCCCTTGAGGCCGGCTCGGTCGAGCACATCGCGCACGCGTACGCCAGTCCATCGCGCGTTGCCCGCCGCGCCGAAGCGCCACTGCACGCCGGGAAGGGGCGGTGAGTAGAGCCCGCGGCCGTTGCCGGCGCACTGTAGAACGCAGGTTACTTCCGTGCGCGGGAGTTTTTTCAGTTCGGAAAGTGTAAAATGCAGCGAGCGGTCGACCTCACCGTCGATCGTCAACCTCCACCTCTTCGGGTCGGGCGTGCGCGGGATCCAGTGGCTGCGGACGAAGAAAAGCTCGTTCGGAGTCAGGTACTCAGTGAGCAGCTCGATCGGCGTTTCCGCATTCACGGCATAGCCATTCAACTGCAGCAACGCTTCCCGAGCGTGAGGAACCGCGGCTTTCTGTGCCGCGAGCAATGGCGCCGCGGCGAGTAGAAAGAAACGCCGGCGGTCGATGCGGTCGAACGACATGCCAGAAGTGTAACCCACTACGAATGAACGACTTGATTTCAGCAGCCTCGAACGTGGTCCGACTCTTGCCATCGCGATGCCTCATGGAGCAGAAGCGAATCGGCTGGGACTACATGTGGACACCGGCACGCGACTTCCGCGAGATCTGCGCGTGCCAGAGTCACGCGCGCCGCGAGCGTACGCTCTGGCGACGCGCGCTACGTGGCGCGAAACGGCGTGGCGTTGCGTTGCTCGTAACTGTGCCGCTCGCATTCGGTGCCATCGGTACCGAGGCAATGAACCTTTCGTTGCCTGCTCTTGCCAAGGCGGCAATCAGCCAGCGCCACTTCCCCGTTTTCACGACGCGCAGAGTGCGTGACGCATTTCTGAAGCCGGAGCAAGCCGCAACCACGCTGACCCTTGGCATCGCAAAAGAAGAGTTTTTCCGAACGCAGGTGCCGTTCGGCTCGATCATCTATCGCGAAGCGCTGAAGAATGATCTGGCTCCCGAGCTGATCGCCGCCATCGTCGAATCAGAATCCGACTTTCGTCCGCATCTCGTTTCGAACAAGAACGCGCAGGGCTTGATGCAGATCGTGCCGGAGACGAGCCGGCTGATGGGCTGCACCGATCCATTCGATCCGCACAACAACGTGGCTGCCGGGACGAAGTACTTCCGCTACCTGCTCGATCGATTCGGCGATGAACGGCTCGCGCTGGCTGCTTACAACGCGGGCGAGGGGACGGTCGAGCGGCTCGGCGGCGTTCCGGAGTACCCGGAAACGATCGACTACCTTCACCGCGTCGCTGCCCGAACGGTCTCCTACCGCAATCGCTTCCAGCATCGATACGAGGCCTCCGCGCAGTTGCAGGCGAGCGCTCTCGCGCACTAAAGCGCCTGGAGCCCGGAGCGGAACTACCGGATTGCTGGGGCTTCGGACCGCGCGGCGTTGACCGGCTCGACCGATTGCGCTACCGGCAGTGTGAAGAAAAACTTCGTACCTGCGCCCGGCTCACTTTCGACCCAGATCCGTCCGCCGTGCGACTCGACGATCCCTTTGGCAATCGGCAGCCCGAGTCCCGCGCCGAGGCGGGCAGTGCGCTTGGCCTGCCAGTATGGATTGAAGATATCGCCGAGGTTTTCTTTGGGGATACCGGGCCCGGAGTCAGCGACCGTGATCTTGACCGCGTTCGCTTGGTGAAGCTCGGCGTGATACGTGATCATTCCGCCGGGAGGCGTGAACTTCATCGCATTGCCGATCAGATTCGAAAGCACCTGTAGCACACGATGCCGGTCTGCGAGGCTGGTCTTTACGCCGGAAGCGATGTAGTACTGCAGCGTGATCGCGTTCGTCGCCGCCTGCGATTTGAACAACTCATGGGTCTCAGCGAAGAGCGACTCCACGTCAAGCGGCGCCGGCTCGATCGGCAACTGTTTGCCGCCTTCGAGGCGCGTGACGTCGAGGAGATCCTCGATCAGGCGCTGCATCCGTTTCGCCGAGATGTCGATGATCTCAAGTTGCTCGCGGTCGTCGTCGGCGATCTTTCCGGCGGTCTGCAACATCGAAATCGACAGCATTACCGCGTGCAGTGGATTGCGCAGGTCGTGCGACACGATGGCCAGCATCTCCTCGCGCGCGCGTACCGCTTGCTGCGACTCGAGGTAGAGCCGGGCGTTGTCGATGGCCAGAGAGCCGTGGCTGGACAGTTCGCCGGCGAGTGCCGCGTCTCCTGGTGTGAAGAGCTTTGCTTCCGCTGACGCCGCCAGGATGATTCCGAGCAATTGTCCGCGGCTCACGAGAGGCACTGCGAGCAGCGACCGCTGCTCTTCTGACGAGACGCCCACGTAGTCGAGCAGCGAGGAGTGATAGCCGATGACACGTACCTCGCGCTCCTGAATCACATGGGCGAGCGGTCCGGGAATCTCGCGAACAATCTGGCCGGCGTGCGTCATCAGAGCACGCTCCTGTTCCGGATCGCGATGAGCAACGGCGGCGCGGCGAAGCGCACCATCCGGCTCCGCCAGATCGATCACGCAGACCTCAGCGATATTCGGCACGATGAGTTTCGCCAGCGTGGCGATGGCGTGCTCGTAATCGAGAGTTGTCGCCAGTTCGCGCCCCGCAGCAGCCAGGAACGCGGCGCGGCGCTCCTCGCGCTCGGAGGCGGCGCGGGCAAGCTGTGCTTCCGCTGCCTCGCGCTCCGCCTCGTGCCTGCGCCCCATCGCCTCGCGCGCGAGAAGCCGCATCTGCCGCCCCAGCCCCGCAACCAGCATGGCCGATGTCAGCGCGAGGAGCGTGAGGATGATCGTCAGCGAGGAGCTCAGTTTCTCGGCCTCCCGTATTTTCGATCGACGGTCATCGATCGAGTCCTGGATCGAGATTTCCAGCGCGGCCGCGGCCTGAAGCGCCTCCTCGTACGATGTGTACTTCTCGAACAGGCGGTACATGAAGACTTCTGCGACCATCTGCCGCGCCAGGAACTCGCTCGACGCGACGTCGCTATGCCACTCGCGGCTCTCCTTCTCGAGCGAGGCAAGATAGCGCCGCACGTCGGGACCGAGGCGTGGTCCCAACCGGTGCAGAAGCTGGTCGCTGCTCTGCTGATTTGCGAGGAGAGCTCGGTATCTGCGCACGTACTGAGGCTGGCTGGTGACCTGATAGGCGATGATCTCGTCGAGCTCCGCTGACAGATCCGTCTCGATTTTGTTCGCCGCACGGCGCGAGGGCTCAGCGACGTCAGTGATCTCCGCGCGCATCTGCGACGTCCGGTTTCCGATGAGGACCGGGAGGAAGACGAGGGTCAGCAGCGACGCGATGATGAAGACGACGGGGATCACAGTCGTCCACGTGCTGTCCGGGCCTACTCGCCAGATGCTTCGCCGTTCCGTTTGCCGCTCTGCCACGATCCTCCTTGGACGCTTTCGCCAAAATGCAGCAATATGCTTGCCTCCGCCACGGCCCCATGCACATAAACGACCGCAGAGCCTTCCAGCGCCTTCGATTGGCCCGACCCATCCTCGGCACGTTCAATCAACAGAATGCCCTCATTCTCGACCTGGGTATCAGCGGAGCCTTCATCGAGCACTACGGTGTTGCGACCAGTGGGTTGAACTGCCGGTTACAGTTTTTGTGGAAGGGCGCGCCGATCGAGTTTGCCGGAGCAGTGGCGCGAACGTTCATCGTCCGTGTCTCCGGTAATGATGTCCTGTCGCAAACCGGTATCCGGTTTACCGAGGCGGTCGGAGAATCCGAATCGCGTTTGCACGATCTCATGGCGGTTTTCGTGGGATCGATCCTGGCTGCGCAGAAAGCGAACAAGGATGGCGTTCGCCTCGACGAAGATCACCTGACGCTGATGGATGTCGGTGGCGCGCGCCGCACACGCGTGCGAGGGCTGAAACGCTACCGGATGGAGCCGGACGGAACGTGGAATCATGGAACGACGAGCGATCCGAACCAACTCGCTGATGGTTTCACGGTTGCCGCCTATGAGTATGAAGAAGATCTCGAGATGCTGTGCCGGGCGTACGAGCTTGCCGACGAGGAAGGACGGCGTCTGATCCGCCTGGTCGCGGAGTTGAGCGTGCGAACGGTCGTGTCCTCGTGAACGGGATCGATCCTGAGTTCCGCCAGATCCTCCTGCGCGTCGTGCTGGTCGGCGGCACGATCATGATCGTCGGTGCGACGGGCCTCTTCTTCGCCTTTCGCGCGTTCGCGCCGTCGGCGAAAAAGGGAAGTGATTTTCGAGCCGTCGTCGCCATCATCGCGGTGCTGGCTGTGGTGATGATCGGCTGCTTCATCCTGCTGATCTTCTCGTACGCAAAACGTTAGATCTCGCGTTCACTTCGTCCGGGTGAATGGGCAGAGTCGGGTCCTGGTGAATCCGTCGGTCGGATCTGCACTTGCCACGAGTTGTTGCCTTTATCACTTAGACGAATCAGCTCGGCAAAGGTCACTGACTGCAACAAGTCCAGCGCTTGCCAATGTGGATGGGGATGTCTCGACGTTGGCACTTTCGATGTCAACGTCGTGATTTTGGATGCGAAATCGGCATCCCGGATGTCATCGATGACATTTTCGAAGCAAAATTTGCATCGCGGAAGTCATCGATGACATATTTTTAGTCATCGATGACATTTTTTGGACAAATTTTGCTTCCTGGAAGTCATCGATGACATTTTTTGCCTAAAATCCGCATCCTGGAAGTCATCGATGACATTTCTTAAGCGAAATCGGCATCCCGGATGTCATCGATGACATCGTTTTATTCGAAATCGTCATCCTGGATGTCGAATCCTCATTCCTTGATGGCTCGATGTCGACATCGATCTTCGTTGCGACACGCGTCGGTGCTCGTGACCTTCGCCGCCGGTCATGGTAATTCTGAACCACAGAGACTCAGAGGTCACAGACCGAAGCGGCTGACTCTGTGACCTCTGCGCCTCTGTTGTGCATGCTTTTCTGACTCAGATCGAGCCGCTCTTCTGCATCGCGGTGATCGAGCGCCGGTCGAAGCCGAGCTCGCGAAGGACGGCATTCGTGTGCTGCCCGAGTGATGGCGGCGCGGAGCCGATGGCGCGCCGCCGCCCATCGATGCGCACGGGGTTGCGGACCGCATCGTACGATCCGATTTGCGGATGCTCGATCGTCTCCACGAGCGGCCTTGCTATCGGCGTTCGGAGCGCCTCTCGCACGCCGCGAACGAGCGAGGCAGGTATGCCTGCTCGCCGGCATCGTGCAACCCACTGAGCCGCCGTGCGTTTGCGAAAAGCTTCCTCGAGCAACGGCAAGAGCGTCTCGCGATGTTGCACTCGGTGCGCGTTGGTCGCGAAGCGCGCCTCGCGAGCGAGCTCCGGCCGGCGGAGCACGCGTTCGCAGAGTTGCGTGAAATGTCGATCGGTGCCTGCGCCGATCGCGAACGAGCGGTCGCTGCCGTGAAAGACCTGATACGGCACGATCGATGGGTGCGCGTTTCCGTAGCGCCCCGCTTCGCGGTCCGTGACGAGCACGTTCTGCGCGACATTCACGAGCGAGGCGATCGTCGCGCCGAATAGCGATACCTCCAGCGACGATCCTTCGCCCGTGCGTTCGCGCCCGCGCAGCGCAGCACAGATCGCTCCGAACGCGTAGTGCGCGGTCAGAACGTCGGCTAGCGCGACACCAATCTTCATCGGCGGGCCGTCTTCCTCGCCGGTGATCGACATCAACCCGGAGCCTGCCTGGGCAAGCAGGTCATAGCCCGGCGTATTCGCCTCGGCACTGTCGCTGTCGAATCCGGCGATCGTGCAATGGATCGCGCGCGGGTTGATGTGCCGAGGAGCAAATCGGAGAGATTGCTTCTGCACGGGCAGGAAATTGTCGATGACGACATCGGCGCGTTCGATGAGCCGCCGTGCCGCCTCCCACCCATCCTCGGACTTCAGATTCAGCGTGACCGATTCCTTGCCTCGATTCACGGACAGAAAGTACGCGCTGACGCCGCCAACGAACGGAGGCCCCCAGCGCCTGGTCTCGTCGCCGCCTCCCGGCTCTTCGATCTTGATGACGCGTGCTCCCGAGTCAGCGAGAAGTTGCGTGGCAAGCGGACCGGCAAGGACGCGCGAAAAATCGGCGACGAGAATGCCTTCGAGCGGAAGCGTCGATTTGCGGCGCATGGCTTCGATGCTATGTCAGTTTTCACACGCGGAGGCAATGAAGACCCTGAGATCGATTCGCAACCTTGAACCTCCGCGGTCTCCGCGTCTCCGCGTGATCAAATCCGAATCAGCTTTGCATACTTGGCAATGAACTTCTTCGAGCCGATGCGATCGAAGTAGACGGTGAGCTTGGCGTCGGGACCGGAGCCTTCCATCGTCAGAATTACGCCGTCGCCGAATTGTTCATGGCGTACGCGCTGAGCGCGTTTGAAGTCCGCGCTCGGCGCGCTTTGTGGCGTGGCAGGCCGGAGTGCTGCCGGATCGAGTTGCACGGGCGATTCTTTGAAAAAGGACAACACGCCGTTGACCGAATCGCTCTTGCGCGGCTGCGCAGGGGGCGCGATCGCAGCCGGACGCGGTGCCGGAGCCGGGCGGGCCGGCGCGGTAGGCCGCCCGTACGAAGGCGCGCGCCGTCCTTCGTTCGAGTAGCGGTCGCCGTATCGGTCGCCATAACGATCGGACGAACCCATCGGCCGCTCGCGCCACGATTGCGCTTCCGGGACGTAGCGCGCCCGGGCCATGCGCACTTCCTCGCGCACGTCTTCCGGGATCTCCGTGATGAACGGCGACGGGCTCTGTTCGCGAAACTGGCCGTGAAGGCGGCGCTCCAGGCAGTGCACGCACCAGAGTTGTTCGCGGGCCCGGGTCATGCCGACGTAGCAGAGGCGGCGCTCCTCCTCGAGATCGTCATTCGAATCCTTCGACTGCGAGTGTGGAAGGATTCCCTCTTCCATCCCAGTCAGGAAGACGACCTTGAACTCGAGCCCTTTCGCAGCGTGCAGCGTCATCAGCGTCACGCCCTTCTGCGCCTCGTACTTGTCGAGATCGGACATCAGCGTCAGCGAATCGAGGTAGTCGCCCAACGAGGCGCCCGGGTTCTGCTCCGAGTACTCGCGTGCGGAGTTCATCATTTCGTCGATGTTCTGCAGGCGCGATTCGTCCTGCAGGTCGCGTGACTCCTGCAGCATCCGCCGATAACCCGTGCGCAGAAGCAGATAGTCGTACAACTCGGGCAGCGGATTGTTCGCTACGCGATTGAGGTCGTGCACGATCTCGCGAAATTCTTTGACTGCCTTCGAAGCGCGCGCCGGCAGGAATGAGAGATCACCTTCGATGATCGTCCACAGCGTGACGTTCTGCGCTGTGGCCTGATCGTTCAGGGCTTTTGTGGTCGTGTCGCCGATGCCGCGCGACGGCACGTTGATCACGCGCTCGATCGACGGCGTGTCGTGCGGCCGGATCGTCAGGCGGAGAAACGAGAGGATGTCCTTGATCTCAGCCCGCTCGTAGAACTTCACGCCTCCCACGACGGAGTAGGGGATGTTCGAGCGGAGCAACTCTTCTTCAAACGGCCGGGACTGCGCGTTCGTTCGAAAGAGAATCGCGTAATCAGAGAGCTTGTACTTCCCGCGGCCGTTGGTGATCTTCTCGATCACGAACTGGGCCTCTTCGCGCTCGTTGGTGCACGACACAACGCGCACCGGCTCTCCGCTGCCGGAGTCCGTGAAGAGGGTCTTCCCCTTGCGGGCGATATTGTTCGACACTACGCCGGTGGCGGCGCCGAGGATGTTACCGGTCGAGCGGTAGTTCTGCTCGAGCTTGATGATTCGCGCGCCCGGAAAGTCGCGCTCGAAATTGAGGATGTTGTTGATGTCCGCGCCGCGGAACTTGTAGATCGACTGGTCTTCATCGCCGACCGCAACGATGTTCTGCTTCTTCCCGGCCAGCGCCTTGATCAGCATGTACTGTGCGCGGTTGGTGTCCTGGTATTCGTCGATCAAGAGATGCTGGAAGCGGCTATGGATCTCTTCGGCGACGTCGGCGTTCTTCTCGATGAGCTGAACGTAGTTGCCGATGAGGTCGTCGAAATCCATGGCGTCGTACTCTTTCAGTCGCCGCTGGTACATCCGATACACCTCAGCCACCCGCGAGCCGAAGAAATCGAGCGTGTCTTTCTCATACTCGGCCGGGCCGATCAGCTCGTTCTTGGCGCTCGAGATGCGGTTCAGAATCGAACGAGGCGGAAAGGCCTCGTCGTTCATCTGCAGTTCGCGCATGCAGCGGCGCACGAGCGTAAGCTGGTCGGACGTGTCGTAGACGACGAAGGACTTGGTGTATCCGAGGCGTTCGGCATGACGGCGCAACATGCGGAGGGAGGTGGAGTGGAACGTGCCGATCCAAAGGCTGCCGTGGGCGCGCGCACCGCTGTTGGGAGCCAGAAGGCCGACGCGGTTTACCATCTCGCTGGCTGCCTTGTTGGTAAACGTTACCGCGAGGATGTTCGTCGGATGCACACCAAGCTCGCCGATCAGCCATGCGATCCGATAGGTGATGACACGCGTTTTGCCCGAGCCCGCGCCGGCCAGGACGAGAAGCGGTCCTTCGCCGTGGGTCACGGCTTCGCGTTGCTGTGGATTGAGTCCGGTAAGATCGATCACTGGGTCGCATGGTAACAGCGGCGCTGTGACGCGAAATCCAAGACCACGTGAGCGCTGTTACCTGATCGGAAAGAGAATTCGTACTACACTTTGCGGTATCCAACGCGGGGAGTCAGGGGCCGCCGCGGCAACCACTTCGGAGGCTATCTAACATGTTCGGCACACTAGGATTACCTGAGCTTCTCGTCATCTTCGCCATCATCCTCGTCGTCTTTGGCGCCGGCAAGCTGCCGCAGCTTGGCAAGGGCCTCGGCGAAGGCATCTCCAACTTCCGCGACGGGCTGAAGGGGCGGGACGACAAGAAGGCCGCCTCACCGTCGCTCGAAGAAAAGAAGAACGCCTGAAACTTTGCGCGCTGAGGTACCCGTGACGCTTCGATGGCTCGTCACCGGAGCGGGCGGGATGGTCGGCCACGACGTTCGTTCGGCGCTGGAAACGCGCGGCGAGCAGGTCGTGGCCTTATCGCGGAGCGAGCTCGACATCACCGACGGCACCGCCGTCAGTGACGCAGTCCGCGACACGCGGCCTGACGTCATCGTCAATTGCGCTGCGTACACGAAGGTCGACGATGCGGAACAGAACGAGCATCTGGCAACGGCGATTAACGGTTCGGCGGTCGAGCTCCTTGCCCACGCCGCAGACCGCGCCGGAGCGCTGCTCGTCCAACTCTCGACCGATTTTGTATTCGATGGTTCGAAGCGGACCCCATACGAGATTAACGATCCGACCGCGCCGCTTTCCGCGTACGGACGTTCGAAGCTCATCGGCGAACACGCTGCCATGGGCGCTCGGAAGCACGTGGTTCTGCGGACGTCCTGGCTTTTCGGAGTCCACGGGCCGAACTTCGTCGAAGCGATTCGCAAACAGGTTCGCAAAGGAGCGAACCCGCTTCGCGTCGTCGATGATCAGCGCGGACGTCCGACCTACACGCCGCACCTTGCTGACGCCATCGTGCGACTGGCAAGATTGGCGTACGACTCGCCCGACGCCCGCGGCATCGTCCACTACGCCGATGAGCCCGAGTGCACCTGGTTCGACTTCGCGCGAGCCATCGTCGGAACGGCCGCCGCGGTGAATCCTGTGGACAGCACCTTGTTCCCGCGGCCGGCGATCCGCCCCCCGTACTCTGTGCTCTCCACCGAGCGCTACGAACGTCTCACCGGCGTGAAGCCGGAGTCGTGGGAAGAGGGGCTGCAGGAGTACCTTCAGCTCCGCGCGTGAGGCTCGAGCCGCGCATACATCAGAAACTCGACGTTTCCTTCCGCCCCTTTGATCGGACTCTCGATCACGCCTTTCACCTCGAAGCCGGCCGAGCGCGCAAATGCCACAACCGCTTCAACCGCGGCAGCCCGCTTCGTATCGTCGCGGACGATTCCGCCTTTTCCCACCTCGCCCTTTCCAACCTCGAACTGCGGCTTGATCAGCGCGATCAGCTCTCCGCGAAGAAATGTCGCCACCGCGGGAAGAATCAGCTCGAGGGGAATGAACGAGACGTCGATCGAGACAAACTCGATGACGTCGTCAAAGTCCGCCGCGGTGAGATAGCGCGCGTTGACCTTCTCCCGATTGATGACCCGCGGATGGTTGCGGAGCGACGCATCGAGCTGCCCGTAACCGACGTCGATCGCGTAAACCTTCGCCGCGCCGCTCTTGAGCATCACATCGGTAAACCCGCCGGTCGATGCGCCGATATCTGCGCAGATCTTCCCTTCGACGCTGACACCGAATTCGCGCAGAGCATGGGCCAGCTTCATCCCGCCGCGGCCGACCCACGGATGCTCGAGCTCTTCGATCCGCAGCTCGTCGTCGTCCGCGACGTTCGCTCCCGCTTTGTCGACATGCTCCCCATTGACGAGAATCCTGCGCGCCATGATCAGCGACTGCGCCTTCGACCGCGTGTCGCAGAGCCCGCGCTCGACGAGGGCAAGGTCGAGCCGCGACTTCTTCATTCGTTGACGACGGTGAACCCTTCCTGGCGGAAGTGGTGATCGTTCGTAAGTGCGTGGGTGATCTTCTGCTGGTTCATCAGCACCATCGACATGCAATCGACAAGCGAATACGCCTTGTCGAGCCGCCGAGAGTAGAAGTCCAGTGCGGCCGAAAACAGATCGCTCGAACGTTCAACAGTCCACTGCGGTTGTTCAAGGATCGCGCGAACACGACGCACCGCCATCTGGCGCGTCATCGAGCCTGCGTCGGCGAGGAACGTAAGGAACTCAGTCAACACCGCCTCATGCGTTACGAGCGCTCGGCCGCGAGTAATCGGTTCGATGCGTCGCGCAACTGGGTGGTTCGCGTCAAAACGATCTGTCAGCGCGATCAGGTACCACGTATCGACGAAATACCGCCGCATCACTTCGCCATGGCGCGTGGCTTGAGACCGTATACGACCTCATCGACGTGATCGGAGCCCGGTAGACGCCGAAGCTCCTCTTCCGGGACGTCCTTGAAAATGAACTCGGCGATCTCTCCATCCGTCGCACCGCTCTTGATCATGGCACGGACTTCTTCGTCAAGCTCCTCGCTGACCCGATTCTTCACAAACTCCCTCACCCGTTTGGCGATCCCATTCGCATCAAGGTCGTACTGCGCGCGGAGCACATCCTGAGCGCCGTGGTGGACATACTCGTCCGGGATGCCGATGCGGTGGAAGGCGACGTTACGGATACCGAGCTGCTGCACGCGCTCCATCACCGCGGAACCGAAGCCACCGGCGAGTGAGCCTTCTTCAACTGTAATGATCCGCGAGAACGGCTGGCAGTACTTCGTGATCAGCTCGTCGTCGAGCGGTTTGATGAAGCGTGCATTGATGACCGCGACTTCGATTCCTTCCTTCGCCAGGATCTCCGCGGCCTGCATGGACGGCCACACCTCGTTGCCGATGGCAAAGATTGCTCCGGCATTTCCCTCGCGCATGACTTCGCCTTTGCCGATCGGCAGAGACTGAAGCTCGGCGTCCATCGTCACGCCGAATCCGTTGCCGCGCGGATAACGGAGTGATGTCGGATGCCCAGTCTCGAACGACGTCTTCAGCATGTGCCGGAGCTCGTTCTCGTCTTTCGGAGCCATGCAGATCATGTTCGGGAAGATCCGCAGGTAGGCCATGTCGTAGATGCCGTGATGCGTCGGCCCGTCGGCGCCCGCGATCCCGCCCCGATCGAGCGCGAAGACGACCGGCAGATCCATGATGGCTACATCGTGGAACACCTGATCGAAGGCGCGCTGGAGGAAGGTGGAGTAGATTGCGGCGATCGGCTTCATGCCTTGCGTGGCCATCCCGCCGCAGAACGTGACCGCGTGCTCCTCGGCGATGCCGACGTCGAACGTGCGGTCCGGATGAGCCTTGGCGAACTTGTCGAGGCCTGTGCCGTCCGGCATAGCCGCGGTGATGGCGACGATCTTCGGATCGCGCTTGGCGAGCTCGATCAACGTGTCGGCGAAAACGGCCGTGTAGCTCGGCGCGCCGGCCTTGGTCGACTTCACCACCTCGCCTGAGTCGATGTCGAAAGGGGTCACGCCGTGCGACCAGATCGGTTTGTTCTCCGCCGGCACGTAGCCCTTGCCCTTCTTCGTGATCACGTGAACGAGCAACGGTCCGTTGTAGTCCTTGTTTTTCTCGAAGAGATCGATCAGGAAATCGAGATCGTGCCCGTCGTAGGGACCGAGGTACTTGAAGCCGAGCTCCTCGAAGAGCGTCCCCGGCACGATCATGTGCTTGAAGAGCTGCTCCATGTCGCTGGCCATGCCGTGGAGCTTGCCGCCGACGAGCGGAATGCGGTCCATGATCCCCTTGGCCAGATCCTTCGCCTGGTTGTACGCCTGGCCCTTGAGGATTCCGTTGAGGTAACCCGACATCGCTCCGACGTTGGTGGAGATCGACATGTCGTTGTCGTTGAGGATGATCATCAGTTTGCGCTTGAGGTGACCGGCCTGATTGAGTCCTTCGAGCGCCAGCCCGCCGGAGAGCGCGCCATCACCGATGACCGCCACGACGCGATAGTTGTCGGCCTTGATATCGCGCGCGACCGCGATGCCGAGGGCGGCCGAGATCGACGTTGAAGCATGTCCGGCGTTGAAGACGTCGTACTCCGATTCCTCCCGCTTGCAGAATCCGGAGATGCCACCGTGCATGCGGATCGTCTCGAATGTGTCGCGGCGGCCAGTGATCAGCTTGTGCGGGTAGGTTTGATGGCCGGTGTCGAAGACGATCTGATCGCGCGGCGTATCGAATGTGTAGTGCAGAGCCAGCGTCAACTCGACGATGCCGAGGTTGCCGCCAAAGTGACCGCCGATCTTCGAGACGACCTCGATGATGCGATGGCGGATCTCGCCTGCGAGCTCGTGGAGCTGCCGGCGGTTGAGCGACCGCAGGTCCTGCGGCGAGTTAATGGTCTCGAGGAGCGTCATTGGCTGCGGCGCCTCACGATCGCCGTTCGCAGATGAAACGCGCGATCCCGGCGAGATAGTTCACCGGGCCGCCGATGATAGCAGCGTTGCGGATTGCCTCGCTCAGGAGCGTGTCGACGGCGGCGCGTGCGGCATCCGTGCCGAAGAGGGCCGGGTAGGTCAGCTTTCCCTGCGCCAGATCCTTGCCAGCCGTCTTTCCGAGCGTGGTTGCATCTTCTTCCTGGTCCAGGAGGTCGTCGACGATTTGAAACGCCAGGCCGATGGCTCTGCCGTAGATGCGAAGTGCCTCGATCTTCTCGTCATCGGCGTTCGCAAGCAGCCCGCCGAGGATTACGGAAGCCGTCAGCAGTTTGCCGGTCTTGTTGCGGTGGATGAAGTCGAGCTGATCAGCCGTGGCCTCGTTCGTCCCGGTCGCGATGAGGTCAGCGACCTGACCCCCGATCATGCCTTTGGAATCGACCGCCAGTGCAATTTCCCGCACAGCGCGAAGCTGATGCCCGGCATCAACTCCCGCCACGGGACGCGCCAGCCACGCGAACGCCTCGGTCAGAAGCGCGTCGCCGGTCAGGATTGCCATTGCCTCACCGAAAACCACGTGGGTGGTCTTGCGGCCGCGGCGCAGATCGTCGTTGTCGAGCGCGGGAAGATCGTCGTGGACGAGCGAGTAGGTGTGAATCAGCTCGAGCGAGGCAATGGGAACGAGCAGATCATCGACGTGCGCTCCGCACGCTTCCGCTGCCGCAATTCCGAGGATGGGCCGGATGCGCTTTCCGCCGCCGAGAACGGCGTAACGCATCGCCTCGTGGATGACCGCGGGCGGGGTTTCGGCCGCGGGAAGGTTAGCGTCCAGCACCCGGTCGACGATCAGGCGCGTTGCGGAGAGCCATTCGTTGATTGCGCTCACTCCTCCCCGGCCTCGCCCAGATCGTCGTCTTCCTCGCTCTCGAACGGTTCGACGCGCGGCTGTCCTTTCGCATCGGAGAGGATCAGCTCGATCTTCTTCTCGACCTCTTCGAGCTTCTGATTACAGAAGCGAGAGAGACGAATCCCCTCCTCGAAGAGCTGCAGCGACTCATCGAGCGGCATCTCCTCCGACTCCAGACGCTTCACGATCGTCTCGAGCTGCTGAAAGGCTTTCTCGAATTCGTTGGACTTGCGGGCCATCACTCGTTACTCAATTCCTTGACCGGTGTGGGCCATACAGTCTCAAGCCCCATCGTCTTCGCGTCAACCGTACATTCGAGACGGCCCTTTTTCAGTTGTACCTCGATCGGCTCGCCGACAGCCACTGCGTTCGAGTCGAGGATCGGCTTTCGCCGTCCCCGTTTGGTGCGCGAGAACGCGATGGCGTACCCGCGTGAGAGTACGGACAGCGGCGAGACGGCATCCAACGTTGCCGCGGTTGCGCGCAGACGGTGGCGCTCGCGTGCGATGTGCGCGGGAAAGCGCAGCAGAGGCTCGTTGACGGCGAGCAGGCGTGCGCGCATCGAGCGGGCGCGGGCTTCGAGCATGCGAAACAGTGTGACGCGGCTGCGGTTGAGGCGCTCCCGGCGCATCGCGATCCGGCGCGGCAGCAAGCCGAGGCGATCCGAGGATGCGAGATGGCGCAGCTCGTGACGGTAGTTGCGTACGCGCGTCTCGACTACCTGCCGCACGCGCCGCGCCATGTGGTCGAGCTGCGAGCAGATCTCGCTTTTCGCGCGAATGACGATCTCCGCCGCCGCGGAGGGAGTGGGTGCGCGAAGGTCGGCAACGAAATCGCAGATCGTGAAATCGGTTTCGTGACCGATTGCGGAGATGGTCGGGACCGCGCACGTGGCAACGGCCCTGGCGACAATCTCCTCATTGAACGCCCACAGATCCTCGAGCGATCCGCCTCCTCGGCAGATGAGAACGACGTCGTGCAGATGCCAACGCGAGAGGTTTCGGATTGCCGCGGCGATCTCGCGTCCCGCCTCACGCCCCTGAACACGCACGGGATAAACCTGCACGTGGAGCCCGGCGAAGCGGCGCCCGAGGACGTTCAGGACATCGCGGATGGCCGCGCCGGTGGGACTGGTGACGACGGCGATACGCTGTGGCAGCATCGGAATCGGCTTTTTGCGCGCTGGATCGAACAATCCTTCTTCCGCGAGCTGCTTCTTGAGCTGCTCGAACGCCAATTGCAGCGCGCCGAGGCCAGCGGGCTCAACAGACACGGCATTGAGCTGAAACTCACCTTTTTGCTCGTAAAGCGTGAGCCGCCCGCGAACGACGAGTTGCAATCCGTTCTCGATTCGGAAACGAAGGAAGCGCGCATTCATGGCAAAAAGGACCACGCGCATCTGCGCCCGGGCGTCTTTGATCGAAAAATAAAGATGACCGGCGGCCGATCGGACGACGTTTGTGGCCTCGCCCTCGACGCTGATGTCGTTGTAACGAAAGAGATCCAGGTTGATTTGCCGGATCAGCTCGCTGACCTGCCAGACGCGTTCTGCCATCCGCGCATGGTAGTCAATCAAATGTAGGCAAGCTAGTTGCTCTTGTGATCGTTGCCGACAAGGCAATAGACGAGCTGTCAATCTGAAGGCAGCAAGGAGTCAGGAAAAATGAAAAAAGAAATGATTTTCAAGAAAGTAGTGGCGGGCATCGGCTCAGCCGCGCTCGCAATCGCACTCAGCGCGTGTGCACATCACGACGCTGCATCGCAGGCACAGGGATATGGTCAGATTCGAACCGAGGCGGCGGCAACAACGGCGAACACCAATGCTCCGGTAGTCGGAACCGCTCCTGCGCCGAGTAACGCGGAAGGGATGAGCGGATCGACGACTCCTGCCGTGATTTCCGGCCCGGCAGCCGTTGATAGCGACGGCCGCGCATACACCAGCAGTTCCGCTGGCGGCAACGGCAACGCGTCCAACCTCGGCAACAATACGAATGTCAACCTGATCCCCAGGAAGACCTCATCCGAAGTCGTCGTCACCCAGACGCCCGTCGAGTCGACGACCACGACCGTCGTGAGCAACGAGCCGGTTGCAGTCGAGACGCCGGCTCCGGCTCCCGTCATCGTCGAGACGCCAGCGCCGATGGCATCGAGCACCGTCGAGCAGACGCCGACGGAAACCACGACAACGACCCCCACCGAAACCCCAAAGAAACATCATCACCGCAAGATGCACAAGGACTAATCCCAGGTGAACGCAGTAACGGCAGGGCGCGGGCGACCGCGCCCTTTCTGTTTCTGTGGAGCAGTGTCAATTGTCCATTGCCCGGCTCACTTCTTCGCCGCTGCCCCCACTGGCACCAACGGCCTGGTCAGCGCCTCCATCCGATCAGGCTTGCCGGTCACCCGCTCCAAATGCGGATAGCGCTCTCCGCCGTGGTAGTCGACCGATTCCGTCACAAAGAAATCACCATTCCTGACGATGAGGTCGATTGGACCTGTAGAGCTCGCCGAGGCTTTCACGATGGCTCGCAGTCGCGCGATGTTGAATGCTCGGCCATTGACAGCGACGATATGCGCTCCAGGCGTGAGACCGCTTTGAGCAGCAATCGATCCGGGCACGACATCGCCAACGGATCCATTCTCCTGAACGTTGAATCCGAGTGACGCGTTGAGGTCGGCACCTTTCTGCTCTCCTTCATAGAACTGCAGCGCCGTGTTGGGTTTGTCGTTGTAAACGAGCTTCCATCCGGCTTGCTCAATGCCGCCAACCGGCGGCATCGGAGCAGTCGAGCTCAGGCGTTCGTTCAGAAATGTCCTCCAATCATTCGGCGCCACATTGTTGAGCGCGGCAACGAGGTCGTCAAACGTGTAGGGCTTCAGCTCGGCGTGTCCGCTCGTTCCTCCGTAGAAGGCCCGGCAGAAATCGTCGAGGGAGTGTTTGCCGAACGTCAGCGACCGAATCGTCATGTCCGCGTCCAGCCAGAGCAGCTCCCCCTCGGGGTAATAATCGACGCTTCGACGCCAGTTCCTCGACGTGCCGGGCGCTTCGTACAACAACTGTGCGGCAACGGCCGTGTCGAGCAACGGTCTCCACGTGCGTCCGGTGTGTTGCGCCATCTGTGCATAGGTTTCCGCCAGGTTCTCGCGGTAATCTTCGGCCGAGAGGATTCCTGCCCGGACCGGAAGGAGATCACCGAGATATTCGGTGAGCCCTTCGTAAACCCAGAGGAGCTCGCCAGTCATCGGCTTGTCATAATTACCGGTGGCCAGTCCGGCTGGACGGCGATATTTGCCGTTCCAGGAGTGCACAAACTCGTGCGCCAGGAGCGTGGAGACCCATTTCCGGCTGGGGTCTTCGCGCAGGCGATTCTCTGCCACGCGGTCGTCGCTCGATTCGTGGTGCTCGAGACCGAAGTGCGCCACGGCATCGCTCAACGTGAAGAGCCAATCGTAGTGTCGATAGTGATTCGCGCCGAACAGCGTCGACGTCTCATCGACGAGTCTGCCGTACTGAGCCGCAAAATCGTCAGGCGTTTGGACCGCATCCGCACTCTCAGACAGCAAATTCAGCGTATGGCGCAGCCCGGTTTTGTTCGGGATGTCGATCTTGCGCAGAGTCGTTCCGAGCTGCACCGGCGAATCGACCAGCGTCGTGAGCGATGCAGGCTCGAACTCGATGTCGTCGCCGGCATGGCCACGCGTCTCCAGAGCTGTCGCGTATTGCCAGCCTGACGGGATTCGCAACGAGGCCGAATAGGAGAGAGTGTCGCTGGCGGCGCCCTTCGGATAGAGCAGGACCGTGTTCCAACTCAGAACCGCCAGCCGTGGCGAGGTCGATGCTCCTGCGGTGAAATTTGCGCCCGGAGCGGGGGCGATGTAGTCGAGGTCCGCGTTCAGCGACGTCGTGCCGGCGGGCACTTCGAGATTCAATGCAAACATGTCGACAAGGTCACGTTGCCATGTGACGCTCTTGCCATTCGCTGTGAATTGCAACCCGGTCAGCCCGTTGATTGGGCCCGTCGGCCCATGCTCGCCGGGAATCCATTTCGGGTAATAGAGTGTGAGCGGCCCGGCCGTCACCGGAATCGTAAGATGCGCGTGATAGACGTTCGACGGAACGCCCGTAGCATCGACGCGCAGCGTGATCGGGGCCGCACGAAGCGCGACCGCGACGAACAGTGCTGCGAAAATGAGAACAGATCGCCTCATACAAGCTCCTTCTGATAATTGATAATTGATAATTGATAATTGACAATTGACAACAAACAGTGACAGTTGTGGCACGACTCGTGTGTCTCGAATCACCGTCAATTGTCGATTATCAATTATCAATTAACTCACTCGGTCAGTGGTCCTTCCGCTCTTCCTTGAATGAACTGCTGCACGATTGGGTTTTGCGACTGCTGGAAGGTCTCGGGCGTGCCTTCCTCCACGATCCGTCCTTTGTAAAGCATGGCTACGCGGTCGGCGATTTTGAACGCCACTTTCATGTCGTGCGTGATCGTCACGGTGGTCGTATTGAGCGTGCGGTCCATCTCTACAATCAGGTCGGCGATGACGTCGCTGATCACAGGGTCGAGTCCGGTTGTAGGCTCGTCGAACAGCAGAATCGCCGGTTTGAGCGAGATGGCGCGCGCGAAACCGACCCGCCGGCGCATGCCGCCGGACAGTTCGGATGGCCGTTTCGAAGACACACCCTCGAGGTGGACCATATCGAGGCATTCGTCGACGCGCTCGCGGATCTGCGAGTCGGTGAACTTCGTGTGGCGCCGCAACGGGAAGGCGATATTCTCGAACACCGACATCGAGTCGAAAAGCGCTCCTTCCTGAAACGACATGCCGAATCTCCGGCGGAATCGATTGAGGTCGATCGGCCGCATCGTGGTGATGTCCTGACCATCGACGACGACATGGCCGCGATCCGGCTTGATCAAACCGATGATGTGCTTGATTGTCACGCTCTTACCCACGCCCGAGCCACCAACGATCACGAACGAGTCCCCACGCCCAACGTCGAACGACATGTCGTCGAGCACCTTCCTCCCGCCGAGCGTTTTGTCGACGTGTTGAAGGGAGATCATGGGGGTGTTGTCGTTCATATTCGAGGGTTACTGCCGAGAAACCCGGCAACTCAAAACAACAGCTTCGTCAAAAAGAAATCAGTGAACAGAATGATCAACGATGCGCTCACGACCGCCGCAGTCGTGGCCCGCCCCACTCCTTCCGCACCGCCGCTCGTGTAATAGCCACGCACACAGCCTGTGAGCGTGAGAATCAGTCCGAAAAAGGCCGACTTGATCAATCCGCTCCAGACGTCGTTCATCTGCAGAAACTGATACGTGTTCTGCTCATAAATCACCGGATTCGCGCCCATCAGTTTCACGCCGACGAGGTAGCCGCCGCCGACGCCAAGTGCGTCGCCGAGGATCGTGAGGAGCGGAAGCATGACAATGCCGGCTATGACGCGAGGAACGAAGAGGTAGTGCACGGGATCCGTAGCCAGCGCCTCGAGTGCATCGAGTTGCTCGGTGACGCGCATGGTCCCGATCTCGGCTGCCATCGACGAGCCGACGCGTCCCGTAACCATCAGCGCAACCAGCACCGGCGATAGCTCGCGCAACATTGCCAGCGCAACGACACTCCCGACGAAATTCTCGGCATGGACGCGATGAAAACCGTTGTATGTCTGCAGCGCCATGACCATGCCAGTGAACATCGTCGTCAGAAAGACGACGGGGATGGAGTCGACGCCGACGCGCACCATCTGGCGCAGCCACTCCCCGCCCTCGAATGGCGGCCGGAACGTCCAGACAAATGTCCGGACCAGCATTCGGAACCAGAGGCCGGTCTCTTCGAAGAGACGGATGAAAACGCGGCCGATCCGTTCCAGGATGTTCATTCGGCGAAGCGGGAGCGTACCCGAAATGCGCCCTGATCTGGATAAAGCCGGGGAACGCGGGTGCTGATGCGGCAAAACACTTCGTACGGGATCGTCTGGGACTTCAGCGCCAGCTCCTCGGCTGTGATGCTGTCGTTTCCTTGCTCCCCGATCAGAATCACCTCGTCGCCTGCGGCCGCACCATCGATGTCGGTCACGTCGATCGTCACGAGGTCCATCGACACGCGCCCGACGACCGGAGCTCGTTTTCCTCTCACCAGAACATCGGCAGTGTTCGACAGCAGGCGGCCGTAGCCGTCCGCGTAACCGACCGGAAGCGTCGCAATGCGGCTCAGCCGCGAGGTGCGGAATGTCGTGCCGTAGCCGATCGCATGCCCGGGCGGCAGCTCCTTCAGCCGCATGACCTCGGTGCGCCACCGAAGCACCGGCTCGATCGCGCCCGCCGCGGTCTCAATGCGCTGTGGGCCGTAAAGCGCGATTCCAACGCGCGCGAAGTCGCCAGGCCGGACGATCCCGCGCAAGGTCGCCGAGGAGTTGGCGAGATGATGGCACGGCGCATCGATTCCATTCTCTCGAAGCACGGCCAGCATTCGATCGTACTTCGCGATCTGCTGTCCGGTGAACGGATCACTCGCATCGTCTGCATTTGCAAAATGCGTGTAGATCCCTTCGATGCGCAGCCGCGGAGCCGCACGGATCATCTCGATGACTCGCGGCAACTCGCTCTCGATTACACCCATCCGGCCCATGCCGGAATCGAGCTTGAGATGAATCGAGACGTCCCGCTCGCGGGCAACAGCGCAGACTGATTCGAGCTCCTCCGGTCCGATCACGCCGATCGTCACGTCATGATCGAGCGCGATGGGAATCTGCTCGCGCGATATCGGCCCCAGCATAAGGATCGGCAACGTGATCGAAGCGCGCCGCTGTTCGATCGCTTCCTCGAGTAGCGATACTGCGATCATCGCCACGCGGTCGGGCGTCAGCCGCTTCGCCAGCTCGACTGCGCCGTGGCCGTAACCATCCGCCTTTAGCACCGCCACGAGCCGCGCACCGTCGGGCAGCAAACGCGCGATCACATCGACATTGTGCGCAAAGCGGTCGAGATCGATCGTGGCGTACGTCGGCCGCAACTCACGAAGAGTAGACATGCACGTCCTGCCCGTTCACAGCGCGCGCCCGGTCCGAGGCCAGGAAGCAGATGACCTCGGCAACCTCCTCCGCCGTCGTCGCCGCCGGCGCGCCGCCGCTGGCCGCGGCCCACATTTTCGTGTCGACCGATCCCGGGCTGACGCTGTTGACGCGGACACCGACCTCTTTGACTTCAACCGCAAGCGCCTCCGTCATCGAGATCACCGCCGCCTTGCTGGCGCAGTACGACACAAATCCTGGAAACTTCTCCGGTCCGATCACTCCCGAGATCGAAGCGACGTTGACGATGGCGCCGGCGCGCCTTGCGATCATCGAGGGCAACGCCCGTCGCGTGGCTAGGTACGTTCCTCGTACGTTGACCGCGAACATCCTGTCCCAGGCGTCGGGAGCTGTAACGATCAAGGCCTTCGGATCGATCATCCCTGCGCAGTTGATGAGGACGTCGCAATCGCCGAAGCGTGATTCCGTCTCCGCGAACAGCCGCTCGATTGAAGACTCATCGCTGACGTCGCCGCCGACCGCCAACATCCGCCCGTCATGCGGTGTCGCCACTTGCTGAAGCGTTTTCAGCGAGCGGGCGAAGATCGCGACGCGTGCGCCGCGCAGTGCAAGCATTTCCGCCGTCGCGCGGCCGATCCCGGTTGAACCGCCGGTGACGATGGCAACACGATTCTCGAATTCATGGGGCGACATATAATCGCCGGCAGGCTACCCCAAACCGCAGCGATTGAGGAGAGCATATGAACCCCGAAATCAACAACTGGCTACAACTTATCTTCCGGTGGGGTCACGTCGTCGCCGGCGTGATGTGGATCGGTCACCTTTGGTTCTTCAACTTCGTCAACGGACCGTTCGCGGGCAAGATGGACGGGCCGACCAAGAAACTGGTTGTGCCGGAGCTGATGCCCCGCGCACTCTTCTGGTTCCGCTGGGGCGCCGCGTGGACCTGGATCACCGGCTTCCTGCTGCTCGGCCTCGTCTACTACCAGACCAAGCTCGTGCTGTTCGATCAGGACCACGTCGGCAATCCGTGGCTCTGGCTGGCCGTCGTTCTGATTACGCTGGCGGTCGGGTTCGTGATCTACAACCTGATCTTGAAAAAGGTCAAGAACGTCACCGTAGCCAGCATCATCAACATGGTCCTCTTCGCCGGCGTCTATTGCCTCCTTGCCACCGCCGGGCATTTCAGCGGCCGCGCGCTCTACATCCACTCCGGCGGAATCTTCGGCACGATGATGGCCCTCAACGTCTGGATGGTGATCTGGCCGTATCAGCAGAAAATCATCCGCGGCGTGAAAGATGGGAACCCGGCCGACGCCGAGACCGTGCGTCAGGCCGGCCTGCGCTCGCGCCAGAACACGTACATGTCGGTTCCGCTGATCTTCCTGATGATCAGCAATCACTACCCGACCATTTACGGAGCGTCGATGTGGGTTCGCGACGGCATTCTCGCCGGTGTGATCATCGTCGGCTTCCTCTTCGTCCGCTGGATGTACGCAAAGGCGGCGGCGGTTCAGGGATTCTGATTCGTAGCGCGACCACGAAATGCGCCTCCTCCAGATTGACGCCTTTACCAGCGAGCCGTTCAAGGGCAATCCCGCCGCCGTCTGTTTCCTGGACGGTGAGCGGGATGACCGGTGGATGGCGAATGTCGCGGCGGAGATGAACCTCGCCGAGACGGCGTTTCTTCGGCCTCGCGATGATGGCTGGTCGCTGCGGTGGTTTACGCCTACCGTCGAGGTCGATCTCTGCGGCCACGCGACACTGGCATCTGCGCACGCAATTTGGAGCGAAGGCATCAGCAGCGACGAGGTGCTGCGGTTTCACACGAAGAGCGGCGTGCTGACCGCGGCGCGGGACGGCGACTTCATCGAGCTCGACTTCCCCGCCAAGCGCGACGAACAGATCGCTGCGCCGGCCGGACTTCTTGATGCCCTCGGCACCACGCAGGCCACGTACGTCGGCCGCAATCAGTTCGACTACATCGTCGAGCTGCCATCCGAGAAAGACGTGCACAATCTTCGGCCCGACCACGGCGTGCTGCGTCAGTTGCCGGTACGCGGTGTCATCGTCACCAGCCGCGCGGACGCGGGCGACTACGACTTCGTTTCGCGCTTTTTCGCGCCTGGGTCAGGCATCGACGAAGATCCCGTGACCGGTTCGGCGCACTCCTGCCTCACTCCCTACTGGGCGCAACGTCTCGGCAAGAACGAGATGAATGCGTGGCAGGCGTCTCCGCGCGGCGGCGCCGTGCGCGTGCGGCTCGTAGGTGATCGCGTGAAGCTGGCCGGCCACGCAGTTACCGTACTGCGGGGCGAGCTCGTAGTGTGATTGCGATCGAAGGTGCTAACGATCTTCAAGTCGTCCACGAGCTCATTCTCGAATACGCATCCTCCCTCGGCGTCGATCTTTCGTTTCAGGATCTCGACCACGAGCTGAATACCCTGGGCGACTTCTACGAGCTCGTTCTGATCGCACACGAAGGCGCTCGCGCCGCCGGTTGCGTCGCGCTGCGCCGCCTCGACGACACTACGTGCGAGATGAAGCGTCTCTACATTCGCTCTGAATTTTGCGGACGCAACCTCGGCCGCACGCTCGCGGAGCTCATCATCGACAAAGCCCGGCACCGCGGCTACCAGAGCATGCGCCTCGACACGCTGCCCACGATGACCGCCGCCATCCCGCTCTACGAGTCCCTCGGCTTCGTCGAGATCGAGCCATATCGATTCAATCCGATCGCAGGAACAAAGTTCATGGAGCTACGTCTGTCATCTTGAACCTGCCAAGAGGAGTGCAGGCGTCTCGCCTGCGGCTGCCGGACGTCTCGTCCGGCAGTGAATCCGTAACCTGTGGCCGCTCGCGGTAAAGTGCGCACGATGACCACCATCCGCGAGATGCTCGAGAACATCGAGCGCGACACGATGGTCGCGCAGGCGGCTCGCAGTTCTGAGACGCGCGGGCGCGACCGCGACGAGCCGGAGGATGATCTCCGTCCCAGCTATCAGCGCGACCGCGACCGCATCATTCATTGCAAAGCCTTCCGACGCCTCAAGCACAAGACGCAGGTCTTTCTGGCGCCGGAGGGCGATCACTACCGAACCCGGCTCACGCACGTGCTGGAAGTGACCCAGATCGCACGGACGATCGCGAAGTCGCTGCGCCTCAACGAAGTGCTGACTGAGGCGATCGGACTCGGCCACGACCTCGGGCACTCCGCGTTCGGCCATGCTGGTGAGGCAGCGTTGAACAAGCTCGTCAAAGGCGGGTTCGATCACTACCGTCAGTCGGTGCGCGTCGTCGAAGTGCTCGAGAATGATGGGCGCGGACTGAACCTCACCGTCGAAGTGCGCGACGGCATCCTCAAACATTCGAAAGGCGAAAAGGGGGAGCTGTTGCGCAAGCGGGCGAAGTCGCGCGCGCTCACGCTCGAGGGCGATATCGTCCGCATCTCCGACATCATCGCTTACGTCAATCACGACATCGATGACGGGATCCGCGCCGGCGTTCTGACCGAGCACGAGATTCCGAAAGAAATCCGTAAAACGCTTGGCAACGGAGCCGCGCAGCGGATCGATCGCATGGTGCGTGACGTGATCGATTCGACGCTTGCGTGTGGCTACGAAGCGATCTCGATGTCTGCCGAGGCGTTGGGCGCGCTCGAGGAACTGCGGACGTTCATGTTTCAGAACATGTACCTCACTCCCGCGGTGCGCACCGAGTTTGTGAAGGCACAACGAACGCTCACGGCGCTCTTCGAGCATGTCACCGCCAACCCGGGCGACTTCCTGAGCGCAACGAGCGAGGAGCCGGTCGAGCGGCTGGCCATCGACTTCATCGCCGGCATGACCGACCGATACGCGATCAATCTCTATGAACGACTCTTCGTTCCGCGAGCGTTCGTTTGACCGATGACCTGACCCCGCGCGCCGTCATCTTCGACATGGACGGCCTGCTGCTCGACAGCGAACCGCTCTACCGCGTCACTTGGCAGACAGCGGCGGCGGAGCTGGGCTGTCCGATCGACGACAGCTTCTATTCGCGGTTCGTCGGCCGCGGCAATGACGAAGCGGAGCGCCTGTTGATCGAGCGCTTCGGCGACACGCTGCCGCTGGGTGAGTTCCGAATCCGTTGGCAGCGCGATTTCGACGAACGTCTCGCGCACGCGCCGCTCCCGCACAAGCCCGGCGCGGTCGCGCTGCTCGATCGACTCGATGCCCGCGGGATTTCGAAAGCGCTCGCCACATCGACTCCTCGTGCCGTTGCCGCGCGCTGTCTGGGCGGTCTGCACTCACGCTTCTCCGTTTTCGCGTTCGGCGATGAAGTCGAGCACTCGAAGCCTTACCCCGATCTCTTCCTGCTCGCCGCATCGCGCCTTGGCGTCGCGCGGGATGGTTGCCTCGTGATCGAAGACTCGGAGGCCGGCGTTCGGGCCGCGCATGCGGCGGCGATGGCCGTGATCATGGTGCCCGACCTCGTCGAGCCCTCACCCGAAATCGCGGCGATGGTGATCCGCGTGTGTCGCTCGCTCGACGACGTGCTCCAATGAAAACGCCCCGCCTCGGGGCGGGGCGTTTCGTGAACCAAAGAAGGATAGAGGTTTTACTTCTTACCCTTGCGCTTCGAATTCACCGCTTCGCGAAGGTCCTTGCCCGCTTTGAAACGGACGTTCTTCGACGCAGGAATCATGATCTTTTCGTTTGTGCGGGGATTGCGGCCCTCGCGCGCCTTCCGCTGCGACACGGCGAAGCTGCCGAGTCCCGGAATGGCGCAACGGTCTCCGCGCTGGCATGAGTCCGAGATGTGCTTCACGAACGCGTCGAACGCGGCCGCGGCCTCTTTCTTCGAAATACCGGCCTGTTCGGCGATTTCATTGATGACGTCACCCTTGCCTGCCATAGACGTTCTCCTTCTTCAGATGCCTGAAACCCTGATGTTTTCTAGGTCTTTTTGCAATCTATGAGATGGATGTTGGTTTGTCAACGAAGTAGCGTACGCAGGCGTTTCGCATACTCGCATCGCTCCTTTTTTGGGTCCCTTTTTGAGTAAGAACCGAAGATTTCATTGCGTGTTGCGCCGTAGAAGATGCCCGTGATCGATGCTCGTCATGCCCGCCGCAGCCAGTGCGCGGTGAAGCCGTCGGTCCCCGCTTCGGGCGTGAGCCGCAGCACACCGTTTTCCACCCAACGGGCAACGTTTTCATTCACGAGATCAGCCACATCGCCGCGAACGAAACCTGTTCGGATGCGCAGCACGTCGGCAACGACGTCATCGTTCTCCTCGGGTTCGAGCGAGCAGGTCGCGTAGACCACCGACTCCGACGCGAGATCGAGCGCCGATGCCAGCAACTCACGTTGCAGCGACACAAACGATGCGAGGTCCGCCTCCTTCAGGCGCCATTTGATCTCCGGGTTCTTACGGATCGTGCCGGTGGCGCTGCACGGCGCATCCAGTAGGACGACACGGAATTGCCGCGCGAACGGCGGCTGCCGGCCGTCGCTCACGACGATGGAAGGCGACTTCCCGATGAGCGGCCGAAGACGCGTGATCGAGATGTCGTTGCTGACGACGTGCGCACCGCGAGCGCGCATCACCTGCGACTTGCCGCCCGGCGCTGCCGCGAGATCGAGCACGTCGTCGCCGAGGGCCGCGGCGAGGCCGGCGATGATCGCGCTTCCCTCGTCGAGCACGATACCGTCGACGTCCGCGCTCGAGCCGGTGAGCTTCCACATTCCCGGGACCAGCTCCGACTCCGCGGCGTCCGGCGGTGGCGCGCCGGTGATCACGTCAGGAAACGACAACTTCTGATTCGCCGCGGCGATCTTCGCCGCACGCTCAGCGCCGAAGCTCTTCGTCCAGCGTTCGATGAGCCATCGCGGATGCGCGGTTCGTGTGGCCACGTCCTGCGGCTCGGGAATCGGCTTCGATGAAATCCGCCGCAGGATCGCGTTGACGAAGCCGCGCGCGCGCAGCGGGACGAGTTCTACCGTCTCACTCACCGCCGCGTGCGAGGCAACATTCATGAACAGCAGTTGCAACGCACCGATGCGGAGGATGTCGCGAATCTCCGGCTCGATGTCGCCCTTCGCGAATGAGTCGATCACGAAGTCGAGCCGTGACCGCCAGCGAAGTACGCCAAGCACGAGCGTGCGCACGAAACCGGAATCGTTCTGCAGAACGAGGGACGCATACGCCGACTCGCGCTCGATGCGGCGGAGGATTTGCAGCGCTCGCTGCCGTTCGTTTGACGGTGTTTTCAAGGTCTCGCAGAGTCTATGCTGAGCGAGTTCCTGATCAATCCCGGCGAGTTCGTTCGGTACTACGACGCCACATCAGCACCGTAGGCCGGCGCCGTTGGAGGCACCTGCGCTCACTCCGCATTTCCGGCGCAGGTGCATAATCAAATCGTGAGCGCACCTGCCGACGACAAAGACTCCGGAGTCCCACCGACGATGGCCGGTCTTCTGCCTGCCGTCTTCGAGAACGCCGGAGTTGCTGTCGCAGTCCTCGATTCCGATGAGCGGATCGTCATTGCCAACGCGGCACTGTGCGAAATGCTCGGGTATTCGAAGGATGAGGTGCTCGGCCTTACGCGGCGCGCATTCATTCATGCCGAAGACCTCGATGCCGAGCCATCGCTCTTCCGCGAGTTGATCGCAGGAAAGCGTTCGCGATATTCGATTGACAAGCGCTTTCTTCACAAGAGTGGGCGCGTGCGCTGGGGTCATGCGACGGTCACGCTGCTGCATGAAGGCAGCGCGAACTTCGCCATTGCAGTCATCGAAGACATTACCGAAAAGAAGAGCATTGAAAAGGCATCCGATGAAGTGCGGCGCGCCCACGAGCGGTACGCGCTCGTTGCCCGCGCCACGAACGACGTGATCTGGGACTGGGACGCCGAGCACGGAACGATCATCTGGAACGATGCTCTCCGAGCCATGTTTGGTTACGAGCCCGACCAGATCGACAACCGCCTGCAGTGGTGGGACAGCCATCTGCATCCTGACGATCGCGAGCGCGTCGTGTCCGGGATCAACAGCATCATCGAAAAAGGTGGCTCGTCATGGACCGACGAGTACCGGTTCGAGCGTGCCGATGGCACGTTCACTGAGGTGCTGGATCGCGGCCACATCGCCCGCTCTGAGGACGGGACTCCGATCCGGATGATCGGCGCCATGCTCGACGTCACCGAGCGCAAGTACGCTGAGCGCACCGCGGCATTCATGGCCGAAGCGAGCGCCGTACTCGCGTCATCGCTCGACTATCTCGCCACGGTCGCACGGGTTGCGCAGCTCATGGTTCCATTGCTGGGCGACCATTGCTTCATCGATCTGCATAGCGAGCGTCTCGCAGCCATTGATGGGGATCAACTCACAGCAGCGATCATCGATCCCATCAACAACGTCATCGCGACCGGAAAAGCCAGGCTGTTCTCCGGTTCTGAGGCGCGCTTAATGGGTTTTTGCTCGGCGTTGATCGTGCCTCTGGCCGTTTCCGACAGCCAGCCGATCGGCGCGCTCACGCTGGCGATGAGCCACTCCGGACGGGCATTGTCGGAGCGCGACCTCCGGGTGGTTGAGGATGTTGCGCGGCGCATCGCGATGGCGGTCGAGCACGTGCGGCTTTACGACGACATCCAGAAGGCCAGCCTGGCAAAGGACGAGTTCCTGGCCATCCTTTCACACGAGCTGAGTACACCCCTGACGATCATCCTCGGGTGGTCAGGGATCGTCAGCCAGCCCGACGTTACCGGCGAGGAATTGCAGCGCGGCATCGAGGCCATTCGCGGCAGCGCGCTCGCGCAGGCAAGACTCATCGATGATGTGCTGGATCTTTCTCGCGTGACCACGGGCAAGCTGCATTTCCAGCAGGATCTCGTCTCGATTGGGACGCTGGTCGATGACGCACTGACTGCTGTACGTGTCGCAACGACAGCGAAGAGAATTCATCTCGTCGCGCCCGACAAGACGCCGGCGATCGTGCTTGGCGACGCGAACCGCCTTCGCCAGGTCATCTGGAACCTGCTGACGAACGCGATCAAATTCACGGAGGGTGGTGGAAGCGTGGCGCTGCAACTGGCGAGCACGCCGTCGATGGTTCGCCTGACCGTCGCCGACACCGGCCGGGGGATCGAGCCCGATTTTCTCGCGCACGTGTTCGAGCCATTTCGGCAGGCAGACGCTTCGACGACGCGCACACACGGCGGACTCGGGCTCGGGCTGGCCATCGTTCGCTACGTCGTGGAGGCGCACGGCGGGACGGTTGCTGCGTTCAGCGATGGCCCCGGCCGCGGCACGCGCTTCGTCGTCGAATTGCCGGCGGCGCCGCGAACAGTTGCCGGCGATGATCAGCGTCACACGGCCGCCGATGCGAACGGCGGCTCACAGCGAAGCGCGGAACTGGCCGGGGTTCGCGTGCTCTTCGTCGACGATCAGTCCGAGGCGCGCGAATTGGCGAACGTGATTCTTACGCGCGCCGGCGCGGAGACGATGCTCGCTTCGTCAGCGGCCGAGGCGATTGCAACGTTCGAGCGGACACCGGTGGACATCCTCGTCGCCGACATCGCCATGCCGGAGATGGATGGATACGGACTGATCGCGGAGATCCGCCGCCGCAATGCGCTCTCCGGCCGCCGAACGCCGGCAATCGCCGCAACTGCATACCGCGGCGCCGACGATCGCCAGCGCGTTCTCGCCGAAGGTTTCGACGCCTATCTCGCCAAGCCGATGGAGTCGGAGACGCTCACTGCGGCGATTGCCAGCGTGCTCGCGGCCGCACGCGCCGCGCAGTGATGGCGGCATTCACAAGACCCTTCACCACAAAGGCACAGAGGTCACAGAGTCAGCTTCACTTCTGTGATCTCTGTGCCTCTGTGGTTCGGTCCCCCATCTTCTTTCCCTGAACCCTGGCTGAACGCCCCATTCAGAGTTGGTTCAGGGCCGCGCGCGTAATGTCGCGCGCATGATCAACCTTAGAAGCGTTTCCAAGACCTACGAAACGACTGCGGGCGGCTTCACAGCGCTGCGGAATCTCGATCTCGATGTTCGGCGCGGCGAGCTCGTTGCAGTCGTTGGTAAATCCGGGAGTGGGAAGTCGACGCTCTTGAATGTCATCGGCGGAATCGATGCGGTGTCGACCGGCACAGTCACGATCGCCGGGGCGTCGATCCAGCGCCTCGGCGAGAGCAGGCTCGCGGCGTGGCGCGGGCGGACGGTCGGATTCGTCTTTCAGTTCTTCCAGCTTTTGCCGACGCTGACGGCGGCGGAGAACGTCATGCTGCCGATGGATTTTTGCGGCACGTTTCCTCCGCGCGAACGGCGGCGGCGGGCGATGGTGCTTCTCGACCGCTTCGGCGTCGCGGCGCAGGCAGACAAGTTGCCAGCGTCGCTTTCCGGCGGCGAGCAGCAGCGCGTCGCCATCGCACGTGCCCTGGCGAACGATCCGCCGATCGTGCTCGCTGATGAGCCGACCGGCAATCTCGACTCGGCCAACGCAGGCGCCGTGCTCGATCTCTTTCGCGCGATGGCCAGCGCCGGAACGACAGTTCTCATCGCGACGCACGACCGCGACGTTGCCCGCGTCATCGACCGCACGATCGAGCTGGCGGACGGTGTCCTCCTCCCAGCCGCGCCTGCGCCGCTGGCAGTCGCCGCAGGGATCGGCGCATGACGACGCGCTGGAAGAAAGCGGTGCGTGACTTCTGGCAGGAGAGCACGCGGATGGTTCTCGTGGTGCTCGCGATCGCCGTCGGCATCTCGGGGTTTGCGGCGGTACTGGCGAGCTACGCGATCCTGACGCGCGAGTTGAACCGTGGCTACCTGGCGACAAATCCGGCGTCGGCGACGCTGCGCACCGACGCGGTCGATGAAGGACTCGTGGCCGCGATCGCGGCCACTCCCGGAGTGGCCGAGGCGGAGGCAAGGCGGACGGTGAGCGGGAGGATCAGGGGGGCGCACGGATGGCGCAACCTGACGCTGTTCGTCGTGAAAGACTTCGAACGGATTCGCGTCAGCAAGTTGAATCCGGAGCAAGGTGCGTGGCCGCCGGCGACGGGCGAGATCCTCATCGAGCGCGACGCGTTTCAGGTCGCGCGGATCCACATCGGCGACTCGGTCACGGTGCGCACCACGAACGGACCGGAACGAACGCTCTACGTCAGCGGCGGCGTTCACGACGTCGGCCAGGCGCAGGCGCGGATGGAGAACGTCGTCTACGGCTACATCACGCAGGCGACGCTCGGGCAGCTCGGCGAAGAGCCCGTGCTCAATCAGGTGAAGCTTGTCGTTTCGGGCGACGCCTTCAACCTGCAGCACATCGAGAAAGTTACTGCCGATGTGAGGCGGACGATCGAGAGCCGAGGACATGCGGTGACGCGTGTTGATATTCCGGCGCCGGGGAAACATCCGCACGCCGACATCATGGGATTGCTCCTGCTGTCGCTGTCCAGCTTTGGGTTGTTCGTGCTGATCCTGAGCGGCGTCATCGTCGTGAATCTGCTCAGCGCGTTGATGGCCGCCCAGATTCGGCAGATTGGCATCATGAAAGCGATCGGCGGCACGCGCTGGCAGATCGCCCGCATCTATTTCGGCCAGGCCATCCTCCTCGGCGTGGCTGCGATCGCCATCGCGATACCGGTTGGTATCGCAGGAAGCCGCGCGCTATGCCGCGCGATGGCGGTCTTCCTAAACTTCGACATCAGGAGTTTCGCAATTCCGGTCTGGGTCTACCTGCTCGTCGCCGCGATCGGTCTGGTAGTGCCGCTCCTGGCTGCGGCGTTCCCCGTCTGGCGCGGCAGCGGCGTGTCTGTCCGTGAGGCGCTTGCCGACTTCGGTGTGGCCGGAAGCACCTTCGGCACGTCAGCACTCGACCGGATGCTCAGCGGCGTCGGCGGGCTGACGCGCCCGCTCCTCCTGGCGATTCGCAACAACTTCCGCCGCCGCGCGCGGCTGGCGCTGACCGTTCTGACGCTTGCCGCAGGTGGCCTCTTCTTCATGACGGCGCTCAATCTTCGCGCGTCGATGATCAACACGCTCGACCGGCTCTTCGCGACAAAGACGTACGACCTCGGGGTGAGTCTGGCCGGGATGGCGCCGGCTGGCGACGTGCTTCGCATCGCCCGCAGCACGCCCGGCATTCGTAGCGCCGAGTGTTGGATCGCCAGCGAAGGGGTGGTTCCTGACGCCGGTCATGAAGTGCCGCATGCCGCGGGCGTCACGCACGGGGGAATCAGCGCCGGAGCGGTCTCCGACAATCGCTTCATCGTCATCGCACTTCCCTCCGAAACACAGATGCTGAAGCCGAACCTCGCCGCAGGACGATGGCTGGAGGCGGGCGAGAACGACACGCTCGTCGTCAACTCGGCCCTTGCCGCAAAGAGCGCGCAAATGCGCGTCGGCAATCGGGTGACGTTTCCGATGTCGTCCGAGCCGGTGTCGTTGCGCGTTGTCGGCATCGTGGCCGAGCCTTTTACTCCGCCGATGGCATACATGCCGCGTGCATTCTCCGACAACAAGGCAGGACGCGCCGGCATCACGAACAACGTCCGGCTCATCCTCGACAAAACGGATCAGGCCTCGATCGATCGGGTCAAAGCGCTCCTCGATGACGGGTTCGAGCGAGCCGGTATCAAAGCGGTCAGCATGACGAGCAAAGGCGACAACCGCTTCGGCTTCGATCAGCACATGCTGATGATCTACGTGGCGCTGATCATCATGTCGAGCATGATCGGCGGCGTCGGCGGGCTGGGGCTGATGACGACGATGAGCCTCAACGTACTCGAGCGGCGCCGCGAGATGGGAGTGATGCGCGCGATCGGCGCCACGCCGCGCGCCATTCTGCTGATGCTCGTCGCCGAAGGAAGCATCGTCGGATTCGCAAGCTGGGCGCTCGCTGCGCTCGTCGCATGGCCGCTCGGGAAAGGCCTTGGCGACTTTCTCGTGGCGAAGATGTTCAAGAGCGGTCTCGATTTCACCTTCGAGCTTCGCGGCCTCGCCGTCTGGCTCGCGGTCTCCCTAATTCTCGGCGCCATCGCCAGCTTCGTCCCGGCTTGGGACGCCACCCGTCATCCCGTTCGTGAGGCACTCAGCTATGAATAGAAAACGAAACTCGCTGCTGGTCATCGTCACAGTCGTCGCCGTTCTGATCCTCGTCGTCTGGCTCGGAGGCGGCGCGATGTGGCACATGCTCCTCAAGATGCACGGGTACTAGATGAATCGAGCGGCGGCGCGCCAAGCCGCCGCTCGCAAACGTTACAGCGATTGCAAGAACGTCATCAACTTCGATTTGACCGCAGCCGGCAGCGCGGCAAATCGATCGCGCGCCCCGCTGCCCTGCCCCTCGTGCGCGAGGATAGCTTGATCGAGAGTCGTGGCGCGGCCGTCGTGCAGATAGCGGGTCACGAAGCGGAGCCCCCACAGCGGCGTCGTACGCATCTCGCGTCCGGTCGCGCTCCCCATCTCCAGATCGTCGCCGAGCGAGCCCATGTCGTGCAGCAGGAAATCGGAGTAGGGGTGATACGTCTTGTGGTCGAGCGCTGCATTGGCATTCGCGCCAGTGTGCATCGTCGCCACGTGGCAAGCCGTGCAGCCGATACGGTCGAACGTCGCCTCGCCGGCGGACGCATCGGGCGTCTGGGCCGCCCGCGGCGGAGCGGCCAGCAGCGTCATGAAGTTCGTCAGCAGCACAGGACCGGAGCCATCGTCATTGATTCCGGGCGCCGGGTTGAACGATAGCTCCGCGCAATTGCCCTGCGGACAGTTTTCGTTCGGAAAATCGGGGGTGGTGATGCCCATCTCGTTGAGGTAGGCGTCGCCGGAGAACTGAAACAGCGTCGGTACCTGCGCTTTCCACCCGAACTTCCCTACGGTTTTCATCCCCGCTCGAATGTTGTCGACGACGCTGGCCCGCCCAACGACTCCGTCCCCGCGGCTCGCCTGGAGCTGCGCAAGCGCGAGGAAGTCGGCGTCGGGCGTCGCGTCGACGAGGCCGAGTCCAAAGAGCGGCGTCGTTCGGCGCTGCACGACGATCGTGGCGATGGCAGGCACCGACTCCGGGGTGAACGCATGCGATACCCCGTCGGCAAGGCTGAGGGCGTGATCCTGCATCAAGGAGCCGCCGAGTGCCGTGAGTGGATCGAAGACTCCATTCACGCGGCGGGAGAAGCGTGTGACCGTGCGCGTGCTTCCGCCGCCGACGGCTGGTGTGGTGTGGCATGCCGCGCACGAACGCTCGTTGAAGACGGGTCCGAGTCCGTCGGCAACCTCTTCGACCGATTTGAAATCAGCGAGTCCGTCGGCGAATGCGGTGCGTTGCGCTGCCGTCAGTCCTGTGAGCGCGTCGCCTGCCGCGGGCGTGACCGCAGGCGGCGGCGCAGGCGGCGGCGCAGGACGTACCGCGTTCGTACGCAACTGCGCGCTGAGTGAGACCGCGGCGACCAGGGACAAGAATGCGACCGTGATTCGTTTCATGAGAGAGCTCTCCTTCTTCGTCGTGACGCCGTAAACAGACCTCCGGCTGGTACGCCGGCTTGATTGGGAACGAGTGTTCGGTGGACTGACCTTAGTCAATCGCGGTGCCATCACTGCTGCGTCTGGCAGGCGCTCAAGAAGGGACGAAACGACGCGGTTTCAGGAGATGGATGACGCAGAAGCGAGACAATTCGACCCGGGCCACGGAGTCTGCGGGAGATACAAACGTCTTCGTTACCGCGTTGCCATCGCGGGCGTCCGCGCCGTTCCGAACATCACGACGATCGATTTTCCATTGCCGCGCCGCATCGTCATTCCGTCGATGATGGCGATGCCGCAGTCCTCGAAGTGCGGCGAGAGGATGTTGTCGCGATGGCCGGGCGATTCCATCCAACCTTCGACCAGTACCTCGGTCGTCTCGAAACCGCAGGCGAGGTTCTCGCCCGCATAGCGGATCTCGTATCCGTGTGCAGGCAGCCAAAGGAACGGTGAACGGCCGTCGGGCGACTCGTGAGCCCAGTAGCCCTGATCTTCCATGTCGCTCATCCGATCGTTGGCCGAGGCGTCGAGGCGCAGGTCTTCTCGGAGAGGCGGCAGATGATGCTGCGCGCGGTATTCATTCATCGCCGCGATCACCGACGCTCGTGTGATATCCGAGGCGAGCGCCGGTGTCGCGATGAGAAGAAGGAGTGACAGGAACCGTTTCACAGATTGTTATTTTGCAGCATCCGCGAGCATTTGTGGAGTGGTCGCCGGCTGATTTACCAGATCCGTGTATTCGAAGAGCGCCGTCGACAGGTACCGCTCGCCGGTATCGGGAAGGACCACGACGACCCGTTTTCCTTCGCCGAGCTCCTTGGCGATCTCGATCGCGGCCCAGGCGATTGCGCCGGAGGAGATGCCGACGAAGATCCCTTCTTCCTTCGACAACCGCCGCGCCGTCGATTGCGCATCCTCCCAGGTCACGTCGACGATGCGATCGACAACTTTGGCGTCGTAGATCGCCGGGATCATTCCTGCGCCGATTCCCTGCAGTTTGTGCGGGTTGTGCGTGCCGCCCTTGAGTACTTGCGACTCGACCGGCTCGACCGCCACGATGAGGGTCTTCGGCCTCTCTTTCTTGAAGATCTGTCCGATGCCCGTCACGGTGCCGCCCGTGCCGACGCCCGCAACGACCGCGTCCACTCGGCCCTGCGTATCGCGGAGAATCTCCTGCGCGGTGGTCTCACGATGGACCTTGAGGTTTGCCGGATTGTCGAACTGCCGCGACAGCCACGCGCCCTCCGTCTTTGCCGCGTACTCCTCGGCCACCCTTTGCGCTTCCTTGATGCCTTTCGGTCCGGGCGTCAGGATCAGCTCCGCGCCGAGTGCCTGAAGAAGTTTCCGCCGCTCGACCGACATCGTGTCCGGCATGATCAGCGTGCACTTGTAGCCGCGCGCCGCCGCCACGAAGGCCAGTCCGATGCCGGTGTTGCCACTCGTGGCCTCGACGATCGTCGATACCCCCGGCTTGATCTCGCCCGCTTTCTCCGCCTCGGTGACCATGGAGATGGCGATCCGATCCTTGACCGACGAAAGCGGATTGAATGCCTCGAGTTTGGCGATGACTTCCGCGGCGCCGGCGGGGACGATGCGGTTGAGCCGCACCAGCGGCGTACGTCCGATCAATTCCGTGATGTTGTTGTAGATCTTCCCGTGCATGATTCCTCCTAAAACAAAAGACCCGAGCATTCTGCCCGGGTCTCATTCGTTAAAAAGTGGCTGTGGTTGCGCCTACATTCGCTCGAACGGACGTGTAAGGCGGCGGCAACAGAATGTCGGCTGCATGTGAGTAGTGACGCTATGACGGTTGGCTTTGGTTGTCAATCACGCTGCCGTCGCCTCGCCCAGATACCGATACCCGATCTTGGCGACGGCGACGATCACGGCGGCATTGGTGCCGACCGCTTTCTGCAGTTTGCGGCGGAGGCGCGTTACGTGCGTGTCGACCGTGCGGCTGTTGAGATTCAGGTCGACGCGATAGTTCCAGACGCGCGAGAGGAGCTCATCGCGCGGCACGACGCGCTCCTTGTTGCGGAAGAGATACATGAGCAGATCGAACTCTTTCGGGGAGAGTTTGAGCTTCTGATCCTTGGCCGACGCCTCGCGCGTGGACGGATCGAGCTTGATGAGCGTGTCTTCGCAGATGGCCTTGGTGGTGATGGATGTGGCGTCGCTGCGGCGCATGACGGCATCGATGCGCGCGAAAAGCTCCTGAAGACCGAACGGCTTCGTGATGTAGTCGTCGGCGCCGCCGCGCAAGCCGCGCACCTTGTCCGTCTCCTGCCCGCGGGCTGTCAGAAGAATGACCGGAATCTTAGATAACTTGCGGATGTGGTCGAGGACTTCGAAGCCGCTCTTTTTCGGTAGCATCAGGTCGAGCAGCACCAAGTCGGGCGATTCGGCGTGAAACATGCGCACCGCTTCCTCGCCATCGGCCGCCAACGCCGTCTCGTAGTTCTCCATGCGCAGATTGATTTCGAGTCCCTGCCGGAGTCCGGCTTCATCCTCAACGACCAGAATCTTTGTCATTCGCGAGTCTCCGCTGGTGCTTACGAGCGTTGTACGGCCAGAGTTTCCAGAGCGTTTGTGTTGCGAGCTGCGCCAGGGGATGCTGTCTGCGACGATTGAGGCCGCGGGAAAAGAAGGCGGAAGGTCGAGCCGAGGCCGGGTTTCGACTCCACTTCGATGGTGCCGCCGTGTGATGCCACGATCTGCTGCACGAGTGTCAGTCCCAGCCCTGCGCCGCGTCTCGTCTGCGTATCGGAGAAGTGGGCGCGGAAGTACGGCTCAAAGATATGCGTCAGGTCCTCGGCATCGATCCCGAGGCCGTGGTCGCGCACTTCGATGATGATCGACTGCGTGTTCTGACGCAACACGACGTCGATCCGCTTGTTCTTGTCTCCGGCGTACTTCGTGGCGTTGTCGATGAGGTTCAGGACGGCGCGGGAGACGGCGTCGCGATCCCACGACTGCTCCTCGACGGCGTCATCGATATGGAGCGTGATCTCGAAGCCGCGGCTGCGGATCCACGACTCGTAGGTCGAAACGAGCGACGTGAGCAGGTCGCGCGGATAGACCGGTGTAAAGGCCAGCGCCCGGGCGCTGTTGTTCTGGATGCGGGCGATGTCGAGCACGTTCTCGACGAGATGCGAGAGGTGCAGCACTTCGCGAAGAATCGAGTCTTCGATCTCGTGACGCTGCTTCTCCGGAAGACGGTTCGCGCCGCGCTTGAGGGTCTCCGCGCCGAGGCGGATCATCGACAGCGGCGTGCGCAATTCGTGCGAGACGTTGGCGACGAGCGCGCCGCGTAGTTTCATCGTGTCTGCTTCGCGCGTGAGACCGCGCATTGCCAGAAAGAGGCCGAGGGCTGTGAGCAGGAGAGCGATGGCGCTGAGCAGGAGGCTGATCAGCCGGGCGTTCTCCCAACCCGAGGTGCCGTAGCCGGTCTCGACGAACCCGCGGATGGCATACGACGAGAGAGGTGCGGCCAGCGGCGCGATGAAGGCATAGCCGCGCTCGCTCTTGACCGCGCCAATGGCCGAGGGATTCTTGATCAACCCAACCTGTGCTTCCTGAGATAACCCGGCGGCTTGCACGAGCGTCTGATGGGCGAGTGTGGGATATACACGGGCGAGAAGGAGATCGGGATCGTAGGTGTAGCGCACGGTGCCGCTGGATGAGTAAAACTCGCGTGTCAGGCGCGTGGAGTGTGTGGCGCCCGATTGGGTGATGGCGAAGATGGCGCTGGACGGATCGGCGTCCGGAACGTAGAGCGCGGAGATGATCCAGTCGTTGTCGCGAATCCACTTCTTCAGTTCGACACCCGAAGGGGAGCGCCGCTCGACTCCCTGCCACTCCTCCGAGGCGCGGAACAGCTCGGCGCCGACGGCGCCATCGATGCGGCGGGCACTGATGTCCGCGGCATAACCGGCGTACTGCATGGCCAGGGTGTTGACGCCGCGCTCCATCCGTTCGGAGAGCACGTACGAGCGCCACGCCAGGACGGCCAGGCCGGCGGTGACGATGAGAAACGGAATCAGGATGGCCGAGACGTGATTCGGCCCGTCACCCGCGCGGGCGCTGACCTTCCACTTCGCCATCAAGGCACGGAGCATGTCTCTCCATTATTGCTGCGGCGCCGTCGTGGCGATGGCATGGAACTGGGCCAGATGCTGCGCCACCATCTTGTCGATCTGCGCTTTCGTGTACGGCTCCAACCGCACTTCGATCTTTTTCAGGATGCCGTCGCGCTGCACGATGATCCAGAGCACGCCGGTCTCCTTCGCGTCGTAAAGAATCTTTTTGAAATCCTGGATGCTCGCCGAGCGTGTGCCGTGGCCGTTGATGGCCATCAGCCGGTCGCCGGGGCGAAGGTCGGCGCGCTCCGCGGGGCCGTCTTCGTTGACGGCCTTGACCCTGATTCCGGGATTGAGCTCCTGAATCGACGCGCCGAGGTAGCGGCGTCCGCTCGAAAGCTGCCGGATGGCCTGCTCGCATTCGCGCGCGGAGGCATTGCATATCCTGCTGTCGTCGGCGAGTGCTGCCGGAGCGACAAGAAGAGCCGCAATCAGAAAATGGGAGAGCCGAACATTCATGAGTTGTGAACGGGGTCCTTGGCCGACGATCAATCTAATGCGTTACGGCGGGGGAGGTGATTACAAATCAGAAAATGTCGAATGAATTCCCTGTAATACAAGAGGTTAGCTGCAATTCGATCACGTGAACAAAAGCGTGCCGAACGCGGCCGGAACGTGAAAATCGGGAGGTGTCTTCATCGCCGGCTGCCAGGCGCTGAACTCGTCTCCGTGCGTGCGGCTGCGATCGATCCGATAGAAGTTTCCGCGCCACTGCTCGCCCCGCTTTGGAGACCGGCCCATCGCTCGGAAGGGGATTCGAAGGACTGCCCGGAGCTCCCGGCCGTCGTCGCGCCGCAGCCCGGTAAATAGTGGGTCGCAGGTCCAGGCGAGGTCGGTAGTCATCGTTGCTCGCACCCCGTCCGGCGAGTCGATCCGCGCGTCGAACGTGGTCCCGAGCGGATTGACCTCGATCTCGAAGTAGGGAGTGAGCCCATCGGGCGCGAGGAACACTTCGAAGACGTCTTCCTGCCACAACGGCTCGTCGTGTCCCAGTAATGTCGCCACGATCTCGTCGTCGCCGGCCTCGAACACGACGGTCAGGAAGTCGTCGTCGTAGAAGGCGGCGACCGAGGTGGCTTGCCGCGAACGGCCGCCGTCCGTGCTTCGCCGTAGCGTGACAGGTACGCACTCTTTTGGAATGAGCCACGGCTCTTCGATCGAGAACTCGGCACGCGGCACGGCGAGGGTTGAGACCGTCATTCGCGGAAATCATAACGGTCCGGCCCGGCGCGCGGCATATCACGTGCAGGAGCCGGGCGGGGCCCGACGATGATGGTTGATCTGGAACTGGATGAGCTGAAGCGCGAGTTTCTCGCCGAGGCGGACGAAAAGGTGCGCGAAATCCAGGAAAAACTGGAGGCCGAGCAGTCCGCAGACGTGCTCGATCGCCTGACGTATCTCGCCCACCAACTGAAGGGCTCCGGCGGCAGCTACGGCTACCAGAGGATCTCGACGGATGCCGCGGAGCTGGAAAAAGCGGTCGAGCTTCGCGCGAAAGACGGCGTGCAGCCCGGGATCGACGACAAGATCCAGCAGCACGTATTCAACCTCCGCGCGGAGGTCGACCGGAGGGTGAAGGAGCTGGGTAATTGACAATTGACAGTGGACAACGAGGGCGGATAGATCAGATCGGGGGAAGCGCGCTCCTGCTTCTGCTCGACGCCTCGCTGATCGCTGAGCGCGGGCAGTTGTCAATTGTCAATTGTCAATTGCAGTCTTCGCCGTTCGCCCTCGATTCGGGTCGGTGCGCCGCTCTGCCTGCACCTGATTCCGGCCATTCTTCTTGGCCCGGTAAAGCGCCTTGTCGGCGGCCACGATCAGCTCCTTCGGTGAGTGGATGCGGGGATGAGGCACGGTGGCCACGCCGACGCTGACGGTGGCGGAGATCGTTCCCGCCTGCGTCTCGATCCGCATCTCTTCGACGAGCTCCCGGATCTTCTCGGCGAAGGCCATGGCATCGTTCAGCGTCGTCTCCGGCAGCATCAGCGCGAACTCCTCGCCGCCATAGCGCGCCGCCAGGTCGGTGGCGCGGATCGACTGCTGGAAGATCTTCGAAATGGTTTTGAGGACTTCATCGCCGGTGGCGTGGCCGTAGGTGTCGTTGACCTTCTTGAAGAAGTCGAGATCGACGATGGCGAGGGAGAGCGGCCGAACGTAGCGCGCCGACTCCTCGAAGGCGCGCAGCAACTCGTCCTGAAAGTAGCGATGGTTGTGAAGTCTCGTCAGGCCGTCGGTGATGGAGAGCTGCTCCAGACGGCGGTTGCTCTCCACGAGCTCCTTCTGCAGATCGACGATGCGCTTGCCGGCGCGGATGCGCGCCATGAGCTCCGGGTACTGGAAAGGTTTGGTGATGTAGTCGTCGGCGCCGAGGTCGAGGCCCTGGATCTTGTCCTCCTGATCGTCCTCGCCGGTGAGCATGATGATGTAGCGGTTGCGCAGCGCCGGATCGGCCTTGAGCTGCTGGCAGAGCACGACGCCATCCATGTCCGGCAGCCGCCGGTCCAGGATGGCCAGATCCCACTGCAGCGTCGTCAGTTGCGCCCGCGCCTCTTCGCCAGTGCCGAATTCGACGCTCTGGTAGCCCCCGCGCTTGAGCAGCAGGCGCACCAGCCGCCGGATGGCCGGATCGTCATCGACGACCGCGACCTGGAATGGCTGTGGATCGGGCATCGGGGGCTATGCCGCAAACGCAATGCCATATTTTGCGCTGCGCGCGTTGTCGGTTGTCGGTTAGTTGCGTTTCGCGCGTTGTCCTGCGAGTCGCCCCGTGCGTTGACCCGGATCGCAGCTTTGCCAAGTAATTCCGATTCTTTGGTTTCACGCGGAGACGCGGAGATGCGGAGAAAGCATCTCCGCGACCTCCGCGTCTCCGCGTGAAACCGTTCTCTTAACCCTCGCGCCGCAATTACAAAATTCTCATCGCGATATCCAACGCCGTCACCGAATGCGTCAACGCCCCGATCGAGATCCGATCGACCCCCGTCTCCGCGATCGCGCGAACGGTGTCGAGGTTGATCCCGCCGGACGCTTCCAACGGCACCACCCCCCCGACCCGCGCCACCGCCTCGGCCATCTGCGCGACGCTCATGTTGTCGAGCAGGATGAAGTCGGGCCGCAGAGCCAGCGCTTCGTCCAGCTCCAGCGTGTCGCGCACTTCGACCATGATCTTCTGCGGCATCGACGTTGACCGGATCCGCTCCACAGCGGCGGTGATGGAGCCGGCCCGGTCCACGTGGTTGTTCTTGATCAGGAACATGTCGTAGAGGCCGATGCGGTGGTTCTCGCCGCCGCCGCAGCGCACCGCATACTTGTCGAGGGCGCGCAGTCCCGGCGCCGTTTTGCGCGTGTCGTAGATCTTCGCCCCCGTTCCCCGAATGGCATCGACATAGCGACGGGTGGCGGTGGCGATGCCCGAGGCGCGTTGCATGAGATTGAGCACAGTCCGCTCTCCCCCCAGCAAACCGATCACCGACGCCCCCACCTCGGCCACCACATCCCCGGCTTCGACCGAATCGCCGTCGTTCCTGGTGGGGATGAAGACTGCCTCGGGATCGAGAGCGCTGAAAACCGCCGCCGCGTATTGCAGTCCGGCCAGCACGCCGGACGCCTTGACGAGAAAGCGCGCCTGCCCCCGATCGCCGGGCGCGAAGATCGCTTCGCTGGTGATGTCGGGAAGATCTTCCTCCAGCGCGCGGCGCACGATCTCGTGCATGCTGCGCTCGGCGTCGCCTTCAAAATCGCGTGTGTCGCGTGTGTCCATACAGGAATGCTGCCATCAGGCAAGGGGTTTTGTCGCACAGATCGTTGAAAATTTGGGGGCGTACCGGCTTCGACGGGGACATGTCGGGGTCATGGTTGCATGCCGAGCTGATTACCTCGTAAATCTGATCAACCTGAGTAGCTGCGAACAACAGCCAACTCGCTCTCGCGGCCTAAAAACCCACGAGCGTCCGCCCGATGGTTGCTCACGCCGTCGGTGTCGGATGTCATTAAGGTGAGCTAAGCGTCTGCGAACCGTCCCGGCGCAGACGACGAAAACTTAGGGGGCTGGTCCACATTCATTCCCCGCTCTCCGGGCAGAAAGTGGACGAGATCCAAAGGAGAGATAAGCATGTAGTAGCCAGGCTTCACTGCTCTCGGACGCGGGTTCAACTCCCGCCGCCTCCACCAACGATTTTCACGACCTAAACCACTGCTCCAGCGTGGTTTGGCAAATCGGTAGAATCCAGCGTTTCGGCGGTGTACCTAATACGTACTCTTCGATTTAGAACGGAGAGTGCGATGCTTCACATTTACCGCCGTCACCTCAAGTCCTGTCCCCATACCTCCCGTTCGTATCGCCGCTGCGCCTGACTACTCCATTGTTTCAGATGAGACAGCGGCGTATGCTTCTTGCCATACAGAAACATGTGGAGTACCACCAATCGTGTCCTCGACTCAAAGGCGCCGGGTCCACTCGCCGGATTTCCAACTTCTGGTAGTGCTCGGCGTCCTCGTGCTCGTATTCCTTAACGCGGCCTCCGCGCTCGCCCAGCCTTACTACCGCATCGACATTTCAGCACTCAAGGATTTTCACCTCGGCTCGGAACCTTATTCCGTCAACTCAGCGTTCGGCCCAGACAAGGTTCTCGCGTATTCGAAGAGCTGGGACGGTGGTGGGGTCACACAGTACTCTCAAGGCGAGTTCCGGATCGTGCCGCTAACCGGCGATACGACGCGGATAGTCGACATTCCTGTCGGACTGGTACACCAGTTTAATTGGAACGGATATGGATCGCGCCATGACGGTTGCACGAGTATCGCGCTGTGGACAACGCCGGTCTTGACATATCTGACCGAAATCTGCGGTACCAACACGCAGGAGATGCTGACCCTACGAACAAATACGAGTTACCGAGTCGAGGCAAATGCAGCGACCCAGTCTGTTGGCGCTGAGCCCGCTGAGGAGAACACGGTTACGATTCAGTTTTCGCTGCCATCCACCGGCCCGCCTCCGTCGCCCGTCATCACGTCCTTCACCGCCAACCCGGCGACGATCACGGCTGGCCAATCGTCGACGCTGAGTTGGACGACGACGAACGCGGTATCAGTCTCCATCAGCGGAATCGGCGAGGTGCAACCAGCCAACGGCTCGGTGAGTGTTCATCCGACGATGACGACCACGTACACACTCACGGCGACGGGCCTCGGCGACACTCTGATGCAACAGGCGACGGTTACGGTTGCTGGGCCCAGTATTGTCTTTACGGCCATCCCCGACACCGTTGCCGCGGGACAGTCGTCATCACTTACGTGGTCGACGACAGGAGCGACGTCGGTAAGCATCGACAACGGCATCGGCAGTCAGCCTGTCAATGGATCGGTCGTCGTCACGCCGACTGTGACGACGTTCTATACGCTCACGGCGATCGGCCCCAGTGGCACTTCAACCGCGCAGGCCGTCGTCGCTGTCGCATTGCCGCCAGATGTGACGTTGATCGCGCAGCCGACATCGATCTCGCAGGGGGGCTCGAGCCTGCTCGTCTGGTCGACCTCGAACGCAAACAACGTCGTGATCGATCACGGTATCGGACTGATCTCGAGCAGCGGCTCCGTGAAGGTGTTCCCCACCGCAACCACGACGTACACTCTGACTGCCAACGGTTCCGGAGGAACCTCAGTCAAGGGTGTGACCGTCGTGGTAATCGTTCCTAGACGTCGCGCTGTCAAACCGTTCTAACCTGACATAACGTACGTAGGTTCTACGCGGCCACAATGCCGCGCGCTTCCCAAGACATGGAGACCATCGTGATAGGCCTCGTACTGCTGTTCGGAGAATTGCATCGCTACTCCTCCAAGGCCGGACAGCCGAAGACTTTGATAGTTTCTCGCCGCGTGACCCCCATCTGAGTTCCTCCTCTCATGGGGAGTAAATGGGACTCGCGAATCCCTACCTTTCGCTGCGTACTCAATACGTACTTCCAGGGGGGATTTCGAGGGGTTTCAGGGGTTGTGGCTGGTGAGTAATTCCAGTAACTTACTGAATCTTAAAGAGTACTGTCAGGTTCAACTCCCGCCGCCTCCACCAACGAGTTCCTGGTCCTAAGTTGCTGTTTCAGCTTGCTGCCCCCTTACGAATGGTCGACGTGACGTCCCGCCGGGTTGCTCCAGGAGGAGTAGTGGGCGACCAGTCCCGATGCGGCCGGCTCCACATTGTCCATCGACGCGAGCATCTGGCCGGCTGTGCGGCTCACGTTCCAGATACGAACCTCGCCGATCAGCCCCAGAAAGAAGTTGCAGAGCAGTTCCTGGTTCTTTGGGGCATCCGGGAATCGAGTGGTAAGAGAATGGTAACTGGCGAGTGGATGTAAGAGCGGACGGCCCCCACCATTCAATCGATGAAAGTGCTGAG